>NZ_JACJEX010000001.1:188499-1158427 GCF_014164245.1 Pseudoalteromonas sp. SG43-8 | reverse complement strand
CAAGAAGCTGAAAACGCAGCAAAAGCAGCAGCTGACAAACGCAAAGCTGAAGAAGAAGCACTTAAAAAAGCAGAAGCTGAGCGCAAAAAGCGTGAAGAGGAAGCAAAAGAGCGTGCTGCTGAGGCCGAACGTAAACGCCAGCAAGCAATGCAAGAGCAAATGTTACAAGAGCAACTTGCCAAAGAGCAGGCTGCCCGTAGTAAAATACGTCAGCAACAAGTGGTGAGCGAAGTTGATAAGTACCGCGCATTAATTATGGCGCGTATTCAGCAAAACTTACTGATTGATGAAAAAATGAAAAACCAACAGTGCCGAGTTAATATTCGTTTGGGCTTTAATGGTTTAGTAACGCAAGTTAAATCATTAGGTGGCGACAAGTTAGTATGTGAAGCTGCATTAAGAGCAGTGCGCATGGCTGACACATTACCGGTATCTAAAGATAAAGACGTATTCGAAAAACTTAAGAATATTAATTTAACAATCAAGCCAGAATTTTAAAGGAATGATATGTTCAACAAAATAAAAATAGCCTGTTTAGTTTTACTGTTTGGGTTTACGGGTGTTGCTAATGCAGCGCTTGAAATTGTAATAACAGAAGGTGTAGACGGTGCAAGGCCTATTGCCATTGTACCTTTTAAATACCAAGGTGTTGGTCCAATTCCTGAAAAGCTAAGTGGTGTTATTGCTGCCGATTTAATGCGCAGTGGTAAGTTTAAACCTGTTGATGTGGCGCAAATGCCGCAACAGCCAAGTAAAGATGGCGAAATTGATTATGCGTCTTGGGTTAATAAAGGTGTTGAAGCTGTTCTTGTTGGTGAGGTTGAACAACAAACTGATGGGCGTTATTTAGTTCGTTATGAATTAGTTGATGTGATTCGCGGCCAAATTACCGGTGGCAATACGCAAATGATGAGTAACGGTAAGTTAGTTAAAAGCCAAGATCATATTTTAGAAGCGCGTGAAAGTGTTATTGGCGAGAGTGGTTTTCGCCGTTACTCTCATCGAATCAGTGATGTTATTTATGAAAAGCTAACGGGTGAAAAGGGCGCGTTTTTAACTAAAATTGCATATGTAATAGTACGTGATAACGAGCCTAAACCTTATCAGCTAGTCGTTGCTGATTACGATGGTTTTAACGAACAGGTATTACTTCGTTCAAAAGAACCATTAATGTCGCCAGCATGGTCACCAAATGGTACTAAACTAGCGTATGTAACGTTTGAAAACCGTCAAAGCCAAATTTACATTCAAGATATATACACAGGTAAGCGTGAAATAATAGCAAGCTACCGTGGTATTAATGGTGCACCGCAGTTTTCGCCAGATGGCAAAAAGCTATTATTAGTGCTTTCTAAGGATAAGACGGGTGCGACAGAAGTTTACATGCTTGACCTTGCTACACGTAAAGAAACACGCTTAACAAATCATCGTAGCATAGATACTGAGCCATCTTGGCACCCTAATGGCCAAGATATTGTGTTTACATCTGAAAGGGGTGGTAATGCTCAGATTTATAAGTTAAATTTAAAAACAGGTAGGTCACAACGACTCACCTTTGATGGTGATATGAACCTTGCTGGTTCTATAACACCAGATGGAAAAGAATTAGTGATGGTTAACCGTACCAACGGGCAGTACCATCTTGCTAAGAAAGAGCTGGCTACAGGTGCGTTTCAAGTATTAACGAGAACACGCCTAGATGAATCACCGAGCATAGCGCCAAATGGTTCGATGATTATATACAGCACGCTCCATAATAATAAACAGGTACTTGCGCTAGTATCGATGGACGGCCGCTTTAAAGCACGGTTACCTGTGCTAGACGGACAAGTAAAGGCGCCAGCTTGGTCGCCATACTTACAGTAATATTACTGGTTTACTCAAAATAGGAATCTACTCAATGCAACTTAACAAAATACTTAAAGGCCTGCTAATTGCTGTGCCAGTAATGACATTAGCAGCTTGTAGCTCATCTTCTGATATTGATGAAGGTGCTGCAAACCAATCAAATCAAGGCGTTGTTGAGCAATCAACTAACACTGATACAGTTGAAGTAGCTACAATCTCTCCTGAGCAACAAGCAGAAGAGCAACTTCGTCAAAAGTACGAAGCACTTCGTCAAGAGCAAGTAATTTACTTTGACTTTGATAAAGCAACTGTTGAAGGTAAGTACGCTGATTTACTTCGTGCACATGCTGAGTTTTTAGTTCAAAACCCATCAGTTAAAGTACTAATTGAAGGCCACGCAGATGAGCGCGGTACTCCAGAGTACAATATTGCACTAGGTGAGCACCGTGGCCAAGCAGTTGAAAAATACCTATTAAGCTTAGGTGTTTCAGCTAGCCAAATGTCAGTGGTAAGCTACGGTGAAGAGAAGCCAATGGTTAAATCTCGCACTGAATCAGCTTTCGCTAAAAACCGCCGTGCGGTACTAGTTTACTAAGATAAGAGATATTATGAAGCCGAAAATTATTTTGGCAGCCATGATATTGAGCGGGAGCACCCAGTTAATGGCTGCTCCCGCTCCTGTTTCAGAAGCTGCAAGTTCACAATCAAGTATTGAGAAGCGATTAGCGTCGCTTGAGAATATGATGCAGTCGCGTAACTTTTTACAAGTAGAGTTACAGCAACAACTTAACTTGTTACAAGACGAAGTAAGTCAAATTCGCGGTGTAACTGAAGAGCAAAGCTACAAACTTGAAAAAGTACTGCAGCGTCAGCGTGAGTTGTATCAAGAAATTGAAAACCGCGTGAGCCAGGCTTATACACAGCCAACAGCAGCTCCAGTAGTCGATCAGGCGCAGCCAAACGATGCACAGAGCTACAGCAGTGACTTATCTGAAAATGAAGCGTACGAGCGTGCTGTTGCGTTAATAATGAAAGATAAACGTTATGATCAAGCGATTCCTGAATTTCAAACGTTTTTAACTACCTATCCAAACTCTGTATATGCGTCTAACGCGCATTATTGGTTAGGGCAGTTGCTTACTATTAAAAATGATGGCGTAAAAGCGGTAGAGCATTTTAAAGTGGTTGTTAACGAATTTCCAAATTCTAATAAACGTCCAGATGCAATGCTAAAGTTAGGCACACTTTTACAAGATCAAGGTTCAGCGGCGCAAGCACAAAAAATATTGAGCGATCTTATCAATCAATACCCAAGTACTACCGCTGCAAAACTAGCAACTGATCGTTTAGGAAACTAAAGTTCACCAGCGATTAAATTTCTATTTTAGGCGAGCAAACTACATGGAAATTCTCGAAGAATCTTGGATTTGCATGTAGTTTGAGCACAAACGGTTTAATTTTGTGCATCTAGACATAAAAACTTAAAAAAAGAGACAATTTCGGTTGCACTCATTTTATAAATAAGTATTATAAGCGCCCGCAGCAAACGAATGGTTACCCCACTCGAAATGCGACAAAAAGAGCGGGTTATTAGCTCAGTTGGTAGAGCAGTTGACTTTTAATCAATTGGTCGATGGTTCAAATCCATCATAACCCACCATTCTTTGAATGGTCTTTTATCGGCGGATTTACGTACAATACTAAGTTGTTATAAAACGCAACGTCAGAGCGGGTCATTAGCTCAGTTGGTAGAGCAGTTGACTTTTAATCAATTGGTCGATGGTTCAAATCCATCATGACCCACCATTCTTTATTCCTCGTGAATACGGTTTGGCATCAATCGGCGGATTTACGTAAGCTTTAACTTAGTAATAAGTTAGCATCTGGAATGGGTTATTAGCTCAGTTGGTAGAGCAGTTGACTTTTAATCAATTGGTCGATGGTTCAAATCCATCATAACCCACCATTCTTTATTCCTTGTGAATAATGACTGGTTCCAATCGGCGGATTTACGCAAAGTAGTAAGTTGCATTTAAACGTAACAATAGAGCGGGTCATTAGCTCAGTTGGTAGAGCAGTTGACTTTTAATCAATTGGTCGATGGTTCAAATCCATCATGACCCACCATTCTTTATTCCTTGTGAATACGGTTTGGAATCAATCGGCGGATTTACGTAAGCTTCATTCATAATTGAATAAGTGCATAGAGCGGGTTATTAGCTCAGTTGGTAGAGCAGTTGACTTTTAATCAATTGGTCGATGGTTCAAATCCATCATAACCCACCATTCTATGAAAAGTTATATAAGAGCGGGTCATTAGCTCAGTTGGTAGAGCAGTTGACTTTTAATCAATTGGTCGATGGTTCAAATCCATCATGACCCACCATTCTTTATTCCTTATGAATAGTGTTTGGCATCAATCGGCGGATATACGTAAGCTTCATTCATAATTGAATAAGCGCATAGATTGGGTTATTAGCTCAGTTGGTAGAGCAGTTGACTTTTAATCAATTGGTCGATGGTTCAAATCCATCATAACCCACCATTCTATGACAGTTTAATCGGCGGATTTACGCAGCTTTTTACAAAGCAGATTTATATTAGAGCGGGTCATTAGCTCAGTTGGTAGAGCAGTTGACTTTTAATCAATTGGTCGATGGTTCAAATCCATCATGACCCACCACTCTCTAATACTTTCCTTTATATTCTTTTTTAATTTCCCACTTTATTTTTTATAAACAGCCTTACTAGTTTACTGTTATTTGCTTTCATATTCTCGTATAATTCGCCCTAATTAATGCACTGTAGATAAGTGGTCGAGAACATGAGTCTAGCTCAAACTATTATGCCTGAAGGTTATATTTTTCCCCCTAAGCCAGCACCGTTAACACAAGACGAGCAAGGCGAATATAAAGCGCGTATAAAACAGTTACTAAAAGATAAAAATGCAGTACTTGTTGCCCATTATTATACCGATCCTGAAATTCAAGCACTTGCTGAAGAGACCGGCGGCTGTGTTGCCGACTCGCTAGAAATGGCGCGTTTTGGCGCACGTCACGATGCAGATATGATTATTGTTGCGGGCGTAAAATTTATGGGCGAAACAGCCAAAATTTTAACGCCAAATAAAACGGTTGTTATGCCAACGCTTGAAGCAACATGTTCGTTAGATATTGGTTGCCCGATAGACGAGTTCTCTGCGTTTTGCGATCAGCACCCAGATCGTAAAGTAGTTGTATATGCAAACACCTCTACGGCTGTTAAAGCACGTGCAGATTGGATTGTAACTTCATCATGTGCACTTGAAATAGTAGAGCACCTCGATGAGCAAGGCGAAAAAATCATTTGGGGCCCAGATAAGCACCTTGGTAGTTATATTCAAAAAAATACCGGTGCTGATATGCTTATGTGGAATGGCGCATGTATTGTACATGACGAGTTTAAAACAAAAGCACTTAAAGACATGAAAGCGCTGCACCCAGATGCAGGCGTATTAGTTCATCCTGAGTCACCAGCAGAAATAGTTGCTCTTGCCGATTCGGTTGGATCTACGAGCCAATTAATCAAAGCAGCGCAAACAATGGACAATAAAAAGTTTATTGTAGCAACTGATCGCGGCATCTTTTATAAAATGCAGCAACTATGTCCAGATAAAGAGTTTTTTGCGGCTCCTACGGCAGGTGAGGGCGCTTCATGTAAAAGTTGCGCACATTGCCCTTGGATGGCAATGAATGGCTTAAAAGCGATTAAGGAAGCCCTCATAAGCCCTAAAGGTAAAGAAGTATTCGTTGATATGGATTTACGCGAAGGCGCACTTAAATCCTTAAATCGCATGCTTGAGTTTACTGCGAGCATGGCTAAGTAACTTCTAAGGTATAAATTAAAAACGGTTAAGTCTTAGATTTAGCCGTTTTTTTGTGCCTATAGGTATGTGTTGCTTGATTAGTAAGCATTTAAAGGCCCAAATTTAAAAATGCCTTGCACCTTAAGGGTCTATTTCATACTATAGCGCGCTGTTGCATTACACAATTGCAGCACCGTGGAGGGATGGCTGAGTGGCTGAAGGCGCACGCCTGGAAAGTGTGTTTAGGTTTATCCCTAACGAGGGTTCGAATCCCTCTTCCTCCACCATTATTCTTAGAGCCCAGTTATTAATATCGAAAGGTAACAATAACTGGGTTTTTTAATGCCTTCAGTATGACTAATTACTTACTAAGCTAAGTGTCGATAACATGCCGACAAGTTCATGTTTTTCGATTGGTTTTGAAACGTAACCATCAAATAACTGCCTGTATATTTCTTTTTGTTCTGTAAAAACATTAGCAGTTAATGCAATAACAATTTGTTCGCTATTAAGCGCCTTAATTTTTTTACATGCCTGAAGACCATCCATTTTTGGCATTTGAATGTCCATAAAAATAATGTCTGGTTTGTGTAACTCGTATAATGAAATCGCTTCTAAACCATTGTTGGCAATAATAATAGTGGCTTTAGTTGGTTCAAGCATCGCAGCTGCAACGAGCTGATTTATTTTATTATCTTCAGCTAATAAAATAATTTTTCCAGATAGGTCAGGAAACTCAATATTTTTGGTTGTTAATGTGCTGTCATCCCCCTGCGCTTGTTTTAATGGTAAGTACACATAAAACTGACTCCCTGAACCTAACTGGCTTGTTACTTTAATTTCGCCATTCATCAGGCCTATTAATGATTTAGTGATGGGTAAGCCGAGGCCCGTACCACCATATTCACGCGTGGTTGATTGCTCAGCTTGTTCAAAGCGCTCAAACAATCGATCAATTGCTTGCTCAGAAATTCCAATTCCGGTGTCTGATATACAACAACATATTTTTTTTTCGTCGGTTAGCCTAAAGGTTACTGTAACGCCACCTTGAGATGTAAACTTAATCGCGTTAGATATTAAGTTTAAAAATACCTGTCTGAGTCTAACTGGGTCGCCCACCCAATGCTTGTGCTCAATATCAATCACAAATTTAAGGTAAATGTTTTTATCTGTTGCTTGCACACCTAAGTCTGACTCTAAGTGATGAATAAGTTCAAAAAAGTCAAAAGGCTTATGCTCTAATGAGAGCTTGCCAGCCTCAATTTTAGAAAAATCAAGAATATCGTTAATAATGGTGGTGAGTGCTCGAGTTGAATACAGTGATTTTTTTAAATACTCTTTTGATTTTTCATTAAGCGGCTGTTCTTGTAATAGTTGTAATGTGCCAAGTATACCGTTCATCGGGGTTCGTATTTCGTGGCTCATATTTGCTAAAAATTCAGACTTTGCCTGCGATGCTTGCTCAGCAAGTTCTTTTGAGTGACCAAGGGCTTGCTCGTGGTCAATTTGTTCTGTTAAATCGTAAGCAATACCTAAGTAGCCAACGGTGTCTCCTTCGTTATTTAACAACGAAGTGACGCTTAAATTAACTTGTATTTGCTCGCCTGTAGAAGAAATATATGTCCATTGATTAATATCTGGCTCTGTTGCTGTTGCTTTTAGGATAAATACTTCAAAACCAGGGGGTACAGGTTTATTTAATTCAGCACTAAGTAGTTTAGCCTTTGTTATAATTTCTTCTTTTAAATGAAATATGCCAGGGTTTTTAATGCCAATAACATCTTGCGCTTTGTAGCCTAATAACTTTTCAGAGGCGGGATTAAATAGAGTGATTAAGCCGTTAGTGTCGGTCGCAATAATTGAATAACTAGCACTG
Source organism: Pseudoalteromonas sp. SG43-8 (assembly GCF_014164245.1). Taxonomy (NCBI): domain Bacteria; kingdom Pseudomonadati; phylum Pseudomonadota; class Gammaproteobacteria; order Alteromonadales; family Pseudoalteromonadaceae; genus Pseudoalteromonas; species Pseudoalteromonas sp. SG43-8. The sequence continues at coordinate 1,150,859 of NZ_JACJEX010000001.1, read as the reverse complement.
TTTAAAATACTTTGTTGGAGCATGTTCATATCGGCTATTTCTTGAGTACGTTGTTTAACTTCGCTTTCTAGTTTTAAATTTGCTTGCTGCAATGCGAGTTTATTTTTTTTAGCCTGAAGTGTTTTTCTCTTAATTCTTTGGTTTCTTCTAAAAATAAACAATTGCATTAAAAAAACTACAAACATACAGCCAATAGTGGCGAAAGAGCCATTAACAATGGCTTGATACCGACTAGGAAGATAAAGGTTATAAATAAAGGCGTCTGAGGCATCAATGGTAATTTTCCACGTTCTACCCATTAATTTTATAATTTTAGTTAATTGATAATCGTTAGTTTTGCTTTTTATGCCATAACTAAAAAAATCAGTCTCAGTATTGTTATTGATATCACTTATCGTTAGTTGATTTTCGTCAAGGTGTGAAAGTGAGTCTAAAATTTTATCAATTAACAACGGCGAATATGCCCAACCTAAAAGCTCATTAAGGCGCTGTTTTTTATTATCAGAAATAGTAATGGTTTTATATATTGGCACTAATATTAAAAAGCCTTGTTGCGAGAGTTTATTCGCTTGTACTAAAGTCAGTGGCGCCGTTAATTGGGTTGTATTATTTATGGCAGCATTCAGTGCTGCCTGTTTGCGCATGCTCTCAGATCCAATATCTAATCCAATTGCTTGTAAGTTTTTTTGCTCAGGAAAAATATATTGAATTATAAAATGCTCATCACTAGTCGCTACGAGTGTATTCAAATTAAATGTCTGATCGGGTCTATCGTTTTTTGCATCATTCAAAAATTTATTTAATTGCTCTACGCCAACTTTTTTTATATAGCCAATACCATTAGCTCCAGGAAATTCTTTAGCGTAGTTACGGCTCCCAGAGTAGTTAGTTATGGCTTGATAGTTTAAGTTATTTGCACCTATCCCATGTACAAAGCCCTTTAAACCAAATAGCCCATATTGATACAAATCGAGCCTACTGTTAATACCTGTAGAAAGCGAGGATAGGCGGTTATCAAGCGCATTGTTTATTTTATTTTTTATGGCTTCTTGGTGTTTAATATGAGCAAAGTAGGTAAGTATAATGCCCGCAACTAATAAAATGACGTGAGGAAGCAGTGAGATTAATAACCCTTTATTAACCGGTCGTGCTTGAATCATTAATTAATCCTTTTTCATGAGCCACAGTAAGTGTGTTTCTATTTTAATAACGTGATAAATATAGCACCTATTATTCAAGACACAACTTTGTTATTAATTGGAATGTATATATTTTATAGAGGTTTAGAGTAGGGGAAGTCTAAAAAGTTGATTTTAAGCCTCAAGATAAAATTAAAGTGCATATAAATATAATAATTTATAAATTTTGCATCACTTTATAGATACCAACAAAAGTAGTAGCAAAAGGTGCTGGTTTTTGTGCTTATTGATTTTTAGAAGAAATCAGCTGCTCATAACTTTACTTAGGTAAGTTTAAATCAAGTAAAATTCAATTGATATTGTGATACTTTTTTAAATAAAATTAGCGACTTAAATACGAGTGAGCAAGAGGTGATCTTTACCAGTTTTTACAATTCATCCGTAATAAAACAAACTCTTACTATTTTATAATATAAAAATTAAAACATTATAAATTTATATTGTTCTATATTTATTAGCATGAAAGAAATGTAATTACCTTATGACATGTTTGCCGTGTAGGTCAAAAAGCATACACATCCCTATGTGCTGCACAGTAAAAACTTCAAAAACAAGGTAACGGAGATAACTATGGCTCACCGAGTATCTAAATTACTTGCGGCAACAGGCGCAGTATTAACATGTATTTCTATCCCTACGTATGCTGCTGTTAATGGGCTGACAGAACAAGATGAATTTAATATAAAACTTAGATCAATTTATTTCGACCGTGACTACGATAACGACGCAAGTGACGATTCAACTTTTGCTCAAGGTATAGAGCTCAATTACACATCGGGTTATATAAATGATTTATTGATTGTGGGTGTGTCGACTTACACCGTAATGAATATTAACTCTACAGGTTCAGCCGCAGGTAATATTTTACCAGCAGGTAATGAGAGTGGTGGAGTAGACGATAGCTTTTCTAAATTTGGTCAATATTTTTTAGATTTTAAATTGGGCAAAAACGGTCACGTTAAAGTAGGTGGGCAAAAAAACAAAAGTATGCTTTTAAAAAGCTCAGGCAGCCGTGCTATTCCTAATACTTTTAGAGGCGTTTTTGGCGATTACAGAATTGGCAACACTAAATTATATGGTTACGTATACGATAAATGGAGCCGTCGACATGATGATAGATGGGAAGATTTTTCTACCGACCAATCGGCACCTGGTGCCATTAGCGTAATTTGGGGCGTAGGTGCTACGCATAAAAAAGACGATGTAACATTAGAGGCTGAATATTTAAATTCCCACAATTATCTAAGTAAAATGGGATTAAAAATCAGTTACGACATTAAACTTGAGCAAAGTAAGTTAACCCTTTCAACTGGCATATTTACCTCACAAGATGATGGTGATTTATTTGTAACAGGCGCAGAGGGCGGCGATTTAGATGATGAGGATGCAACTGGCGCATTAACAGGTTTAACTAGAAGTGAAAACGATGGATTTGCCTATTACTTAGATGCTGATTGGAAAAAAGATATTTTGAGTGTAGGTGCGGCATTTACTAAGGTAAGTGATGCTTGGATTGAAGATAACTTTAGTGGCGATCATGGTACAAACCCATTTCCAACTCGCTCATTGATTGGTGCCGATTTAACAAATCAAAACGAGGCAACGTGGCAGGCACGTTTTGGCATTGATTTAAAAGCAGTATCGCCTGGCTTAACAATTAAATTTTACTACACAGACGGCAGCGATGCTGAAAACTCTGCATTGGGTAAGTTAGGTGGTACAGCCGACGAAAAATATTGGGCTGTAGATACTCGCTATAAAGTTGAGAAAATAAAAGGCTTAAGCTTACGTTGGTTATTTGTAGATTATACAACCGAAAAATCAGGCAGTGTTGATGGTGTTAAAGGCGATAGAGCTGACCATCGAGTTTATGTAGATTACACTATTAAATTTTAACATGACTTTTAATAAGCCAATGCAAATTTTATGCATTGGTTTTATTTCCTTTATTAATTACCACTATGATAAAACTAACAAATAGATAATAAAAATAAAGCTAATATATGTTTTCTCTTCAACAGTGGCAATCACAGGGTCAATTTACTCAAATTAGTGGCCATCAAATTTTTACTAAAACAGCTGGTGATATAACTAAGCCTGCGCTGCTTTTAATACATGGCTTTCCAAGTGCTAGTTGGGACTGGGAAGGTATGTGGCAAACCCTTAGTGAACATTATTTTGTAATTACACTCGATATGCTAGGTTTTGGTTTGTCAGATAAACCAATAAACGCTACTTATAAAATTACCGAACAATCCGACTTATATACCCAATTTTTAAAAACGTTAAATATTAATGATGTACATATTTTAGCTCATGACTATGGCGATACTGTGGCTCAAGAGTTATTAGCAAGGCAAGTGGTTAGCCAAAGTGACTTTAAAATAAACAGCGTGTGTTTTTTAAATGGTAGGTTATTTCCTGAGGTGCATAAACCATTATTTATACAAAAGCTTTTACTTTCAAAGCTAGGTTGGATAGTGCCAAAATTAATGAATAAACAAAAATTTGCCAATAATTTAGTGACTATTTTTAGTAAAAGTACACCGCCTTCAAAACAAGTGGTAGACACACTTTGGGAGTTGCTAATTTATAAAGATGGTTTAGCCGTTATGCCTAAACTCATTAGTTATATAAAGCAGAGGCAGCAAAACCGAGAACGCTGGGTTGGTGCCATCATAAATAGCAATATACCACTTACGTTTATAGCAGGCGCAGAAGATCCCATCTCTGGTAAGCACATGATTGAGCATTATAAAAAGCTTACTCCCAATGCGCGCGTACAAGAGTTTGTAGAGCTTGGGCATTATCCGCAAGTAGAAAGTCCAGATGCTATTACGCAGGCTTATTTGGATTTTAGAAATTGCCAATAAAAACGCGGCACTAAATTAAGTGCCGCGTTTATAAATTAATAACTCTGAGCATTTAGGCTTTGAACCTTAATATTTTTTCTTTGGTGCTTTTAATTGTTTTTCAAACTCGTCTGAAAACAATATCGTGCCGTCGTCTTCCTCTGTAGGGAAAGCAGCAATAAGTAAGTCATCTTCTTCAAGGCCTGGTGTCCAGCGGCTAAACCAGTCAGCAAGCGGGATTGCTTTAGCGCTGCAGCCAGCCCATTCGCCGGTTGCCCATGCTTCTGCAAATTCACGAGTTGGCCAAACTGGTACGCAGTCGTCATCTTCGTTGGCAAGCATAACGCAGCCATCATCGTCGTTTAAAATCCATACTTGATTGAACTGTTGTACGGTTTCGAACATATAGGCTAGGCGTTTTTTTGCCCCAAGCCCTAAAATTACTGCTTGTTCTTCGCTTAAATTTGGCGTTGTCATAATTAGCTCACTCTTAATTACTATATCTAAATTATATGCACACAAGTATATCGAGTTATATGACAGAGTGTTGAAAAGTTGATATTTAATTTCAGCAATGCAGATCTAATTTGTATATTGAGCAGTATATGTCACAACTAATTTGAGCGTTCATTCAAAATAAGCTTGAATGTTTGTAAAAAGGCCACATTGTAGTAAGCATATACTTAATGAAGGATTGAAAAATGACTACTGATCTACTTGCTCCGTTTAAACTAAATAACACGATTGAGCTTAAAAACCGCGTACTTATGGCACCATTAACGCGTTGTATGGCTGACGATAACTTAGTGCCAACACAAGATATGGTTGAATATTATGCTCGCCGTGCCGAAACCGGTTTAATTATTAGCGAAGCAACTATTATTCGTCCAGATGCGCAAGGTTATCCAAATACACCGGGTTTATTTACCAGTGAGCAAATTCAAGGTTGGAAAAAAGTAACAGACGCAGTGCACGCTAATGGCGGCAAAATGTTTGCACAGCTTTGGCATGTTGGCCGTGTTGCACATCCTCACTTTTTTGATGGCGATGTACTGGCACCATCGGCAATTGGCGTTGAAGGCTCTGTACCTCGTATGCGTGAGCTTACATATATCACACCAAAAGCAGCGACTATAGATGACATTAAGGGCCTAGTAGCTGATTACGCAAAAGCGGCAGAAAATGCGATTGAAGCGGGTTTTGACGGGGTAGAAATTCACGGTGCTAACGGGTATTTGATTGACCAGTTTTTACATTACGCTGCAAATACACGCAGCGACGAATACGGTCAAACGCCTGAAAATATGTCGCGTTTTGCACTAGAAGTAACCGATGCAGTTATCGCTGCTGTAGGTAATGAGCGTACTGCTTTACGTGTTACACCGGGTGCTTATTTTAATATGAGCGAAGATAACCGTGATAAAGCGGTATTTGATTACTTATTACCAGAGCTTGAGAAGAGAGATTTAGCATATTTACACGGCGGTATTTTTGACGACAGTACAACGTTTGAATCGCTTGAAGGTAAAACGACGTCTGAATTTTTACGTGCAGGCTACAAAGGTACATTAGTAGGCGTTGGCAGCTATAGTTTTGAGTCAGCAAAAGAAGCAATTAACGATGCTAAGTTTGATTTAATCGCGATTGGTCGCCCACTTATTGCAAATCCAGATTACATTAGCAAAATTGCAAACGGTGAAGAACTAGTACCTTACAGCGATGAAATGCTAGCTGAATTAAAGTAACAGCTAAATATTATATTTAGTTATTAAGGCACCCAAAGTTAAACCTTTGAGTGTCTTTTTTTGTACATATTCCCGCCATAAATCTTCCATATTTGTTTAACCTTTATGTAAATAAAGTTCATCCTCGTTGTCATATTTAAAATTCATACTGTGCTCGTTTTCATATTTCATAATTAAAACTAAACGGGACAACAATGTACGCTTTAAAAAACAAATCGCTATTGAGCATGGCTATTGCCATGGCGGTATCAACATCTACTTATGCTAACGACAACACCATAGAAGAAGTAACCGTTGTAGCTAAACCAACGAGCTACGCTAACAATGTTATTGAGCCTGCAATGCTTGAGCAGCAAAGTTCGGTATCGAGCATATTATCGGTTATTGATAACTTACCAGGTATTAGCATAAACGAAGGTGATGCATTTGGTGGCGACGATTGGTCTACTACAATCACTATGCGTGGTTTTAGTATTGATGGAAACCAACAACAATTAGGTATGACCGTTGATGGCATTCCCAATGGTGGCTCTAATTACGGCGGTGGTGCTAAAGCTAACCGTTACTTGGAGAGTGAAAATTTAGCAACGGTAGAAGTAGGTCAAGGTACCTCTGATATTAAGTCGGCTTCACTTGAAGCACTAGGCGGGACATTTAACTTTGTAAGTAAAGACCCAAGCCTTGAAAAAGGCACTACCTTTGCTTATACATCAGGCAGTCACGATGCCACGCGTTATTATATTAAACACGAAACAGGCACTGTTTTTAATAACACACAAGCGTACGTAAGTTACTCGCAAACAGATACAAGCCGCTGGATTGGTTCAGGCAGTAATGGGGGCAAAGACAACCAACACGCAGAGCTTAAGTTTGTATCTAATTTTGACGATTTAACACTTACTGGTCGTTTATCTTACGATGATGTAAGCGAGACAAACTATAACAGCGTAAGCCTTGAGCAGTTTGAACAAACACCCGATTGGGATCAGCTAACATGGAATTGGACAGGAGTTCCGCATTTTGACCAAATGTTTGCAGAAGGTTGGGGAACGCTTCGTGAAAATACCTTAGGCTATTTAAAATTTGAATACGCGATTTCACCAACTTCATTATTAACTGTTAGCCCTTATTATCATAAAAATTCAGGTCGCGGCGATTGGATCCCACCTTATTTAACAACGCCTGTTGATGAAAATGGCGACCCAACAACCAAGGGTGGCACTAATGCAGGCTCTTATGGTTTTGCTGATAGTGAAGGCAACCCGCTTGCACCCGATGCCGATTGTACGCAAAGTTTGAGCTGGCCATGGGAGTCGGGTCCTGGTTTAAATCCTGCGTGTTACGATGCAACAGCAACGCCGGTTATGTCTTACCGCCATACGCATTACAACAAAGATCGTTTAGGTGTAACGGCAAATTACCAAGCTACATTTGGTGATCACGATATCGAAGCGGGCTTTTGGTATGAGCAAAGCGAGCGTGACGAGTCGCGTGATTGGCACAAAGTAATTGACGCGCGTATTTATCATCACTTTGATAGCACGCCTTACTGGACACAATACAAAAACACTTTTGATACTGATACATTCAAATGGTACCTACAAGACTCGATTAATTTTGGTGACTTAACATTAAATATTGGTGCAAAACAATATTTAGTTGAATTACAAAAATACGACCACTTTGCTAACGAAAGATCAGATAAAGTAGATAGCGACTCAGACGTGTTATTTAGCGGTGGTGTATTGTATCAGGTAAATAACAGCACAGAATTATTTGCTAGTTACAGCGAGAATTTTTCAGCAATAAAAGACGGTGTACTTGAGCGAGATAGCTCAACACTTACAAACATAGAGCCAGAAACTGCCGACAACATCGACTTTGGTGTACGTTACCAAGCCGACAGATTAACCCTTACAGCAACGGCTTACAGTGTTAAGTTTGATAACCGCATTACCTTTATTGCCCCTGGTAGTGGCACAGACGGCATTGATTACACCATTGGTACAAATGGCTCGTACGTAAATGTAGGGGGTATTGACTCAAATGGGCTTGAGCTTGCAGCAAGCTATATGTTAACACCAAGCTGGAGTGTGTACTCGTCGTATACAAATAGCAGTTCTGAGTATTCATCTGATGATCCAAATGCATACGATTCACAGGGTGTAATATTAAGAGATGAAAGTGGTAATGAGGTAGCACCGAGCTTTAGAAAAGGCGACAGCATAATAGATTCATCAGAAGATTTATTTGTGGTATCTACCGATTACTTTAGCGATGGCTTTAGTGTTGGTTTATCGGCTAAATACACCGGTGAGCGCTTAGGTGCATGGCAAGACGAAGACACTCGCACGCGTAATAAAGTAGACGGCTACACCGTACTTGATTTTAATGCAGGTTATTCAACTGACGTAGATGCCGGCCCGTTTAAAGCCATTGACGTATCGTTTGTTGTTTATAACGTTACTGACAAAAGCTACTTAGCAGGTGGTACTGGTAACGGCGCTACTTATTACATTGGCGCGCCACGCACCGCAGCAGTTACATTGACCGCTGACTTTTAAGTTAAAGTGTAGGATTAACAATTGAATTAAAGCAAAGCCCATCACCGATGGGCTTTTTGACTGTTTAATGACTAACTTATTGATTTATTAGAATCAATTTCAGTGAATAACTACCCCTAATATTGAAAATATCTTACACTGGTTTTATCTCAAGCAAGGTCAGTGTTATATGCTAAATATTATTCAATCAAACCGGATGGAAGCCCTGCAAGCGCAGTTCCACCAGCTGTTAAAAGTAAACCCATTGCAAAGCCCGTTCGACAAAGAAGTAGTGCTAGTGCAATCGCCGGGTATGTCGCAGTGGTTAAAAATAGGTTTGAGTGAAAACTTAGGGGTTGCAGCGCAGGTAGATTTTCCGCTGCCGTCGAGCTTTATTTGGCAGTTGTATCAGCAATTACTGCCAAATGTCCCTAAAGAGTCGGCATTTAATAAGCCCAACCTTGCTTGGAAACTGTTTGCAATTTTACCAACCTGCATTGATGAACCGCTTTATTTGCCGCTAAAAACCTATTTAGAGGGCGATATTGACGGGCAAAAAACCTTTGCGCTATGTGAAAAAATAGCCGATGTGTACGACCAATATTTAATGTACCGACCGCACTGGATAGCCACATGGGATAGCGGCAAAGATGAGCTTGATGACGTAGATGTAGCCATTGCCCCATGGCAACCTGATTTATGGCGACGCATTGTAAAACTAAGCCAAGAGCTTGGGCAAAGCCAATTTCATCGCGCTAATATGCAAGGACAATTACTTGCAGCACTTGAGACCATGGACAATAGCTTACTGCCACAACGCATTAGTTTATTTGGTATATCGGCGATTGCCAGCTCCCAGCTAGACGTATTTGAAGCACTGAGTAAAAAAACCGAGGTTATATTATTCTTTTTTAACCCAAGTGAGCATTACTGGGGCGATATTATAGATGAAAAAACAGCAGCTAAAATAAGCGCTAAATACGCCAAAATGCCGCTGGTGGAAGCACAACAAAAAAAACAAACCAATCCAGATGAAGAATACTACTTTATTGGTAATCCATTGTTATCGTCGTGGGGTAAATTAGGTCGCGACTATTTTGAACAACTTGTACAGTTAGATGCCCGTTGGATTGATGGTTTTATTGATGTGTTTGACGACACGTTACTAGGGCAAGTACAAAGCGAGATTTATCAGCTTGCGTTTAAGGGGGAGTCTCTTACCGATAACAAAGAGTGGTTTATAAACGACGAAGGTAAATTACCAATCAGCGCAACCGACACCAGCATTACGCTCAGCGATTGCCATACACCGCTTAGAGAAGTTGAGCGCTTGCACGACTACTTACTTAACTTATTTAATCAAAACCCAACGCTTACTCCCAAAGACATAATTGTCATGATGCCCGATGTAGGCACTTACAGCCCCTACATTGAAGCCGTATTTGGCGGGGCACAAGGCAGCCGCTTTATTCCTTATGCATTGGCCGATTTAGCCATAGAGCAAGAAAAGCCCGTCCTTAGCTCATTTGCGAGTTTAGCTAACTTACCGTTTTCGCGCTTTGGTGTGTCGGATATTCTCGATTTATTACAAGTGACGCAAATAGCCGAAAAATTTGGGCTTGAAGCGCACGAATACGAGCAAATTCAATATTGGCTTGAACGTGTTGGGGTTAAATGGGGTATAAACGCAGCGCATAAAAGCAGCTTTGATTTACCCGCTATTGATTTAAATACCTGGCAACATGGGCTCAACCGTTTACTGCTTGGCATTGCCATGCGCGACGAACAATGTCCGTTTAACGGTATTTACAGCGCTGATGAAGTAGAAGGTATGGCGCTTGATACACTCAACAAGCTCGTGCATTTTATTGATGTACTGCAAAGCTTTAAAGAGCAGTTAACGCCCGACGATACGCTCACTAATAAAGCGCATATTTTAAGCGAGCTGTTAAACGCCATATACGAAAGTGAAAGCGATGACAGCTGGGATTTATTAGTACTTCAAAACGTGCTCGAAGAGTTACAAAAACACCACGACAACGGCGATTACAGCAAGGCGGTTTCGCAGCGTATTGTTAGTTACTTAATTAGACAAGGCATTCAAGAAAAAGGCGTAGGGCAGCGGTTTTTGGTTGGGCAAGTAAACTTTTGTACGCTTATGCCCATGCGCGCCGTACCATTTAAAGTGGTATGCATGCTGGGCTTAAACGATGCCGACTACCCGCGTAACGTACAACCCATTGGTTTTGACTTGGTGCCTTATTCTAAAAAGCAAAAAGGTGACCGATCACGTAAATTAGATGACCGCTACTTATTTTTAGAAGCACTACTGAGTGCCCGCGACAACTTATACATGAGTTACATTGGTCGCTCGTGTTTTGATAACCAACCGCGCATGCCATCAACCCTTGTAAGTGAGTTGCTAGAATATATTGGGCGTAGTTTTGTATTAAACGAAAAGAGTGAAAAAACGCTGCCCGCATGTCTAATTAATCAGCAGCATTTACAGCCCTTTAATAGCCATTACTATTTAGCCGATGAGCAAGCTAATACTGTGCTGAGCAACCACAGTTACAATCCAATTTGGCTGCCAAGTGAGTCAATTAAACCAGAGCCAGTTATTGCGCTTGATGTGACTGTGCCAGATCAGCTAGATCTCGATGTGTTTATTAGAAGTGTGTGCAGCGCACAAGAGAGCTTTTATCAACAAACACTAGGCTTACGCCTGCCACAATTTAATGAAGTAGCAAAAGACGAAGAACCCTTTAGCCTAGATGCACTGCGCCGTTACTTTTACCTTGATGAAATACTTAAAGCCAATATAAACGAGCAACCACTAAGTACCGAGCAAATACTGCAGCGAGGTGAGTTACCTCAAGCCAATGTAGGCAGTCTCATATTTGAGAGTATGGAGCACCGAGTTGACGCGCTTGCAGGGCAAGTAAAAGAGCACATTAAAGGCGGGAAAAGTGAGCCGATAGAAGTTTTGCTTACCATTGAAGGCACCAAAATAGAGGGCTGGCTCAATCATGTGTATTTGCAAAAACAAGTGTTTTATCGCAGTGCGAGTATTAAAGCGAAAGATTTAATTAAAGGCTTTATTTACCACCTCGCAGCGCAAAGTATGGATCAACAAGTAGAAACATTGTTACTTGGGCTCGATAAGCAAATTACCTTTGCGCCAATTAATAAAGCTGATGCCGATGCACTATTAGCCGATTGGTTTGAGTTATACAAAGCGCTGCGCGCAGAGCCTGTGCCGTTTTTTCCGGTAAGTGGTTATGAATACGTTAAAAGCGGCGGCGATATAACAAAAGCAATGAGCAAATTTAGCCCGCAATACATAGGGCGAGGCGAGGGCGAAAATCCGTATATTCGCTTAACGGTGCAATCGCTAAACGACTGCCAAGAAGAATTTATAAAATGGAGTGATAAATTGCTCACGCCTTTATTTGAACACGCAAAGGAGAGTGACCATGCAAGCGCTTAATCCTCTTACTATGCCGCTCATTGGTCAAAGTTTAATAGAAGCCAGTGCGGGTACTGGTAAAACTTATACCATTACAGGGCTGTATTTACGTTACTTACTAGGTATGCAAATAGAAGGTGAGTTAAATACGCCGCTCAGTGTTGAGCAAATTTTGGTTGTAACCTTTACCGACGCCGCCACCCAAGAAATTAAAGACCGCGTACGCAGCCGAATTATTGCTGCACGCGACGCACTGCTTGGGCAAGACCCAAACGACGAACTCATTGAAGGCGTAATTGCCAAAATTGATGATAAGCACCGCGCGTTTGATTTACTCGATGCAGCTGCTAAATCAATGGACGAAGCCGCTATTTTTACTATTCATGGCTTTTGTCAGCGGATGCTAAAACAACATGCGTTTGAGTCGGGAGTGGCGTTTAATCTCGAATTTATTTTAGATGAGCGCGACATATTACTCGAAACTATTAAAGATTTTTGGCGTGCGTTTGTATACCCACTTAATAAAGAACGCACCGATGCTATTTTAGATGTATTTGCCGCACCCGAGGCTTTATTCGCTCAAGTGGCGAGCATTTTAAACAAAGCTAATGCGCACATTACGCCACAAATAAAATTAGACGATGTATGGAAAGCCCGTGACGAGTACATAACCCGTGTACCTGCATTTAAAAAAGCGGTGTTAGAGCAAGAGTTTATAGGTGCTATTAAAGGCTCGGGTTTAAGCGGGTCTAAAACGCCAGCACGAAAAGGCAGCCTTGGTGCGCTTGAGGCATTTTGTTTAGGCGGCGATTTGTTTTTTGAATTTGGCACTAACAAGTATTCGTTTGAAGTGTGGAGTACAGAAAACCTAAGCGATGCAGGCAATTATAAAAAAAATCAGCCATTATTTGTGCATCCATTACTGAGTCAGTTTGACGAGCTTGCCGCCCTTAACAACACCATAAACCAAGGGCTCAAAATAGCGGTTGTACAACATGCAGCACGCTGGGTAAAAGCCGCAATAGTTAAGCGCAAGCAAGAGCAAAGCGTGATCACCCCCGATGATTTACTGACCAATTTACACAGTTCGCTTAATAACGAGCAAGGCGACGTACTTGCGCAAAAAATTGCGCAATTGTTTCCGGTCGCCATGATTGATGAATTCCAAGATACCGATCCGATTCAGTACGGTATTTTTAGTAAAATTTATGGGCAACAAAATACCACGCTTGCCATGATAGGCGACCCTAAACAAGCTATTTATGGCTTTAGGGGCGCGGATATTTTTACATATATTGGCGCAAAAGAAGCTGTACAGACTGATCAGCAATTTACGCTGGGTACTAACTTTCGCTCAAGCACCGATATGGTAAATAGCGTTAATAGTTTATTTGGCAAACACGCTAACAGCTTTATTTATAACGACGCCATACCGTTTAACGCAGTAGCTGCTAAAGGCAAAAAAGCGGATGACTCTTTTTTTATTGATGGCAAACCCGCGACCGCATTCGAATTTAATGTATTTGTAGATGAAGCCGCAGACGAAAAAAACAAACCAACTAACAAAGGTGTAGGGCAAGCGCATTTAGCCACCCACTTTGCTAATAAAATAGTAACCCTGCTTGAAAAAGCAAAACAAGGGGATGCGTGTATTGGCAGTAGCCCTGTAAGCGCTGCCGATATTTGTATATTAGTGCGCGACCGTGTTGAAGCGCAAATAATGAAAAAAGCGCTAGATGATGCCAAAATTGCCAGCGTGTATTTATCGCGAGAAAGCGTTTTTAGCCAAGAGCTTAGCCATCACCTACTTAACTTTTTAACAGCGCTGCATGGTCAATATGACGAGTCATTGCTGCGCGGTGTTTTAGCTGGCCCGTTATTTTGTTTAAGTTATAACGAAATACATGCACTCGCCGATGATGAAAATAAATGGCAAGACTACTTAAATTTTTTTGCACAACTTAGCCACATTTGGAACAAGCAAGGCGCCATGGCGATGCTTGAGCGCTTAATGAGCCATAACCAGCTTAGCGCTAAATGGCAAGGGCTGGGATATAACGTTGAGCGTTGGCTGACAGACTTTAGGCACTTGGGCGAAATACTTCAGCAAAAACAAATAGAGCTTGAAGGCACGCTGCGTTTGCTGCGCTGGTTTGCACAAAAGGTAAGCCAACAAGACGGTGAGACAGTACAAGTGCGCCTAGAAAGTGACGCCAACTTAGTTAAAATTGTGACTATGCATGCCTCAAAGGGGCTTGAATACCCACTGGTATTTATGCCGTTTGCCAGTGGCTATCGCGAAACAAAAGAAGCGCTTTATCATAATAATGGCAAGCTAGTTTACGATTTAAGTAAAGACGAAGATGCCCTTCAAAAAGCAGAACAAGAACGCCTAGCTGAAGATTTACGCCTGCTGTATGTAGCACTTACTCGCGCCGTACATTTTTGTGCGCTTGGTGTTTATAACATAGGGCAAGGACAAAGTAGCCGCTTGGCTATGCAAAGTAGTGCACTTGGGCATGTTTTATTTGCAGGGCTTGAACTTGCCAGTAGCCAAACATGGCGCACGCATTTAAGTGAGTTTTGCGACGCTAACAGCGCGATGAGCTATCAGCAATTTACCTCACAAACATTATTAGAGCAGGGAACACTTTGTTTTAATAACAGTGAAAGTGCGCAGCAAACGTTAAGTGTTAATAAAGTAACGGCAAATATTGAGCGTAACTGGCGAGCAACCAGCTTTAGTGCATTGAGCTTTAAAAAGCACAGCGACCAATTAGCACCAGGGCGAAGTGATGAAGATCACGAAAAAGACGAGTTTGCAGTGCAAGAGGACGAAATACCATCACCTTATAGTTTTCCTAAAGGGGCAAAGCCTGGTAGCTGTTTACACGAAATATTTGAACAAATAGATTTTACTAGCCCAATAGTTCACCCAACTAATACCGAGCAAAACTTATCTGAGGTAGTTAAGCGCAGCCTTGAAAAGTATCACATAGGTGATCAATGGCAAGAGGTGGCTGAAAAATGGGTGCTTGATGTTCTTGCGTGTCCCCTAGATAACAGCTCTTTAGAAAACGGGCTTCTTTCATTAGGTGTGCTTACACCAGGTGACTGCCTAGTCGAAATGGAATTTAATTTACCTCTTGAGAGCTTAAGTGCACCTAAGCTAAACGAAATGCTAATTAAACATTTTGGTTTTACGCAAAGTAAGCTTGAATTTTCGCAAGTAAAGGGCTTGTTAAAAGGCTTTGTCGATTTAATATTTTGCTACCAAGGCAAATATTATATTTTAGATTATAAGTCTAATTATTTAGGTAGCACGCCAGCTGATTACGAGAGCGACATGCTTGAGCAAGCGATGAGCAGTCATCAGTATCATTTGCAGTATTTAATTTACACGGTAGCGCTGCATCGTTTATTAAAACAACGTATAGCTGATTACTCAATAGAAACTCATTTAGGCGGCGTGTATTACACATTTTTACGAGGAATGCCCGCAGGGCAAGGCGTGTACTTTAAAAAGCTAACTGAAGAACAGGTGATTATTTTAGATGGCTTATTTAGCCAAGGAGCCATGCTATGAGCGATTTAAATGAGCAACCTGGCTTGTTTGACGATATAGACGAGACACTTAATAATGAAGCCGTAGAGCCTCTTACTTCAAAAAATGTAGCACAAGATGCCCCATTAGAGGACATTGTGTTAAATAATACGATTACCGAAGTCCCGTTACTTGAGTATTTATTAGCGCAAAACCGACTGCGTGTAGTTGATGTGAAGCTCGCTGAATTACTGTGTGCTAATGACATTGAGCAAACTCACAATGAGCTGTTTTATATTATTTTATTACTGTGCTTATCGCAGCAAAGCCAGCATAGCTGCCTAACTTTAAATGAGGTTGATTGGAGTAATCCTTTTAACTTGCGCAAAAGCGACTTTAATAAACTCGATGGCAATGTACCCAGTACGCTAAGCCCGTTTAGTGATGACTTTAATGTACATACAGCGCTCAGTTATTTACAAAACCATGAAAGCGTGGGCGAAAATAAACCACTGCAACTGTTTAAAGAGCGACTTTATTTTGCGCGCCTTGCCGGTTATGAGCAAACACTCGCAGATAGACTATTAAGCATGAGCGAGCGAAAGCTCAATATTAATAATGAAATATTGGCTGAACTTTTAAATACCTATTTTCCTGCTGATTCTGCAATTGAAACTGATTGGCAAAAAGTGGCGTGTGCGATTGCTGCCACCAAAGGCTTTAGCGTGATCACGGGTGGTCCAGGTACCGGTAAAACTACCACAGTGACTAAGTTGTTGGCTATTTTGCAGTCACTTTATAAAACCGCACCACTTAGTATTAAGCTGGTGGCACCGACAGGTAAAGCCGCTGCACGTTTAAGTGAGTCTATTTTAGGCGCTAAAAATAAGCTCACAACGATTCCTGATGATATAAAAACGCTGATACCGCAAAACGCTCAAACTATTCATCGCTTATTAGGCGTAAAACCGTTTACTAATAAATTCAGACATAACAAAAGCAATCCACTGCATTTAGATGTGCTGATTATTGATGAAGCCAGTATGGTCGATTTATCGCTGATGGCTAAATTAATAGAAGCACTGCCTGCGCATGCGAGATTAATACTCCTAGGTGACAAAGACCAGCTGGCCTCGGTAGATACTGGCAGCGTAATGAGCGATTTATGCCAAGGTTTAACACTTGGGCAAACGCCACGCTACTCGCAAGCACGTTGTGATGAGCTAAATAGCTTATGTTTTAATAATGAGCCTAAGCTCGTAGCGCAAAGCGTGAGTGAATTTAAACTCGCAGATTGCGTTGCCTTTTTACAGCACAGTTATCGATTTGATGCACAAAGTGGCATTGGTCAACTCGCACTTGCGGTAAACACAAATAACACCGGCATTTTAAATTACGTTGAGCAAGAAAGTACTGAAGGGCGTTTTAACGATGTAATTTTAGATTACGACTTTGTAGCGAAACCAATTGAAAAGCTTGTTAAAAGTGCAGCAAGTCATTATGCAAAATACCTTAACTTAATTGCCCAAGGTGCAGATGTTGCACAGGTGCATGCTGCTTTTGCGAGTTATCAGCTTTTAGCTGCGGTACGAGAGGGCGATTATGGTGTGCATAGCTTAAATCAGCGAATAGAGCGCGTATTGCAACAGCAAGGTTTAATAACAGTTAGCCCTAATACTCATCATTATACAGGCATGCCCATTATGGTGAGCCAAAACGATTACCAGCTTAAGTTATTTAACGGCGATATTGGTATTTTAATGCCCGATGAAAGTAATCAGCTCAAAGCCATATTTATTGATGAGCAAGGTAATCAACGAGCATTTTCGCCAGCACGACTCCCTGCACACGATAAAGTATACGTAATGACTATTCATAAATCACAAGGCTCAGAGTTTAGTTACACCGCTATGGTACTGCCACCGCTAATACAAGCGCGCATGGGTATTAACAGGCAATTAGTGTATACGGGAATAACCCGCGCTAAAAATAAGTTTGAGCTGGTGGCTGACAAAAAAGTACTGCAACTAGCAATGAATAAAAGCGTATCAAGAGCATCTGGTTTATATGAAAGGTTACAATTTTAAGCTTAATTTGAATTTTTTATTAATAATTTAGCTTCAAACTGCTTGTTATTTATCGCGTTATTATAAATGTCTTCTATACTAAAATTAATTTTATATTGAATGTATTCGGGCGTGTTGATCTTTGGTGGGTGAATTTGCGGCAGTGTGTTTGGTTTTTAGGCAAGGCAGAGCCTATGTAGTGTGGTATTCCCCATAAATAGGCGATAACGTAGTATAAATACCAAACATACGCTGCCCTTTGGGTTCTTTCTAGGGACGATTAACTCTTTGTTACCTACATGGATGTAGGTAAGGGGCGTGAGCAGGACGCGGTAGCTTTGCTCGGTTTTTACTTATTCTTACATGGATGTAAGCCATTAGAATAACGCAGGAGCAGTTATCGAGCCCACTAGGTTACAAACCTCGCGCCGTGATTTAATCGCCCCTAGATTGAACAAATTTCAATCCACAAAGGTCAACACTCCCTAGTAAGGATATTAATGTTTTTTTCTAAAAATAAGCAAAATGAGATAGCCTCTTTAAAAGCAGAACTCTATCCGTTACAACAAGTGTGGGAAGGGCTTTACCGAGAGATGTTAGTACTGAACATTCTCTATGATGGCAGAATTTCGCACGCCAATGATAGGTTTTTAGAAAACTTAGGCTACAACGAAGACGATCTTACTAATAACTCTTTTGATGATTTTATTACTGAGTCATCTCGTCAATCTTCAGAATTTAAAAGCCTACAGCAAGCTATAAAAAAAGAAGGACATTGGGGCGGTGCATTACAAATTGCGCGCGGTGATGGTAAAGCTGAATGGTTACGTTTAATAGTACATCCTGTAAAAGGGGAGCAAGATCAGTTGCTCTATTTTTCTATATTCGGGAGTGTGCTTACAAAAACAATTACGGCTTCCCGCGAGCAAAGCGACACTATCAAAGCAATATATCGCTCTATGGCAGTAATTGAATTTGATTTAGAAGGCCATGTTTTAAAAGCAAATGAGCAGTTTTTATCAGCAATGGGTTATCAAGAAAGTGAATTAATAGGAAAACACCATCGCACATTTTGTGAAGCTTCAGAGTATAATTCCCAAGAGTATCAACAGTTTTGGGCTAAATTAAGAGAAGGACAGTTTATAGCGGAGCGCTTTAAGCGTGTTGATAAATACGGCAATGTTGTATGGTTAGAAGCGTCATATAACCCAATCTCAAATGACGTGAATGAGCTTTATAAAGTAATGAAGTTTGCAACAGTTATTACAGAGCAAGTAAATCAAGAAATTGCGATATCACAAGCTGCCGAAATTGCTTATAGCACCTCAACCCAAACGGATAAAAAAGCAGAGCAAGGCGCGAGCGTTATACAAGATACGGTTGCAGTAATGACCGAGCTGGCTATTAACATGGAGCAAGCGGCAAGTGAAATTTCAGCGCTTGATCAGCAGTCGCAACAAATATCGAGTATTGTACAAAGTATTAGTAGTATTGCAGAGCAAACCAATTTGTTAGCATTAAATGCCGCAATTGAAGCGGCTAGGGCTGGAGAGCAAGGTCGAGGTTTTGCTGTTGTTGCAGACGAGGTTCGATTGCTTGCATCGCGTACATCAAAAGCAACAGAAGAAATAGTAGAAGTAGTACAGCGTAACCAATCACAAACCCAAAATACGGTGGCTGTAATAGAAAAAGGTAAAGAAAAAGCAGAGCAAGGTTTAGCACTATCTAAAGAGTCGGGTGATGTGATGCAGGAAATTCAGCAAGGCGCACAAGAAGTTGTAAATGCGATTGGGCAATTTACCAGTGAACTCAAAGCTAACGGCTAGATTAGTTACGTCCTTATTCTAAAGCGGGCACCTTTACAGGTACCCGCTCAACCTAACCCCCCTCAATATTACTCTCGAAACACCCCTGATAATTTTAAATTTAACAATTATTTTTTAATAACCCATTAAATAACAAGTAATAAGTTTCTTCATCCCTATAAATGATAATAAATTGTTGCATTTTTGTTCTTTGTTCCTAATACTGATGAACGCCAAGGCTGACAAGCCCTAGTATGAATACCTTAAATGATAATAAAATATTACGTACACAACATTAAGGAATTGTATGAACAACACTAAGCGCACACACACATTAATTAAACCAAGTCACCTAATTGGTGCTGGGCTTGCTATGCTAATGAGCTTTTCTGCTGCGAGTAAAGACTACAAAATTATATTAATTCACGGGTTACAAACTTCGCAAATAACCAATAAGTCGGGTAGTGATGTAATTAATGACGGTGAAACATATTGGCAATCGTACTGGAATAATCGTGCAGATGAGCGAATTGATTGGCCTGCTTATGAGCGAATTGAAGATAAAATTGCTACCGATTGGGTGTGGCCAAAGTTAAAGCAAATTTCACGCTCTAATTTATGCAGTGATGGCTGTGTATTTGTAACACATTCAACAGGCGACTTAGTTGCACGCCATATTATTGATAACCAAGAAAACTGGTTAGAAAACGCAGGCTTACAGCCGCTTAATATTGTTGCGACGTTTGATTTAGCAGGCGCGGGTGGTGGAAGTGAGCTTGCAGACGTAGCAGTTAGTGCTTTAACTGGCGCATCATGGAACTTTGCGGTCGATGCAGCACTCAAATGGTGGCTAGGGAGCGATGTAACCGAAGCTGTTGGCGTATTACACGATTTAAAAGTGAATAATGCCCGTAAAATATCGCCATTTCCTGATGCACGTACACCTAGATTACGCTTTGTGGCAGATGGTAATGCGTATTTAGGTTTAACAGGTGGATTTTTAAAAGGTAATGATGATTCGGTTGTAGCATCGCACTCTTCATGTGGTGCAAGTTCGGCTGGCTCGTTTGGAAGTTGTAGCAGCAGTATTGATACAGATGGCCATTTAAAATCGCAAGGTGATGCTGTTAGTAGCTTTATGCCAAATCATTATCCAATGATGATGAGTGACAGTTATAGCCATAACGAAATACATAACGCGCAGCGTAAAGGTAATGTCACAATAGCCATGAATAACGTAAATGTTGAAGGTAATAACGTAGGGTTTAATACGTTTGATAAAACTACAGGTAGTTGGTTTTGGAAAAAACAATATCGTTATATTAAGGATTCAAATAATTTAAGTGCATCAGCACTTATTTATAATGTGATTCCATAACATAGAAGGCGTGTAGTTAAAAACTATACGCCTTATAAAAGATTGAAATATAAAAATGAAAAAATTTTATGTCGTTGCTTTAATTATTAGCACTATTTTATTCTCGCTATGGTTGACTGGTAAAAATGATGCTCATAAAGTTGCTGAGCCAATAAAACCACAGATTAAACACAGCGCGAACGCACCTGACTTATCGCCTGTAAAAGTGATCCCTATAGATGTGCCTAAAGCTAAAAAACCACAATTAAAAAAGCAAATTGCGTTTAATGAAGACCTAACAAAAGCAGCGCAGCAAGTGGTGATGCAATACGAGAGTGCACTTAAGTTTCCTCCTTATTCCCAACCTTTAAGTCCTTTAGATGAAGATCGATTAAAGCCAAATCAATTTTATCCTGTGTCGAGCCCCATAGATGAAAGCGGCGATGCTTTAACGGTAAGTCTCAAACAATATCGTTTTGTATATCCAGAAGAAATAACAATAAAGGTAAGCGCTCAAGGGCTTGGTAAAGTGGTCGTTGAACTTGCAAATACTGATACAAAGGAAGTATTAAATACCCACATGGGCAATGCGCGTGACGGTGAGGCAATTATTACATTTAAAGAAGATGAAGATTACCCTCGTAGTTTGCAAGTGTATGTGCAGGGCGATGTTGACGGTAAAAAAGTACCCGTAGTTGCGCAAATTCAATATATGCCACCAAGTGCTACTTTAACAGGTTTTGAAATTGCTTATGCTCAAAATGAAAACATGGTTATGCCAGCTAATTTAACGGTGATAAAAAGTGGTTTGTATCGTGTTAGGGCGAATTTATATAGTGGTGATACACCACTTGCCCATTTGGTATCTAAGGAACGCTTAACACAAGGGAGCCAAACCGTAGACTTAAAAGCTCATTGGTCAGTATTACCTAAGGGCGTTACCGATATGCGCTTAAGTGACTTTGTAATAGAAAGAATGTCGCCAAGCCCAGGTGAGCGTAACAGCTTTGGGAGTAGTGAAATAAGCCATTTTGATATAAACGATTTCTCGTACGACAGTTTACAGCAGTTGCCGTATCAGACTAATGCACAAGAAAAGTTAAGTTTAGAGTTTTTACAAGGCCTAGCTGAGAGTTAAAAAGACAACGTAAGGCTGAATTGGTAAATTTAAGGGGGTTGTACATAAATACAACCCCCTTAAATTTGTTAGCTTAGATATGTTAGCTTAGATTTATAGTAACTACACTTGGCGCTTCTTGTTCATCAAGCTCATTAGTAACAGGCACTTTAGGAATGTCTGGCTTATCAAGAGCTATATCGCCACCATCAATGACTTCACCTGTTTGTAAGTTTTTAAAATCAAACAAATCAGCATCAGCTAAGTGTGAAGGCACGACGTTTTGCATTGCTGTAAAAATACTCTCAATACGACCTGGATGCTCCGCATCCCATTTAGCGAGCATTGTTTTTGTATGTTTACGCTGTAAGTTTTCTTGCGAGCCACATAGGTTACACGGAATGATAGGGTAACCTTGTGCAAATGCGTATTGGCTTATGTCGCTTTCTTTACAGTATGCAAGTGGGCGAATAACCATATGCTCGCCGTTATCACTCATTAATTTAGCCGGCATACTTTTTAGTTTTCCACCGTAAAACATATTTAAAAACAACGTTTCAATCATGTCGTCACGATGGTGGCCAAGGGCTATTTTAGTTGCGCCTAACTCATTTGCTGTGCGGTATAAAATACCACGACGCAGTCGTGAGCAAAGTGAACAGGTTGTTTTACCTTCAGGAATAATGTCAGTAACAATGCTGTAGGTATCTTCTTCTACAATTTTGTATTCTACATTTAATTTATCAAGATACTGGGGTAAAACGTGCTCAGGAAACCCTGGTTGTTTTTGATCTAGGTTTACAACAACGAGATCAAACTTTATAGGTGCTACACGTTTTAAATGTTGAAGCATTTCAAGCATTGTGTAGCTGTCTTTGCCACCTGATAAACACACCATTATACGGTCACCTTCTTCAATCATATTGAAGTCCATAACGGCTTGACCAGTTTGGCGACGTAAACGCTTTTGTAGCTTATTTAAGTTAAATTGAGCTTTAGCTTGATCTGAGTGTGACAATTACGCCCCCTAGTAAAACAATACAGCAAAGTTATTTGCTAAAAATAAAGGGGCGTATTATACCCAAACCACCTGAATATGCGAGTTTAGGATGTAATTAAACACGGTATTTTTAGCAAGTAATATCCAGTTTGTTACTTGCTAAATTTTTAATTAATCTAGTTTCTTTGCCATCGGGCTTACGTAACCATCGGGCTTGAGTGCCAGTACATCGCAGTCAAGGCTATCAATTACATGCTCTGCTGTATTACCTACTAAAGCGGCACTTAAGCCTGTACGACCAACGGTACCAATAACAACTAATTCGCTATTTAACCGCTTAGCTACATCAGGGATTACATCCTCTGGTAGGCCTTCTTCAATAAAACATTGCTCTTGGCTTAAATTAAACTCAGCAGCAAGTGCATTGGTTGATTCAATGTGGTGTTTTTTAACTGATTCGTTATAAAGTCCAGGGTTAAACTCAGGAATTTCAATTGCTATATTTATGGGCGTTGCAGGATAAGCATTAACTAAATTAAGTTTTGCGTTGGCAAGTTCACATAAAAATTGTGCGTCTTTAATTACCCGTTTATTAAGTGCTACATGTTCTTCGTTTTCACTAACCGCATTCACAGCAGCTAAAATATTACCGTTTTCTGGCCATGCCATTTCTTTAACAAACAACACCGGGGCAGGGCATTTTCGTACTAAATGCCAGTCGGTAGGGGTGAAAATAACGGATTTAAGTGCACCATGTTGATGTGTGCCTTTAATTACTAAGTCGTACTTTTGATCAATTACAGTATCGATTATGGCTTCATAAGGACGGTTATGCCAAACCACTTGGGTGTCAATATCTATATCTTTGTAAGGTGAAACCAAATCGTTAAGCCATAGCTGGCGATCTTTTAGTACGGCATCACGCATTGCTTCGCGTTCATCGCCAGATAGCATCGTTGTCATTTCATAAGAGAAGTCGTAAACCGTCATAAAGGCGGTAATACTTGCGCCAGATTTTTTGGCTAAGTCTATTGAACGTGATAAACCGTGTTGATCGTCTTTGGTAGGGTCAATAACCGCAATAATGCGTTTAATAGTGTTCATATGCTACTCCATTTGCCTAACGGGTGTACAATTAGTGTAACGCAAATATAAAACAGTTAAAGGGGTAGCATATAAATTGTTGTTCTAAATCAAACTATTTAATTTAGCGAGGCTTAACGATTGCTGCCGTTTTAGCTAAGGCATCATTATCTAAAATTGTAATAAATTTACCTTCTACTTTAATTAAGTCGGCTTTTTGAAAACGGCTTAATAAACGGCTAATGGTCTCTACGGTAAGGCCTAAGTAGTTACCTATTTCACCGCGAGTCATGGTAAATCTAAATTCTTTGCGTGAAAAACCACGCTCGCCAAAACGCTCTGATAAGTTATAAATAAAACTAGCTAAGCGTTCTTCTGCTGATTTTTTATTGAGTAATAACAGCATTTCTTGATCGTATGTAATTTCGCTGCTCATCAAGCGCATTATTTGTTGACGAAGTTTTGGTAATTTACCAGCAAGTTCGTCAAGGGTATCGAATGGTATTTCGCACACCATTGACGTTTCAAGTGCTTGTGAAAAACTCTGGTGCGCCATTTTGCTTATTGCGTCAAAGCCTACTAAGTCACCCGCTAAATGAAACCCGGTTATTTGCTCATCACCTTGCTCTGATAATGTGTACGATTTAAATGAGCCAGAGCGTACAGCATAAATAGCCTGTAAAGGCGCGCCTGATTCAAATAGATAATCGCCTTTATGGAGTGGTTTTTTTCGCTCAATAATTTCGTCTAGCTTATCCATTTCTTGGCCATTGAGTGAAAATGGCAAGCACAATTGACTAATACTGCAGTTATTACAGCTAATAGCACAATTACTTTTAGCGCGACTTTGAGAGAAATCCATAATTTAATCCGTTTAAATTTTTATACACACGACTGCAAAATAACCATAAAAGGTTAATACTGCGAATAGGTTATTGTATCAGCTTGTCAGTTGCAATTATCAATAAGTAGATACCATACCAGATTATAACACTGCCCAATCCAATTCGGGTCCAAGGGTGGTTAATAATACTATTTAGTTTTTGTGCGGTAACGCCTAACGTGATCATTGCGGGGAAAGTACCCAAAGCAAAACAAAGCATCACTAAAGCACCGTCTAGAGCACTTGGGCTAGTCATCGCCCATGTAAGTGCTGAGTAAACAAGTCCACATGGAAGCCATCCCCACAAAGCACCGTAACCTAGAGCTTTAAAAGGCGAGTTAATAGGCATTAAGTATTTATTTAGCTTAACAATGTGTTGCCACACTAAGGTTTTACCAATTTTTTCTAACCATTGCAACGTAGGGCCTAAGCGCATTATATACACGCCGACTAGGAGCATAAAAATAGCTGCAATGAATGAAAGTGCTAAAGAAAAAGATGTGTTTTGCCTAGCAAATTGGCTGCTAATACCAGCAACAAGTGCACCTGCTACCATGTAGCTCAGTGCACGCCCGGTATTATAGGCAAATGAATAGGTAAATGTTTTGCGTTTATCACTTGCCAGTTGTAATGAGCTTGCAATACCGCCACACATGGCAATGCAATGACCGCTACCTATTAGTCCCATTAAAAATGCGCTGGTGTAAAGAGGATCAATCATTACTTTTGTTATGTTGCTCTTTGTCATCTTCAAACAAAATACTATGACCTTGCTTATTTAAATCAGAAAACTGCTCACTCTTTACGGCCCAAAAGAAAACGCCTATAGCAATAATGACAAACAAAATGGCAATGGGGATCAAAATGTAAATTATGCTCATAACTTTAATAGCCTTAGTGAATTACTAATCACAATAATTGAGCTGGCAGACATGCCAATAACAGCCATCCACGGAGCAACTAAGCCCAGTGCTGCCAATGGTAATATGGACGCATTATACAATAAAGACAGCGCAAGGTTTTGCTTAATAATTCGTCTGGTTTGTTTTGCCACATTGAGTAAATGATCAATTGACGCTAAATCGCTATTAAGGAGCACTACATCGGCGCTATTTTTTGATATGTCAGCACCGGTTTCCATTGCAATGGATAAATGCGCACTGGCAAATACAGGGCTGTCGTTTACGCCATCGCCGACCATTGCTACAACTTCGTTTTGTGACGCCCATTGTTCAACGGCTGTTTGTTTATCTTGTGGCGAACACCCAGATTGCACACTTTCAAGGTTGAGTTGTTTAGCTACTTTTTGCCCAGCATCTGATGCGTCACCGGTTAACATATGGCACGTTAAATTTTGCGATTGAAGTGAGCCTATAAGCTTTTTAGCATCGTTTTTTACTTTATCAATAAAGTAAAAACGTGCAACAACCTGCTTATTTATATACAAGCTAGCTTGTGCATTTGATTTTTTGCTATCAAACCAACCACTTTTACCAATTGCATAATGATTAGTTGCATCTTGTGCGCTAATTCCCAGACCTGGATGCACTTCAACGTTATTAATATTGTGGTGAGCAGGAGTAATTTCATCAAATGCGCTGGCGATAGGGTGTTCAGAATAACGCTCTAACATAGCTGCTATATCTAGCACTTGCGCTTTTGTGTATTGCTTATCGAGTATATCTACTTCATCTAGGCTAAATTTACCTTGAGTAAGTGTGCCTGTTTTATCAAACGCAAATAACGTAATTTGTGAGAGTGTTTCGAGCACATGCGCTTGTTTTATTAATACGCCTTTACGGGTCAAGGTTGCAACCGCGCATGTAAGTGCGGTTGGTATGGCTAAACTCAGGGCACATGGGCAGGTAGCAACTAAAACCGAAATGGTGATCCAAAATGCGTGTTCAGGGTCAATTTGGTACCAGCCAATAGCTGTAAGTGAAGCAAATATAAGCAGGCACGCTATAAACCATTGCGCAACTTTATCTGTAATTTCAACCAGTTTAGGGCGTTTAGTTAATGCGTTGTGTTGCAAACGTATGATTTGATTTAAAAGCGTATTTTGGCCAATTTTATTAATTTTTATTTCAATAACGCCGTCGTGGTTAACGCAACCGGCGTAGACATTGTGGCCGATAAATTTTGTAACGGGTTGGTGTTCGCCCGTCATCATTGATTCATCAACCGTAGTTTTACCCTTAATAAGCTCGCCGTCGGCAGGGATCGTTTCACCCGCTTTAATGAGTACTACGTTATTAAGTTTTAGTTTTTTGGCTGCAATTATAAGTTCTTCACCACTGTCGTTAATGGTGCGGGCTGTTAATGGCAATAATTTTTGTAAGTTGGCAGTAAATTCGCTCGCTTTTAAACGCGCTCTAAATTCAAGATACTTACCTAATAAAAGTAAAAAGGTAAACATGCACACAGATTCAAAATATACTTCGCCGACTTGCATAAATGTGGCGTAACAACTTGCGCCAAACGCACCAAAAATAGCCAGCGATACGGGCAAGTCCATATTGAGCTGTTTTGCTTTTAAGCCATTTATGGCGTTGGTTAAAAAAGGCAGTGCGCTATATAAAATAACCGGAGAGGCAAGTACTAAGCTGATCCATCTAAAATACTGCTCAAAATTACTATCCATGCCTGAAAACATGCCAAAGTACATGGCAAACGCAAACATCATAACTTGCATGGTCATTAAGCCTGCAACACCTAAGCGGCGAATATAGGCTTTGGCAGTTTGTTGCTTTTGTTGAGCTTCAATATCTGATTGAAATGGGTAGGCTTTATAACCAATTTTGGCTAAGGAAGTAATAATTTCACTCAATGGGGTGCTGGTTTTATCCCATTGGATCATCGCGCGGTTGGTGGAAGTATTTACATCAACCCGTTTTACAGTCTTTAAGTTTAAGAGTTGTTTTTCGATAAGCCACGCACACGCTGCGCAGGTTATACCTTCAACACTCAACAATACCTCTGAGATATTATCGTTAGTGGCTATAAATTCGTCTTGAATGTCTTCATTGTCATAACTTTTTATAAATGCGAGTTGCTCAGGTACCAGTTGCTCAACTTTGCCTGCGCGAACAGTTCGGTATTTATAATAATCAGTCATACCTTGATCAACAATATTTTGTGCAACTGCTTGGCAGCCAATGCAACACATTGGCTGGGCTATATCGTCAATTATAACGTTTGCGCTAAATCCGTTTGGCACACTTTCAAGGCAATGAAAGCAAGAGAGAGACATAGTGATGATTACTTATAGTTAGGAGTAACTAAAACGGTTTCAGCCGTCGGTAGAACAATGTTTTCTTTTAGTTTCCAGCTGCCATCAATTGGCTCAATAAATACAGAATATGCACCTGGCGTATACTTATCAAGTAATGCAGTAAATTCTTGATTGGCATTAGGCGTAAGTGTGGCCTCAAAGTCATGCGCTTTAATAGTACGGTGGTAAAACGAAAGTTTTAAAACATGTACATTGCTACTGTCACCTTTTGTAAACTTAAAGCTTACACGCTCGTTGGTTACATTTAATTCGCCATGTAAGTAAAGTGCTTTTGCTTTTTCAAACTTAGTCAGTTCTAAGTTTATTGCTTTGCCTTTTTTGTAGTAGTCGTCAACAACCATATCTGGGCCGTTACCTATTGCCGTAATAAATAAGCTAATACAGCCAATAATGGCAACTAACGGAAAAAAGATTAAAAACCAAGGCCAAAAATTTTTATACCACGGAGTAGGTTGCATAGTGTCTCTAAAGTTAGTTTAGGAAGTGTTATTTTATAGGAATTATACGTAAAAGACTAAAAAAAAGCCTCACAGTGGAGGCTTTTTTGATCTGGATTAATCTATTGAATTAAATAAATTAATTTATAAACATTTTATTAACCGCGTGCTTATTTATCTTGCGATAAACTGTAAACGTAGGCTGTTAATAAGTGAATCTTATCTTCACCTAAAATGTCTTTCCAAGCAGGCATTACACCAGCACGGCCGTGGTTAAGCGTTTCTTCAACAGCACGTTGAGAACCACCGTATAACCAAATGTTATCAGTCAGGTTAGGCGCGCCAAATGGTAGGTTATGTGCAACCGACCCTTTACCGTCAGCACCGTGACATGCAGCACACATAGCAAACTTAGCTTTACCTGCGGCTGCATCTTTTTGGTTAACAGTACGACCAGAAAGGCTCAGCACATGTGCTGTCATTTCTTTAACGCCTTGCTCACCAAGAGCATCGCCCCAAGCTGGCATTGCAGCTATACGACCATTAAGCAGTGTTTCTCTAATTTTGTCTGGTGTACCGCCATATAACCAATCTTTATCAGTTAGGTTAGGGAAGCCTGTTCCACCACGTGCATCAGAGCCGTGACATTGCGCACAGTTTTGTGAGAATAAACGCTGACCAATTTCGATGGCTAATTGACCATCTGTTTGTTCATGTTTGTCACCATTTTCAAGAGCAACTTGCTGCGCTGCGTCACCTTCAAACTTAGAATTAACTAAATCTAAAACCGGCACTTGTGCAAGTCGATTAAAAATAGGACCAAAGCGTTCTTCTGCAGCTTCATACTCTTTATCAAGTTTAACAAAGCGACCTTCTGCTTTTGCATCTGCAACTGCTTTTTTAGATTCAGCTAAAGACGTAATACCTTGATTAGAGCTAGTCCATTTACCTAAACCTTCCCAGTTGCCTAAACCTGGGTAAGCTGCAAGATAATATACTGACCAAATAAAAGTTGCGAAAAACATGTAAGTCCACCATTTTGGTAGTGGATTATTTAGCTCTTCAATGCCGTCAAATTCATGTCCACAGCTTTCACCTTCTTTTACGCCAGCATAGTTTTTTAAGTTCCAAACTAATAGGCCAAAGATGATGCATAAGCATGCAAGGGTTAATACAATAACCCAAATACTCCAAAAGCTAGTCATTTTTCAGACTCCTTTTCCTCGTTAGAGAGTGTGTTGTTATGTTTTTTTTCATCTTCGAAAATGGCATTAGCAGCGCTATCAAAACGATTTTTGCTACGCTTGCTGTATGCCCATACAACAATCACAATAAACAATACTAAAATTACCAGAGTCAAAATGCCTCTGTATGTTCCGTAATCCATAATAATTTACTTCAAGTGGGTACCAAGTTGCTGTAAATACGCGATTAGAGCTTGGATTTCTGTTGCGCCTTCGCCGTTATTCATAGCGTTAACTTTTTCAACATCAGCTTTAAGTTCTTCGTCGCTGCCATAACCTAGGCCCGGGTGTTTAGGGTTTTCTGGGTTAATAGCAAAAGTATCACGGAAAATTTGTAGTTTTTTCAGAGTCAGGCTTGTATCTACCTTATCCTCTGCTAACCAAGGAAAACCTGGCATATTCGACTCAGGAACCACAGCACGTGGGTCAACTAAGTGAGCATAATGCCAGTCGTCCGAGTAACGTTTACCAACGCGAGCAAGGTCAGGACCAGTACGTTTTGAACCCCATTGGAAAGGGTGATCCCATACTGATTCGCCCGCTACAGAGTAGTGACCGTAACGCTCAACTTCATCACGAAAAGGGCGGATCATTTGTGAGTGACAGTTATAACAACCTTCACGTACATATATGTCACGGCCTTCCATTTCTAAAGCATTAAGAGGGCGTAGGCCTTCTACTGGTTTAGTTGTGTCGTCTTGGAACATTAGCGGAGTAATTTCAACTAATGCACCAAAGCTGATAGCAAAAACAGTCAGAATAGCCATAAGGCCAACGTTCTTTTCTACTATTTCATGTTTGTTTTGTGAATTTTTATTGCTCATCATCTCACTCCGTTATGCTAATTGTGCTTGCGCGTCTAACTTCAGAGATTCTTTCTCAGCTGAAATTGTACGGAAAACGTTATAAGCCATAACTAACATGCCTGTTACGATGAATACACCGCCTACAAAACGCATAATGTAGAAAGGATGTGACGCTTCTAAAGACTGCACAAAGCTGTACATTAATGTACCGTCGGCATTTACCGCACGCCACATTAGACCTTGCATTACACCAGAGATCCACATTGCAACAATGTATAAAACAACACCTACAGTGTGTAACCAGAAGTGGGTGTTAACCAATTTAACGCTATACATACGACCTTGCGCAAATAACGCAGGAATTAAGTGGTAAATAGCACCAATTGAAATCATAGCAACCCAACCTAGTGCACCTGAGTGTACGTGGCCGATTGTCCAATCTGTGTAGTGAGATAACGCATTTACAGATTTAATTGCCATCATAGGGCCTTCGAACGTAGACATACCGTAGAAAGACAATGAAACAACTAAGAAGCGTAGTACTGGATCAGTACGCAGTTTATGCCATGCGCCTGATAGGGTCATAATACCGTTAATCATACCACCCCAAGACGGTACGAATAGGATAATAGACATAACCATACCTAAACTTTGCGTCCAATCAGGAAGCGCAGTGTAGTGAAGGTGGTGAGGACCTGCCCAGATGTATAATGAAATTAATGCCCAAAAGTGAACTACCGATAAACGGTATGAGTAAACTGGGCGACCTGCTTGTTTTGGTACAAAGTAATACATCATACCCAAGAAACCTGCAGTTAATAGGAAACCTACAGCGTTATGACCGTACCACCACTGAACCATAGCATCTACTGCGCCTGCGTAGATTGAGTATGATTTAGTTAACGACACAGGCACTGCCATGCTGTTTACAATGTGTAGTACTGCAACAGTAATAATAAAACCAGCATAGAACCAGTTAGCAACATAAATGTGCGACACTTTACGCTTGATTAAAGTACCAAAGAATACAATAGCGTAAACAATCCAAACCACAGCGATTAAAATATCGATTGGCCATTCAAGTTCTGCGTATTCTTTTGAGCTAGTAATACCAAGTGGTAATGTAATTACTGCTAATACAATAACTAGCTGCCAGCCCCAAAATGAAAAGGCGGCGAGTTTGTCTGAGAAAAGACGCGTTTGACAAGTACGTTGTACGACGTAATAAGACGTCGCAAACAGTGCACTAGTACCAAATGCGAAAATTACTGCGTTCGTGTGTAACGGACGTAGTCGAGAGTAAGTTAACCATGGTGTATCAAAGTTAAGTGCTGGCCAAGCTAATTGGGCAGCAATCAGAACCCCAATACTCATGCCAACGATGCCCCAAATCACTGTCATAATAGCGAATTGGCGTACAACCTTATAGTTATACTCAGTTTGTGATGCTACTGTTTGGCTCATTTTCTGGCTTCCGCTGCAATAAATGCGTTTAGAAATGAATTACCCACTATTAAAAGTGGGGCCTACTATTTTCCTCAAGCGTCTTACCTAAAACTTTCAATACATGAAAACTTCAGAAAAAAAACTTGAGAAACCCTTATTTTTTGCGGGTGAAATGATAAATTTTTTGGCCTAAAAAAGATAGGTCAATTACATAAAATTATGACATCAATCAAACTTTGTGAGCTTGTTGTTTATTTTTTGATACAGTTTGTGCCTAATTTGGCCTAATAGTAACACTCGCACTTGTTATTTACAGTCACGATTATTAGTATTTGCTTTTCTTTAGTGCGAAATTGTTATGCTTATATATAGGTTAAGTTTATTCACTGTGGTGTTTTTTTTATTAACAGCGTGTGATTTTTCTAAAAATACAGATGAAAAATTTCTTAAAAATGCCCAGTGCGAAGCCAATTTGCCTTGTACTTTTTCAAATGATGTTAAAGTATGGTTAAGCGAGAAAACCCTTTCCCCCGAAACCCCATTTACTATCTTTAGTGACTTACCTGCAAACGTTACAATTGAAGATGCCAAGCTTAAAGGCATCACTATGTACATGGGTTACATTCCCCAAAAATTTAAAAAACATAATGATCTTTGGCAAAGTAATACTATGGTTGGTATTTGTTCAGAGCAAAATATGCTTTGGAATTTAGAACTAACCGTTAAAGATAATGCCACCTCTGTAATACAAACACTCAATTACTCTTTTTACGTAACGTATTAAAGTCGCGACTACAAGCTCTTGTATACAGCTTACATTTTTTATGTGAGTTCGTTTTCTTATACATACGATTATTTGAGTGACAAGATCAATAAAATTGCCTTTTTAGGTTTTAATACTGACAAAACTTCAATAGTGAATAAGTGCTCTCTAAAAGTTCAACTTTAATTACGACTGAATAAAAAATCTAATCAAAAAACCTTCCAAAGGGGCTAAATAAGACTATTTAAGCACCAAGTATGCATAAATATGGTTATTAATTAACATTTAGTTTTGCGGTTTTAATAATGTGCTGTGATTAAGTTGTTAATTTGTCTGTTTTTGGTACGTAGCTCAGTTAATTACATTTGATTACAAAGTGAATCACTTTGGTTTCAGGTGTGTTTCTAATGTTTCCTTATTTTTTCAAGGCATTGTTTTTAAAGTGTATTTATTAATTAACACTGAAACATAATGTAACCTATGTACCTACTATAGTTATTCCATTTTATTTCTTGATATAAATTGAGCTGTCGTTAAGTTTTCGTTCAGTTAAAAGCGCCTAAGTTGCCCACCTGACTCACTATTCTAATAAAAAGTGAGCATTACCAATAAAGGTAAATTTCCAACAAGTAGGGTTCTTTCATGAAAAAATCAACTCTTGGTTTAGCTGTAATCGCAGCATTTCCAATGTTCTCAAGTGTGCAAGTTCTTGCTGCTGAAGACTCAGCACAAGCAATCGAAAAAATTCAAGTAACGGGTTCTCGCATTAAGCGCGCAGATATGGAAACCGCTAGCCCAGTTACTATTATCGGTGCTGATGATATTGCTGCTTCAGGCGCAGTATCAGTAGATTCTGTACTACAAAAAATGACCGCTACAGGCGGCGCAATGACAAACCCAGGTATCAATAATGGTTCTGGTGGTAATGCATCAATTGATTTACGTGGTTTAGGTTCACAACGTACTTTAGTACTTGTAAACGGCCGCCGTATGATCAACTCAGGTACAGGCGCAGCTTCTACAGTTGATTTAAATACTATCCCAGTATCTATGATCAAGCATATTGAAGTACTTAAAGATGGCGCATCTGCTGTTTATGGTACTGATGCTGTTGCGGGTGTTGTAAATATTATCTTAAAAGATAACTTTGAAGGCCTAGACCTTAATGTTAAATCAGCAATCACTACTGAAGGTGACGCAGATGAAACGTCTTTTGATATTACAATGGGTGGTAACTTCGGTCGTGGTAACGTTGTAATCGGTTTGCAGTACACAGACCGTGGCGATGCTTCTCAGGCTGATCGTAGCTTTTCTGATTGTCCATTAACTGAAGATGGCGATGGCAGTGCTCCGTACTGTTCTGGTTCTTCTTATACTCCTAATGGCCATGTTTGGTCAGGTGATGAATCTTTACAAGGTCAAGCTGATAATGGTTGGCACGACTTTGGTACTAGTGATGCTTACAACTATTCGCAATCTAGCTACTTATACACGCCAATGCGTCGTTTAAACCTTACAGGTATTGGTAGTTTTGATTTAACTGATGACACGCGTTTATACTCTGAATTTACATACTCAAAACGTTGGTCAGAGCAGCAATTAGCACCTCAACCAGTATGGTTCGACTTTGACTACGCTGAGTGGATGGGTGATTCTTTAATCGACCAAAATATTAATTACGGTGATGAAGTTTCTTACGGCCGTCGTATGGTTGACACTGGTACACGTGATTCATCTCAAGTAGTTGATACAGTTCGTTCTGTTATCGGTGCTGCAGGTTATTTAGATAACGGTTTAGAGTGGGATACATCAGTAATTTTTGGTCGTAATGACTCAGTAGATCGCTTAAGCAACCTTCACAATATGGGTTCAATTCAAAGCGAAATTGAAGCTGGTAACTTTAACCCACTTTCACAAGCTTCATGGTCAAGCAGTAGCTTTAGTGATTATGTTTACACTGAGCAAAACTCAGGCGGCAGTCAATTATTTATGATTACAGCTGCGCTTTCTGGTGAGTTAATGGAAGTACCTGCGGGCTTTGTAGGTTTTGCTGCAGGTCTTGAACGCCGTGAAGAAAAAGCGTGGTACACACCAGATTCGATCACTTCACAAGGCCTTGCAAATGACCCACGCGTTGATGCAACAAGCGGTCGTTTTGATGTAAACGAAGCATACCTTGAGCTGGCTATTCCTTTAGTTGCAGATGCTTATCTTGCACAAAATGTAGAATTAAGCGCTGCGATCCGTGCTTTTGATTACAGTACATTTGGTTCTGATGAAACGTGGAAACTTGGTTTAACTTGGCGTGTAAACGACGAATTAATGCTTCGTGGTGTTCGTTCTACAGCTTTCCGTGCTCCTACAGTTGCTGAGCTATACTCAGGTGATTCTCCATCTTATGAGCAAGTTAGCTTCACCGGTGCACAAGATCAGGCTGAAGTAACCGTTGGTGGTAATGACCAATTAACACCTGAATTAGCTGATACAGTTACCGTTGGTGTAGTTTACGAACCAGAATGGTTTGAAGGTTTCTCAATGACGTTAGATTACTACGACATTGAAATCGAAAACGCTATTGCTACAGTAAACAACCAATACATTGTTGATTCATGTCTTGCAACAGATGGCTCTTTAGCGAATCAATCAACAGCACTTTGTAGTTCAGCAAATATCGATTTTAACCAAAGCACAGGTCGTATCGCGTTTAATAACCAACTACAAAACGTAGGTTATGAGCAAACAAAAGGTTATGACTTAAACTTAAATTACAAATTTGATTTAGCTGGCCTTGCTTGGAATACGTCACTAGATGTTACTTACCTTGACGAGTACACTGTTGATGTTATTGAATCAAGCATTGATTACGCTGGTTTAATTACTTCTGGTATAGGTGGTTATGCTGACGTAAAAGCAAACTTTGAGCTAGATGTTAAAGGTGATGCTTGGTCTGCTAACTACAAAGCACGTTACATTGCAGGAATGGATAGCTACAGCTGTTTAGGTAAAGAATCTACATGTTATGCACCAACAACACCATCTGTTGTTTACCATGATGTGAGCGGTTCTTACTTTATCAGTGACATGGTTTCGTTAACTGCAGGTGTAAATAACTTATTCGATAAGCAACCACCATACTACTCAGGTAACAACGATTCTAATACTGACCCGTACACATATGATGTACTTGGCCGTCGTGTATTTGCTGGTGTAAACGTTAAATTTTAACTAGCACATTAATCTTATTAAGGCTCAGTATTTACTGAGCCTTTTTTATTGAACAAAATAAAGGAGACAAGTACACTAAAACGATATTTTAGAAGGAGAACTGATTGTTAAAACAAGATGAAAACTTATCTTTTGTCATTGAACCAGAACTAACTCCTCGTTCTGAACAGCGCATAGATCTGTATTTTTCTATCCCTAATGAAATGGGGATTAATCCGCAAACACTTACCGAAGAATCTTACTTTAATAACCACTTTAAATCACACCTAGCGTATAACGCTAACAATATACATTTGCCTTTAGTGAGAAGCCGTTTTGTTAGTAAAAACAAAGGTGAGCAACAAGATTACCGGCAAAATCTTAATTTATTTTGTTATCAAGTACGTTTAGCCCTTGATGCCGATATAAAAGACGCGTTAAAAATTGATGAGGCAGAAGATTTTTATAAACGTGCTAACGAGGTATATGAGCAAAGCGAAGGGCTTTTAAAAAAGCTGCGTCGCTACACACCAGATGACGAAAAACTACTGCCATTTTTTACCAATGCTGATAACTATTTAAGTTGGCATGTTGAGCAATCTTTTTTAAAGCTTTTAGATGAAGGCCCACGTAGTAGCGATTATGCAAAAGAGCGTAACGATTTACTGCAGTTTTGTAAAAGCGAAAATACGTATCGAGCAGAGAAAAGCTACAACTCTGAAACAACCATGCAAGACGCAAATCGAATAACAAATAAAATGCGCTTGTTACAACGCTTAATTGAGCACGGCGTAATATTACAGCGTCAAACGCGGTTTCTTAACAGCTACCTTAAGCGATTAGTTAAAGGCACTGTTACAGCTGTTATCATGGCATTTGTGATGGTTGTAATACTCAATGCTCGCTCAACGTTTACTGAAGTCACCGCGACGCTTATTTTAATTTTAGGGGTTATTTACGGGCTACGTGAAATATTTAAAGAGGATATTACACGTATGATTTGGCGAGCCATTGTACAAGGGCGACCTAAGTGGCGATTTAGTTTTAAAAATAGTATTACCAAAGACAAAGTAGCGAGTCAGTTAATTTGGCTTGAATACATGCGCTTTAAGAAAATACCTAAAGAAGTGAAATCTATTTTTTCAAAACGTCGTCAACAAAATAAACAAGCTGCGCAGTGGTTACACTTTGCAAGTGAGACACGTGTTAGTGCGAAAGAATTTTTGCCCGGCTACGATACACTACAGCACACGCTACAATTTAATCTTGCACCATTTGCACGTTATTTAAAACGTGGTGAAGGGAAGCTATATCATTTAGACAGTAATAAAATTTCTAAGCAGGCTGTAGAAAGGCGTTATCAATTAAACATGGTACTTGTTCTAACTGAGGAAGATAAAACACTTTATCAACGCTATAAAATAACGTTAAATCGCAGTAAAATCGTTAATATTGAGCTTATCTACTCCAAAAAATGAGTTTAATTAATTTTAAAAGGGGCTGATACAATCAGCCCCTAATATTTGGTCACTTTATTTATTAGCTAAGCCATGTTTGCTATACAAAGTTACTTTGTCTGATACTAGCGTGATCTCGATATTTTTTGCTTCATCGCCCCATACACAGTTAGTATGTAGTGTTTTTTCAACACAGTTATCAGCACTGCCTAAAATAGTTTCAACTTCAGTCTTATCCATGCCTACTTTAATTTTTTCATA
Organism: Pseudoalteromonas sp. SG43-8; assembly: GCF_014164245.1. Taxonomy (NCBI): domain Bacteria; kingdom Pseudomonadati; phylum Pseudomonadota; class Gammaproteobacteria; order Alteromonadales; family Pseudoalteromonadaceae; genus Pseudoalteromonas; species Pseudoalteromonas sp. SG43-8. Next base: position 1,113,283 of record NZ_JACJEX010000001.1, on the reverse strand, counting down.
ATTTTCAAGACTTACCTTAGAACAAGCCGCAAGGCTTAATGTAGCTGCGATGATAAGGAGTTTTTTCATTGTTATATCCTACTTAATATTAATGTTTGAATTTTCTGATCTGGACAATCATGCCCATTCGTGGATGGTCAAAGTAATGTACTTCACCACTAATTACACGTCTAAACTGAGAGAAACGGGCTGACTCTATATCGCCGTTTTCTAGCTTTTGGCTAATATCAAAATTAGCTGTTATGTATAAATAATGTCGTAAATGTATTTTAAATAAACCGTCTAGTTCCCATTCTGCTTTTGATTGATCTGGGTCGTTAAATAGCGCCGGTTGTGAATTCAATAAACTTACAAAATCAGGGTTTGAATAGCTAGGTGTTACATTGGGTTCATTTTTAAGATGCTTACCCGCTATTAAATGCATGCTTGGGGCGCGTGACTTGCTTGCGCCTTCAAAGCGCCAGCCAGTATGTAGAATAGGTGTTAAGCCTTTGCGGTCTAGTTGCCTATATTGCGCTTTAAATTGCAGCTGTTGCGGCGCTAATAAATAGGTTTGCTGCATATCATCTTTAGCGGGTGCTAAAGGCGTTACAGGTAGCTCATCGTAGCTTTGTAGGTAGTCAATACTGTTGTCACATACACCCGATTGCGGGTTTGAATTAACTAATGAATCAGTAAAAGTGCGTTTTTGAAAACGCTCATCGCCATCTATGCAGGCCTGCATTGCTTGTTCAGTGTAAAGAGGGGTCAGTAAGTCTAGCGTATTTTTATCTTCAATAGCTTTGTGCTTAAGGCTAAAGTCTTCTTGTAAATACGGGGCAGGGCGCTGTTTAAATACAAGCACCTCAACCTCAAACCAGCGTTCTGCAAATGCAGTGCTGCTAAATAAGCAGCATAAAACAATAAGCGATTTTTTTAGCAACATTAATGGCTAACCTTTTTTTCGAAATCTGCAATCATTGCAGTGACCATTTTTAAGCGTTCGCGGGCATTTGCCTCACTAATTGCAAAGCGCAGTTTATTTGCGCCATCCATTTTGTACACCTTAGGCGCACTTTGTATCAAGCCAATGATGAAGCTAGGGTTAACCTTGGTATCTTGGCTAAACTCAAAGTAACCACCTTTTGGATTTGCCTCAATTTTAGTTATACCTAAATTACTAGCCTTCATTTTTAATAATTGTAGGCTAAATAGGTTTTTAGCAGCATCAGGTAGTAAACCAAAGCGGTCTATTAGTTCTACCTGTAGTTCATCCATATCATCAAGGTTAGCACAACTTGCTATGCGCTTATACATACCCAAGCGTGCATTAACATCGTGTATGTAGTCATCAGGTAATAATGCAGCCAGCTTTAAATCTACTTCGGTTTGTTTTTGTAATAGGTTTTCAAGCGTTGGTTCTTTACCTTCGCGCAGCGCATTTACTGCTTGTTCGAGCATTTCCATATATAAACTAAAGCCGATGGTTTGCATTTGGCCTGATTGATCATCGCCAAGTAGCTCTCCCGCACCACGAATTTCTAAGTCATGTGTAGCAAGGGCAAAACCTGCACCTAAATCCTCTAATGATTCAATTGCTTGTAAGCGTTTACTCGCATCTTTAGAAAGGGCTTTAGGGTCACCTGTTAGTAAGTAGGCATACGCTTGATGGTGGCTTCGACCCACTCGTCCGCGTAATTGGTGTAATTGCGCAAGCCCTAGTTTGTCTGCTCTGTCCATGATAATGGTATTAGCCGTAGGCACATCAATACCAGTTTCGATAATCGTGGTACATACCAGTACGTTGTATTTTTGATGATAAAAGTCAGTCATTATTTGCTCAAGCTCTTGCTCGCGCATTTGACCGTGGGCTGTAGTTACACTAGCTTCAGGTACCCATTCACTAATTTCTTGTGCAACACGTTCGATAGTTTCTACGTTGTTATGTAAAAAATAAACTTGGCCACCGCGTTTAATTTCTCGCAGTACCGCTTCGCGTATTAGTTCTACATCGCGTTGGCGTACAAAGGTTTTTACCGCTAAACGTTTAGCCGGTGGCGTTGCGATTATTGATAAATCGCGCATGCCGCTCATGGCCATGTTGAGTGTACGAGGTATTGGCGTTGCAGTCAGTGTGAGTATGTCTACATCGGCGCGCAGTGCTTTAATTTTCTCTTTTTGGCGAACACCAAAGCGATGCTCTTCATCAACAATGAGCAAGCCTAAATCGTTAAATTTAATATCTTGTTGAATAAGTTTGTGTGTGCCAATAACTATATCGAGCTTACCGTTGGCCATTTTTTCAAGTGTGTCTTTTTGCTCTTTAGTGGAGTTAAAGCGCGAAAGCACACCTACTTCAATAGGAAAATCAGCAAAACGGTCTTTAAAGTTTTCATAGTGTTGTTGAGCCAGCAGGGTAGTTGGTACTAAAATGGCTACCTGTTTATCATCGTTAACCGCAACAAAAGCAGCGCGCATGGCCACTTCTGTTTTACCAAAGCCTACGTCACCACACACTAAGCGATCCATCGCTTGTTTTGATTGCATATCGCCTAATACGGCTTCTATGGCGTTACGCTGATCGTCAGTTTCTTCAAACGGAAAGCTATCGCTAAATTGGCGATATGCAGGGGCATCTAGGGTAAATTTATTACCTGGTTTTGCTTGGCGCTGAGCATAAATATCAAGTAATTCAGCGGCGACATCGCGTACTTTTTCAGCAGCACGTTTTTTTGCTTTTTCCCACGCATCTGAGCCAAGCTTATGCAGCGGGGCGCTGGCTTCTTCACCGCCAGAGTATCGACTAAGCATATGCAATGCAGACACTGGCACGTACAATTTAGCTTCACTTGCGTAAGTAATTGTTACAAATTCAGTAACTACACCTGCAGCATCAATGGTTTGCAAACCTTGATAACGGCCAACACCGTGATCGAGATGCACAACAGGTTGACCTTCTTTAAGCTCGGCTAAGTTACGGATTAGTGCATCTTGGCTGGCTTCGTACTTGTGCTTGCGGCGTCTGCGCTGAGATACTTTTATGCCAAGCAGTTCTTGCTCGGTAATAATAGAAAGGCTTGGTTTAGTGCCAAGTACGACACTTTGCTCGAGGGGGCTTACTATTAGGCCTACGTCACTTGCACTTTTTATAAATTGTTCGAGTGTTTCAAATTCTTTAAATTTTAAACCGCTTGGCTTTAAAATGCTCAGCAATGATTCGCGACGACCATCGGATTCAACACTGAGTAATATGCGGCCTTTTTTCTTTTTTTGCTCTGCTACATAATTTATAAACGCGCCATAAGGTTCATGATGTTTATGATCAATTCGAATGGCTGGCAGCTCGCTAACGCTTAAGTTTTTATTGCCTGCTTTAGTACCAAGCTTTGCAAGGGATAATCTAATACGTGCAAAATTGCCTAAATTAGAAAACAGCTCTTCAATTGGCTGATAAAGCGCATTAGGTTCAAGTAATGGACGAAGTGGGTCAACTCTGCGGTTTTCATAACGTACATTTACATCGTGCCAAAAGTTATCTGCCGCATGCTCTAAATCACCCAGCTGCATAACGGTTGTTGTATCTGGCAGGTAGTCAAAAATAGTCGCGAGCTTTTCAAAAAACAACGGCATGTAGTATTCAATACCTGCAGGCCAGTTACCTTTGCTTACTTGCATGTATACTGAGTCTTGCTGCGAGCTTGCGCCAAATTTTTCACGGTAGCTTATTCTAAAACGTTCAATATCAGCGTCGTTAGTAGGAAATTCATGCGCTGGAAGTAGCTCAATTTTATCTACTTTTTCATCAGAGCGCTGTGTTTCTACATCAAATAAGCGAATGGTATCGAGTTCGTCATCAAAAAAGTCGAGTCTAAATGGGTGTGGACTACCCATTGGATATAAGTCAACGATAGAGCCGCGTATAGCGTATTCGCCGTGCTCCATTACTTGTTGAACATTTAAATAACCAGCTTGCTCTAAGTTGTCACGAAAGTTATGAGTGTCTAGCTTGTCGCCCACTTTAAAGTTTATTGTTGAACCGTAAATAAATGAGGCCGGGGCTGTGCGCAACATTAAAGTAGATACAGGCACAATTAACACACTTTGTTGTTCTTTTTTTAAGGTGTTTAACGTGGCCAAACGGGCTGAAATAATATCTTGATGGGGAGAAAAATGATCGTATGGCAGAGTTTCCCAATCAGGAAATACCATGACTGGGTTATCGGGTAATAAATATTCTAATTCTGTTTCAAGGCGCAGTGCACTTGGTGTATCAGGCGTAACAATTAAGACTAAGTTATCTTGTTGTTTAACGCCTTCAGCAATAGCAATACTTAAACCACTTCCGCTTAGCTGGCCCCATTGAATTTTATCTTTATGAGATTTTACCCAAGGCAAGGCTGCCCATTGCTCAAACGCCATTTATTACTCCATTTATAGTTGGCTCTTAGCAAGTAAGAGCCATCTTGAGTTAAGATTACTTAGTCTCGGTATATTTTTGTTAGGTCTTTATAGTGATCAATTCGTCTATCACGCAAGAAAGGCCAGATACGTCTTACGTTTTCTGAGCGTTTTTGATCAATTTCTACTACTAAAATTTGCTCATCAGTATTATTAGCCTCTGCTAATAGTTCACCTTGTGGGCCTGCAATAAACGAATTGCCCCAAAACGAAATACCATCGCTTTGCGCACTAGGGTCACTTTCATGGCCAACGCGGTTACAGCTAATTACCGACACGCCATTGGCAACAGCATGGGCACGCTGGCTAATAACCCACGCATCTTTTTGACGAGTTTGCTCAGCAATGTCGTCGTTAGGATCCCAACCGATAGCGGTTGGGTAAATTAATACCTCAGCGCCAGCCATTGCCATTAAACGTGCAGCTTCAGGAAACCATTGATCCCAACATACTAGCACGCCTAATTTACCCACCGAGGTTTGAATAGGCTCAAAACCGATATCACCTGGGGTAAAGTAAAATTTTTCGTAAAAACCTGGATCATCAGGAATATGCATTTTGCGGTATTTACCTGCAATACTGCCGTCTTGCTCTAATACAACTGCAGTATTGTGATAAAGGCCCGTAGCGCGCTTTTCAAATAAAGACGCGACAATAACAATGCTTAGCTCTTTAGCAAGCTCACCTAAGGCATTACTGCTAGGGCCTGGAATGGTTTCGGCTAAATCAAATACGTCAACATTTTCGGTTTGGCAAAAATAGAGGCTTCGGTGTAGCTCTTGGAGTACAACCAGTTTTGCACCTTTTTGAGCGGCTTCACGAATGGCACTCATTGATTTTGCCATATTGTCCTGAGCGTTATCGCTATTGCTTTGTTGCACTAACGCAACGGTTAATTTTGCAGGGCTTGTCATTGTGCTGCTCCAGCTAAAAATCCACGAGGTAATTGCATTGTAATACAGTGTAGGCTGCCAAATTGTTCAATAATTGGTTGGCAATTTACGCCAATAATAGTGTGTTGTGGGTATGCTTTTTGAACTTGCGCAAGAGCACGCTCATCATTGGCATCATTATACGTTGGCACAAGCACAGCATTATTAATAATTAAGTAGTTAGCGTAGGTAGCCGGTAAGCGTGTTTGCTCATCGTCATAAGCGGCTTTTGGCCACGGTAACTCAATTAAGTTATATGGGGTGTTATCGGCAGTTTTAAAGGTTTTTAGTTGTTTTTCCATCGCATCAAGTGCGCTAAAGTGCTCATCAGTTTTATCGTCACACTGCACATATACAAGGGTATTATTTGGTGCAAAACGCACTAAAGTATCAATGTGGCTGTCGGTGTCATCGCCCGCTAAATAGCCATGTTCAACCCATAAAAAACTCGTCGCACCTAAGTGCTCTTTTAAAAGTATTTCTATGTCAACAGGATTTAAATCTGGGTTACGATTTTTGTTAAGCAAACATTCGCTGGTTGTTAGTAACACACCATGCTCGTTTATTTCAATACCGCCACCTTCAAGTACCATATCGAGCGCTTGATATTGGTTGTTTATGCTACTTAGCTCTTTTACCAAAGTACGATTGATTTGATTGTCTAATGCGCTTTCAAACTTATTGCCCCAACCATTAAAAGTAAAATCATATACTTTTAATTGTTCTGTTGAATCAATAGCGGCGCAAGTAAGCGGACCATGATCGCGCGCCCAGGTATCGTTAGTAGGCGTTACTACAAAATGAACACGATTAAGAGAGACGTTAGCACTATTTAGTAATGCTGTAATATGCACTTTTAAGGCACTGTTATGCGCCACAATAACAAGCTGTTGCTGCGTTGTTATGTGTTTAGCAAGTTCAATATATACAGGTTCTACACGCGCTAAGTTGTCGGCCCAATCGGTGTCTTTGTGAGGCCATGTAAGCATAACAGCGTCTTGCTCGGCCCATTCTGGTAAAAGTCTAAAGTTCATGAATTTTATATACTAATTAAGATGGCGCTAGTTTAGCATTTTACATAAAGATGTCAGCTAATTATCACTGTTAAGGTCGCCTCGGTTTTGATCAAGTTCTTGACGTTTTTTAAGTTGGCGGGTTTGAGCATGTAAACTCGCTCTAACAATAAGTTCTTGGTCAGTGGTTCTAATTGCGGTAAAGAGCATAGTGTATTGGTAGTGTTCGCTATCTTGTTTTTCTACTGCCACAACTTCGGTGTAACAATAAACCGCAGAGGCCTCGTGGTGCAAAAACAGTTTGGTTCTAAATGCTTGGCCAATTGAGTGTACTTCAGGTGATGTAAAACGAATACCGCCACCGCCGTAGCTATCACATTGTATTGCGTTATCTTGGGCTTGTTCTGAGGCCAAAATATGGCTCATTATTAAATCTATTTTACGTGACTGCGCTTGTAAAAATGTAGCTAGCTCTTGTGCTATATCGCCTAAGTTACGCAGTGGGCGTAACGAGCTTTGCTCAAGCTCACTTACTTCATTTGCTAATCTAAATAGTGGGGGAATGTCGTCTTCAAGCTCAAGCTGCGATTTAGGAACTTGTCCGGTTGATACGGGGAATAAATTTACTCTTATACTTTCATTAATTTGAAAGTACTGCTCAAACTCACCTAATCTTTCACTATTCATTATGTTCTCCACCACGTATTTATTTAATAGTAGCGTTGTGAGTACTAAATTGCTAGCAGATAAAATAACGCATAGCGGGCTAAATGCTTTGTTTACATTCAATTTTTAACATACTAATTATGAAAATAAATACACTAAGACATATTTAGGGTTAGTTATAAAAAAGCGGCCAATGTCATCCTAACATTGGCCGCTTGGGTATTGATTCATCAGCGTGTACTTATTTAAGTAGAGCGGCTAATTCATGTAAATCTTTCACAACGTGATCTGGTTTTTTAGCTAGTGGGTAAAGTGCCTTACCTGGGCGTGCTATAAAAGTGGTTTGTAAGCCAGCTTCTTTTGCACCAGCAACATCCCAACCATGGGCTGCAACCATCATTGCTTCATTTGGTGCTACGTTTAGCTTTTTAAGAACCCACTCATACGCACGTAAGTCTGGTTTGTAAATTTTAATATCTTCAATGCTGTAACGCGCATCAAAGTAAGACATTAAACCAGCGCTTTCAAACTGTGCCTTTACACCTTTGTTTGAAGAATTTGTAAGGCTTACTAACTTATAGCCCTGTGCTTTGAGTTTTGCCAGTCCTTCTTTAACATCGTTGTGGGGAGGAAGCGTTAAAAGAGGCGTAACGATAGCTGTTTTAGCTTGTTCACTTGTAATATTAATATTATTGTTTTGAGCAACCATAAGGAGTGACGCCACACCGATTTGCCCAAAGTCGTGATAACTACCGCTTACAGTATCTACTAATGAATGGTGCAGCATAGTCGAAAACCACAGTGGTAATAAATCTTCACGTCCGCCTAGCGCTTTACCAATAGAGGTACGCATTGACGTTAAATCAAGTAGGGTTTCGTTTACATCAAAAATAAGCACTTTAGGTTTTGCTTGTTCTTTTGTTTCATCAGCGACTGCATAACCAGATACAAGGCTTGTGCCCACAAGTAGCGAAAGAGTAAGTGTTTTTAACGATTTTAAAATAGACATTAATTATTCTCCGATTCAAGTGCTGTCATAACATCAATAGGTTCTGCGCGTAGGGTGTAATCTTCGCTTAAAAATGCGTATGTAATAACACCTTCTTGGTTTATCACATAGGTGGCCGGTAGCGGTAATTTAAAGCTTTTATCGCCGTAGTAGTGTTCAAAATCAATACCAAATTGTGTGTATAGCGCTTGAATACGCTCATCAAGTGTAAACAATAAACCAAATTGCTCAGCTACTTTATTGCTCACATCGCAAAGCACGTCAAATTCAAGGTCGTTTTTTTGTGCAGTTGAGAGAGTTTCATCAGGTAGTTGTGGTGATATTGCGATTAACTGAGCACTTTGAGTTTTAAATTGTGGTAAATAGTCGTTAAGTGCTTTTAGTTCTAAATTACAATATGGGCACCAGCCACCACGGTAAAAACTAATAATTACCGGCCCTTTTTTTAGTAAATCTGCAAGCTCAATGTTTTCGCCGTTATGGTTGGCTAAGCTAAAGTTTTCTACTTTTTGACCAATTTGCAATGCATTGTCTTTAATATGCTGTGCAATTAGCTCTTCGTTTGTAGTGTTCATTAGTGCCAAAACGTCAGCCGGTAATTTGGCATCTTTTTGTACGTTATAGGCATCTATTTGCGCTTTTAAACTCATGATTGAACCTCAAAAATTAGACTATTTGCAATTATAGTGTTTTAGATATTTAAATAAACATTGCAATACTGAAAGCTTCATTCGAAAATATTAAACATTGAAAAGTGCACAATGGCATCTTTATGTATAATTTAAGCGACCTAGAAACATTTATAGCTGTAGTTGAAAATAAGGGCGTGCTTGCTGCTGCCCGCGAGCAGCGTTTATCGCCTGCAACGGTGAGCCATCGCTTAAGTAAACTAGAGCGTGAGCTTGCTACAGTACTTGTTTTTAGAGATAGCAGGCGAGTACGGTTATCTCCCGCAGGTGAAATATTTTATACGCGTGTGGGGGCTATAATAGAAGCTCTACACGATGCTGAACATAGTATTGGCGCGCGTAGCTCATCGGTGAGTGGTTTACTACGCGTGACCATGCCGCCTTGGGTTTTTTCAAAATACGTAATGCCTAAACTCAATGAGTTTGAGCAAGCTTACCCTGAACTAAAGCTTGATTTTTTAATAACGGATCATTTTGTAAATGTGGTTGATGACGCGCAAGATGTTGCAATTAGGGTGGGAAAATTAAATGACTCAGGATTACTTTCTCGTAAAATCGTAAACAATAGTCGCATACTGTGTGCAGCCCCTAGCTATATAGAAAAGTACGGCATGCCTGAAAATTTAACGCAATTGAGTGAGCATTATTGGGTTTGCCTGCCGTGGCAACGCCAGTTAAAGCTTTTTGACGAACACAAAAAAATACATACCTTTAATGCTAAAACTCGTTTTACTATTTCAAACTCCGATAATATGACACAAGCTGCCATTGCAGGTCATGGTATTGCTATTAAATCAAAAATAGCGATTAATGAAGATCTTAAAAACGGTATTTTGGTTGAAGTTATGCCTGGGGTAATGGCACAAGATGATGCACCGGTTTGGTTTTTACGTCCGCAAAATAGTTTAACAACCCGCAAAACCGATGTATTTTATGATTTTATGAAATCACTATTTTTGAGCTGCGAATAAGCGTTTAAATGAGCGTTTTACTCCAGTTAAAAACAAATAACCAGTAAGCTCTGCAAGTAAGGCAACAATTATGGCTGCAACAATGGCGGCTATAATAGAGTCTTTTTTCAAAATGATTTGACCTTCAAAGCGTTGCCATACTTGTTGTTTTATATCGCTCATGCCACTGATCATAGTAAATATATACGGAGATTTCTCAAACCTATTTACGGCTATCTGTAAATCTTGCTGTCGCTCGTAAAGAGTACTGATATTACTTGCCCCTTTGTTCACAATTTCATCATCAATATTTTGATAGTGTTTTATTAGCTTATTTAAATCATTATTGAAATACTTAGCTGCATCGCTTTTAAAAGGCGCAACGGCATTATTAGCTTCAATTAACTGGGCTGATAATGCTTGGCCAAAATCGCTTACAAATGCAGGTATTTGCACTCCAAGTAGTAAACCGAATGCAAAGAAACTAAGTCGTATATAATCTAAAAGTTTACTCATTTATCTTCCTATGCATTTAAATAACCCAGAATTAACATTTGAGCTTGTTTTTATGTCAAAAACTCGTAATCTATTGGGGCGTGTTAACCTTTGTGGATTGAACCCAAAGGGCAGCGCATGTTTGGCATTTATGCTGCGTTATGCACCTATTTATGGGGAATAACCACACTACATAGGCTCTGCCTTGCCTAAATACCAAACGTACTGCTGTAAATTCAACCACGAAAGGCCAACACGCCCTAATAATAAAAATAACAACAGGTGGATGTTAAGGATGACGAAAAAAGTAAAGTTAACGTCAACATTTGTTGATATTTCTAAACAGCTCAAACGTTTTGTATCGCGCATTGTCCAACCCGACGATGTAGAAGATATTGTGCAAGAAACTTTTGTAAAAAGCTATGAAGCTGATTTAAAACAAGACATCCAGTTTACCCGCAGTTATATGCTAAAAACAGCAAAACATCTAGCACTCAACCATATAGCTAAGTGGGACAACAAATTTAATGATTCGTTAGAAAACGATAACGAATTGCCCGTATTACTCAAATCAATGAAGCTCGAAGACGAATACACATCTAAAGAGCGTTTTTTACTTTTTTGTAGAGCTACTGAGCAACTAAGCTCATCGATTCGTAAATGCTTTATATTAAAAAAAGTTTACGGTATGAGCCAAAAAGAGATAGCAGACCAAATGCAGTTAAGCCAAAGCACTGTTGAAAAACACATTGCCAAAGGATTGTTACAAACCATGTTGTACATGCGTGAACATGAGCAAAACCCTCAAACGAACCCTAAAGCTCAGGCACATCCTATATCAGTTAAGAGGGTCGCAGAATGAGTAATGTTCATCAATTTAATTCAAAAGATTTAATCTTAGAAAAGTCATGTGATTGGATAAGCGCGATTGATCGTGGTTTAACTGATGATGAAAAAGAGCAATTTAAATTATGGATGATGCAAAGCACCGCACATCAAGACTCTATATACGAGCTTGCTCAGCTTTGGGATGAGCTTTCAGTATTAAACGAATTGAGTCATTTATTTCCTCAGCGCAACAATACTAAAACATCAAAAAACAAGTGGATGTTTTCTTACTCAATTGCAGCGAGTTTGTTTGCAGCGTTAATGGTATGCAGCTACTTATTAATTAACTTAGAAAATGGTTACAACCAAGAGCTTGCAAAAGTTAATTACACTAAAATTTACAAAACAAAAGTAGGCGAGCAAGCAACGTATGTGCTGCCAGACGGCACCATAGTGCAGCTTAATACTAATAGCTTACTAGAAGTTGCTTATAGCAAAGGCCGCAGGCAGTTATTACTTAGTCGTGGGGAAGGGCGCTTTAATGTAGCAAAAGATGCCACGCGTCCGTTTAGTGTTATGGCTGGTGATAAAAGTTTTACCGCGTTAGGCACGGTATTTAATGTACAACGCAATACATCATCAGATTTAGAACTGGTGGTTACTGAAGGCAAAGTGATGATCACTGACCCAAGTGTAGCGGTTGATGCAAATGACTTTAAAGATTATCAACTTGCAGATAATAGCACGAAAAAAATTCGTCAAATTAATGCCAATATTGTTACCTCAGGCGAAAAAGCAGTTATTGAGCAAAGTGTTACAAAGCCAATTACGCAGCTTTCAATGAACGACGTACAACGCGATTTGGCATGGCAAAACGGGATGCTTATTTTTAATGGAGAAGAGCTAAGCGATGCTTTAAATGAAGTAAGCCGCTATACAGCCACACGTTTTGAGCTTTCATCAGCTGAGCTTGCCAGTATTAAAGTGGCTGGAGTATTTAAAGCCGGTGACGTCGAAGGTTTACTAGAAAGTTTACAAACTAACTTTTCGATTGATCATGAGCGTTTAGGTGAGCATGTAGTAACGCTAAAACACCATACAGAATCATAAGTAGACGTTATGCAGATCAAACTAATGTTAGGTAAAGTTGCATCAATAAAGATTGAACGTAAAAAAAACATTAAAAAAAAGAAACAAACCCATAGAGGATTTTTGTTTGTCAGCTGTTTATATAAGTTGCGCAGTAACCAAACGCATTTATTGAGTGGATTTAGTGTGCTTGCACCGGCTATTTTTAGTTTAAGTGTACAAGCAGCAACACAAACCACTGGGCAAATGGTGCAATTTGATATAAAAGCGCAGCGAGCAGACAAAGCCTTAATTGAATATGCTAAACAAACAGAGCAAACCGTGGTGTTTTCTTATGAGTTGGCAAAGCAGTATGACGCAAATTCAGTTTATGGATTTTATACTCAGCTAGATGCTCTAGAGGCATTATTAGGTGGGACTGAGCTCGATGCGGTTGTTGATCAAAATGGTTTACTGAGTATAAAACTCAAACAAATCAACAGGAATGATAACAACATGATGAAGCTTTCAGCGGTCAGTGCAGCAGTATTACCAGCTTTACTTGCAGTAAATTCGCAAGGTGTAAACGCAGCAGAAGAAGTCGCTCAAGAAAAAATTGAAAAAATTGCTATTGTCGGTAGCCGTGTAGCAGGACGTTCAGTTGAAGATTTACCCGTTCCAGTAGATATCCTAAGTGCAGAAGCGCTTGAAAATACAGGCCAAACAGAAGTTGGTCGTATGCTACAGTCTATCGCCCCTTCATTTAACTTTTCAAGCTCTGCAATTAGTGACGGTACTGATGCTTTAAGACCTGCGACACTTCGCGGTTTGGGCCCTGATCAAACATTGGTGTTAATTAACGGCAAACGTCGTCATCAAGCAAGTATTATTCATATTAATGGCTCTGTTGGGCGTGGTACCGCAGGTACTGACATGAATGCAATTCCAGCCTCTGCAATTAAACGCATTGAAGTATTACGTGATGGCGCTGCTGCTCAGTATGGTTCTGATGCAATTGCAGGTGTTATTAATATTGTGCTTAAAGATGGTAGCGAAGGTGGCAAAGCGGCTATTAACTACGGTCAATATTCTGAAGGTGATGGCGAAACCATTAACCTTGATTTTAATAAAGGCTTTGCGCTAGGTGATGACGGTTATTTAAATACAACTATCAATTACCGTGACCGTGCACCGACTAACCGTGCCGGTTTACATGGCTCTTGTCAGTTTTATGGTTGTACAGAACTAAGTGACGGCACTTTACTTGCTGGCGATCCGCGTGAGCTGACAGCCGATCGTGATACCTTTAGAATTGGTGATGCTGATTCTCAGCAGTTTGGTTTAACAATTAATACCGGTTACGAGTTAGGTGATGGCGAGCTTTACGGCTTTATTACTTACTCAACACGCGAAAATGAGTCGGCTGCATTTTTCCGTCATAATGCAAATGCAGGCGGTAACCCAGTACTACAAGATAACGATGCAACGATTCCGCTAGGTTTCTTACCAAAAATCAACACAACTATCGACGATATCTCGTACAACTTTGGTTATAAAACTGAATTTGATAACGATGCAAGCCTTGATTTATCTTACACCTATGGTGAGAACAGCATTGATTACACTACAAGTGACACTATCAATGCCTCATACGCTAACTTTTTACGTTATGACCAAGGCTTAAGTGCAGCTGATATTCGTACAACTATTCCACGTGAAGCGTACGCTTACGGCATGGAATTATCACTGCAAACAATCAATATTGATTTTACGCAAAACTTTGATGATTATTCGTTAGCAATGGGTGCTGAAATACGTACTGATGAATACCGTATTTTAGAAGGTAATGAATATGCGTACCGCGATTACGACACATTAAATGGTGTAAGTATTTACAGCGGTTTAAGTGGCGGTGTTGGCTCTGAAGATGCATCGGGTGGTTCACAAGGTTTTGGTGGTTCATCACCTGCGTCTTCAGTGGATGAGTCACGTGATGTAATTTCATTTTACGTAGATGCAGAATCTTATGTAATAGAAGATGTGATTTTATCTGGTGCACTTCGCTACGATAACTACAAAGGTTTTGGTGATACAGTAAACTTTAAACTTGCTGGTAACTGGTCTATTACCGACGATATTTCATTACGTGGTGCATTAAGCTCAGGATTTAGAGCGCCTTCAATGCAGCAGCTTTACTTTAATAACGTAAGCACACAATTTGTTGTTGATACTAATGGGAATTTAGTTGCAGAAGAAGTTGGTACATTTAGAAATGATTCAACACTTGCGCAAAGTTTAGGTATTCCAAAACTTAAAGAAGAAAAATCACAAAACCGTAGTTTAGGTATTGTGTATAACGTTACCGATAATATTAATGTAACCGTTGATTACTACTCGATTGATATTGACGACCGTATTGTAATTAGTGATCGCTTAGGTAAAGGGTTATCTACAAGCCTTGATGCAGCACTAAATAGTGCAGGTGCTGGCGTAGGGCAGTTTTTCTTAAATGGTGCTGATACAGAAACACGTGGTGTTGATTTTGTAGCAACGTGGAACACTGAAGGTTTAGGCGGCACACTTGATTTTACACTTGCAGCTAACTTTACCAAAACAGATGTTGTATCGTTGTTCTCTCCTGCTGGCTCAAGCCTTGAGACAGTAAAAGTAGAAGATATATTCTCAGCTGAAGACATCTCTATTATAGAAGAGTGGCAACCAGAGGACCGTATTAACTTAAGTGCGCTTTATCAACGTGATGATTGGACTGTTAACCTCTCACTTAATCGTTTTGGTGAATACACAGTAGAAGATGGTGGTCGTCAAACGTATGGCGCAGAAATTTTAACTGACGTTAAAGTTAACTACTTCGTTACTGAAGACTTATCAGTAAATATTGGTGCAAATAACTTGTTCGATGTTTACCCAGATAAAAATGAAATAGGTAACTCTCGCTCAGGTACTATTGTAGATGCTAATGGTAGTACCGTAATTAGCAGCTCAGGTGTGTTTGACTACTCACGTCGTTCGGCTCCGTTTGGTTTTAACGGTGCTTACTACTACGTAGGTGCAGAATACCGTTTTTAATTAATAACCTCCCTTTTGTTATTTAACTCAAAGGGCCGTAAGGCCCTTTTTTTGGTTTTAGCTTGGGTTGATTTTATTTAGAAATCAAACTTATTGAATAATCATCATATTGCTTAATATTATTCATTACATTCATTAAAGCATTATGTGTACTGTTTTCGTCTGCTGTTATAAGTACTGAACTTACTTCATATTTAGCCGCGAACATCGCTAAATTAGTCGCAACTTGCTCTAAATCAATTAACCTCCCAGAAAAATATACTCCGTTACTTTCATCAATTCTAAATAAAGCATTTTTAACAGGCTTATCTACTTGAGGGTTGTCGAGTGGTCGGTTTAATTCAATAGCCACAGGTTTTACAAAAGATGTAGTTACAATAAAGAAAATTAGTAATATGAACACTATGTCTAACATCGGGGTCATATCTACATCAGCATTATTTTGCAGTTTAGTCAGTTTGCTTTTCATATTGGACCTTATTTTTAATTAAATGCTGCGGCGCCACAGCAAGGTTTTAGGTACCTATTAACAAAATTAGCACAGCAAAAATAAAGCGTGGTTAAAAAAATATTCTAATAACATTAAATATTTGTACTAATTATGTATTTAAAATGTGGTGAAATAAGGTGGTGTTTATATCGATTTGCTTATATATGGGGTCTATTTCGCATCGTTATAGTGTAATTCAATTCGTTAAATTGCTTAAAAAAATATGCAGATTGGTATTAGAGGCAATAAAAAACCCAGCTCGAGGCTGGGTTCTAGCTATGCGTTATAAAAGCTTAATGCTTTTGCATGCGGCTCATTTCTGCATGGCAGCTTTGCATTGTTAATAATGTTTTAGCTAGTGCAGCTTCGCAATCAGCTGGTTGCGGTTTATCCATTGCAGCTTTAATTTCTTCAAGGGTTTTATCTTCTACCTCTTCAAGCTCTTTCACATACGTGCTGTCGTTGTGTGAGGTGAAAGTAGTCAATAGGGCTGTGTACGCACGTCGTGCTTCAACTGCGAAAGATGAGCCATCTTCGCGTTCGCCTTTTTCATTAATTGCATATGGCTGCAAGCGCTCAACACTCACTTTTCGGGCATCTATCATACGCTGAAAAAGTGCACCAATAGCAGGGTCTTCAACTTTTTCCTGTGCTTTTTGATAAAAATCGATGCCGCTGTTCATAACTTGAATGATGTCAGTAATATGATTTACTTCTGATCCTTGATGGGTGTTCATAATGACCTCTTTAATTAAATGAATTTATAGTTCAATTTAATTAAAGCAATGTATGTTCCACGTTTCAATGGTTATGTAGTCATTTGATTTTATTAGTTTAATTTTATTTTAGTAAGATGCTAAGTTAACAGGCAGAAAATTAACCTAGCAATTTTTACATTATATTGTGTAATAAAGTTATTTTAGCTCTTCAGCTACTTCAGCTACTTTTTGACGTAACCAAATGTGACTCGAATCGCGATGCAACAGTGGGCTCCAAATCATATCAAGCTCAAAAGGAGGAATTGGAAATGGTGGCTCTAAAATTTTAAGCCCCGGATCATCCAAATATATGTTCGCGGCTTTTGAAGGAAGGGTCGCAATCAAATTTTTCTCTTTAGCTAAATGAATAGCTACATGGTAGTTACGCGTAAAAGTGGCAATATTACGATGCTTACCAAAGTGGGCAAGTGCTTCGTCAACCCAGCCAAGTTTTTGCACATCTTTAGGGTCCATGCCTACACCTACACCAAAACCTGTTTTGCTTACCCATATATGGCGCGCTTTTAAATAGCTGTCGAGGCTAAAGTTTTCAATTATAGGATTATCGGCTTTTACTAAGCAGCAAAAACTATCTTTCCAAATACGTTTATGATGAAAAGACTGAGGTAAGTTTTCAAAACGGTTGATTGCCATATCTACTTTACCGTTTTCTACATCATGAAAGGTGACATCACTTGGTGTGAGTATATCTAAAGTAGTATCGGGGGCTTCTTCGTGCAATTTACTTAAAAGCTTTGGTGCTAATGTACTTGCAGCGTAATCACTGGCCATTATTCTAAACACACGCTTACTTTGGCTTGCCTCAAATTCTCGATTAGGTGCTAGAGTTTCTTCAAGGGTCATTAAAATGCCACGAATAACGGGTTGTAACTCCAAAGCACGCTCGGTAGGTACCATACCATCGCTGGTACGAACTAAAATAGGGTCGTTAAATAAGTTACGAAGACGTTTAAGGCCATTACTCATTGCAGGTTGCGTTATACTCAATTGATTAGCAGCGCGTGTTACGTTGCATTCTCGAAGCAATGTATCGAGGTAAACGAGTAAATTTAAATCTATTTTACTTATATTCATTGTGTGTGTCCTTTAGCGCTTACCAGTGGTGAATAAAGCGCTGTGCTGTCGGGTATGGGTAAATATGACTTACCTGACCATTTTTTATATTTTGTTGTGCCTGCTTCCAAAAGCTAACATCTATAAGCTCTGGATGAGTACTAAGTAAAAACTTCTTATACATAGGGTTTGGCATTACAAATGTACAAAGTTGCTCAGGAAATACGTCCTGTGGTGCAACAGAGTAACTTTGTTCATCCATTAAATAGTCGTCATAGCTCTTTGCTTTTGGTAATGCTCTAAAGTTCATATCGGTTAGATATTGAACTTCATCGTAATCGTAAAAAATAATACGTTTGTGCTTACTTACACCAAAGTTTTTTAAGAGCATATCACCAGGGAATATATTAACAGCAATCATTTCTTTTAGGGCTTGCCCATATTCTTCAATCGCGTCTGCGACACTTTCTTCATCAGCATTTTCTAAAAACAAGTTAAGAGGTGTCATGCGCCGTTCAATATACAAATGCTTGATAATCAACCAATCGCCCTCAATTACCATTGATGAGCCAATTGTTTTATGTAATTGCGTAAGTAAATTACTATCAAAACGCGCTAAAGGAAATACGACGTTAGAATACTCTATGGTATCGGCCATTCTGCCAACACGATCATGGTTTTTTACCAGTTGATAACGTTTTAATACGGTATCACGGCCAAAGGGCTTACTTTCACCAAATTTGTCTTTTATTACTTTAAAAACATAGCCAAATGAGGGAAGGGTGAATACCATCATCACCATACCGGGAGTCCCTGGTGCAATTGTAAACTCATCGCTAGAGTGAGATAAGTGGTTTAAAAATTCTCGGTAAAATTCAGTTTTACCCTGCTTATGAAAACCCACTGCGTTATAAAGTTCAGCAAGTGTTTTGTTTGGCATAAGTTGATTTAAAAACCGAACAAGTGCTGAAGGTGCGTGAGTCTCTACCATAAAATAAGCGCGGGCAAAGCCAAAAATAACACGCATTTGAGATGACTTAGTTAAAAGTGCATCTAAATATAATCCGTTATCTTCATCGTGTAATACAGCGATTATAAAGGGCTGAACCCCACTTTTTGAAACAACACGACCAACAATATAGGCTGCTTTATTACGATAAAAAGGCGTGTGTAGAATATCAAAGCGCATTTGCCAAGGTTGGTGATGTGTATCGGGGGCTTGTTTATAAAAAGCTTTAACAAGGAGGCGAATATCACGCTCTAAATTTACAAATGGGGCTTTAAAATCAAAATGACTAATAATGCGTTTTATTGTTGGTTTTAGGCCATCAACTACAGGAAAGTATGTTCTATATTCTGCTTCTACAGGTACTGAAGGAGCATCTTTTAAGGTTGCTTCAACAAATATAAAGTCATTATGAAAATAGCGCCTATGGTACAGCCGGCAAAATACAGAATTATAAAAAGTTTCTGCGAGCTCTGCTTGGGGATGAAAACATAAAAAATGCTGATATACCTTTTTAACTTCAAGCCATAGGCTTTCATCGAGTTGTTCGGTTGGGGTTTCTTTTTTTAGCGCTTGGGTGGTTTCGTTAACACGATCATCATAATAGCTGATACGCAAACGGCTGATATCATTTATTGCTTGCCAATCTTTTTTTGCGAAGGCAAGAGGGGCTTTGGCTGTTGTTTTTTGAAATAACTGATAGTGCCTTTTAAAACCCGTTAAAATTAATTCAGCAATATGGCGAGGTTGCATTTGCACTCCTTAAAAGTCCCTAGAGTTTATACTCTATTGTGTTAAGGGTATGTTATTTTAAGTTTAAAACCAAGATAAATGTTACTTACTAACTAAGAGTAACTTATTGGAATTGAGCTATCTTTTTTTCGAGAATTTTAATTTGTTTAGTCACAGCCGATACGTTTTTCTTATATGTTTTATTAATTATTTTTAGTTTTTTAGTAATGTCTTTAGTAATACGCTTTTTATCATCAATGGCTAAGATATGATTTAACCGCTCTTGTTGTTTGTATTCAGCACGCTCTTTATTACGATCAAGTATTGTTAGTTTATGGTTATTACTGCGAAGTTCTGCCTGTAAGCCAGATAGAAGCCTTTCACGCTCAAGTTCGTTTAGTTGTTTAGTGTAGTCAACCTTAGGACCAGAATACTGATTACCCGTTGTGTTAACTTTATAAGTCGTTGCTTCATCGTCACACGGCAGTTGAGAAAAGACAGTGCCTTTTTCTGTTACACATTTGTAGTAAGTGGTATCGCTAAAGCTAAAAAAACTGATAAGTAAAAAGCTAGAATGGAGAATATAACGAGAAGTTTTAAACATACATGTCATCCTTGGTTTTTATATCTAACAACAATATAAAACTATAACCTAGCTTGGTGGTATATCAAGCTAGGTTAGGATAACTGTTATTGGGTAAAGGTTTTGAGCTTTTTAATACTCTGTACTAAAAATGGTATATCTAAACCTTGTTCAATAGAAAAACCTTCAGCGGCGGAAATGTTTTTAAAGTTACCATCTGAATCTATTAAGGTAATCCTATCTTTTTTATAGGCTATAACAACACCCTGAGAGTAGTTCACGCCCATATCGTCTTTTTTCTTGTATAGATTAACGCCTAGCATTGTTTGCTTGGCAATAGCTTTGCAATTTAAATATTGCCCAACGCTTGTTGCAATTAAATCGCTCGGTTGAATTAGCCCATCTACTTTAGAAATACGTTTGTCAGAGCTGTATAAAGTTGAGGTGGTTACTACTTCTTGCTTGTTATTGGCAAGACTAAAAGCAAAAACCTGTGTTTCATCATCTCGAACAGTAGGGGTATCACTCGCTTTAATTACTCGAATAGCACTAGAGCTATGTGCTTGATCATTAATAAAGCTTAGTTCTTCAATGCCATTTACTTCAATGCTACGGCGCTGACTTTGCCAAACAGGGAGTGTTTGCTCGGTTAAAATTGCTGCTTTATAAAAAGCGGGTAAACCATAAACTAAGCTAAATAGCGTATCGTAATGATTTGTTGGCTGTAAAAACTGCTCTGTTTTATGCATGTTTTTATTCTCGGCAACAAACTTTTCGAGTTGTTGTTGAGTTTCAAATACAAATATATCTACATTAGCTTGTGTGTAGTCCTCGCATTTTTCAAGCGGGCTTGGCATTTGATAACTAATATTTTGGTTATTAATTTTTACGTTATGTGCTTGCTCGTAGCTTTCTATATCTAGCAGATCATTTTTAGCTAACAAGCTTTTAGCGGTAGTAGGGTATGAAAGTGGCAAAACATTATCTTGTTTTGTTACATCAAAGTTTAAATTGGCGTCAGCCCAAATATGAATACTGTGGCTAAGCGAAAAACACACGATTAAGAAAGAAATTGCGTAACGTGCAAATTTATATTGCTTTAAACGCTCAAGGTGGTGCCATGTGTAATTACTAACAAGTAGCTGAAAGCCTAAAATAACAACAACAATACCACTGGCTAAAATGGTTGTTAAAGCAGGAGAGCTTGTTAAACGATGCCACAACAATGAAATGATTTCAGGTAAGGCAGATATACTTAGGTGATAACCTAAATTAACATACACATAAGCATCAAGAGTAAGCAATGATGCGCCTACAGTGGCTATTACAGCGGCCATGCCACGAATGTGTCGTGGGTAGGGGAATATTAAACTAAGCGGAAATACCGTCAGCACAAACGCTAAAAAGGCTATAAAACTAGTGTGGCTTAGCCAAGTAACTAGCATATAGGTAATGCCTAAAAAGCTTGTAGGTGGCGAGTCTGCAAATAAATAGCTTAAGCTAATAAGCAGGGCTAAGCCGATATTGGCAAAGGTAAACCAATGCCCCCAACTTAGCAGCTGACTCGCTTTTGATGAAAATTGATTATGCTGCGATAAATTCATAAATTTTATTTAACCGACTGCGCGAGCGCTTTTGCAAAGTTCTCGGTTACAGCTTGTCTTTTCCCTGTTGGTACATGCTCTTTTAAGATATGCGTGATAGAATTTCCTAAACACATAAGACTTAAATCAACCGGCGCATTGTGTTTAGTTAACACATCAATAAGCTGATCGACGATTTGTTCTACTTCTTCATTAGAGTATTTTGATAAGATTGGCATTAGTTGGTTCAATAAAATAGTTATATTCTCGTATTTTAACACTAGAGGCGTGAAAAACAAAGATGACAACAGACGTTAAAAAATTAGTCGTTCACTATGTAGACAAAAAAGACGACGATACGCAAATTCACCTTCGAAATGATGAGATGGTAATTAACGATAAAGTAGCCGTTTTTATCGAACAATTACATCATGCATACAATGGTAAACCTGGTAAAGGTTATTGTGCTTTCAGTGGTGACAAAAACAGTGTTGTAGCATCTGCAATGCAAAGTTACCGTAATGATGAGTTAGGCTTTTGGCATATGACCGAGCAAGCCTCAACGGTTTTAAAAGAAGAGCTTGATAAGTATGCATTTAGTGAAACAGGCTATTTAGTATTTTGTCATTACCAGTACGTTGCAACTGATTACATGCTAATTGCGATGATTAACATCAAAGAGCATTATTCTATGACCTCAGAGCTTGATTTAGCCGCTTCTCGTCATTTAGACATATCACGCATGCAACTTGCTGCTCGTATCGATTTAACAGCGTGGGATACACAAGCTGACGACAACCGTTATATTTCATTTATCAAAGGGCGAGCTGGACGTAAAGTTGCTGACTTTTTCTTAGACTTTTTAGGTTGTGAAGAGGGTATTGATTCAAAACAGCAAAGCCAAGTAATGCTCAGCGCAGTAGAGGATTATTTATCTGAGCAACAATTTGATAAATCAGAAAAAGACGATTTACGTAAACAAGTTTTTGACTACTGTAATGACTGTGTGACAACTGGTGAAGATGCCAGCGTAAGCGAGCTATCTGCAACGCTTACAAAAGGCGATGACAGCCCGTTTGATAGTTTTTGTAAAGAACAAAGCTATGACTTAGAAGAAACTTTCCCTGTTGATAAGAAAACCGTAACCAGCATGGTTAAGTTCTCAGGTCTTGGTGGTGGTGTGAGTGTAAGCTTTGAACGTAAACACTTAGGTGAGCGCGTAACTTACAACGAGGCAACGGATACACTTGTAATTAAAGGTATTCCGCCAAACTTAAAAGATCAGTTACAACGTTTTATGGAAAGTGAAAGCGAGTAAATTTAACAAGTTAAGTTAAAAGTCTGATTTAAGAGCGCGGTATCTATATCGCGCTTTTTTATACCGGTATATAAATTCGTTGCATCGGAAAAAAACCTTAAAGATTTATTTCACATAGAGAAGTGAAAGAGGAGTAAATGAGAAAACACAAACGATGGTTTACTAGCGGGGCTTTTTAAAGTTAGCAAGACTTAGACTTATTACTACCTCTAAAAGCGCAGCGTCTCTTAACCTCTTTGTGAATAAGTCGCTTATTATGGGCTTTGTGCCCGTCACGCCAACAAGTTGTGCGTCTACAGGTTAATTTTATTCATTGTGTTAAATTTTGGCTGTAGTAGTGAAGCTTGCTTACACGAGAAGCAACGCTTCTGTTTATTTAATTTATTTGCTAACAAAACCACTAAAAGATCTATTTCACAAAGAGAAGTGAAAGAGAAAACACAAGTCATGCTTTATTGACAGGCTTAGCCTTATTACTACCTCTAAAAGCGCAGCGTCTCTTAACCTCTTTGTGAATAAATCGCTCATTGTGGGCGTGAAAAAACTTTAATAATTATTCAAATCATATAAACAAAAAAGCCCCGCTATTTATTAAATAGCGGGGCTTTTAAATGAATATTAGTTATTAATCAACACTCATTGTTTTAGTCATTGCAGAGCTTGCACGACCAGCAGGTTTGATTGAACCTGCTCGTAAACCACTGTCTGGAACTAGTTCACGTTTATCGTGATCCATTGCTACAGACGTATGCTTCACTTCGCTATCAGCTACAGGAGTAGGTTGTGCCATTGGCGCACTTGCTGACCCTTGAGTAACCGCTGTTTTAACATGCGGTGCTGATTTTTCAGTTTTCACTTTTGCTTCAACTTTTGCTGGCTCTTCAGTTACTACTGATGTTTCAGCTTTAGCAGACTCTTCAGTGGTTACTGGCGTTTCAACTTTAGCTGGCTCTTCAGTTGCTACTGGCGTTTCAACTTTAGCAGGTTCTTCAGTTACTACTGGCGTTTCAGCTTTAGCAGGCTCTTCAGTTGCTACTGGTGTTTCAACTTTAGCAGGCTCTTCAGTTGCTACTGGTGTTTCAACTTTAACTGGCTCTTCAGTGGCTACTGGCGTTTCAGCTTTAGCCGGTTCTTTAGCTTTTACTGGCTCTTCTACAGCTTCAACTTTTGCTAAGTCTTCAACCGCAACGGCTTGTTCAACTTGTTGCGACGCATCTACCGGTGTTTCTTCTGATTTCGCTTTAAGTTCTGCTTCGTATTCTGCAGCAGCTTGATCAGCAACTGGAATAAATGCAGGGGCTTCATCAGATTTAACTTCTGCTTCACCTTCAGGGCGACGACGACGTTGACCAGATGCACGAAGATGACGAGGAGAACGACGTGAACGTGTACGTGTTTGCTCTTGTTCGTCTTCAGTAGTTGCTGTTTCATCGTTAGAATCAACAACATCAACTTTCTCTTCTTTAATGTGAGCTGTTTTTTCTGCCGGAGTTTGCTTTTGCTTTTCTACAGCAGGAGCTTGCTCTTGAACTTGTG
Organism: Pseudoalteromonas sp. SG43-8; assembly: GCF_014164245.1. Taxonomy (NCBI): domain Bacteria; kingdom Pseudomonadati; phylum Pseudomonadota; class Gammaproteobacteria; order Alteromonadales; family Pseudoalteromonadaceae; genus Pseudoalteromonas; species Pseudoalteromonas sp. SG43-8. Next base: position 1,089,029 of record NZ_JACJEX010000001.1, on the reverse strand, counting down.
GAGTTTCAGTTACAGCCGTTTGCTCAGGTGCTTGCTCTGTTGAGTTAGCTTGCTCAGCTTTTTCATCTTGCAGACGTACTTTTTTACGTATGTTACGACGTTGACGGCGAACTTTAGGCTTTTGCTCTTTAGGCTCTGCAGCTTGTGCTGGCTTAGAATCAGTTTCTACTTCCGCCTTTGCAGGGGCTTCAGTTTTAACTTGATCTTTTTCTTGGTTTTTATGCTCTGGGCGCTTACGAGAGTTAGGATTACGACGGCGCTTGTTGCGGTTCTCGCTTCTCTCTTGAGTCTCGGTGCTTGCTGCTGAGTCAGTTTTAGCTTCCTCTTCAGCGGCTGGACGCTCATTGCGCGGCTTGTTAGTGCGTGGGTTATTATTACGACGACGTTGATTGTTATTACGACGACGATTATCGTTACCACGACGCGCATTGTTGCGCGTTTCTTGCTGCTCTTTTTCTACAGCTTCTTTTTTCTCTTCTTCAGATTCACTTGCAAATAACGACTTAAACCAATTACCAATAGCAGCTAGTAAGCCACCTTCAGTTTTAGTTTGTGCTACCGCAGCAGGTTCTACGGCTTTAGCTGGCGCTGCTTGTGGAGCAGGAGTAGAAGGCATTACCACGCCTTTTAGCATCGGCTCTTCACGGACTGGCGTACTTGGAGATTTTGACATCTCGAATACTTCAGGCTCTGGTGCAACAACTTGTCCGTAACTTACCGTTTCAAGTGTTTCGTCTTTACGTAAGCGCATAACTTCATAATGTGGTGTTTCCATATGTTGATTTGGAATAATCACTACGTCACATTTATGATGTTTTTCAATGCGATGAACACTACGACGTTGCTCATTTAATAAATAAGCAGCAACAGCAACAGGCACCTGTGCATTTACTTGTGCTGTATTGTCTTTAATTGCTTCTTCTTCAATTAAGCGAAGAATTGAAAGCGCTATTGATTCGTTTGAACGAATAGTACCTTGGCCACTACAACGTGGACATGGGCCTTGGCTTGCTTCACCTAATGAAGGGCGCAAACGCTGGCGCGACATTTCAAGTAAACCAAAGCGTGAGATTTTACCAATTTGAACACGAGCACGATCTGGGCGCGCTGCATCTTTTAAACGATTCTCTACTTCACGTTGATGGCGTGGAGGAGTCATATCAATAAAGTCGATTACAATTAAACCACCTAGGTCACGAAGACGTAATTGACGTGCAATTTCATCGGCCGCTTCTAAGTTTGTATTAAGTGCTGTCTCTTCAATATCGCCGCCTTTAGTTGCCTTAGACGAGTTAATATCAATAGATGTAAGTGCTTCAGTAGGGTCAATTACAATTGAACCACCAGAAGGAAGACGTACTTCACGCTGGAATGCAGACTCAATTTGGCTTTCAATTTGGTAATGTGTAAATAAAGGCGTGTCACCTTGATAAAGCTTAACACGGCTCATAAAGTCAGGACGAAAACGCTCAATGTGCGCTTTAGCTTCTTCAAAAACACGTGGTTTATCAATTAAAATTTCGCCAATGTCACGACGTAAATAATCGCGTATTGCGCGGAAAATCACGTTGCTTTCTTGGTGAATCAAAAACGGTGCTTTAGCACTATCGGCTGCTTGTTTAATTGCATCCCAATGTACTAATAGTGCTTTTAAATCGTAGTTAAGTTCTTCAAATGACTTACCAACACCCGCTGTACGAACAATTAAGCCCATACCTTTAGGTAGTTCTAAACGACCTAATGCTTCTTTAAGTTCAGTTCGCTCATCACCTTCAATACGACGAGAAATACCGCCAGCACGAGGGTTATTAGGCATAAGAACTAAATAGCTACCAGCAACACTGATAAAAGTAGTTAACGCTGCGCCTTTTTGGCCGCGTTCTTCTTTATCAACTTGTACTATTACTTCTTGACCTTCTTTTATTACGTCGCGAATGTTAGGGCGACCATGAAAAGTGTAACCTGCAGGGAAGTAAGTACGGGCAATTTCTTTTAAAGGAAGGAAACCATGGCGGTCAGCACCGTAATCAACAAATGCTGCTTCAAGAGATGGTTCAATGCGAGTGATTTTGCCTTTATAAATATTGGCTTTTTTCTGTTCGTGACCTGGGCTTTCGATATCTAAATCATAAAGGCGCTGGCCATCAACCAGTGCTACGCGCATTTCTTCTTGCTGCGTTGCATTGATTAGCATACGTTTCATATTGTTACTCTACTTATTTATGTCGCTGACATGACGATGTTTTTCTCGCCTGTTCAGTTGTCCCTATTTTTAGAATGTGCAGCCTCACGACTGGGTCTTTAACGGAACGGCTCTGTATCTCGTATGCAGTATTTTAAATGCTGGCAAACAATAGCGATTATTACCGCTATTAAATTCTTAATGGTGCTAAAACTGTCGGCTTTTCAGCTACGTTTACAAGTTTTACCCAGAAGTCGGCCTGTCATATTAATCTTACTAAATATCATTCATATTAGGCGCGTAGGGCTCATTAAGTTGGTGAGCAATACATACTGATGTATCGCTAATATCCGTTTTAAGAGCAAAAATCGCTGCCGATGTTAATGAACGTTTATTTATTAGATTTTTTTAATTCTAAATAAGCTGCTGTACGGTACTACAATAATTGAGCTAGTGCTGAACGACGTTTTTTACGTCGTCACTATCAGACAAATTATCTGTTCATTGCTTTCTCTAGCACATTAAAAATCGCTTCATGTTCAAACTTAACCAGCAATATATTACGCGCATTGCCGTTAATTGATCGCACGTGTTAACTGAGGAGGCATAAAAGCTTTGGAAAACTTAACTCGGATCTGTATGATCGGCTACCCAGAATGTGCATCACGAATGTTTTAATGTGTTAAAAAGCACCGTTGTTATTTGCAAATACTAAATATTTGCGCTGCTGATTATCCCACTATTATTACAGTGTTAGCAACTAAATTATTTTACTTAAATTAGTGATTAGGCAATGTCAGAAAAAAACGACTTACAAGTAACTTATGTCACGATCAATGAAGACCATTTAGGTCAGCGTATTGATAACTTTCTTATTACCCATTTAAAAGGGGTGCCTAAAAGCGCTATTTATAAACTTTTGCGTAAAGGTGAGGTACGCGTTAATAAAAAGCGTATTAAGCCTGTATATAAACTACAGCTTGACGATGTACTGCGTATTGCACCTATCAGAGTTGCTGAGCGTGAAGAGTTTGTACCATCAAAACTAGACAAAGTAACTCGCCTAGAAGACGATATTTTATTTGAAGATAAATACCTTATTGTTATAAATAAACCTTCAGGTATGGCTGTTCATGGTGGCAGTGGTTTAAGTTATGGTTTAATTGAAGCATTGCGCGCGCTTCGCCCAGAGGAACGTAGTCTTGAGCTAGTTCACAGGCTTGACCGTGATACATCGGGTTGTTTACTTATTGCAAAGCGCCGTTCGGTGTTAACAGCATTGCATGAACAACTTCGTGAAAAAACCATGGAAAAAAATTACTGGGCACTTGTAGAAGGGCAGTGGGACTCTAAAACTAAAAACGTTACCGAAGGGCTGCGTAAAAATACACTTAAATCGGGTGAACGCGTAGTACGTGTAGATAACACTGAGGGCAAGCCTTCGCATACGCGTTTTAAAGTACTTGAACGTTTTAACGATTGCTCACTTGTACAAGCATCACCTGTTACAGGTCGTACGCACCAAATTCGTGTACATACGCAATGTAAAGGTCATCCTATCGCGTGCGATGATAAATACGGTGACCAGGGGTTTGATGAATCTATGCGTAAAGTTGGGTTAAACCGTTTATTCTTACATGCACACGATTTAAGTTTTTATCATCCTAAAAACGAAACAACGATGCGTATTGAAGCGCCCCTTGATAAAACGCTTAAAAATACATTACTAAAATTACGAGACGCAAAACAGTGATTGTGACGCCAAGTAAAAAATATAAGCTCGTCATTTTTGATTGGGACGGCACCGTTATGGATTCAGTCACTAAAATAGTTAACTGTATTCGTAGTAGTGCTGAGTCACTTAATTTAGTGGCGCCAAGTGACGAAGCCATTAAAAATATCATTGGTATGTCGCTTGAAAAAGCAATTGATGTTTTATTTCCCGATAATGTCGCGCAGCATCAAGCGTTAATTAAAGGGTATAAACACCAATATAGTGTTGATACCACACCAACTCCTGTATTTGATAATGTTGTCAGCGTTTTAACTGCTTTAAAAAAGCAAGGCATTGTTTTAGCGGTTGCAACAGGTAAAGGTCGAGATGGGTTAGATCGTTTACTTGAGCAAAGTAAATTGCGCCACTTTTTTAGTGCAACGCGTACTAGCGACGAAGCGCAATCAAAGCCGTCTGCGGATATGCTGTATCAATTACTTGAAGAGCTTGGAATAAGCGCTCAAGAAGCTGTAATGATTGGTGATACCCAAATAGACATGACAATGGCAAAAGCTGCAGGCATGGATAGAATTGGCGTAACTATGGGTGTACATAACGCACAGCAGCTGAATGAGCTTAGCCCTGTTGCAACGGTAGATAATTATCTGCAATTGCAACAGGTTTTGCTTGGTTAATTTATTTAACTAGAACTTGTTTGAGCAGTAAGTACATCAATACCAAACTCAGCCAGTAATTGGCTGAGTTTAATTAATGGTAATCCAATTAAGCTATTAGGATCGTCTCCGCTTAGTTTTTCAAATAAACAGATACCCAACCCTTCACTTTTAAAGCTGCCAGCACAATTATAAGGCTGCTCTGCGTCGCAATAAGCACTAATTTGTGCATCAGTGAGTGTTTTAAACGTCACATTAAAAGGTTCTACGCAGGTTTTTTTTGTTCCAGTTACAATATCGTAAACACAAAGCCCAGTTAAAAATGTTACAGTATTACCGCTAAATAAATTTAGTTGTTTTAGAGCATTTTGTTTATTGTGCGGTTTACCTAAAATTTGATTGTTAAACACAGCGACTTGGTCTGATCCAATTGCTAACCCTTTTTTAAAGTGTTTATTAGCTGCTGAGGCTTTTAACTCACTTAAACGCTTAACCAGTTCAGTAGGTGTTTCGCATTCAAGTGCTGATTCGTCAACGTCGGGTGAAAACGTATCAAAGGGTAAATTAAATTTTTGTAATAAAGACTGCCTAAAAGGCGAGCTTGACGCTAAGATGAGTGGAAGCTTCATGGACTGTTTTCCTACGATAATTCAGATTGAGTTAGGATAAATCAGATCCGAGAGTAAAACACGTTAAAAACCAAGTAAAAATGGTTTTTTACTTTGACTAACAAACTAACTATCTATATGATGCAGCCCCTATGCAAAAGGTGAAAATTCCCATCACTCTTCATCCAGGCAAAGCAGCGCAGCACCGTTTATCGTATGACGGAATTGTACCGCTTGAAAAACTTACTCGTTTAGAGAAAGTTGTGCAGGAAGAAGTAGGTGAAATAGCGGTAAAAATACATTGCAAAAACGATGATCAAGGTTTCGCTGTGATTAGAGGCAATTTGTCCACACATGTTACTGTCATTTGTCAACGTTGTAATGGTGATTTAGGGTTGGATTTGGTTCAAGACTTTGCATATTCACCAGTAGGTGAAGATACAGAGTTAGATATTTTTCCTGAAGACTACGACGAAGTAGCACTTGATGAAAATGGTGAAGTTAACGTTTTTGATTTAATTGAAGACGAACTAATTTTAGCAATTCCATTAGTGGCTACCCACAACGAAGCTTCATGCAGTTATTCAGCAAAGCCTGCCAGCTTTGGTGTATTAAAGGCGGAAGATGATAAACCTAATCCATTTGATATTTTGAAACAACTTAAGAAAGATTCTTAGGAGAAGACTATGGCTGTACAAAAAAGCAAAAAGTCTCGTGCAAGACGCGGCATGCGCCGTTCACACGATGCGATCAGTGGTCCAACTTTAACTGTAGATCAAACATCTGGTGAGACTCATCGTCGTCACCATGTGACTGCAGATGGTTACTACAAAGGCGTTCAAGTAATTTCTAAATAAGAGATTACTTATATGCTGAAAGATCTAACCATAGCGTTAGATATGATGGGGGGCGATTACGGCCCCCGTTCATCTATTCCTGCTGCCGTTCATGCGGTAAACGCTCATGCCAATTTAAGTCTCATTTTATGTGGCAATGAAGACGTTATATCTAAAGAACTCGAATCCCTCGATTCTTTATCTCATCCAAGACTAATAATTCGTCACTGTAGTGAAATAGTCACTAACGCCTGCGAACCTGCAATTGCTGTACGTTCGAAAAAAGATTCATCTATGCGTGTTGCCCTTGATTTAGTTAAATCGGGCGAAGCACAAGCGTGTGTTAGCTCAGGTAATACCGGCGCTTTATTTTTTATGGCTCACTACGTATTAAAAATGCTGCCAGGTGTTAAACGTGCCGCACTCATTTCATCTGTTCCTACAGAAAGCCAAAACCCAGTATATTTACTCGACTTAGGTGCTAATGTGCATTGTGATGCGCAAATGCTTTATCAGTTTGGCATTATGGGCTCTGTAGTTGCTGGTCAAGCACTTGGCTGCGATAACCCTCGCGTAAGCTTATTAAATATTGGCGCTGAGGACATTAAAGGCCACGACGACATTAAACAGGCTGCACAATTAATGCAGCAAAGCCCACATATTAATTACATTGGTTACAGCGAAGGAAGTGATATTTTTTCTGGCAAGGCTGATGTTATTGTGTGCGAAGGTTTTGTGGGTAACGTGGCGCTTAAAACATGCGAAGGCATTGCCAAGCTTATTATGAATAAGTTTACAGCTGCGCTCGAAAAGCACCTTTTATATAAATGTATGGCGTTTATATTGCGTCCAATAATAAAAAAACTCTATAAAAGGGTGAACCCCGACCAGTATAACGGTGCTTCTCTGGTAGGATTGCGCGGTATTGTCGTTAAAAGTCATGGAAATGCGTCAGCTAAAGCATTTCAAGCAGCAATTGATGAAGCGGTAAAAGAGGTTGAACGTCAACTTCCTGATAAAATAGCCGCTATTTTCGAAAAAACACATTCTAAAGACACGGCGGTTAATCAATAATTGATGTGCCGTGTATTTCATTATTTATTTGTTTAATTAAAAAGAGCAAAGTATGGCACAAAAAATTGCACTTCTATTCCCAGGTCAAGGCTCGCAAAGCGTTGGTATGTTACAAGAGCTACTAGAGAGTTCTGACATTGTTAAAGCAACATTTGCAGAAGCATCAGATGCACTGGGTTACGACTTAGCAGAGCTAGTTCTTAATGGCCCAGAAGAAAAATTAAATCAAACTCATCGTACACAACCTGCATTATTAACTGCAAGTGTTGCTATTTACCGTGATTGGCTTGCATCAAACCCAGATGCAGACGTTGTTATGGCCGGGCACAGCTTAGGTGAATATTCAGCACTAGTATGTAGCGACGTACTAAGCTTGAGCGAAGCTGTTAAGCTTGTTGAAAACCGTGGTTTATACATGCAAGAAGCTGTACCTGCAGGCGTAGGTTCAATGGCTGCTATTATTGGCTTAGGCGATGAAGAAATAAAAGCGGCATGTGCTGCCTCAGCGCAAGGTGAGGTTGTATCTCCAGTTAACTACAATTCTCCTGGTCAAGTTGTTATTGCAGGGCATAAAGCGGCAGTAGATAGAGCATCACAAGCATGTAAAGATGCTGGTGCTAAACGCGCATTACCACTTTCGGTTAGCGTACCTTCACATTGTGAACTAATGAAGCCAGCAGCTGATAAGCTAGCGGTAGACTTAGCCGCTTTAACATTTAATACACCTAAGTGTGATGTAATTAATAATGTTGATGTAAAAGCTGAATCGACCGCTGATGCAATTAAAGATGCACTAGTACGTCAACTATACAGCCCAGTTCGCTGGACAGAAACAGTACAAGCCTTGGTTGCACAAGATGTAACGCAAAGCTACGAATTTGGTCCTGGTAAAGTATTAACAGGGCTTGCGAAACGAATTGATAAAGCAATGGTTTGTGGCTCAGTAAACGATGCCGCTTCAATCGCTGCAGCTAAATAAGAGTATATAAAATGTCTAATTTATTTTCTTTAGAGGGCAAAATTGTCCTAATTACTGGCGCTAGCCGTGGTATTGGTAAAGCAATTGCAACAACATTAGTTGCGCAAGGTGCAAAAGTTGCAGGCACTGCAACAAGTGAGTCAGGCGCTGCTAAAATTAGCGAGTACTTAGGTGACAATGGTAAAGGTTATGCATTAAACGTAACGGATCCTGCATCTATTGAAGCGACACTTGCCGCAATAAAAGCTGATTTTGGCGATATTGACGTACTTGTTAATAACGCAGGTATCACACGTGATAACCTATTAATGCGTATGAAAGAGACTGAGTGGGACGATATAATCGACACTAACTTAAGCTCGATTTTCCGTTTATCTAAAGCAGTACTTCGTCCAATGATGAAGAAAAAGAAAGGTCGTATTATCAATATTGGCTCAGTAGTGGGCACTATGGGTAATGCAGGGCAAGCTAACTATGCAGCGGCTAAAGCAGGCGTAATTGGTTTTTCTAAGTCACTTGCACGCGAAGTGGCATCACGTGGTATTACAGTAAACGTAGTGGCACCTGGTTTTATTCAAACTGATATGACTGATGATTTAACTGACGAGCAAAAAGCAGCAACACTTGCAAATGTTCCAGCAGGGCGTTTAGGCCAACCAGACGAAATTGCAGCTGCGGTATGTTATTTAGCATCTGACGCGGCTGCGTACGTATCAGGTGAAACTTTGCATGTAAATGGCGCGATGTACATGGTTTAATAACCATTGTACCCACATTGTTACCTAATAAAGTTAAGTAAGTTACCTCAAAAACATTGAATTATTTGTGAACTTGCTTTAAACATACTTGAAATCGCTGCGAAAATAAGCGATAAAAGACAAAACACACACTCAGAGGTTTGACCAGACAATTATTTATGGTCAAATCATTGAATCAGAGAATTATGCCGCGTAAACTACGCGGCAATCTGAAAATAACGCATCGGCGTTTTTAATAAAGGAAAGAAGAATGAGCGATATCCAAGAACGCGTAAAGAAAATTATCATTGAACAACTAGGTGTTAAAGAAGAAGAAGTTAAAAATGAATCTTCTTTCGTAGATGACCTAGGTGCAGATTCTCTTGATACTGTTGAACTAGTAATGGCTCTTGAAGAAGAGTTTGATACTGAGATCCCAGATGAAGAAGCTGAGAAGATCACTACAGTACAAACTGCTATCGATTACGTAACAGCACACGCTGAGTAATTAATCGCACGTTAAAGGCAGCATCCGCTGCCTTTAATTTTTTATATCCAAACCACCTCAAAGTTCGTGATTCAAAACTTAAGCCTCAATGCTCAATTTTAGCTAAAAATTAATTTTGATTGTGTTATGCGTTTTTAATCTATTTTGGGACTAGCACTTTGAGGTAGCTTGGGTATGATCATCCCCTTGTAAATATCCCTTATTGGAGGCAAACCGTGGCTAAACGTCGAGTCGTCGTAACTGGCTTAGGAATGTTGACGCCGCTAGGTAATGATGTTCAATCAACCTGGCAAGGCTTATTAGATGGCAAAAGTGGCATTCAAACAATAACCCACTTTGATACATCAAAATTTGGTACTAAATTCGCTGGTTTAATAAATGACTTTGATGCAACTGCATACATGTCAGCGAAAGATACTAAAAAAATGGACTTGTTTATTCAGTATGGCATTGCAGCGGGTGTTCAAGCCTTTAAAGATTCAGGCCTTGAAATTACTGAGCAAAACGCAACACGTATAGGTGTAGCTGTGGGCTCTGGTATTGGTGGCTTAACGCTCATCGAAGAAAACCACATTAAGTTATTAAATAGTGGTCCGCGCAAGTTATCGCCATTTTATGTGCCGTCTACCATTATTAATATGATCTCAGGTCACTTATCAATGATGCATGGACTTCGTGGTCCAAATATTTCAATTGTAACTGCCTGTACTACTGGTTTGCATAATATTGGCCATGCCGCGCGCATGATTGCCTACGGTGATGCAGATGCAATGGTTGCTGGCGGTGCAGAAAAAGCCTGTACGCCTATTGGTATGGGTGGCTTTAATGCTGCACGTGCACTTTCAACCCGCAATGACGATCCACAAGCGGCTTCTCGCCCTTGGGATAAAGACCGCGATGGCTTTGTGCTTTCTGACGGTGCAGGTGTTGTTGTAGTTGAAGAGTACGAACATGCTAAAGCACGTGGCGCTAAAATTTATGCTGAGCTTGTAGGCTTTGGTATGAGCGGCGATGCGTACCACATGACATCACCACCAGAAGATGGAGCGGGTGCTGCCCTTGCAATGCAAAACGCACTAAATGATGCGCAAGTAAACGCTGAGCAAATTGGTTACATTAACGCACACGGTACATCTACAAATGCAGGCGACAAAGCAGAAACTGCCGCTGTTAAGTCTATTTTTGGTAATGCAGCTAAAGATGTAATGGTAGGCTCGTCTAAATCGATGATGGGTCACTTGTTAGGTGCTGCAGGCTCGGTTGAATCGATTATTTCGATTTTATCACTGACAGATCAAAAAGTGTCGCCAACTATCAACCTTGATAACCCAGACGAAGGGTGTGACTTAGATTATATTGCTCACACTGCACGTGATGCAAAGTTAGACTTTGCACTGTGTAACTCGTTCGGTTTTGGTGGTACTAATGGCTCGTTGCTATTTAAAAAGGTATAATCTTTTTTAACAACGAATCAAATTATAAGAGCTCAGTTGTTTAACTGGGCTTTTTTTATATGCCAAATAAAATGCAAACAATAATAGCAGTAGATCAAAACAGCACTTTAAGCACGCGTGACAGAGGCTTAAATTACGGTGACGGCTTTTTTACAACGGCTAAAGTTGTTGATGGGCAAGTACAGTATTGGGCTCATCATAAAGCGCGTTTGATTGAATGCGCACAGCGCTTGGGTTTTCCTGAGTTAGACTTTAATAGCCTTGAAAATCAAATTGCTTTGCATATAAAAGCTGCACCACTGAACGTGCTTAAAATACTTGTAACGCGAGGCGAAGGCGGACGTGGCTATGGGCTGCCAAGTGAGTGTAATATTACTATTTTATTGAGCATATTAGATTACCCTAGTAATTACGAAGCGCTTGTTAAAAAGGGTGTAAATCTAGAAATAAGCCCAATTAAATTAGCAGCACAGCCTTATTTAGCGGGTCTTAAAACACTAAACCGGCTTGAGCAAGTACTAGTTAAAAAAGCAATGCAAACGCAAAACTGCGACGATGTGTTAGTGCTTGATTACAATAATAATGTAATTGAAGCTTCAGCAGCTAATATTTTTGCGATTAAAAATAAGTGTGTGTTTACGCCATTGCTTGATGAGTGCGGAATTAAGGGCGTTTATCTGCAATCGTTATGTGGTAAATTGCCTGTTGAATTTAAACGCGTGAAAGTAGAAGACTTAATCCAAGCAGACGCCGTATTTGTGTGTAATAGCTTAATGGGAGCAGTACCTGTAAAACGTATTGAGCAACAGGTATTTAATACAGACGAAAGCCACGCATTACTAACTAAATTATTAGCCAAGGAGGCTGAGTGTTAAAAGTTATTTTATCGGTACTTTTTTTAGCTGTTATAACCACTGCTGTTGGTTATCAGCAATTACAAGCAACAATAAATAGCCCGTTAAAGGTAGCACAAAACACACAATTTAAAGTTAAGCATGGTACTGGCTTTAATAAGTTATGCCAACAATGGCAAGCTAATAACTGGGTAGAAAGTTGTTGGCGTTATCAGGTTATTGCCAAATTAGATCCCACGCTTACCGACTTAAAAGCGGGGCTTTACGAGCTAACAGCCGATAGCGTTATTAATAACGTAAAAAAAATTAACCAAGGTCAGCAAATTAGTTTTAGTTTTACCATAATTGAAGGGCAAAACTTACGTGAAGTACTAAGTGCTATTAAAAAAGCTGATAATTTACAAAACGATTTAAAAACTGACGAACTAAGTACTCAAATACTGGGTAATAACACGCACTTAGAAGGCTGGTTATTCCCCGACACTTACCATTATCATAATAACGATACTGCAAGCAGTGTATTAAAACGTGCAGCACAAAAAATGCAGCAAACGTTAGATGATGCTTGGCAGCAGCGCGGTGCTAATCTACCCTATAAAACAGCATACGAAGCACTAATAATGGCTTCAATTATTGAAAAAGAAACAGGCCTTGCCAGCGAGCGTCCGTTAATTGCATCAGCGTTTGTTAATCGATTAAACACCAATATGCGCCTGCAAACCGATCCAACCGTAATATACGGGCTAGGCGCTGACTTTGATGGTGATATTAAACGTAAAGATTTGCGCGATTATACGCCCTACAATACGTATCGTATTAATGGTTTACCGCCAACACCGATTGCAATGCCATCAAAAGCCGCTATTTTAGCTGCAGTTAATCCGCCGCAAAGTGAATATGTTTACTTTGTATCAAAAGGCGATGGTAGCCACCAATTTTCAACCACGTTAAAACAGCATAACGCAGCAGTTAAAACGTATATATTAAATAAAAAGAATTAATAGTTTATGAAACCAAAATTTATAGTAATAGAAGGGCTGGAAGGCGCGGGCAAATCAACCGCTATTTCGTTATGCCAAGATTTTTTAAACAAACAAAAAATAGACTTCATTAACGTCCGCGAACCTGGCGGCACGCCACTGGCTGAATCGCTTCGTACGCTTGTAAAAGCAGAGCACGAAGAAGAGATTGCCTTTGAAACTGAGTTGCTTATTATGTACGCAGCTCGCTCGCAGCTAATGCACAATGTTATTACCCCTGCGCTTGATAACGGCCAATGGGTACTTGCCGATCGTCATGATTTATCGTCTCAGGCGTATCAAGGTGGTGGGCGTGGCATTAGCTCAAATACATTGGCTTCACTTTCGTCAATGGTGTTAAAAGGCTTAAAGCCAGATTTAACTATTTACCTTGATATTGACCCAGTGATAGGCCTTGAACGTGCAAAAGGGCGTGGCGAGCTTGACCGTATTGAACAAGAAGCCATTGAGTTTTTTCAGCGTACACGTATGCGTTATGTTGAACTTGCTAATGACGACAACACAATTAAAACCGTTGATGCAAACCAAAGTATTGATAAAGTACATCGCGATATTACCAATGTACTGCATTCATTTTTTGAAGGCCTAAAATAATATGCCATTGCCTTGGCTACATGATACTCAAGCACGTTTAGCGAAAAGTTATCGCGCAGAGCGTTTTCATCATGCGCAATTATTTTGTGGGCCTGTTGGCGTAGGTAAGTTTGAGTTAAGTGATGAGCTTGGGAATTCTTTGTTATGCCAAAATATAGCTAAGCAGGTAGCTGCGCAAAACAGTATGCTAAAACCTTGCGGACAGTGTAAAAGCTGTTTACTTACCCTGGCTGGCACTCACCCCGACAAACGTTTAACGCAAGTTGATGGGCAAAGTATTGGTGTAGATGATATTCGTGGTATTAGTGATTTTATGAATCACTCTGCAGCGCAAAATGGCAATAAAGTCGCGATAATCGAAAATTGCGAGAAAATGACCACAGCAGCAGCTAACGCATTATTAAAAACACTTGAAGAGCCAACTAACAGCCGTTTTCTAATATTAACTACAAGCCAACCAGAGCAGCTCCCTGCAACTATTTTAAGTCGATGCGCTAAAAGCGACGTAAAAATAACTAATACTGCACTTGCTCAGCAGTGGCTAGAGACATTAGATATCCCTAACTATAGTTGGTTAGCACTTTTTTATAACCAACCGCTGCAAGTAAAGCATTGGCAACAGCAAGACCAGCTAAAAAATATTGATACACTGTATAAGTTTGCAACTGAGTTTAAACAAAGCCATAATTTCAAAGCGTTAGTCGATATAATAAATAAACAGCCTGAACTTGTTCGTATATTTACTTTGTTTTTAAGCGTGCAACTAAAGCAGCAATTACTGCAAGGTATGAGTTTTGACGCTTATCAAAGTGCGCAAAATGCATTAGGCGAGTTTTTACAAAATAACACACAAGTACTTGGCCTTAATTTATCGCTTGCTGTATCACGATTAGCATACACATTGCGAAATTCTTAAAAGGATTAATCATGCAAGAACTACTAGTAGACATAGACGATTTAGACGAGTTATACCGTTGTTATATGCCTTACTTAAAAAAAGGTGGCTTATTTGTACGCACTAATATGCGTTACGAAGCAGGGCATTCATTAGCACTTAGAGTTACTTTGCCCGATGCCTTAGAAGATGACGTAGTGACAGGTAAAGTGTCGTGGATCACGCCACAAGGTGCACAAAGCTCTAATCCTCCAGGTATTGGTATTAGCTTTTTAGACGATAAAACAAACCTAAACGCTAAAATCGAAAAGCTCCTTGGGACTATGTTAAACTCAGGCGATCAAACATATACGATGTAGTTATAGGGTCGGTTTTTCATTGAGATTAACGCCGCCCTATATTGGGTTCTTTTAATTACTAACATAATAAATTAAACGAACAAATTTAAACCCTGAATATAATACAGGCCTTATAGTGATTGTAGATTCTCATTGCCATTTAGACCGTCTTGATTTTGATAAACTAGACCTAAACCTTGACCAAGTTCTTGATAAAGCGCGTGCAAAGCAAATAGAGCACTTTTTATGTGTAAGCGTAACGCTTGATCAGTTTCCAAGCATGCTTGATAAAATTAAGCATTACGACGATGTTTCAGCCTCATGCGGTGTACATCCACTTGATCAAAAAGACGCCCTTAATAAACAGCAACTAATTGACTTAGCTTCACACGACAAAGTCGTTGCGATTGGCGAAACGGGTCTTGATTACTACTATTCAAAAGATACCCACGCAGTGCAGCAAGCAAGCTTTGTTGGGCATATTGAAGTGGCTAACGAATTACAAAAGCCGTTAATTATTCATACACGTGATGCCCGCAGCGATACCATTAATTTAATGCGTGAGCACAAAGCCGAAAACTGCGGTGGTGTATTACATTGCTTTACCGAAGATTGGGATATGGCAAAAAAAGCCATAGACATGGGGTTTTATATTTCTATTTCGGGCATTGTTACCTTTAAAAATGCTATTGAGCTAAAAGAAGTAGTAAAGCAAATACCGCTAGATAGATTATTAATAGAAACCGACTCACCTTATTTAGCGCCGGTGCCGTACCGTGGGCAAACAAACCAGCCAGCATACGTAGAAGATGTAGCTTATTACATTAGCGAACTTAAAGGTATTAGCTTTAATGAACTTGCTAAAGCGACTACCGAGAACTTTTATTCTTTATTTAAATTAGCAGCTAAAGGCTAAATACATGATTACTCACACGGTAAACCTTCCTATTTTACTAATGGGGCCAATGGTGCGCCGTGCAGAGCAAACTGGAGTCTGTATGCAGTTTGCTACCTCCATATCTGCTAGCTGCCAAATAAACTTATTAAATATTGAGTGTTATAGCGAACAACAAACAATTGCTTTAGGCCAGCATTTATACCTACATTTTATTGTTATAAAACCAGTAGACAATCTGTTTCCTGTAGATAAATTATTAAGTTATGAGCTCATCATTGATGATGCAATAATTGATTTATCGCCTTGGTGCTATAGCAGTCAAACAACGCCTGCATTTGTAATCCCCGATAAACTAAGTGATATTTTGCATGGCTCGTGCCGTAATGCACATCATCCAGCAAAAGATAGCTTAGTATCTGCAAGTCACTGGCAAAATACTCAGCGTGGTAATAATACTCAAGGCGCACAATTGTTATTACTGAGCGGTGACCAGGTTTACGCCGATGACGTAGCTGGGCCCATGTTATTAGCTATTCATCAGTTAATTAAAGCGTTAGGTATCTATAAAGAGCAACCACTTGCCATTGAGCTACCGGGCGATATAAATGAGCAACTTTATAATCGCCATTTGTTTTTACCAAAAACGCCTTGGCAAAAACGCTCAAAGTTAGGTGTTGGTTACTGGCTAAAAAAAGACGAACCTCATTTTTCAAGCGTAAAAGCCTACAATCACCTTATTCATTTTGAAGAATACATTGCACTGTATTTATTAAATTTTAGTGTTGCTGCTTGGCAATGCGTTGATATACAAAACACAACGTATTCAGGTCAAAACAAGCAAAACAAAACTATTTTTGACGCTGAAAAAACAGCACTGATTGATTATGCAAAAGGCTTAACTGAAGTAGAGCGATTGTTTGCCAATGTATCTACGCTAATGATGTTTGACGATCACGATGTAACTGATGATTGGAACCTCACCGCTGGGTGGGAGCAAGCTATAAATGAAAACCCAAGTAGTAAACGGATCATCAATAACGGCTTAATTAGTTATTGGCTTTTTCAGGGAATGGGGAACGATGCACTAAATAAAACAGGCGAGTTACTAACACCTTTTAAGCAAAGCCGTACTGCTAATAATTTATGGCAGTTTAAAGCATTTGATAAACCACTAAACGATTTTAGTTTTTGGCATTATGAGTTAACTACAACCCCAAAAGTAGTGGTGCTAGATACACGTACGCACCGTTGGCGAAATGAGCAAAACTTTAATGAGCCTTCAGGCCTACTTGATTGGGAGCGCCTAACAGAGCTTGAAGAAAGCCTATTAAGCCACGACCAAGTTATTATTGTATCGCCAGCTCCCGTATTTGGTGTTAAATCAATAGAAGCCATTCAAGCTATGTTTAATATTTGCGGGCAACCGCTCATGGTTGACGTAGAAAATTGGATGGCACACGAAGGATCAGCCAAAAAACTACTCGATACTTTTAGACGCACCGACACCCCAAACGAAACGCTTATTTTATCGGGAGACGTACATTACTCATTTTGCTTTTCGGTGCAAAAGCGTTTTGGCGATCATCCCAATCGAATTTGGCAACTTACCGCCAGCGGTATTAAAAACGAGTTCCCGCGTAAATTAATAAACATACTCGATAAGCTCGATTCAATTCTATACGGCCCAAAAAGCCCTTTAAACTTTTTTACCAAACGCTGGCATATGGAAGTAGATAAACACCAAACCATAGGTGAAGGGCAAAAATACTTAGTAAGCGACTCAGCTATTAGTTTAATAACACTAGAGCAAGGGAATTTAGCCCGATATCAACTTATACACGGTGAAGGGCATTTAACTGAGTTCGATTTAGAAGAGCAGTAATTTTTAATCAATAATTAAATAAATTAAAGATCTATTTGCACAAAGAGAAACGAAAGAGGAGTAAATGAGAAGACACAATACCAATCAGAATACAGTTTCGGTGTTTATTTCCTTCTCTAAAAGCGCAGCGCCTCTTAACCTCTTAGTGAAAAAGTCACTAATTACATGCGCTGCTGTTACAGTAAAAACCAGCTAAAGATCTATTTGCACAAAGAGAAATGAAAGAGAAGTAAATGAGAAAACAGAATGCCAATCAGGATATAGTTTCGGTTTTATTACTTCCTCTAAAAGCGTTGCGCCTCTTAACCTCTTAGTGAAAAAATCACTAATTACAGGCGCTGCTGTTACAAAGCAATGCTTAAAATTATTCAATTTATTTATAAAAACCAGCTAAAGATCTATTTGCACAAAGAGAAGCGAAAGTGGAGTAAATGAGAAGACAGAATGCCAATCAGGATATAGTTTCGGTTTTATTACTTCCTCTAAAAGCGTAGCGCCTCTTAACCTCTTAGTGCATAAATTACTTATTAAAGGCTTTGCTTGTCACGCCAACAAGTTAACCGTAAATTTAACCTTGCGGTAGACGCTGAGCTTGCTCGCGTGAGAAGCGCAGCTTCTAATCAGTCTATATTAGCTAATTACTTGGCTTTGTATTTAACCATGCTCTTTTCGGCTTCGTTTAGACGCAGGTAACTTACTACTCAATATTGCCAAACATAAAATAGTCATAAACAACATTGAGTTTGCACCTGCTTGTAAAGAGTAATCTACCAATGAATGCAGCAGCATATCTATAATTGCAATAGCGCAGCCAAAAGCAACGCCCTGAAACAACGCTGTTTTACGATTTCGCATAGTCGCTATACATAACCATAAACAATAAAGTATAAGTGAGCCCAGTGCGGCTGTAGTGGGTATACCCAGCTCTACTGCAAACTGTACGTAATCGTTATGGGCGTTATCGTAGTAACCTGAATAAGGCTCAGATTGATACGCCGGAAACGCAGTATAAAATGTACCACCACCAGAGCCCAACAAAGGCTTATCTAAAATGAGGGGTATTGAATCACGTACAACTTCGTCACGGGTTTCTGATGAAATACTGGTTTCGCTTATACGCTGTTTAACTTTTTCTACATCAAATATAGCGCCGATAATAATTAAATCGATTATAAAAAAACTAACGATAAGTAGTTTAAACGCTTTAGGTTTTTGCCTGTAAATAAAAAACGTGAGTAAGCTAACAACCATTAATGCAATAAAAAATGCAGAGTTACCCATACGGCTACGGGTTAAAATTAACGCAACAATAATAATAATTAACGAAATACGTAAAATTATTTTTGAGCTTAAAAGTATTTCAGTCCACGCCCGAAGCGTTTGTTTTAATGTTTGTTTGTAATCGCTAGTAGAGCGCTTTAATTCACTAACTAAAACACCAGTACCCAAACATAAACATAAAGCTAAAAAGTTAGCCAAAAAGTTAGAGTAAGTAAACGTACCAATAGCACGCTCGGTATGCTTATAACCAAATAATGGGCTAATAATATCAGGCGATAAATTTAAATAAGTGGCATATAAAGCCTGAAACACGCCGGCACTTATAATTGCATATATTAAATTTTTAATACGCTTTTCAGTATTGCAATAAATAAATAATAGCCAACAAAATAAAATCATAAAACTTGTTTTAATAAGCATTTGTTTAGTTTGAAACGGGTCAACACTTACGGTAAATATTTGTACTGCGCATACGCCCGCAACTATACCGAGTACAGTAAATAAGGGCCAAGAATATAACGGAGGGTATAAATGGTGCTTGTTATTAATACTGCTGAAAACTAAATGGATGAAAAAGGTAGCACTAATTAATATCCCCATTGCTAAAATTGCCCAAGGGCGGTAACTACCTAATGGTAAGGGCAGCAAAAATAAAATTGCACAGAGTAAAAAAAATATAAAACGATTCACAGGGTTCTCTAAACTAAGAGCCTAAAAGAAGGGCTAAAAAAATAAGCCATATAAAGTAAAACGCAGCCAAAAGGCTGCGTTTTTATTATTTTATTAACGGTTAGTTACCGACTTCAGATATACCTGCATCACCACCAGTGCCGCCTGCACCTTGCGGTACTGCAGTTGTTGGTAAAGTAACAATTACCGGAGCAGAAGGAGCTGGTGCGCCTCCTGGGCCAGCTGCTGTTGCTTCAGAGGCAACAGTGGCATCAACACCAGCTGTAATAGCAGCAAGTGTAACAGTATCGCTGTCAACGCCAGCAGCTACAAGCCCAGCTAAAAAATCAGCAATAAGTGGGCTATCGGCACCCACAGCATCAACAACTACATTCATCATAGAATCAACTTGAGCAGCAGTACAATTTGTACAAACGCCGTTAATAGCTGCTACTAAGTCTGCCTTTAGCTGATCTGGAGCTGTTTCAGCAGATGCGCTATTTAAAACGTCGACTAAATTAGTCATGCCTTCAGTTTGTACTACTGCATCAGTATCCGTTTGTGCATAAATTGGTAAAACTGTAAGTGAAGATGCACCTGCTATTAAGCTGGCTAATATAAATGATTTCATCTCTTGTCCCTTGGTCGAGTATTAATTACAAAATTTTAGCGCATCGGTGCAAAAAGTAAACTCTTTATTTACGCCGTTATCACTAGTTTTTATTATTTTGGTTGGCGGCATTATTAAATTACCCTGCACGCCATCGCAACCTAAACTTTCAAGTACCTTTAAAGTTTCAGGTTTTTCAATCAAACAAGCTAAAACTTTAATACCAAAGCCATGACAAATATTATTAACTGTTTGAATAAAAAATTGGCTTTGGGTGTTATCTAATAAATCTTGAATATAGCTACCATCTATTTTTATATATTCAATGTCTAACCCTTGTAAATATCTAAACGAGGTTAAACTAGTACCAAAGTGTTCAACACACACATTTATGCCAATATCTTTTATTGTATCTATATGTAAAGAGGCAACATGTACGTTGTAAAGTAAGCTAATTTCATGCAATTCAAAAATCAAATTTGTTTTAATAATTGGTTTAGTGTGTGCATAAAGAGTAAGCCATTCAATAAAGTCAGTTGAATACAACGAAGCCTTACTAATATTTAACGCAAATGTATCGTCTGGGTGTTGCTCTTTAACGTTTACAAAGTTACGAATTATTTTTTTGTCTAACTCTTCGGTTAAGTTAAGCTTTTCGGCCATAGCAAATAAATGGCCATTATTAACCTTTTCGCCTTCATGCGTAAAATGAGCAAACACCTCAAAGTAGCACTGCTTGTTTTGTGAGTTAGTGCGTTTAACTGGCTGCACCGAAAAACTAACTTCACCAGTAGCAATAATTGACTGAATAAGCGAACGCCACTCTTTAACACTAAAAAGGGTATCTTTATCTACTTTATTATTAATCGCTGTATCACCAATGGTGCAGCCGGTATCAAGGGCTGAAAGTACACCCCCGATAGATGAGCCTTTATCAACATTTACTAACGCTAAGTTAGCAAAACCATTCACGTGTAAGCTGTTTTTCTTTTTACTAAAAGCATCATTTATATCGAGGCGCGTTCTATTTAAAAATTGTATATCGAATGGGACTAAAGCAATAAAAGTACTACCGTTAAGTCTAAATATTTTAGAATTAGTTAAAGCACCAAACACATTTTGCAAAGTAACGCTTACATCATGTACGTGCTCGTCACCATCTTGGTAACTTACAGTTTGGTTAATATTAGTAAGTGAGGGGAGAGTGACCATCATTGCAGTGATTGGAGTGTCGCTAGTAATGGCGTCAACCACTGAGTTAAAGTGGTTCTCAAACGAACGGCGATTACCCAGCCCTGTAAGTGAGTCTACATATACTTCATCGGTAAGTGCTTGTGTTTGCTTTGTTAAAGAGTCAAAGGTGCTTTGTAAGTTCATTACCATATTATTAATGGCTCTAGTTACAGTACGTAGCTCACGTGCAACTGGTATTTCGTCGTTTAATGTAAAGCGTTTACGCGTAACCAAGTGTGCTTGGTTTTCTACTGCTTTTAAAGGTTTAAACACTGCACGTAGTATTAAATATGCCACTGCAAGCGACGCTACTAATAAAAATAAAGAACCATAAAAGCTGCGTTTAGTATGTTCCCATAGCGTTAAATACGATTGCCCAACATGGCTTGTTACTTCAAGCACTCCAGCTATAATCCACCCATTGTTTAATTCTGATTGCATAGTAGGGGCTTTAAGCTTTACTGCTGTAATAAACCAATTAGGCACAGATTCAACGCGTTTTGGGCTTGTTAGGTCAAAAACTATTTTATTATCGGCGTTAGTAAATTTTATTTGTTTGTAATAACCGGAGTCGAAAATAGCGGTTGCCATGGTTTGGGCAATCATTAAACTGTCTTCTTCAAGGTAAGGCGATATAGAAAGCCCTAAGCTTGTTGCTGTATCTTGCGCGTGGCTACCCATTTGCGTTTGTAAGTATTGGCGAGTGGTATCAACGTCAGTAATTACGCGTACAAAAAAAGAAAGTACCGAAATCAATATAATAAGGCCATATACTTGGGTTTTTAAACTTAATCCATTTTTAAAAAGTCGAGACATAACTCGGTGTTCCTTTATCACTTTTGGCGGGCGCAAGCTCACCTTGTTCAATTCGCTCTAACATGGTGTTCCAGGCAGAAACACCACGGCTATTTTTTACTTTATTACCTAAGCCTTTTGATTTGGCTAACCATAAACCTTGGCCATTAAAACTATAGATAGGTGTTAAGTCAGGGCGCTTATTAGCGGGTAGTAGTTTAGTGTTAAAATTGCCTAAAACAAAGGGGATTTGATTAGGAGTTTCAATATAAATAAGTACCATATGAGGTTGATTAACTGTTTTTTGACGTACATACATTAAACGTACTTTATCTTCGGGTACGCCCAGTGCTATTAACGTAAAGTATTTGGCAATTACGTAGTCTTCACAATCACCCATACCAACACCTAAACTCTCAAGTGGGGTGGCCCAATAATCTTTTTGGTGCCAAAGCTCATCATCGGTTTTGTATTTAATGTGCTTATTAAAAAAATCATTCACCAAATGGATTTTTTGCCATTCACTTTTGTCAGCCGATTCATCTATAAAACTGAGCCAGTTTTTAATGCGTTTATGCCCTTCATTACCATATTGTTTTTGAGCGCGCGCAATTATATCGCTATTGCGTAAATACAAAAGCGTATTTTGTGCGCATACAAAAAAAGACACTAATAATAAAATGTAAAACCCTAAACGCACAAATGTTCCTTAAGTTTGTGTTCCCTAATAGCTAAACAAGCCTAGTATAGTATTGGTAGCTTTAAAAGGGTAGGTCATCAAAAAGCATTAGGCACTAAGTTGGTGCAATACTGTCAGTTTTTGGTGCAACATAAAATTAACAAAAAAACAATCAAAAAGTACTCTTTAATTATTGAGTGCATTATTGTGTTGTGTATAATAGCAAGCTCACACGGCATGTGAAACGCTCAAAAAGGAATTTTAGCTTAGCAGTTCCTTTTTTTGTTGTTTAACAAAAATAATGAAAGGAATTAAAGTGAAAGTTTTAAAAGCAGTATTACCTGTAGCTGGCCTTGGTACGCGTATGTTGCCAGCCACAAAAGCCATCCCTAAAGAAATGCTTCCTCTGGTAGATAAGCCTTTAATTCAATACGTAGTTAACGAAGCTGTAGCAGCTGGCATTAAAGAAATTGTGCTTGTTACACATGCTTCAAAAAACTCAATTGAAAACCACTTTGATACAAGCTTTGAGCTAGAAGCCACACTAGAAGCGCGCGTAAAGCGTAGCCTGCTAGAAGAGGTTCGCTCAATAGTGCCAAAAGATGTAACGGTAATTTCTGTTCGCCAATCGGCACCACTAGGCTTAGGCCATGCTGTTTTAGCAGCGCGCCCAATTGTTGGTAATAACCCATTTGCAGTAATGCTACCCGACGTAATTATTGATAAATACAAATCAAATTCAAAAACCGACAACTTAAGCCAAATGATCGACCGATTCGACAAAACGGGCTACAACCAAGTTATGGTAGAGCCAGTACCTCAAGAGCAAGTGCATCAATATGGTGTAGTTGATATAGCCGGTAAAAAAATAAATGCCGGCGAAAATGCTGCAATTAAAAACATGGTCGAAAAACCAAATAACGATGAAGCACCGAGTAATTTAGCTATTACAGGACGTTATGTTGTATCTACAGCAATTTGGGATTTACTAGAATACACCCCACCAGGCGCAGGCGGCGAAATACAACTTACTGATGCTTTATTACAATTACGCCACCTAGAAACGCTTGAAGCCTACCATCTAAAAGGTAAATCTCATGATTGTGGTTCTAAATTAGGTTATATGCTTGCCAATGTAGAGTATGCAATGCAATCGAGTAGCATGGGTGAAGAGTTTAGAAAAGAGTCAAAAAAATTATTTAAAGAGTTTTTATAAGTTCTATAAATACTTAATTATTAGGTAAGTGAAATTAATTGCTTACCTCTTTTGCATTGGTTTTCATGAAAAATATTATAAACAAGCTATTTTCAAGTGTAATTTCAAGGTTGTCAGTATTTTTAGTTCAGATGCTAAGCTTACTTGTACTTTCTCGATTGGTACCTGTGGAGGTTTTCGGTGTTTTCGCGTTAATAAATGGGATTTGCTTTCTCCTAATGATGCTAGCTGAGTTTGGTGTAACACAAAGTGTAATCAATAAAAAAGATAGTTCATATCAGAGTTTATTTGACTTTTCGTCTACAATGTCAATTTTAGTTTCAGCCTTAGCGCCTTTGTTTCTGTTTTTGCTAGGTATATCTTTTAATATTAAACTTACACTATTTACTTATATAGCAGTTTCATCAATTGTGTTGTTATTTGGAATAACTTCTGTTTGTTTAGGTGACTTAAATAAACGGTTTTTATTTAAGTCAGTAGCAATCTCAGAAACTATTGCAGAGTTAATAGGCTTAGCAATTACTATTGGGGTCATTTATTTTTATGACCCAACAGTTGAAGTTTTGGTATTAAAAGTACTTGTTTTCTCTATATTCAGGGCCGCGCTAATTACTATATATTTTAGAAGTATAGGCTCAAAACTAACCTTTAAATTAAGCATAGAAATCCCAAAGATTGAAAAGTTTAATCGTGGTGTAGTTATCAGTAATTTGGCTTCATTTTTAGTTAGGCAAGGCGATAACTTTATTGTAGGTAAACTGTTTGGTATTGCGATGTTAGGGTTATATGATCGAGCTTATCAGCTTGTAAAGTACCCTGTAATGCTTTTATCCTTTTCTCTACAACCTGCACTTCAACCAATTATGAGAACTGTTGACAATTATTTGTTTTTTAGAAAAATCATTGTTATTACCTGGTTGTTATGTCTTCTAGCTGGCTCAACTTTATCTGTTATTTTTAGTTTGTATACTAATTTCATAGTCAATTCAATCTTGGGTGAAGGATGGAGTCAAATAGATTTTATTGTAAAAATTCTCTCATACTCTATTGCTTTTCAATGTTTTTTTAGTCTGAGCGGTGGTTTTTTTTACGCGTTAGAAGAGTCGGGGAAAAATGCATTTGTTAATATAACTACTTTTATATTAATTTTTATTTCTTTTTCGATAGGCTATTTAAAAAGTAGTATACAGATTGGGCTTTACTTAGTAGCAATATCATTCTTTATTGTTAGTGTTATTTGCTTGTACTTGTTATTGAGACAAGGACGTTTTTATTATGAAAAAAATAAATTAGAGAAAGAAAAATGTCACGTATAATTACAATTAATTCTTTTAAATCGACCTGTCCTGGTGGTGTTGAGTCATTAATAAGAAGCTTTCATAGCATTGGCACTCATAGGGGCTGGGATTTTCTAGAGTTACATAAATGGGGATCTTCAAAGGAAATACATAATGTCAGCCAGCATGCTAAATTCATAGAGTATGGAAGTGGGCAAGGTAAGGTTGGAAAAATTTTAACTCGCGTTAATCTTTACAAAGAGCTATTAAAATTAAATCCTAAAAATAATATAATATTTATATTTCATATGTCTGATCTATTATCAGTACCAATTTCCGTGCTTAAAAATAATAAAATCATAGTCGTTCAAACAAATAGATTCGATATATTTCTAACTTCATTGGGTAAGATTGCAGTTTTACTATACTCAAGTTTTATAGATTTTTTTACAGTTTATACTGAAAAAGATAAAGTTAAATTAAAAAGTATATATCCTAAGTTAGAAAATAAAATAGAAATCATACCTAGAGGATGCAGAGTTGAAAAAGCAATTGAATCTCCTGCATTTAGCAATAAGCTCGTTACAATAACAAGGCTAGATGAAAAGCAAAAAAATATTTCGGAAATGATTGAAATCGTTAACAGCTTACCAGAAACATATACTTTAGATATATATGGCGAGGGTGAGGAAGAAGAAATAAGCCTAATTAAAAGCTTAGTTGATAATGTTCCTAGGGTAAAATTTTGTGGAGCAGCAACAAAGATCGAAGATGTTTTAAAAAAATATTCAATTTTTCTAATGACATCAAACTATGAAGGCTTTGGTCAGACTTTGATTGAGGCAAGAAGTCAAGGTTTACCAATAGTTCTTTATAATACTTTTGATGCAGCATCTTACATTGTTAAAAATGGAGGCAATGGATTCTTAATACCAAAGGGGGATAAAAAATTATTTATGGAAAAGGTCTTAGAGATAACGTATTCAAAAGAAGCTTATGGTGTATTTTCCGAAAACTCTCTAGGGCTTGCTAGTGAGACTGATGAGGCATTAGTTAACAATAAATGGGGTCTACTCTTAGATGCATCACTTTAAGTTAAGCTTTATAGTTCCTTGTTATAATGGCTTTGATAAGTTAAGAAGGTTGATTGAGGATTTCAAAAATCTTGATAATCAATCTGAAGTAGAGTTTGAAGTTATAATTATTGATGATGGATCTGATACCGATTTTGATGATGTACTAGAACACAATCACTTTTTATACAAAAAAGCCAACGGAGGTGTCTCAAGTGCAAGGAATTACGGTCTATTAAAAGCTGGTGGTGATTATGTTATATTCATTGATTGTGATGATACTATAGTAAACAGTACTTTAAGTTTGATATATGACGCGGTAATTAATAACAAGTCTGATGTATATGTATTTTCTCACCACTATATAGATAATGAAAAGGTAGTGAAAAAAGTTAACAAAAATATTGCAGAAGTGCCCTCAGATGTAATACTTGAAATGGTATTAAATAAAAAGGTGCTATTTCATAATTGTGCAATGGTGTATAAAAAAAATTACCTAGAAAAAAACATATTACAATATAACGAAAACTTAAAATACAGTGAAGATGTTTTCTTTATCCTAACAGCAATAAATAAAGCAAAAAAAGTTACAGTGACAGAAAAAGTATTTTACCATTATATTGATAATGTAAATGGAGCTATAAATCAAAGTTTTGATAAGAAAATGTTAAATCAGCTCCATACTTTTGACCTAATAAAAAAAATAGAAGTTTCAAAAGAACAATGCAAGTCATTAAACTACTTTGTTTTTACATGCGCGTGCCATTCTTTAGTTAGAGCTTTTAAAGCTAAAAAATATGACGAAAATGTGCTAATAGCTTTTATACAATACTCTAGGAAAATTAGCTTTCCTTATTTTTTAAATACAGATAAATATTATATTTTTTGTTTGTTTGTAAGGTTTTTTTCTCACTTGCCAACCAGCTTATTGGTGAGAATTAAAAGGTTAATAAATTAAATGGGAATTAAATTATTATATGCTGTAAGTGTTTTTCTCATATTCGAAAATACTTCATTATCAAAATATGCGGGGGTTTTTACTGCATCACTTGCTATGTTGCTTTTGCCCTTAGTGATAAGTTATTTAATGATGAGTTCAAAAAAGCTAGGTGAAATTGAGAAACAGATTTGTTATATATTTTTTATTTCTCTTATTTATTCATTAATTCTTTTAATATTTAATTATTATGACAATTTAAGAATTTATTTTCTGGTAGACAGAGGTCTGCGCTTTACTTTACTAGCTCTCCCAACAATGATCTTTTTTATATTCTTTTGTTCATTCACAGAGAAAAACTTAGAAAAGGCTTTACTTGTTTTTTCTTTGAGTATTTTAATTATATATATTTTTAACCTTTTATTACCAAATGTTTTTAATGCAGCTTCTTTTTTCCAAGGTAGTTATGCGCTTTCCCCACATCGAATGCGTGGCTTTACGCTAGAGGCAAGTACTTTTGGTTTTCAAGTAGGTATTGCTGGAATATTTTTAGCTAAGTATTTCGCACTAAACAGGCTTTTATCTTTTGTGATTATTTGTATAGCTATATTTTTAACAACATCCAAAGGTGGGTTAATTACTTTTTCTTTAGCATTTTTTATTGCAATTTTATTGCATAAGAAAACAGTCCAATCTACTAAAACTTTATTGCTGTTTTCATTTTTAGCTCTCAGCCCAATACTTTACTTAGAAGTTTTATTGCCTGCATTTGCTACAGATATCGAAAAATATAATAGTTCTGCAACTCGAACCACAATGATCCTAGTTTCTATTTTTTCTTTATTAGAACATCCATTCGGGGTGGGTTTCTTTGGTTATTTACCATCGATATATGAAAATGGTAAAGAAGTAATTCAAAGTATTGAAATGCTGATGCCAAACGTATTTGATTATAAGGAAGTAACAACATATTTGTATTTTGGCGCTGTAAAAGGGGTTTCTACTAAAAGCTTCATTTTTGATTGGCTAATATATTTTGGAGTTATATTTCTTTATTATTTATATAATGTGGTTAAGTGGTATATCAGCAAGCTCAAAGAGTTTGACTTTTATTTTTTAGTAGTCTTCTTGTTCATTTTAATGTCAGTCACCTTTTACTTACCAATAGATGGTCGGTTCATTGTTCCGCTTGTTTTAGCATTTTTATATAAATCAGTCACTAGTAGGGTAAATAAGTATGAAAAATAAACTAAAAATATTACATGTAGCTGAGGCTTTAAAAGGTGGTGTTGAAACATATCTAAAGAGTTTGATTTTGTCTTTGAATGAGAAAGGCATAGAATCATATTTGCTAGTTAAAGAAGATGTGCCTTGGTTAGAAAAAAGTAAGGTCTATCATTATGACAGAGGCCCTCGGAGTATCTTAGGTTTATTTAAATTAGCTAGAATGTATGTGAAATTAGTAAAAAAGCTTAATATTGATGTTATTCACCTTCATGGTACATTCTCTGGTTTAGTCTGCAGGTTGACTAAGGCTTTTACCCGTAGTGTTCCTATTATCTATTGCTCGCATGGTTGGGCTTATAGTATGGATAAAAAAAAGATTACGAAATGTTTGTATAAAACTATAGAGTACTTACTCTCTTTTTTATGTGAAAAAATAGTTTGTATCTCCCATTATGATTTCTCTATTAAAGTAACTCCATCAAATAAAACAGTTTTAATAGAAAATGCGATTACAGATAATTTTGGTAATGAATATATAGAACCCCAAAAGAAGAAGTTACTTTTTGTAGGGCGATTTGATCATCAAAAAGGCATAGATATATTACTTAATGCATTTAAAAAAGTTAATGTGAATTATGAACTTATAGTCGTTGGTGGTGCAGTGCACGGAGAAGATATAAATATATATGAGTACCCAAATGTTACATTTTTGGGTTGGCTTTCTGGAGATGATTTACACAAAATTTATTTGGAGTCGTCGGCAGTTATTATACCTTCACGATGGGAGGGGTTTGGTTTAGTAGCAATTGAAGCTATGTCTGCATCTAGGACAATTTTCACTTCTGGTGCAGGGGGGCTGAAGTATCTAACGACACTTGCCGAGGGCTCTGAATTTACTAGTGAAGAAGAGTTGATTGAAGTTTTACAAGGCTTTGACTCTTATAATAAACATCAAATTCAAGAGCTCGGATGTAAAGCCAGAAAAGTATTCAGAGACAATTACATGATTGATAGGATGTCAGAAGAGTTGATTACATTATATAAAATGGAATTAAAATGAATAAATTAGAACGACTTCATGGTTTAGATTTTTGTAGAGCAATATTTATGGTGCTAGGTGTCTTTTACCATGTTGCCCTCATATATAAGGTTGAACAGGATTGGCGTGTGGGCTCAAATGATACTTCGGAATTCTTTTCAATTATATCTTTATTTATCCATGATTTTAGAATGGAGGCATTCTATGTAATTGCTGGTTTTTTTATATTTACATATATAAAAAAGGAAAAGATAGTTTTTTAGGAGATAGGATAAAAAGAGCATTAATCCCTTTGTTTTTTTGTGGTTTGACTATTAATTACCTAATGAATATTTACAGTTATAACTTTTCTTTTGATTATTTTGATGTGAATTATTATCTATATGGAAAGTGGTTGGGTCATTTATGGTTTTTAGGCAATCTAATAATTTACTTTCTACTTGTACAGCTATTCTGTAAGTATATCTCTGCTTTGAAAGGGGTTAGTGAGATTCAGCTTTGTTCGATTTTTATTGTTTTTGCTCCTGTAGCTTCAATTCTGTTACTAGCTGTTTCTAAGTACACAGTTTCTAATGAGTATATATTTATTGCATTTCATTCGCTATTTGGTTATTTTCCTTACTTTCTATTAGGTTGTCTCTGTTGCACTTGGAAAATGACTTTTCTTAATATTTTAAATTATAAAGTTTTTTTTATCTCCATACTTATTTACTTATTAATCTTCTTAATAGCTAAACTTGAAATAGACTCAACTTTGGTGAGTAAAGTATTTGAAAGACTCTCCCACGGAAGTTTGGTACTAGCAATGATTGCACTTTTTTATAAGTTGGGTACTAAAAAAGGCTCATTGATAAAAGAAATTTCAGATTCGAGTTACACTATATATTTACTACACCAGCCGTTGATCGTGCTTATTTATGCCTTTATATTTTCAGATCTAGCTTTAAATATTTATTTAGAATATGTGCTGCTAGTTTTTATGGTTTTGGTAATTTCATATCTTTTTCATCGTTACATTGTTAGGTTTTATAAAGTAATGTCGTTATTATTCAACGGGGTTTATAAAATTAACAGAACTTAATTGATTTATAAATTAAGTTCTATAGTTATCCCTAATTTATGCTAGAATTTAACTGTACTTCCTCTAAAGTTATATTGAATTGATAAGTGACGTAAGGTAGTATACATTTTAATTTTTTTTGAATATTTACTGCTTAAAACTATAAAAGGGACTATTAAATCATGACATCTTCAAGGACGTTTAAGCCCACCAGCTCTTCAGACGCTAGTTTTTATCGTTTATTTGATATTTTTGCCTTGTTTTTAGCATTTCAATCTTCTGCGTTATTTTACTCATTTGAATCAAGCCCATATTATATGGTTGCAGTACTTGGTATTGCATTGAGTTACCTATATAGCGCAGAACTATTTTCTACTTACCGTTCATGGCGAGCGGGAAAATTTAGAACTATGGTCCTATGTGCTTGGGCTAGCTTGCTAACGGCCTTTGCCCTTTTAGTACTAGTCTCTTTTGTATTTAAATTTTCTGAAAATTTATCTCGCATAGGAATAGGGTTATGGTTTTTACTAAGCATCATATATCTTTATGCTTGGCGTTTTATAGTTCACATGTACAAAAAGCAGCGTCGTAGAATGGGCTTGAATTTACGTAACGTTGCGATTGTTGGTGCAACCGAATCTGCTGTCTATTTATATGATGAGATTACTAAAAACGATGAGTTAGGTTTTAAGTTTTTAGGTTTTTTTGACGATCGTAAGCCTGAGCGCTTATTTCAAAACTCAACAAAACATGATGTGACCGGTAAAATACAAGATGCTGTAAATTCTGCTCGAAATGGGGAAATAGGCGTTTTATATATTGCTCTCCCTATGAAAGCAGATAAGCGTATCGCTGATATTTTATTGCAGCTTGGTGACACCACTGTTGATGTACATATTATACCTGATTTTTTAATGTCTAATTTAATACACGCCCGTATTGAGCATGTGGGTGATGTTGATACATTAAGTGTGTTTGAGTCACCATTTATAGGTGCCCGTGAGTTTATAAAACGAACTGAAGATATAATAGTAGCCTCCATTATTTTAATGCTAATATCGCCTATTTTAATTGCCATTACATTTGCTGTTAAATTTACTTCTAAAGGCCCTGTAATTTTTAAACAAGATAGGTATGGATTAGATGGCCGTAAAATTAAGGTTTGGAAATTCCGTTCAATGACTGTTACCGAAAACAGTGCTGTAGTAACACAAGCCACAAAAAATGATGCGCGCATTACACCTTTAGGTGGTTTTTTACGCCGTACAAGCCTTGACGAATTGCCGCAATTCATAAATGTTTTAAAGGGTGATATGTCTATTGTAGGTCCACGCCCGCACGCTGTAGCCCATAATGAGGAATACCGTAAAAAGGTAGAGTTTTACATGTTGCGTCATAAAGCAAAGCCAGGTATTACAGGTTGGGCGCAAATTAATGGGTGGCGCGGTGAAACCGATACTCTTGATAAAATGGAAAAACGTGTAGAATTTGACTTACATTATATTAAACATTGGTCACTGTGGTTTGATGTGAAAATTATTTTTATGACAATTTTTAAAGGATTTAAGAATGCAAATGCATACTAAAACACTAGCCCCTATTTTTGCCATGTTAAGTGTTGGGATTACAGCTCCCGCAGCCGCTAATTTAAAACCAGGTAGTTTTATGTCTAAAGATGGTGCCGAAATTACGCCGACTTTACAAACTGGGCTTAGTAGTAACAATAACTTTTTTAGCACACCTGATAAT
This sequence comes from Pseudoalteromonas sp. SG43-8, assembly GCF_014164245.1. Lineage (NCBI taxonomy): Bacteria > Pseudomonadati > Pseudomonadota > Gammaproteobacteria > Alteromonadales > Pseudoalteromonadaceae > Pseudoalteromonas > Pseudoalteromonas sp. SG43-8. The sequence continues at coordinate 1,056,917 of NZ_JACJEX010000001.1, read as the reverse complement.
GAAGAGTCGCGTTTAATCTGGACTATTACTCCTAATATAAAAGCTGCGATTGACGATGGCCCTGATAGTTATAGCTTAGACTTAGGAACTAGCAGCTCTCTACATAATAAAGATACTGCCGATAATTTTACCCAAGTTAATATTGGTGCTGGTGTACATAAAGAATTTACTAGTCAACATCGTTTAGATATTAACGGTGATGCAGATTGGCTATACGAGCCACGTGGTAGTGGTTTAACAGAAGGCTTGGGTGATGCAGTAAATGAGTTAGTTAAATACCAGCAACAAAATGTTTTAGTGCGCTACGTATACGGTGCACAAAGCTCAAAAGCTCAAGTTGCTTTAAGCGCCGGTTTTTTTAGTAAAAAATATCAAAACTTTAGAGAAGTATCGCAATACCGTGACTATGATAAATCGTTAATTGGCGTAACTGGCTACTATAATACTCGAGCATCTACCCGAACATTTTTAGAGGTTAAGCAAGAGAACTATCGTTATGATTTTTTAGCCAATAGTGGTATGTCACGAGATTCAGACGACGTAAAAGTATTATTAGGTATGGAGTGGGAAGCAACAGCGGTTACTTCAGGCTCATTTAAATTAGGTTATCAAAATAAAGACTTTAGCGCTAATGAGCGCCAGAATTTTAGCGGTTTAAGCTGGGAGGCGGGTGTAAACTGGCAGCCACTTAGTTATTCTACCGTGCTATTTACAACAAGCCGCGCAGCTAAAGACCCATTAGTGCAAGGCGATTACATTAAAGAAAGCACTTATGGTGTTAATTGGACTCATAACTGGAGCGATTATTTAAGCTCGCTTGTTGGTGCTACTTACACTAACGAGCAATACACTGGTGATGTAGGTCGAAAAGACAAATCTAAAAGTGCGCGTTTAGGTTTAAACTACGTTGCGAGTAAGTTCGGTATGGTATCTACTTACGTCGATTTTATAGATAAAGATTCTACTCAAAGCGCAATAGAGTTTGATCGCGTAATTGTTGGTGTTAATTTTACTTTTGCTTTAAAGGCTAATTAATGAAGTTTATATTTAGTTTAGTACTTCTTTCTATTAGCGTTGTTAGTGTTGCACAATCTGCACATAACTATGTTTTAGGTGCAGGTGACAAGGTTGAAATAAAAGTTTTTGGCCAGCCTGATTTAGAGGTGACTGCACTTTTAGGTAATAGTGGTGAGGTTAATTATCCGTTTTTAGGGAAAATTAAACTTGCAGGGTTATCTACTTCTGAAGTTGAAGAGGTCATAGTTGAAGGTTTGCGTCCTGACTATTTAGTAAACCCAAATGTTTATGTCCAAGTAATCGAATATAGGCCATTTTATATTCATGGTGAAGTAAAAATCCCTGGTGCTTACCCGTATCAACCTGCTATGACAGTTAACCAAGCTATTGCATTAGCAGGTGGATTAACTGAGCGTGCCTCGATTGACAAAATATACATATTTAAAGAGCAGACTAAGCAGCAGCAACAAAAAGGTAATTTAAATAGCCAAATTGCAGCGGGCGATACTATAAAAATTGAACAGCGCTTGTTTTAAAGCAGTTTACAAGGCAGTAATTAAATGATAACACAAGATGAAAATAGTCTATCTCAAGATAAGAGTGTAGATTTTACCTATTACTTTAATATTTTTATGCGCATCAAGTGGCGTATTATAGGTTTTGCAATAGTTGTTACGCTATTAGCTATTATGGTTACGCTTACGTTAGTGCCCAAATATATTGCAACGGCTACTTTACTTATTGAAGCTGAGCAAACTCAAGCGATCAGTTTTGACGAGGTTTATGGCTTAAGTTCTGCAAAAGAGGAATACTATTTAACTCAGTTTGAAGTTATAAAATCTGACAGTATTGCTCGAGAGGTGATAACAAAACTCGATTTAAATAAACATATAGATTTTGCTCCTAAATCTACTGTGTTAACAGAATTTAAAGATGCAATAAAATCTATATTTCCTTTTTTAAATAAGAAAGAGACTAACTCTTATACTGCCGAAGAAATAGCTGAAAGGGATATGTTAGGCTTGTTGGCTACTTTCAAATCAAAACTATGGGTTACACCTATTCGCAAAACTCAATTAGTGAGAGTAAGCTTTGAGTCGAGCGATCCTAAATTAGCAGCTTTAGTAGCCAATACTGTTAGTGAAGTCTATATAGAAAGCCAAATGCGTGCAAAAATGGGGGTGACCCAAGATGCTTCTAATTGGTTGAATTCTCGCCTTTCTAAATTACGAATGCAGTTGGATGATTCAGAAGTAAGACTTCAAAATTTTAGAGAACAACAGCAGCTTGTCGATATAGAAGGTATAGCTGGGCTTGTTACACAAGAATTAGAGCAAATATCGCAGCAGCTAGTGGTTGCGCGTAACGAAAAAAATAACCTTGAGAGTATTAACCGAGTTATTAGTGAGTACGGTAACAATAATTTAGAACTTTTAGGTAGTATGCCTGAAATTACATCACATCAGGTTATACAAAACGTAAAGCGTGAAGTTGTTATAGTAGAACGAAAATTAAGTGATTTAGGTGAAGTGTATGGTGCTAAGCACCCTAAAATCATCTCAGCTAAAGCAGAGCTTGCAACGGTAAAAAGTAATTTAAATAAGCAAATTAAAGGCCTTATTACCGGTATTGAAAAAGAGCTAAACCGTATAACTCGTACTGTTAGTGCACTTGAACGTGACCTTGTTAAAATACGAGCTGAGTACCAGAACATTACCCGTAAAGAAACCCAATATAACCAACTAAAGCGTGAAGTAGAAACTAACCGCAATATATTTAATACGTTTCTATCACGCTCTAAAGAAACTGAAGTAACAAGCGACTTTAGCTCGGCTGCTGCACGCTTTACTGATCGTGCCTATGCCCCAAATAAACCTGCGAAACCAAATAAAAATTTAATAGTTATTTTGGCATTTGTCACAAGTTTTGGTTTTGCAGTAGTAATGAGCTTTATATTTGACGCCCTTAACGACACTGTTAAAACCAAAAATGACGTTGAAAGTAAGCTTGCTCAACGTATGATTGGTTTATTACCGCATGTACCAATGCCTAATAAGAGTGTTTTTCCGATTCACGCCTATCTTGATGATAATTACAGGCGTTTTGCCGAATCGGTACGTACGTTCAGAACTAGCTTGTTATTAACTCAGTTAGAACGTGACCATAAAGTAATCGCTGTAACATCAAGTGCTCCGGGTGAGGGTAAAACCACAACCTCTGCTAATTTAGCGATGTCGCTTGCGCAAATGGGTAAAGTATTGCTAATTGATGCTGATTTACGAAAACCAAGTATTGCTAAGCGCTTTGATATTCCAGTATTCCACCCGGGGTTAAGTAATTTAATTGTAGGCACGGAGCAGTTAAGTGAATGTGTACATGTTGATGTGCAGTCAGGTGTTGCAATAATGCCAAGTGGGCAAATACCTAGTAACCCATTAGAGCTTTTGTCTAACGCGCGCTTTAGTGAAGTAATTGATGGCTTGAAAGCTGAATACGATCATATAATCATAGATACGCCACCTACACAGGCAGTGAGTGACGCTTTAGTTATTGCACAGAGTGTAGACTCGGTAATTTATGTTGTTAAGTCTGATATTACGCGAATTAAGCCTATTAAGGCGGGTATTGAGCGTTTGTTTGAATCTAAAGCCCATGTTGCAGGTATTGTGCTTAACCAAGTAGATATGAGTAAAAGTAAAGACGAGCATAGCCATGGTTATTACGATTATTACGATTACTCGCAAAAACCTGAACAACCTAATGCATAGTTAAATACAAATCTATGATTGATATTCATTCCCATATTTTGCCAGGCATTGATGATGGTGCTAAAGATTTAAAAGAATCTTTAGCACTATTAACTATTGCACAAAATGATGGAATAACTCATATGGTTGCTACGCCACATATACATATTGGGCGATTTAATAACTTTGCCTCACAATTGTATAGCGAGCTTGCTAATTTAAAAGCACAGGCATTAGTAAATAATATTGGTATTAAATTAGCTGTGGCTGCTGAAGTTAGGCTTGATGTAGAACTAATGAGCTTAGTGCTTGGTAATAAACTCCCGTTTATTGGTACGCTTAATTCAGTAAATTATTTATTATTAGAACTTCCGCATTCGCATGTCCCCCAAGGTTACGATAAGTTTATAAATTGGCTAGCTAAACAAAATATAAAAGTAATTATTCCTCACCCTGAGCGTAATCGTGATATTCAAGTAAATCCTTTTTATATTGAGCGTTTGAAGCAATTAGGTTGTGAGTTTCAATTAACGGCTTCAAGCATTGAAGGTGCATGGGGCGAAACTGCAAAAAATATTAGTATAGGTATGCTAAAAAAGGGTTTAGTAACTTATATTGCATCTGATGCCCATTCAGTTAAGCGTAGGCCGCCTATTTTAAGTAAAGCTAAGCAAATAGTGAGCGAGCTAATCGGTCAAAATGATGGACATGATTTATTTTTTACTAACCCTAAGCGTCTAACAGAGTCGTTGTTTAATGAGTAATTTAAATGCAAACCGCCTCACACAAATTACCATACTTGCAGTTATTACATTAGTAATAGGTTATCAAAGCTTACAAAGTATGCGTGCAAATACATGGTATTTTAATGCACTTAATATTTTAAAGCAGACTGAAAGCACAATTACTCTCGAAGAGCTAAAGCTTGCAGATAGGGCAATTACATCTGCAACAAGCCAAGACCCTTCACAGCCTCATTACTGGCAGTTAAGTGCTTATGTAAAAATGCTCAATCTAGCCCTAACTAGTGACCAAAATATGAATAAGCGTTTGGTTTATCAACAAGCAGAAAAAGATTTATTAAAGTCATTAGAGTTAAGGCAAACATGGTCAGAAACGTGGATTGCACTGGCGAAAGTACTTAGTTATCAAGAAGGACCTACAGAACGAGTATATGAGTATATTCAGCAGGCTAAAAAATTTGGGCCGTACAAGTTTGATGTGCAGCTTGGTATTATTCAAATAGCTCTAATGAACTGGCAGCGACTCCCTCCAAAGTATAAAGCATTGTATGTTGCCGAGCTTAATTTAGCCGTTAAATATGGTTATAAATTTTATCAAGTTTTTGATGTTGCTAAGCAAGTTGATGCTTTGCCTATTTTATGTCTATCGCTTAAGTTTGGATCTCACTTTGAACCAGTTAGAACTAGCTGGATGTTTAAAAAACATTGTAACTAGGTAGGTTTCGAATGCGTTAAGTTTGTTTACGTTAAAGTGAAAACCAATTGCACAAAGAGAAGTGAATGAGGAGTAAATGAGTAGACACCGAGTAAGCTATTCACGAATCGATAGATCACTTCTCTATAAGCGCAGCGTCTCATAACCTCTTTGTGAATAATTGTCTTATTGGTAAAAGCGTTGTATTAAACAGCAGCAAGCAGCTCGTACTGTATCTCTACAAGAGTTTTGTGTTTACTTGTAATCGTGAAGCAGGTTCACGTTAAAGTTAAATCTGAAAAAACAATTGCACAAAGAGAAGTTAATTAGGATGAATGAGCAGACACCAAGTGATCTATTCAACTAACTGATTTATCCCTTCTCTAAAAGCGCAGCGTCTCATAACCTCTTTGTGAATACTTGTCTTATTGGTAAAAGCGTTGTATTAAACAGCAGCAAGCAGCTCGTACTTTATCTCTACAAGAGTTTTGTGTTTACTTGTAATCGTGAAGCAGGTTCACGTTAAAGTTAAATCTGAATAAACAATTGCACAAAGAGAAGTTTATGAGGAGTAAATGAGTAGACACCAAGTGATCTATTCAACTAACTGATTTATCACTTCTCTAAAAGCGCAGCGTCTCAAATCCTCTTTGTGAATATTTGTTTTATTGGTAAAAGCTGAATTGTTATTATACGGCGTAAAAAATTGCCCAGAGGTTAAAAACATCTGGGCTATAAATTGACTCTAGATTGAGCCTAGCGTTAACTAAAACACTTTCTTGGTTCTACAAGGGAGAAGAAAGTTCTTAAAGTATAGCCAAGTAGTTTAGTTATGCTCACTATAAAAAACATTTATTTATTATTAATGATAAATGGCTGAATCATAATGTTTATTATGTAATCATTACCATCGTTTTTTGTTTAAAGACAAGCCTTTAAGTTCAATATAGTTATATGTAATGTGTGATATAAAAATGATTGTAATTAATGTTATAAATATAGAGATATTATTAACTATAGCTCCCCCAAAATTTAAGTATCTTTGTGTTTCAATCATTGGTGCTATCTCTTGACTAAGTATCTTTTCAAGTATTACTCCAAGAGAAGTCACGCAAAATAATATTGCAGCATGGGTCATATATATAGAATAAGAAAGCTTGCCAGTAAACTGAAAAAGCCTTAGTTTTAGAATTTTTGAACAAAGCCCAACTTCAAATGCAAAAAATAAAACGGTTGCGAAGAACAGCAGTGGAGCGGCTAGAGGTTTATATTCGAATTTATTGTTCACCACCAGCACGATTAAAATTAATAATGAAGTTTCTATGAGAGTCGCAATTAAAAATGATGGTTTTAAATGAGATAGTTTTTTATAAATCACGTAAGTGAATGCACCACCAAAAAAGCAAGAAAGGCCTTTTAATACGCTTTCTACTAAAAAGTCGGATTTGAAATATAAAAGAATAAAAGCAATTGCTGAAACTAAAAGCCATACAGATTTTTTTTGTTTTTTAAAAAAAACAATTGAACAAAATAATAACGAATACATATAAAATTCAATGCTAATACTCCATGATGGGTAGTTAAAGCTCAGTGGGTTAGTGTATGAGGACCATGATTGGATTAATAATAAGTTAGGTATTATTTCATTTGGTGCAAAGTCATTAGTGAACGGTAAACTGTTAAATGAAAGCCCACCAAACTCATAAGCCAATAATTTTCCTCCTTCCAAGACTAAGAACACAATTAGCATAAACAGGTGAAGGGGGTAAATGCGAAAGAAGCGTGCTTTTATGAATGTTTTAAATTTAAGTCCTTCGCGAGAGCCATATCCATGGGCTAGAACAAATCCACTCAATATAAAGAAAAACTCTACAAATATAGCACTGCCTCTAAAAAAACTTAACTCAGTTATAGAATCAATAAAATGCATATGAAATATAACTACAGATATTGCACATATTCCTCTAAACGCATCTAAAGCTTCAAATCTTTTATTCATGTTTATCCCTAAAATCCTTTTGTATATGTATTATATAGCCGATGCATAATAAGCAAAGATAAAATTGCTCTAAACCCAGCTTATTAATTGTGTATTCTGCACGAGATCTCGTGGTAGTGAATTTTTGATCTTATTTTTTTGCCATTTACCCAGCCCAATAGGGCAACCACACAGTGTTAATACTACTTCACCTATTGTTTGAGTTGCTTTAGTTAAGCGTATATCTTTACCTTGAAAATAATCATTTGCTTGCTCATTATTTAAAGCAAATACATTGTTTTTACACTCATTGCCAAATACGGTTGCAAACTCGTGCGTTAGTCTTACGCCGTTTTTATGGATGATGCCAATTTGAATACCTAAGCGTGCATATTTAATTTTATTTTGCACGGCCTCAAATCCCTCAGGAAATAACCACAGTTCTTTATCACGCTGCATTAGGCTGCCAGGCAGGTTAGTTAACCCAAAATGCTTTTTAAGTGATTGCATAAATGCGGCACTTTGCTTTTTATCAAACTCGTTAAACGGGAATGCACCTTTTTTAACTGTTTGATTTGGATTATTACAGCTTGCGCGCTTTTTAAATTTTGCAATAAAAAAGCCTTCGCTATCGAACGTTTGCGGCCATACATGCAAATAGCCTTCAGTAGTTGTGGCTTTACTTGCACCTTCAAATAAATCACTTAGTGACTCAGGCTCTATATAGTCGCCAAATTCACTGAGCAAATAATCGCACACTTGCTGGTTTTCGAGTGGAGTAAGTGTGCAGGTTGAATATACTAATGTGCCACCTGGCTTTAATGCGTAAAACGCGCTTTTAATTAAGTCTTTTTGCACTTGGGCTATTTGTATGTTTGATTCTATTGACCAATTTTTTAGTGCGTCGGCGTCTTTACGTACCGTGCCTTCGCCAGAGCAGGGCGCGTCTAGCAATATGTTGTCAAAGCATTCAAACATGTAGTTGCCAAATATAATGCCATCAAAGTGTGAGAGCGCACAGTTACCAACCCCCATACGTTTGAGCGTTGCGCTGAGTACCTTTAAACGAGATGACGATAGCTCATTTGCAACAAGCACGCCTTGGTTATTCATAAGTGCAGCTAGCTGCGATGTTTTAGAACCCGGCGCTGATGCCATATCAAGCACGGTGCTACTTTGAGAGCCTGCGAGTTCAATGCTTTGCTTTAATGCTATAGGGGGCAGCATTGAGCTTGCTTCTTGCACGTACATAGCCCCGCTTAAATGTAAGTCGGTATTACCAAGGGCTAGGTTTTGCTCTTCATTGCTTGGGCGCTCTAACCAAAAGCCTTCACTGCACCATGGGATTGGGGTTAGCAGCCAATTTTTTTCAGTTGCACGTTTTATAAATTCTTCAATGCTAATTTTTAATGTATTAACGCGGATAGATTTTCTGAGCGGTCTGCGACAAGCATTTAAAAAGTCATCTAAGTTTAGATGCGCTGGTAAATAGGTTTTTACGTCATCAATAAAGTGCTCAGGAATAAAAGTGTTGGCGTTCACGCGTTAGCTCATACTATAAAAATAAAGCGCGATAATAGCATTTATATTAGGGGTTTTCAGCGCTAAAAAACGTAATATCTGATTTATTGCACTGTCGACACTTCACTGTTTTAGTCTATTTTAAAACCATTTTTATGCGACTTTAGATTAATAGTGTCGACAATAGGCGTGTTTTTTAGCTATTTTGATAGATTTAAGGGTTGACATGATTTTTTAATAAGCCCATAGTAACCACATCAATTGTCGACAATCTAAAAAATAACTTATGACACACACATTTTTAAACGAAGCGCCTATAACTACCGCATCAGATCAAGTATTTGTAGATATGCGCCGTGAGATTGTTGAAGGGAGCATAGTTCAAGGCAGTAAAATATCAGAGCCTGAGCTTGCCAAACGTTATGGTGTAAGCCGTGCAACGCTTAGAGAGGCATTAAATCGTCTAGAAAGTTGCTACCTTGTTGAGCGTAAAGCTAATGTAGGTTGCCGAGTAGTTGCCCTTACCGCTGAGCGTTTGATTGAAGTTTATCAAGTTCGCAGCTCACTTGAAGGCTTGGCATGTAGGCTTGCTGCCGACAATATGGAACCCGAAGAAGTAAAAGGCTTAAAGCAATTACTTAATCAGCACCTACAAACACAACGTGTTAAAGAGGGCGAGTCTTACTATCAAGAAGCCGGCGATTTAGATTTTCATTACCGTATTATTCAAGGCAGTAAAAACGCGCATTTAATTCATTTACTGTGTAATGAGCTCTATCAATTAATACGCATGTACCGTGTACAAATGGGCATGGTGGGGCCGCGTGTATCAAAAGCGTTTGATGAGCATTTAGCTATTATTAACGCCATTGAAAACCACGACGGCGAACTGGCCGAAATGCTTATGAAGCGCCACATAAGCGCATCGCAAGCAAATATTCAAACCAAATTCGACTTATTAGCTAAGCAAAAAGCATAAGCTGTTAAAAGTTAAAAGTTAAAAGTTAAAAGCTAGCAAAAGCAGTCAAACAGTCACAATTACAGATTAAAACTATAAGTTACTCCACGTAGCAACCGTTCAAAGTGAGGAGAAAGTAATGTCAGCAGGATTAAAATTTAAACACGCTATTGCCAATAACCGCCCGTTACAAGTAGTAGGTACTATTAACGCCTACACAGCGATGATGGCAGAAAAAATGGGTCACCAAGCTATTTACCTCTCAGGTGCAGGTGTTGCAAACGCCTCGTTTGGTATGCCTGATTTGGGTATGACAAGCCTTGATAACGTGCTTGAAGATATTCGTCGTATTACTGGTGCGAGCGATTTACCACTACTTGTTGATGCCGATACCGGTTGGGGTGGGGCGTTTAACATTGCACGCACAGTAAAAGAAATGACTAAAGCGGGTGCGGCGGGTTTTCATATAGAAGACCAAGTAGCGCAAAAGCGCTGTGGTCATCGCCCTAATAAAGAAATTGTAAGCCAAGGTGAAATGGTTGACCGCATTAAAGCGGCGGTTGATGCAAAAACCGATAGCGACTTTTATATTATGGCCCGTACCGATGCATTTCAAAAAGAAGGTTTAAACGCCGCGATAGACCGTGCAGCTGCCTGTGTTGAAGCCGGTGCTGACGCTATTTTTGCAGAAGCCGTAAACGACCTTGCTGATTACCAAGCATTTGCAAAAGCGATTAATGTACCAATTTTGGCAAACATTACTGAATTTGGCCAAACACCAATTTACACAAAAGAGCAGCTAAGTGATGTAGGTGTTGAAATGGTGCTTTACCCACTCAGTGCATTTAGAGCCATGAACAAAGCAGCATTAAACGTGTATTCAGCAATTTTAAATGAAGGCTCGCAACAAAGCCAAATTGAAAATATGCAAACGCGTTCTGAGCTTTACGACTTTTTAGATTACCACACGTACGAGAACACACTCGACACACTTTTTTCATCAAAATCTGACAAATAATAATTATTAAAAAATAAAATCACACACAAATTTAAGATAGGAGAAGATCATGGTAGATAAAGCATTAGGCGGCGCGGGTTTACGCGGACAAGTGGCTGGTCAAACAGCATTGTGTACTGTTGGACAAAGTGGTTCTGGTTTAACGTATTGTGGTTACGATATTAGCGAACTTGCCGAAAAAGCGCAGTTTGAAGAAGTGTCTTTTTTACTTTCACGCGGTGAGTTACCAACCACAAGCGAATTGGCAGAATATAAAGCAAAACTAAAAAGTTTACGCGGCTTACCTGATGCGCTTAAAACCGTGCTTGAAAACATTCCTAAAGACGCGCACCCAATGGATGTAATGCGCACGGGTTGCTCAATGTTGGGTAACCTTGAAATGGAAAATGATTTTAGCCAAGCTAATGATGCAATCGACCGTATGGTTGCTGTGTTCCCAAGTATTATTTGTTACTGGTACCGCTTTACACACGATGGCGTTCGCATTGAAACACAAACTGATGACGACTCAGTTGGCGCACATTTTTTAAATTTATTACACGACAAAGCACCTAGTGAATTGTTTGCACAGGTAATGAATGTATCACTAATTTTGTACGCAGAGCACGAGTTTAACGCCTCTACTTTTACAGGGCGTGTGTGTGCATCAACGCTTTCTGATATTCATTCTTGCGTAACTGGTGCGATTGGTACGCTGCGTGGTCCATTACATGGTGGTGCTAACGAAGCGGCAATGGATATGATTCAAGGCTTTACAAGCGCTGAACATGCTGAGAAAGAAATTATGGGCATGCTTGAACGTAAAGACAAAATAATGGGTTTTGGTCATGCTATTTATCGCGAGTCTGATCCGCGTAATGTAATTATTAAAAAGTGGTCTGAAAAACTAGCGGCAGAGGTGGGCGATACCGTACTTTACCCTGTTTCTGTTCGTTGTGAAGAAATTATGTGGCGCGAGAAAAAACTGTTTTGTAATGCCGATTTTTTCCATGCGTCTGCTTATCACTTTATGGATATTCCGACTAAGTTATTTACGCCAATATTTGTAATGAGCCGTGTTACGGGCTGGACAGCACATGTAAAAGAGCAACGCGCTAACAACCGTATTATTCGCCCAAGTGCCGATTACACAGGCCCTGATGCACGTAGTTACACACCAATAGAGTCACGTTAAAAAATGAGTGAGCACGCATGTGCTCACTTTTTTATTGCACATAGCCACTAGCGAGCAGTTTTTCTCAAACTTTTTATTAAGCACGCTAGCTGTGAGCAAACACCGTCACCAAATTAGCGAACCCTTACCATGACCATAATTAATAACACCCAATACCGTAAACCTTTACCGGGCTCAAATGTCGACTACTACGATACGCAAGAAGCCGTAGATGCAATTAAGCCAGGTGCATACGCCACACTACCTTATTCATCACGTGTATTTGCCGAAAACCTAGTACGCAGATGCGACCCTGCCATGTTAACCGATGCACTTAACCAGCTAATTGAGCGCAAGCAAGATTTAGATTTCCCGTGGTATCCCGCGCGCGTAGTATGCCACGATATTTTAGGCCAAACGGCACTTGTTGATTTAGCAGGTTTGCGTGATGCAATTGCAGCCAAAGGCGGTGACCCAGCAAAAGTGAATCCGGTAGTACCTACGCAGTTAATAGTGGATCATTCACTGGCGGTAGAGCATGCCGGTTTTGATCCTGACGCATTTGAAAAAAACCGCGCCATTGAAGACAGACGCAATGATGATCGTTTTCATTTTATAAACTGGACTAAAACTGCGTTTAAAAATATTGACGTGATCCCACCGGGTAACGGCATTATGCATCAAATTAATCTTGAAAAAATGTCGCCGGTTATTCAAAACCGAGATGGCATTGCATTCCCAGATACACTAGTTGGTACCGACAGCCACACGCCACATGTTGATGCGCTGGGCGTTATTGCTGTGGGTGTAGGCGGGCTTGAAGCTGAAAGTGTTATGCTTGGCCGTGCTTCTTATATTCGCTTACCTGATATTGTCGGTGTAGAACTAACAGGTAAGCGCCAACCCGGTATTACCGCGACCGATATTGTACTGGCTATTACTGAATTTTTACGTGAGCAACGTGTTGTATCTACTTATTTAGAGTTTTACGGTGAAGGTGCTGATGCGCTTACTCTTGGCGACAGAGCAACCATTTCAAACATGACACCTGAATTTGGCGCAACTGCAGCCATGTTTTATATCGACGATAAAACAATAGATTATTTGCGTTTAACAGGGCGTGAAGAAGAACAAATTGCCCTTGTAGAAAACTACGCAAAAACAGCAGGCCTTTGGAGCGATAGCTTAAAAACCGCAAAATACGAACGTGTACTTAAGTTTGATTTATCAAGCGTGGGGCGCAATATTGCCGGTCCATCTAATCCGCACCGCCGTGTATCGACAAGCGATTTAGCTAAAGAAGGTATTTCGGGCGTTGTTGAAAATGAAGAAGGCTTAATGCCAGACGGCGCATGTATTATTGCGGCTATTACTAGTTGTACCAATACCAGTAATCCACGCAATGTAATTGCTGCAGCACTCCTTGCCCGTAACGCAAATGCTAAGGGGTTAATGCGTAAACCTTGGGTTAAAACTTCATTAGCACCAGGTTCAAAAGCGGTGCAATCATACCTTGAAGATGCAAACCTACTAACAGAGCTTGAGCAACTTGGCTTTGGCATTGTTGGTTTTGCGTGTACTACCTGTAACGGTATGAGCGGGGCGCTTGACCCTGTTATTCAAAAAGAAGTAATCGAACGCGATTTATACACTACCGCGGTGCTTTCGGGCAATCGTAACTTTGATGGGCGTATTCATCCTTATGCTAAGCAAGCATTTTTAGCGTCACCTCCTTTAGTTGTTGCGTACGCTATTGCAGGTACTATTCGCTTTGATATTGAAAAAGGGATACTAGGGCAAGATCAACAAGGCAACGATATTACGCTTAAAGATTTATGGCCATCTGATGAGGAGATTGATGCAGTTATTAAGCAAAGCGTTAAGCCAGAGCAATTTAGAAAAGTATACGAGCCTATGTTTAATTTAACCGTAGATTACGGTGAAGATAACGACCCACTTTACGATTGGCGCCCAGAAAGCACCTACATTCGTCGCCCTCCTTATTGGGAAGGTGCACTTGCGGGTGAGCGCACTATGACCGGTATGCGCGCGCTTGCAGTACTTGGCGATAACATTACAACGGATCATTTATCGCCATCAAACGCGATTATGGCAAGTAGTGCTGCTGGCGAATACTTAACCAAAATGAACGTCCCAGAGGAAGACTATAACTCGTACGCAACGCACCGGGGCGATCATTTAACAGCGCAGCGCGCAACCTTTGCAAACCCAAAACTACTTAATGAAATGGTACTGGACGAAAACGGCGACGTTAAACAAGGTTCTTACGCTCGCCTAGAGCCACAAGGCACTAATACCCGTATGTGGGAAGCAATCGAAGCCTACATGGAGCGTAAACAGCCGCTTATTATCGTAGCCGGTGCCGATTACGGTCAAGGTTCGTCGCGCGATTGGGCTGCAAAAGGGGTAAGACTTGCAGGCGTTGAAGTAATAGCAGCTGAGGGCTTTGAGCGTATTCACCGTACTAACTTAATTGGTATGGGGGTTTTACCGCTTGAATTTAAAGCAGGCACAACGCGTAAAACCCTAAAGCTGGATGGCAGTGAAACGTACGATGTAACGGGCGATGTAAAACCAGGCGCCACCGTTAATTTAAGTATTACCCGTAAAGATGGTGAAGTGCTTACTGTGCCTATGAAGTGCCGTATAGATACCCAAGAAGAGCTTTCTATTTACGCAGCTGGTGGTGTGTTACAACGCTTTGCTCAAGACTTTTTAGAAGCAGCGCAATCTGCATAAGGGCAAACACTATGTTTAAACCGCAAATTAAAGTGCCTGCAACTTATATGCGTGGCGGCACCAGTAAAGGTGTATTTTTTAATTTAACTGATTTGCCAACGCCTGCTCAAGTAGCAGGCGAGGCGCGCGATAATTTATTACTGCGTGTTATTGGCAGCCCCGATCCGTATGCCAAACAAACGGATGGAATGGGCGGCGCTACATCAAGCACTAGTAAAACCGTAATCCTAAGTAAAAGTGAGCAAGCCGACCACGATGTTGATTACTTGTTTGGTCAAGTGGCTATAGATAAACCTTTTGTGGATTGGAGCGGTAACTGCGGTAACTTAACGTCAGCAGTGGGGGCTTTTGCCATTAGTAATGGTTTGGTCGATAAAAACCGAGTACCTAATAACGGTGTTGCTATTGTGCGCGTGTGGCAGGCTAATATTAAAAAAAGCATATTAGTGCATGTCCCTATGACCAATGGCGAAGTACAAGAAACCGGCGACTTTGAGCTCGATGGCGTTACATTTGCTGCAGCTGAAGTAAAACTTGAATTTATCGACCCCGCCGATGGCGATGGCGCGTTATTTCCAACAGGCAACGTAGTTGATGACTTAGAGGTTCCAGGTGTTGGCATTTTAAAAGCAACAATGATAAATGCAGGTATTCCTACTGTATTTATCAACGCCGCTGATATTGGTTATACCGGCACAGAGCTGCAAGACGATATAAATAACGATGTTGCAGCGCTTAAAAAGCTTGAAACCATTCGTGCTTATGGCGCTGTTAAAATGGGCTTAATCACTAATATTAGTGAAGCACAGGCTCGCCAACATACGCCAAAGGTTGCGTTTGTTGCAGCGCCTTTAGATTACAAAGCGTCTAGCGGTAAAATGATTGAGGCTGCCAATATCAACTTATTAGTACGTGCTATGTCGATGGGTAAACTGCACCACGCCATGATGGGCACAGCGGCTGTAGCTATTGGTACGGCTGCGGCTATTGAAGGCACACTCGTAAATATAGCCGCTGGTGGCGGCGCATTGAGTGAAGTTAACTTTGGTCACCCGTCGGGCACGCTAAAAGTAGGTGCTGAGGCTAAAAATAATGCTGGCAACTGGCTAGTTACCAAAGCAAGTATGAGCCGAAGTGCACGTGTATTAATGGAAGGGGTTGTAAGAGTCCCTTACTAATCACTGGTGAAGTTAAGCGCAACTAAACATTTATTTTAGTTAAGCAAACAAATTTTATAAACGTTTGCTTAGCTAAAGTAAAACCTACTCACACTCGTTAGAAATAATCCTTTTTCATTAATTTTTCGAATTATCGTCTTTTTTAGCTCTCATCCACCGCATTTACTTGAAGAATATAATTAACAAACTAGATTGTATGTAATATTCATTTAATAAAGTGAATATATTGTATCAATATGTGCTGGTTCTTTATGAGTGTCTATAGGTTATTGAATAATAGAGATGCTGATAAAGAAGTAGCTCATAGAATAAAGATAAATACTTCTATAAAACGTATAAATATGTAGCATAACTATATAGCTTAATGGTATTTTTAATGTTCTAGTAACAAAAGTTATGATTGTGTACTTTTTTGATGCTTTTAGAATATAAAAGCTTACATAAATCACTATCAACTAAACTAATTTCTGATACTCATTCCAGGCTATCAAGGAGAAATAAATGGTAAAGCGTACGATCAAATTTACACCTATTGCAGCTTCAGTTGCACTTACATTAGGCTTAACAGCATGTGGTTCTGATAACGACAGAAATATTCCTGTTGCACCTGTAGAATCTTTTACTGCAACGGGCGATGCACAATTTAACATTGAAGTAACAGGTAAAGCAGTTAAAGGTTCAATGAAAAGTGCAGTAGTAACTGTAATGACTTTAGATGCATCTGGTCAAAGCGTTCCTGTTGCATTTCGCTCAGCTGCCTCAGCAGAGGCTGAGTCTTTTACTGAAGAAGCACTATCACAAGATGCTGCAGATGCAGCGGTAGAAGCAAGTAAAATTGCCGCTAACCCTGAAGTGCTAACTGATGAAAACGGTCGTTACAGCATCTACCTAGATGATGATTTTACTGGACCTGTTTACATTACTGTTAAAACGTCTGAAGAAGGCGATGATAGCTTTTTACGTTGTGATGCTTACGTAGGTTGTGGCACTTACGATGAAGCGCCAGAAGTTGACGACGAAAATGATGGCGATATTGATATTGAGTTTGGCGAATGGTACAAAACTGACCTAGAGCTTTCAGTTGTTAAGTTTATTCCAGCTGTTGAAGCAGATACATCTGGAGCGAGCGGAGCAGCTGGCGACGATAATGTTTTAGGTTCTTATAAAGCTAATGTTACTTTTTTAACATCGTTAGTGGCGGGTCTTCTTCTTGACTCAGGTTCAAGTGTAGATGAAGACGCTATTGCTACAGCTAGCTTAAACACTGTTGTACAAGTAATGGGTCAAGACGCAGCACTTTTACTTTCTGCTATTATTGGCGATTTATCTAACGGCGGCGCTGTAGATTTAAGTAATGTTGATGGCGAAGAAGAACTTACTGACGGTATTTTAGCAATTGCACAGCTTTCATCTTCAATTCAAGGTTTACCTTCAATTGGTGATGTAATGAGCAGCATTAAAGCTGGTATTAAATCAGGCCAGTTTAAAGGTAATACTGACGCTGACATTGCTGCAATAGCTACAATGTTACAAACAGCAATTACAAATACTGCAAATATTTTTGTTGCTGTAGCAACGGGTGATGAAACTGCAATTGAAAACGCTTTAAAAGCGGCATTCTCTGCTAACAACCCTAATGCAACACAAGCACAAATTGATGCGTTTGCCGCTAATTCAGTAGGTATTGCTAAAAAAGCAAAAGCAGCGAAAGACAAAGCTGTTAAAAATGGTGCAGCAACTGATGCCGGCCTTGCAGCCGCTGCAGTAAAAGTTAAAAAAGCACTAGAAGTAATTGGTTGTACTGGTGCAGAGTGTACAGTTGGAGATGATTTTTATACAGCTCTAGCAGCTGCATTAACAGTAGAAGTTACAGCTTCACAGACTGCACTTACTGCATTAGAAATGGATATTGAAACAGCTCAAAGTTCACTTGCTGATGTTCAAGCAATGGGTGGCGATGCTCTTACAGCTGATAACGCAGCTGCATTTGTAAGCGCTGTTACATTACTGAAAAATGAAGCTGCTACTGCTGGTTTAACAGCTAAAGCGGGTTCTATTTTTGTTAAATCACAAGGTTATGTAACTGCTGCAAAAGCGTTAGTTACTCAAAGCTCTGATTACCAACAGATTCTTGATTCTGCAACGTCTTTACAAACAGATGCAGGTGTTGCTGTAACTGACACAGTTGCATACGACGCTGCATTAGCTGCACTAGTAGCAGAAGCAGAAGCAGCGATTGAAACGTTTGATATTGCTCTTGCTGCTGCAAAACTAGTTGCTGAAAACACTGCCGACGTTGCTGATGAGAAAAAATCAGCAGCAGACACAGCTGAAGCAGCTTCTACAAGCGCACTTGCTAACGCAGAAGGTGCAATGGTAGATACAGCCGCAAACGCAACGGAAGCTCTTGAGCTTGCAATGACTGCTGTTACTGCTGCGTCTGATTTTGCTGCTGCTGTTGATGCACTTGAAATTGCTATTGAGCAAGCACTTGTTGCTGCTAATGCTTACCTAGACCTTGAAGGCGAAGGCGCACAAGCAATGATTGATGCGCTTACAGCTATGCAAACAGCTGCTGTAGCTCAAGGTGAACTAGCTAGCGAGCAATTTGTAACAGCTTATAATCTACAACTTGTTGCTGAAGCGGCGGTTGCTAAACTTGAAGTACTAACTTCTGTTAAAGCTACATCAGAGTCATTATCGACTATGACTGTGCTTACTAATACTGGCGGTCAAGCGGTTATCGATGCAGCAGACGTTCTTGCTGACGTAATTGATGAACTAGCTGAAATGGGTAACTCAGGTGAAGGTACTTCTACTCGTCAACCTGATTGGTCATATAACTATGACTTAGATGCGTTAGTTTTAGAATTAGAAAACGAAACTACCGGTGAAATGATCAGTGCTTCAGCTTCTTACCAAGGCGAGCAATTAGTTGTTGCTTGGGGCGCTACATTAATGGGTGAAAATGACGCAACTGTGTCACTTGTTACGGGTGAAAGCCGTACTGCAGCTCTAGAAGAGTGTGAACTGTTTGCTGACGGTACGATTATTGATCCTACGCAAATTGATTCATGTTTAATATTCACATTTGATGGTGCAGTAAATGCTGACACAGTTGATGACGCTGAAATCGTTAACACTGAAGCTTGGAACCACGTTGAAATTATGGACGGTGATTCTGGTTTCACTGGTATGCTAAACCTTACTGCAACTGAAGAATCAGATTCTTCAAGTATTACACTTGAAGGTATGTCTGGCGACTTAGACTTTAAAGTAATGGGTATGGTTGACAGTAGTGGTGATGAAGATGAAAGTACATTAGAAGTTATGGTTAAAGGTGACGCAGCAATGGGTTACACATTGTCTCTAACTGGTATGGAATCTACAGGTTACACTGGTGATGTTAAAGCTATGTACAATGGCGAAATGATGTCATTTGGTACTGCTTCTAAAGTTACTAACGGTGTATCTATCACTTACATCGATGGTGATGTAGTGCCTTACACTGATGTTGATTTAATTGATTCATCTAAGTAATATTTAAACTATAAAAGGGGAAAGCAGCGCTTTTCCCTTTTTTTATAGAAAGCGATTAAATTATGAAAAAAAAAATTCTCTTGTTAGGATTTTCAACAGCTTTTATTTCTCCTCTTGCTTCCGCAGATAACCAATTTCAAATATTTACTCATTTTGACGCAGAAATTTATACTGAAGCACAACCAGTACAAGCCTTTGTAGATGATTTTGATGCACCATTAAAATCGGGTGACAGTGCATTTACCTATAATATTTTTGAAGTGGGTGTTGGCTACGGTAATTTTAAAGTGGGTTTACAAAGTCGTTATGACTATGTTCTTAACTTTGATCCTGATACAGCAAAATATACTCATACCGAAAAGAATGACTTAGAGTTTGAAGATAGATTTTATACTTATTACCTCGATGCTAAACAAGCAACGTCTAATGGTGTATTTGTATCTTATGATTTTAAATTTTTAGATAAAAATGCATTAACAATAACACCTAAGCTTTCTGTTTTTGCCAGCTCACACTATCAAGATGCGACAGTAAATGGTGAAATTTTTAGTGATGAAGTTGAAGGTGCTGTAACTGTCGATTACAACTTTTCAAAAGATATTTTATTTAAAGAATTTACACCTTCACAAAAGCCTGAAGGGCTAGGCTATAGCCTAGATATTTTTGCCGATTGGCAAGTAAATGACGAGCTTAAAGTTGGTTTTAGCGTAAAAGATTTGCTCTATAAAACTCAGTACGAAGACAGTGGCTCTGTAAAGGGTCAAACTACTGAAATTCCATTTAGCGAAGATGATAACGGCGATATTATTACTCAGCCAACAGTTTCATTAAAAACATCTGCATTTGGAAATACGGTATCTCATGATTTCGAAATGGAAATGCGACTACAAGCATTTGCCGATTACAGAATAAACGATCGGTTTTCGACTCAGTTAACTTTAAAACGTTACGATAAAGACACGTTTAGCCAATTAAAAGGCCGTATTCACTTTTGGGATCATTGGCGAGTACAAGCAGGCTACGAAACAAAAAGCGAAGCATTTTTAGTTGGTATAGAAAACGAATATTTTGGTCTTAATTTACAAACTGATAGCCTAGATTTAGATAAAGCCTATTATGCGAATGTGAATTGGTACGTGAACATTAAGTTTTAAGGAATGAAGATGTTAAAACAAATTATACCTTTAGGGGTCGCTATTGCATTGGCAGGTTGTGGTTCTTCATCAGACAGTGACAGTTCTGAATCTGTTGCAGTGAGTGAAATTACTACATCTTCTTCTGTGAGTTTTTATGTATCTAATTGGCAATCACCACAGGGCACGCTTAATGTTTTAGATAGCGATGGGGTGGTGCAAGAATCAATTGAAGTCGAAAACATCAATACTGCGAGTGTAAGTGTAACTCCACTTACTTTTAATAGTTTTGAGTTTATACCTAGCGATACCACTCTACCTTGTCCGCGATTTACAGGGTGTGGCAGAACTGTGCGTGGTGATGTAAATGACTTAAACGCAAACCGGTTAATCGATTACCAAGAATTGACAGCCGTTACTCTTAATTACAAAGCGGATGCATTTAGTGCACCGGGTGTAAATAAGGTTTATTTATCACCATTGAGCAAAGCAATTACAGAAGAAGGCTTTAGTGCTACACAGGCGAGTTTATCAGCCACGCCTTTTTATCATTTAACGCACAGTAATTTAAATGCAAGTGTTGAAGCAGAAATGGTGACAAATGCCTTCACCTACGCGGCAATTTTAGCTGGTGTTGCTGATAGTTCGTTTAGTGTTGAAAGTGCTTTTAATACATTTACTAACTTGGAGACTGACCAGCAAGCATGGCAAGATTACAGCGACTTAGCAGCGCAGTATGTTACAGACAACTTATTTAGCGACCAAGGTAATGCTTTGCTGAAAAATGTAGCTGGTCAAGTTAAGCAAACGATTGCAAGTGTAACTACATTTGCAAATTGGCAGGCTCGCTCAGCAGAAGTGCAAAGCTTAGACTCAAGAGAGTTACTTGTTGATACGCGAAATATAATTGGTGTTGCAAGACTTCAAGAAAAAAGCTATTCAGATGAATTAGACGCAAAATTTACTGAGCTTGAAGGTGCGTTTGATGAAGATACACAAAGAACCCTTGATGCACTTAGTAATGCTTTAAACGAAGTTATCACAAATTATTCACCACTAGCTGATGGCTCTACACCATCAGGGCAATATAAGCTTCGTGATTTAGATATTGATTACAACCAATCACCTTATACTTGGGCTATTACTGGCACATATGATGAGTTACCTATAACCATTGATTTATCAATTCCAACTTTCAGAGTAAGTGGTGTATTAGGTAATAAAATCGAAGGTGTAATGAGCGCAACGGTCACAAATGGTACTACGGTATTAAGTGTGGATGTAAGTGAGTTGCTGATTGAGTTTGATGGCATAGATGCTCAAAGTGAATTAAACCCAGAAGCCGATACGGGTATTACACAGGTAACCACCAACGTAATTATTAATAAAGCAGCGGGTAAACTCGAAGGTGATTTATCAGTAAACTTAAATCGTTTTGTTAATTCACTAGGTGAGGAGTCAACCACGTTATCTACTTTTGATTTTAATGGTGATTACGTAAGCGACATTCAAAACACTGCATTTCATATCACAGCAGTAGAGGCTTCGCCTTTTGTTGGTGAAGATAATGACGATTTAGCATTCACTTTTGAATTAGATTTTCCATTGAGTGGTGCAAGCGATTTTAAATTTGCGTACGTAGGCGATGTGGAAAACTTATCAGAACTTACCTCTACAGATATATTTGTTAGCATACAAAATCGCGCGTTAGATTTACGTATTCGTGATGTTAGTGGCAACATTAATCTAATAGCGAAAGGCGAAAATGGACGTTGGTTAGATGTAAAGCAAAAGGGCCGTAATTACAGTGGCGGTTTATATTTTGGTGATACTAAACTAGCTGATGTTACTGCGGTACGTGGTATTCCTGGTGTTTTATTTCCAAATGGTGAGTTTGAGTCGTTATTTTAACCATTAGATTAAATAATTAAAAACTCAGCATATGCCTTACAGCTCAGCGCTTTTTGCGATGAGTGAAGTGTTTTTATAGCTATTCAAAATCCGATATTAGTTTCTGATATCGGATTTTTTAATGTTTGTTATATTAGTTAAATGCGCCTGAATCGAGGTAGCTGCCAATCCCGAGTGTAAACATCCATAGCCCCCATAAGCTGTGTTCAATAACACACACGACCGTTGAGCGGCTTTGTGCGTAGGTATACGCAAACAGTAAACCGCCCAAAAAGGCTAAGGCTACTGCAATCCAATTGGCATACACAATATGCGCCAGCGCAAATACACTCGCACTGACTACAATACGCACTGCTTTTTTCGGCATGATGCGTTTATAACGATGAAAAAAATACGTTCGGAATATTAATTCTTGAGGAATAACCGACAGTATTGGATACAGCACCAATAGTAAAAGCCAACCATTAAATGAGTTACGGGGAAGGGTAAACCAGTTGCCTTGATGAATAATCCCGTAAAACATGCCTGAGAACAGCGCACCTAAAAAAAAGAAGCTAAACACACGCCTTTTAACAGCAGAAAATTGCCCAAGGCTTGTGAGTCTAAACCGTTTAAAATGGGGATCGCCTAGTAGCAACATACAACACACACTCATAAGTATAATAAGCGCAGGGATAAGCCAATTAGCTAAATGCTCGCGTAATCCAAAACCCAACAAGGGCAGCAATATAAAAATGAGGGTAAATTCAAACCAGCGGTATTGATTAGCGTTCAAGGTCGTCTCAACTTGCTTTTTTTAATAAGCTAACAAGCTAAGACGACACTTTTATGACGAGGGGCTTACTTTGCAGGTTCTTCTTCATCAGGGAGGTATTTGTACAAGGCAATAATGGTGGCAAAAATACTTACAAAGGTAATACCCATTAAACCAAATACTTTAAAGTTAACCCAAAAGTCGAGCGAAAAATTATATGCAATATAAATGTTTAGTGCTGCGATGCCAGAAGTAATTACAACCCACATTAAATTAAGCTTATCCCATAATGGTTCTGGGACAACAATGGCTTGCTTTGTATCATTAGCGTTTTCGAGGATTGAGCTAAGCGCTTTTTTAACGAGATTTTTATTAAGTACATAACGGCTAACAAGTAGCGTTAAACTTAAACCTGCATATATGAGTGTTGCTTTCCATTTAATGTATTGCTCATCATGAAGTACCAGCGTTAACGTACCGAACACGGCAGCAATGGCAAAAAATATCCAATGACGAGTAGGCACATTTCCATGTTTAAAGTAGCTATAAGCAACTTGAATAAGCGTAGTGGCCATTAATAAACCGGTAGCCCAATAAATATCGACGAGTTTAAACACTGCAAAAAACAGTATGAGTGGAATGTATTCAATTAATGCGTGCATATACTACCTAAATTATACAAAAAAGAGTCAAAGGCTTTTTACCACATAAAGCTTAGCAACTACAAGGTTGACTTGTTGCCCTGTAACCCTTAGCCTGCGTGGCTTTATTACCAATTTGGTTTGGTATTTTTTATATCATCATATTCCCACGCTTAACCAACACTGATTTGGCGTGTATTTAGGAGCCTAAAATGAATAAAGCAGAACTCGTTGCTGCCATTTCACAAAAAAGTGAATTAACAAAAAAAGATTCTCAAGCGGCACTTTCAAGCTTGCAAAAAGTCATTACTAAATCGCTTTCTGAGGGCGATCAAGTTCAAATTAATGGCTTTGGTACCTTTGCACTAAGTTATTACCCAGCGCGTACTGGGCGTAACCCACAAACAGGGGCTGCAATTGAAATAGAAGGCGCAAATAAAGCGGTTTTTAAACCGGCTAAAGCGTTAAAAGACCTGCTTTAAATAGCACTACTTAGCTTGGTCGTTGACTGAGCTTTGCCCATCACGCCAACAAGTTGTGCGTCTACAAAAATAAACATAATGCCGAGCGTTAGTTGTAGGCGTTGAGCTTGCTCACGCGAGAAGCGAAGTTTCTGTATTTAAATCACCAAGTAGCAAAGCTATGTCTGATCTATGTAGTTTTTTCATCCCTTCTAAATGATTTACATGGCATTATAAATCCTACTTAAATTAACTCCTTTATTTTCAATTGCTTGTTATCGGCACGCATCGTGCTTTTTTGATTGTGTATTTTAAATATACCTTTTAAGAAAATAAGGAGATCTCAATGAGTACATTACAAACAAGCACACGTTTACAAGGCAAAAAAATCGCAATTTTAGCCACTGATGGATTTGAGCAAAGTGAGCTTTTATCTCCACGCAGCGCATTACTTGATGCTGGTGCAAACATCGAAATAGTATCAATTAAAGAAGGCCAAATTACTGGCTGGGATGAAGACAAGTGGGGCGATAAAGTAACAGTAGATAAACTAGTTACAAACGCAGATCCTGCTGATTACGACGCGCTTATGCTTCCTGGTGGTTTATTTAATCCAGACAGTTTACGCCAAGATAAAGATGCTAAAGCATTTATTGATGGCTTTTTTGGCGCAGAAAAAAACAAACCCGTTGCTGCTATTTGCCACGCACCGTGGTTGTTAGCTGAAATTAATAAATTGCGCGACCGTACTATTACTTCTTTTCCTAGTATTAAAAGCGATTTAATTAATGCAGGTGCTAATTGGGTCGATCAAGAAGTATGTGTAGACCAAGGTTTGGTAACAAGCCGAAGCCCAGCTGATTTAGAAGCATTTAATGCTAAATTTATTGAAGAGATTTTAGAGGGTAAACACCAAGCTCACTAATTTGCTTTTAAAAAACAAAAAAGGGCATTTAATTGCCCTTTTTTAATGCGTAAATTTACACTTTTTATAATGCGGTTGCGGCTTTCATTTCACTAACAAATGCTTTTAACTGCGTTGTCATTGCGTCTAAATCGTTAAGGTTAGCTTCAATAATTTTAACTACAGCAGAGCCTGAAATAGCACCTGCTGCGCCTGCATTAAGTGCCGCTTTTACATCATCTGGCATTGAAATACCAAATCCTAAAAGAGCAGGAGCTGCATGGTATTCTTTTAATTTAGTAACAATATTACCCGCTGGCATTTGTGCTTTTGTATCGGTACCGGTAACACCAGCGCGCGATAGTAAATACGTATAACCACGACCGTAAGAGGCGCATTGGCGAAGAGTGTCGTCATCTGCATTAGGTGTGGCAATAAAAATTGGGTCTACACCGTTATCCATTGCTGACTTTCTAAATATTTTAGATTCATGCAGAGGCACGTCAGCCACTAAAATAGAGTCTACACCTACCGCTTTTGCATCTTTATAAAATGCTTCTATGCCGCGCTTAAAAACAAGGTTTGAGTAAAGCAATAATCCAATTGGAATATCGGCGTTATACTCGCGTATCTCTTTAATAACATCAAAGCAATCTTGCGTGTTAATGTGCACATCAAGTGCCCGAATATTTGCTTTTTGAATTACAGGGCCATCCGCAATCGGATCAGAAAACGGAATACCAAGCTCAAGTGCATCTGCGCCGCCATCAATTAAGCTTTTAATAATCGCAACACTTTGCTCTTTACCTGGGTCGCCAATTGTTACAAATGGTACAAACGCACCTTGTTTTTGCTCGTTAAGCGCTGCAAACATTTTACCGTAACGATCCGTTTTTACTTGGCTCATAGCTGACCTCTTTCAGATAGTACATTGTGAACGTGTGCTAAATCTTTATCGCCACGACCACTTAAATTAATAACTAAAACGCTTTCCTCGGTTTGCTCTTCTGCATACTTAAGTGCATAAGCAAGCGCATGGCTTGATTCAAGCGCCGGAATGATCCCTTCGTTTTTAGCAAGTGATTGAAACGCATCAAGCGCTTCTGTATCTGTGATACCCACGTATTGCGCTCGACCGGTTTCGTGTAAAAATGCGTGCTGAGGACCAACCGCAGGATAATCAAGACCCGCTGATACAGAGTAAGACTCTTCAATTTGGCCATCGTCGTTTTGCATAATGTACGTGTAAGTACCGTGTAATATACCTTTAGTGCCCTTACAAATTGTTGCACCGTGCTCATTTGTATCAAGCCCTTTACCAGCAGGCTCAACACCAATTAATTTAACGCCTGGCTCGTCAATAAAGTCGGTGAACATACCAATTGCGTTTGAACCACCACCAACACAGGCAATTACAGCGTCAGGTAAACGACCTTCGGCTTTAAGTACTTGTTGTTTAGCTTCTTCACCAATAACTTTTTGATACTCACGTACAATTGTTGGGAATGGGTGAGGGCCCGCTGCTGTGCCTAGTAGGTAGTGCGCGTCTTGATAATTAGCTGACCAGTCACGCAGAGCTTCATTTACTGCATCTTTTAATGTGCCAGAACCCGCTGTTACCGGAATAACCTCTGCGCCCATTAACTTCATTCTAAATACGTTTGGTTGCTGACGTTCAACGTCTTTTGCGCCCATATAAATTCGACATTTTAAACCCAGTAATGCACATGCAAGCGCTGTTGCAACGCCGTGTTGACCGGCACCTGTTTCAGCAATCACTTGTTTTTTACCCATACGCTTAGTAAGTAACGCTTGGCCAAGTACTTGGTTGGTTTTATGTGCGCCGCCGTGTAATAAGTCTTCACGCTTTAGATACAGTTTTACTTTTGGGTTTTTAACTAAATTGCGCGTTAAAGTAAGTGGGGTAGGACGACCCGCATACTCGTTTAATAATTTACTTAGCTCAGCCTGAAACTCAGGATCTTTTTGTGCTTTGTTAAATTCGTTTTCTAACTGCTTAAGCGCAGGGACAAGTAACTCGGGTACAAACATACCGCCAAACTCGCCAAAATAAGCTGGATTTTGCATTTTAACCTCAATAATTTCTGATGCTTGTAAAAGCATTATGTAATTTGTTAGGGCACTTTTTACCCGCAGATTCTTCAACGCCTGAGTTTAAATCAAGGCCTAAGGCACCTTTAAAAAGCGCATCTTTAATATTGTCTGGATTTAAGCCTCCAGCGAGCATAAACGGAGTGGTTGCATCATGAAGCACCGACCAATCAAATGCTTTACCTGTACCGCCAGTTTGTGTATCGCTGTGTGTATCGTAAAGGTGTCGGTCAACGCCATTTACAGGCGTTGGCAATGCATCTTTTATTGCTTGGGCTTTCCAAATCTCGCAACCGGTAGGTAACTGTGTACGCAACTGAGCGATGTAATCGTCACTTTCTTGACCATGTAATTGAACTGCCGCCAATTTTAGCACACTTGCGTATTGAGCAACTTGATCAATTGGGGCATCTACAAACACACCCACAAAATTAAGCGGGGCACTTTGGCTAAGCTCTTTTGCGCAATCTAAATCAACATAGCGTGGCGATTTAGGATGAAAAATTAAACCACCGTAAATAGCACCGTTTTGATATGCCGCTTGTGCATCTTGGCTACGCGTTAAACCACATACTTTATTGTCACCTAAAATAACACGGCGACATGCTTGCTCTAAATCACGCTCGCCCATAAGTGAGCTGCCAATTAAAAAACCATCGCATAATGGGGCTAAACGTTTTACGTCTTGATGGGTGTAAATACCCGACTCCGAAATAACCACTTTATCAGCCGGAATCAGTTTGCGTAGTTTTTCGGTAGTGGCTAAATCGGTGCTTAAATCGCGTAAATCACGGTTATTAATACCAATAATTTGTGCATCAAGCGCAAGTGCACGGTGTACTTCTTCTTCATTACTTACTTCGGTGAGTACCGACATATTCAGAGAATCGGCAACAGCGTGCAGTGCCTTATAGCTTTCGTCATCGAGTACTGAAAGCATCAGTAATATAGCGTCACCGCCGTAAATACGCGCCATATATACTTGGTACTCATCTATAAAAAAGTCTTTACAGATAAGCGGTTGTTCTACTTGGCTGCGCACAAATTCGAGGTAATCAAAACTGCCTTGAAAATATTTAGCATCAGTTAACACGCTCATGCAGGTAGCGTATTTTTTATAAACCGATGTGATTTCGGTTAAATCAAATGGCTCTCTAATTAGCCCTTTTGAAGGCGATGCTTTTTTACATTCTAAAATAAACTGTGTGCCTGGGGCGGCTAATGCTTTGTAAAAGCTACGGCTTGTAGGCACTGCAAGGTGCTTAAAGCTTTCAAGCGGGCGTGCGGATTTACGCTCAATGAGTTCTAATTTTTTATCAGCAACAATTTTGTCTAATACATTAGCCATTACTTACCTCAATAATTGCATTTAGTGTGTTCATGGCTTGCCCTGAACTTAATAATGTTTGTACTTGCTTTGCCCCTTCTTTTAACGTTTCTGCTTTACCTGTTAGGTATAAAAGGGCAGCTACGTTAACCACAATGGCAGCATTATGTGCATCTGTGCCTTTGCCGTGTAAGATGGCAAGGCTAGCATTTGCGTTGTATTGTGGGCCTTCACCAGCGAGTTGTTCAAGTGAATAGTTTGCAAGGTCAAAGTCGCTTGGGTTTAGCGTGTACTGCGTAATCTCGCCATTATTTAGCTCAACTACCGTTGTTGGGCCGTGTAGAGCTATTTCGTCAGTGCCCGAGCCGTGAACAATCATAGCGCGCTTTGTGCCAAGGGTTTTAAGTGTTTGTGCCATTGGCATACATAACGCTTCGTTATACACACCTAACAATTGCACATCAGGTGCTGCTGGGTTAGCAAGCGGGCCTAAAATATTAAAAATAGTGCGTGTTTTAAGCGCTGTACGCACGCCCATCGCATGGCGTACGCCACTGTGATAGTGCGGTGCAAATAAAAAGGTAAAATTGGTTTGCTCAAGGCATTTTGCTGCCTGCTCTGGGCTCATATCTATATTAATGCCCAACGCTTTTAGTAAGTCGGCAGAGCCTGAATTACTCGATACACTGCGATTACCATGTTTTACCATGTTAATGCCGGTAGCAGCGGCAACTATGGCTGCTGTTGTGCTTATGTTAATTGTGTTTGAGCCATCGCCGCCAGTGCCACAGCTATCAGCAAGTTGTGTACTGCTGGTAGTAAAAGCAACTGCGTTTTCGCGCATTGAGGCTGCAGCACCTGCTATTTCATCGCTTACTTCGCCTTTAATTTTAAGGCTTATTAGTAGGGCGGTTAGCTCAATCTCGCTCATGTTACCTTGCATTATTTCATCAAACAGTGCTTTGGCGCCTGCGTAGCTTAATGATTGCCCTGTAATTAGTTGTTCAATAGCGTGTTGAACATTTATGGGTTGTTCTGGTTGTGTACTCATAATGTCCTCTATTATTTGGCACGTGTTAAGTAAGCGACACTTTGCTGAAGTAGCATTGCTCCGTTTGGCGTCAGTATAGATTCTGGATGAAACTGGTAACCCAAAGCGTTGTCATCATGATGATAAATAGCCATAGGTATATCTTCGTACTGGGCAATAACCTTTATATTGTCAGGCACTTTTGTTGCCATTAATGAATGGTAACGTGCTACAGGCATTGTATTGCCCATACCATCAAATACAGGATGTTCGCCTAAATTAATAATTGAAGACTTACCATGTACGGTTTCACCCGCGTGACCGATTACTCCACCGTAGCTTTGTGTTAACGCTTGTTGGCCTAAACAAATGCCTAACATTGGGAAGTGGCCTTTAGAGAGCTCAATAAGCTCCATTAAACAGCCTGCATCGCTTGGTGTGCCAGGGCCTGGTGAAAGTACTAAGAGTACTTGTCCTTGCTCTTGGCGCATTTTGTTAAAAATAACCTCAGCGCTAATGTTGTTTCTGTAAACAACCAGTTCGCAGCCGAGCATCGTAAGCTCATCAACAAGGTTGTATGTAAATGAGTCAAAGTTATCTAAAAAATAGATTTTAATAGGATTCGCTTTACTCATTTTATACCGCCTTATACGTAGATTTTATGGCGGTGATAACCGCTTGTGCTTTAGCGCGAGTTTCGTTTGCTTCAGAAATAGGATCTGAGTCAAACACCACACCGGCACCAGCCTGTACATAAGCTATATTATTTTTAACAAAAGCAGAGCGAATAACAATACAACTATCCATTGCGCCATCACCGGTTAAGTAACCTACAGCGCCGCCATAACTGCCACGGCGTTTACCTTCTGTTTGACGAACAAGCTCAGCAGCACGCACTTTTGGTGCACCAACAAGGGTGCCCATGTTCATACACGCTTGGTAAGCATGCAGTGCATCAAGCTCTGGTTTTAATGTGCCAACAACGCGCGACACTAAATGCATTACTTGCGAATAGCGGTCTACTTTTAATAACTCTTTTGCAAAGCGAGTACCTGCAATACTAATACGTGCAACATCGTTACGTGCTAAATCGACAAGCATTAAATGCTCGGCGCGCTCTTTTTGATCGTTTCTTAGTTCCAGCTCAATGCGGCTGTCTAAGTCTGGATTTATTTGCCCGTTAGCAAATTTGCCGCGCGCTCGAGTACCAGCAATTGGGTAAACTTCTACTTGCTGATTACTTACGTCGTACTTAAGGGCCGACTCAGGAGAGGCGCCAAATAATGCAAAGTCTTCATCGCGCATATAAAACATGTAAGGGCTTGGGTTTTGCTTTTTAAGCTGGCTATACGCATGTAAAGAATCAGGGCAAGGTAGTGAAAATGTACGCGACGGCACTACCTGAAAAATATCGCCATCTACAATATTCTTTTTAAGCTTAACAACTTGCTCGCAATACGTTTCGTCGCTTATATCAACGCTTACTTCACATTCGCCACTTTGCATATCCGCACTAAATTCTGCTGCGCTATCGCACAGCGTATTTAACCGCTCAAGCTCTTTACCTACTTCAAAGCAGTTAGCGTGTACGTCTGGGCCATTAAATACATTGCCAATGAGTTCGGTTGTTTGCTTTTGATGATCAATAACAACTAACGTTTCAGCTAAATAAAATACGTAATCTGGGCAGGTGTTTTCGCCATCAGGTACATCACTTAACTGCTCAAAGTTTGCCACCATGTCGTAGGCAAACACACCGCCTAAAAATACCGAAAACGGATTTTCGGTAGTGCTTTGAATACTGTTAATACAGGTACGAAGAGCGCTGAAAGCGTTATCGGCAACAAGCTTACTTGCTTCGTCTATATCGCTGCTGGTGTCTTGGTAGTTAAGTGTAAGCGTTGTGTCGTTTAATTGTGAATCACAGCTCTTAACATTTGCTTGTAAGTAGCTTAATAATTGCTTGCCGTTATTTGATTGTGCGCTAACAGTTACCGTTTTACCCTTACATACAATGCGCAGGGCGCTATCAACTAAAATTAAACTTTTTACACTGTCTTTAGAATCAATCTCAGCCGATTCAAGCAGTAGTGAGTTAGGCTTATCAAGTGCCGCGTATAATGCAAGAGGGCTACTAATATAGTCGCGTACTTGCGTAATGCTTGTTACTTCGCCTGGTGTGGTAGTTATATGACTAAAAATCAAACCTCATTCCCTCAAAAAATTAAACCCCGCAGTGCTTTTGCAATGCGGGGTTTGAATAACGATATCTAAATTACAAACAGATCATTACCGTCCCGCTATATCAGGCGCCACCACCAACGATGTGTAAGAGTAAGACCGTTATTCATGTTTTTCTGCCTCAAAATTTATTAAATATTTTTAACGTATACGTTTCGTAAAATTTAGTTATAAAAAAACCCGCATAGTTGCGGGTTTTGAATTTTTGCTAGACACGACAATTCATCACCCGAAAATTACGAGTGCCACCACCAAATAGTGTTTAAGTTTGAATTGATCATTATTGTTAATTCTTAATGTGTCTGAAAGTGGCTACAGTAAAACGTATCTTATGCTTTTGTGTCAAGTGTTTATTTAAAACAATTTAGTCAAAAAAGTTGTTATACTTACATAAACACCAGTAACCCTTAATTTTAAGCAGTTTTCTTTTGATAAAATACGATTTACATAGCCATACTACACATTCAGACGGGCGTTTGACGGTTGAAGAATTATTGCATCGCGCTGTTGATAAAAATATTGATGTGTTTGCTATTACCGATCATGACACTGTGGCGGCTATTAAGCCTGCTCAGCAATTTATTGAAGCAGAAAACTTGCCGCTTTCATTAATAACGGGTACCGAAGTGTCTACCAAATGGGAAAGCTTCGAAATTCATATTGTAGGTTTAAATATTGATATTAATAATATTGACCTTACTTCTTTATTATCGGCTCAGCAGCAAAAGCGAGAAGAGCGTGCACTAGAAATTGGCGCACGCCTTGCAAAAAATGGCTTTGATGGCATTTACGAGCAAGCTAAAGAGCTGGCAAAAGACGCGCAAATTACGCGCGCACATTTTGCACGCGCTCTTATTGAGCGCGGTGTAGCTAAAAATTTCCCAGGTGTATTTAAAAAGTACTTAGGGCGTGGCAAAACAGGCTATGTACCTAGTTGCTGGTGCACCATGCAAACCGCTGTAGAGGCAATACATGCTGCTGGTGGTGTTGCTGTACTTGCGCACCCAAGTAGCTATCAAATGTCAAACAAGTGGCTACGCAAATTATTAGTAGAATTTAAAAGTGTAGGAGGAGACGCAATGGAAGTTGCACAACCTCAACAGGCGCCAAGCGAACGTCAATTTTTAGGTGAACTCAGCCGTGAGTACGAACTACTTTGCTCGCAAGGGTCAGATTTTCATTTTCCGACAAGCTATTTAGAGCTTGGTAAAAATTTATACTTACCGAAAGACTGCCAAGGTGTTTGGCAAGTTTGGGAAGGACAAGAAGGGGCATTAACATGAGTCAATTATTCCATATTCATCCTGATAACCCGCAACCAAGATTGATTAGTCAAGCCGTTGATATTATTAAACAAGGCGGTGTTGTTGTTTACCCAACAGATTCGGGCTATGCCATTGGCTGTAACATTGGTAATAAGCAAGCCAAAGAGCGCATAGAGCGTATTCGTGGTATTGAAAAAAACGATAATTTTACGCTAGTCTGCCGTGATTTATCGGAGCTATCTACTTATGCACGTGTAGATAACCAGCTATTTAGATTAATTAAAAATAATACGCCAGGGCCTTATACCTTTATTTTTAAAGGCACAAAAGAAGTCCCTAAGCGTTTATTAAACGACAAGAAAAAAACAATTGGTATGCGTGTAATTGAACACCCAATTGCTTGTGCGTTACTTGCCGAACTTGGCGAGCCATTAATGTCGTGTTCTTTAATTTTACCCGGGCAGCAGTTTACTGAATCAGATCCGGATGAAATATTAGAGCGATTAGATAAACACGTTGATTTAATTATTCACGGTGGCCATTTAGCCGAGCAAGCAACCACAGTAATCGACTTGTCGGAAGATGAAGTTAAAATATTGCGTGTTGGCTGTGGTGATACAAGCCCGTTTGAGTAATAACAAGTGAGCGAAAGTACTGCTGATACAAAAAGTAGTGAAAAGCCAGTGCAGCAAAAGCTGCCACTGGCTTTTTTGCATGGTAAAGCGGTTGTAGATAAACCAGAAGACTTATATATCCCGCCCGATGCGCTCGAAATAATATTAGAAACCTTTGAAGGCCCGCTAGATTTACTGCTTTATTTAATTAAAAAGCATAAACTTGATGTGCTCGATCTTTCTATTTTTAGTATTACAGAGCAGTATGTAAGTTACGTTGAAATGATGACCGAGTTTCAACTCGAACTTGCCGGCGAATATTTAGTAATGGCTGCGTTACTTGCACAAATTAAGTCGCGCTTATTACTCCCTGTTCACGAAGAGCTTGAAGAGGAAGAAGACCCTCGCGCTGAGCTTATTAAACGCCTGCAAGAATATGAGTTATTTAAAAAAGCCGCCGAAAACCTCGATGATATCCCCCGCGTTGGGCGTGATATTTTTATAGCGCATGCCGCTATGCCAATAAATGAAGACATAAGTCAAAACCTCCCTGATATTGAACTTAAAGACTTAATGCTGGCGTTGAGTGATGTTATGGCGCGAGCAAAAACGTTTGAACATCATCAAATTACTGCTGAAGTACTCTCAACCCGAGAGAGAATGAGCCAAATATTACAACAGCTATCGAAAGCAAATTCAGCAGTGGTATTTAATGCGCTTTTTACGCCTGATGAAGGGCGTAGTGGTGTTGTGGTTAGTTTTATAGCCATGCTAGAGCTCATTAAAGAAGGACTTGTTACCTGTTTGCAAGTAAGCCCAGAGAGCTTAATTTATGTCAGCTTGAGCGAGCAATCAACCCTATAAACTTATCTGTTGAATCCTCAACTTCTAAAAACTGTCTTTAATTATCAAAGTTCTGTGCGTATACGCACGTAAAGTGTTTGTAAATGTTATTTTCATTTACGGCTATGCACTATATTGTAACGTCATAGCATTATAGGACTTACACATGTTTAAAAATACACCTTCATCTTACGGACTTGTCGCCATTATTTTACATTGGCTCATGGCGTTGACTATTTTTGGCCTGTTTGGTTTAGGTTTATATATGGTTGAGCTTACTTATTACGATAGCTGGTATAAATGCTCGCTCGATTTACATAAAAGTATTGGTATTACGCTTGTGGCCGTATTTTTATTTAGAATTTTATGGCGTGCTTTATCTACACAACCTAAACCATTAGGTGAAAGTAAAGGCATGAACCAATTAGCACATACTGCGCATATTGCTATGTATATTATTTTGGCCGTTATAGCTGTTTCAGGGTATTTAATATCAACCGCAGACGGGCGTCCAATAGAAGTGTTTACCTTATTTAACGTATCAGCACTTGATTTTGCATTTGATGACCAAGCCGATATTGCAGGAAAAGTACATTATTATGGCGCGTGCACATTAATCGGGTTTGCAGTATTGCATGCACTAGGGGCGTTAAAACATCACTTTATCGATAAAGATAAAACCTTAATCAGAATGATCAAACCATTAAAGGATGATTAAAATGAAAAAATTATTAGTAAGCACAGCCGTTTCGGCTGCAATGATGTTATCGGCAACAGCCGCTAATGCAGCTGATTATGTAATTGATACAAAAGGCGGGCACGCATCTGTTAACTTTAAAATTAAACACTTAGGTTACAGCTGGTTATATGGTCGTTTTAATACTTTTGACGGCACATTTAGTTACGATGCTAAAAATCCTGATGCATCAAAAATTATGGTAAATATTGATACCACTAGCCTTGATTCTAACCATGCAGAGCGCGATAAGCACTTACACGGTAAAGATTTTTTAAATGTGGATAAATACCCAAAAGCGACATTTAAAAGCACCAGCATTAAATTTGATGAAGATGGTGAAGAGGCCGACGTAACCGGTGAATTTACGCTGCATGGCGTAACTAAAACTATTACCTTTGAAATAGATAAAGTGGGCGAAGGTAAAGATCCTTGGGGTGGATACCGCGTAGGTTTTGAAGGCGAAACCAGCCTTAAACTTACAGATTATGGTATTGATTACAACTTAGGGCCTGCATCTACTCATGTTGATATTATTTTATCAATAGAAGGCGTTCGTAAGTAATACAGTTATTGAATATAAAAACGCCACTAACTGTGGCGTTTTTTTTGCTTAACAGAAACTCAAATTAAGCGACTTTGAATTTGTTTATTTTGTGCTATTAATACGCGATTTTAATAGCGGCCTTAAATCCTCAGGCAACCAGCGCATAAGTAAATCGTTATAAGCCTGCGTTTTTTTAATGATTTTAAGCTGCTCATTAAGAATAGCGATGTCTTTTGCGCCTTGCTCGTTTTTAGTACAACCAATAAAGCCATAGCTGAGCGCTGGAGATTCGGTTAATGGACGCTGCGTTAAGTTTTCTTCAAAGTGCATTGATTTAGCTAAATAGTAATGCTCGCTTGGGTAACCCAACAAAATATCAATTCGTTTTAGGTTAAGCATATATGTAAGGCTCGCTAGGCTATCGCGAGTGGGTCTAATTACTAAATCAATGTTGGGTGTACTGTTTATTAAAGTATCTATCTCTTGGCCGTAAGAGCGGCTCATAGAAACTCCAAGAGTTAGTTTTTTATCTTGTATTAAATTGAGTAGTGATACTTCTTTAGATTCCGCTATATTTAGCGCTTTGGCGAGCTTTTTATGCATTGCTATTGAAGGCGAGAGGCCCGTTGTTGAGCTTTCGTCTGTGAAATAAATATGCTCTTTTCTGTAATCATTTTTATAAAGCGATAACGCACAAACATTATTTGAAGTATTGGACAGCTCTTGAATTACTTTACCTGAGGGGATAAGCATGCGGTTAAAGGTGATATTAGGAAGTTGTTTTTCAAGTAAAGAAATTATGCTTTCGTCACGGCCTAGGTATTGATATTGACCATTTAAAATATAATAGGGTGCAAAATCGTGCGCTAGCCAGTTTATGGTTCTAGCATTGCTTATTGAGCTCAGACAGAAAAAAAGTAAGAAAGTTAAAAATATACGGAGCATTACAACAGCTACCAGTAATTATTATTGTAAAACTATTGTAACCAATAAAGGGCTAAAAAGTAAAATGCCAGCAACAAGGCTGGCATAATATCTTATCAATAATTGCAATAATAGAATGGCAATTAAAGTTATATGTTGCTTAGTTAGCTTTTAGCCACTTAACAAACTGGCGTGCATCACTCGCTTTTTGAAATAATGCATTTTTTAAACCTTGTGTATCACTGAAGATTACACGATGTTTGTTTACTGAAATTGATTGCACTGGATGTGCTATTTGGATCATAGACCCGTTATATTTATAAGACATAATAAAACTCACTTTATTCTTGTTATTTATTCTGCGCTATATTTGTATAGCAAATTGCAGTCAATAAATTAACGATGTTGTGTTTAGCTTCATTACAGTGTTGACGATCTTTATGACACTTTTGCGATGATAGTAAAAAATCATCTCGGTATTATTCAAGGGGTTCTCGCCGTACAATAACTTAGCTTTCAAATATACGTTTTGCGGGGCTTACTGGATCAGGGTAAATGGTTAACCGCGGCGGTTTCTTTAAACCAGAGAGGGAAGGTAACTTATATATAAATTGTGTGCAAGCTATTTATTATAAAAATATTTATAATAAATCTTATCAACTGCTTACAAAGCCCATTTTTAGTTACCAAAGGATAAGTATGAATTACCTAATAGTGAGTGATATTTATGGTTTAACCCCTGCTTTAAGTAAGTTATCACAGGCAATTAGTTCAAATTTAGTGATTGTTGATCCATACAACAAAAAGATTCAAGCTATTGAAAGTGAACAAGATAGTTATAATAATTTTATACAGCAGTGTGGCCATGACAAATACACGGACAAACTTCTAGAATGCTTTGAGAGTTTAAAAGTGCCGACCACATGTATTGCGTTTAGCGCAGGGGCAAGTGCAGCATGGCGGGCACAGTTATTAACAGGCAATACACACCTTAAAAAGTTAATTGGCTTTTATCCGTCGCAAATTCGTAATTATTTAGCGTTAGATGCAAATGTACCCTGTGAATTCATATTCCCAGAAAGTGAGAGTCACTTTAATGTTGATGAAGTTATTAAAGCTTTAAGCACCAAAGCGAGTGTTAAGTGCTATAAAACCAATTTTTTGCATGGTTTTATGAACGAGTACTCAACCAATTTTAATGCGCAAGGGCTGGTTGAATATAGTAGCTATATAAAACAGAGCAGCCGTTAAAGCGTGTTTAGCTGCTTTTTATTAATATCAGGAAAATCAGTACGGGTATTATATTTTGCATACAGCGTTGTAAAAATGCTGCTGCTGGATAACTTATCTAACTCTTTTATAAAGGTTTTAGCACTAGAACGAGCGGGTCTACAGCATGTTTGATACTGTTTTATTATACCCGCGACAGATAAACCTTGTTTTTGTAGCTTAAGGTCGGCCTGTGCAAAAAAAGCCGCACCCGTCCAATAAACACGTTGCTGGGCGCGTTGTTTCCACATATCGGCAGAGAGCTCATTAAGTGGCTGTGTTTTAGTTTTAGTTTGCAGGCGGGCACGATCAAATCCTGCATTTAAACGTTGTACAAATTGCGGCTGGGTGATTATACCGCTGTCACGCATTATTACGTTTTGCATATAACTGGCAAAACCCTCGCTTAGCCAAAAACCGGAGTAGGGAAGTAGCGGCAAATATAAATGCGAAAGTTCATGGTATAGCGTCCAATCTTTAGTGAATGCATTTAAACTGGCGTAGCGATCTATATGTAGTTCAATCCCATCGGGGTTATTGCGTTTAACTGTAGCCCAAGGTACAGGCTCAAAAGCAAAGTATTGCGGTTTTAAATAAATAGGCAAAGTGGTTTGCTTTAAAGGCCCCAGTGTATTTTGTGTTTTTTCAACACTTTGATTAACCCATGTAGACACCGTATTTTGAGCATTACTTGAGAGCGAGCTAAGGTTATGTATGACTACTTCAACGGCTAATAAGTTAAAAGAGCTGATTGATAGTAGCAGTACAAAAAAGTATTTCATTAAAATGCTCCACTGTAATTTAATAACTGGTACGCCAAGCTTAATATACAAGACCAACTAAATGGATAAATAATCTCGCCTAATTCTTTATTTTTTAAAATGATAGTAACTATAAAAGTACAAATAAAGACACCTCAAGCTAAGCATGGTTTAATCAATTAATCGTTATTTTAAGTTAGGTTTTAGCCATGACGTATCAGCATATTCAAGTTCCTGAGCACGGCCAAAATATCACTATTGATGCACAAGGACATTGGCAAATACCGTTAGAACCTATCATTGCTTTTATTGATGGCGATGGCGTGGGGCTGGATGTTATGCCGGTGATGCGCCACGTTGTTGATAGTGCAATTGAGCATTGTTATAAAAGTGCACGGAAAATTCATTGGATGCAAGTTTATAATGGCGAGCAGGCCGCAAAGCTGTATGACGGTGACTGGTTCCCGCAAGAAACAATTAACGCGGTACGTGCCTGCAAAATTGCCATAAAAGGGCCGTTAACCACACCACTGGGTGGTGGCTTCAGATCGCTTAATGTTGCACTCAGGCAAGAAATGGATTTGTTTGTAAATATGCGCACTATAAAAGGCTTTAGTGCACTTCCTTCTCCTTTAAAAAATCCTTTTTTAACAAACATAACAGTGCTTCGTGATAGCAGCGAAGACGTGTACTCAGGTATTGAGTGGCAAGCAGGCAGTGTAGAAAGTGAAAAAATGCTCGATTTTTTATGTGAGGAAATGGGCGTAACCCGCTTAAGGTTTTCACAAGAATGCGGTATTGGTATTAAAAATATATCTAAAGAAGGCTCTGAGCGACTAATGCGCTTTGCCATTAACTATGCACTT
This sequence comes from Pseudoalteromonas sp. SG43-8, assembly GCF_014164245.1. Lineage (NCBI taxonomy): Bacteria > Pseudomonadati > Pseudomonadota > Gammaproteobacteria > Alteromonadales > Pseudoalteromonadaceae > Pseudoalteromonas > Pseudoalteromonas sp. SG43-8. The sequence continues at coordinate 1,017,271 of NZ_JACJEX010000001.1, read as the reverse complement.
AAAAACGATAGTGAATCATTAACGCTAGTGCATAAAGGCAATGTACTTAAATTTACCGATGGGGCATTTAAGCGTTGGGGGTATGCACTTGCACAAAGCGAATTTAATGCCACTGCACATGAAAATGGGCGTTGGCTGCAAATAGAGCGAGTAAATCAAGCACCTCTAATTATTAAAGAAGTTATAGCCGACAACATGCTGCAGCAATGTTTAATGCACCCAGAGCAATTTGATGTAGTGGTGACGACTAATCAAAATGGTGACTTTTTAGCGGATATGCTGAGCGCACAAGTTGGCGGTGTTGGCATAATGCCTGCTGCAAATTTAAATAACGATGTCGCATTTTTTGAGCCTACACACGGCACGTTTGAACGTATAGCAGGGCAAAATAAAGCAAACCCCAGCAGTAGTATTTTAAGTGCGGTATTAATGCTTAAATTTATGGGATGGGACGAGGCCGCATTACTAATAGAAAATGCGTTAGAGCAAACATTTAAAAGCGGTGAAGTAACCTTTGATTTAGCGCAAGAGCAGAGCGATAACTCAAGTATTCATAACTCGACAACCTTAACTTGTACTGGCTTTGCAAAGAAGGTTATCGAGCACTTTTAAACACATTCATTATTAAGCTGCTGAGGCAGTTTTTACTCTGTGCATGCAAGGGCGGTTGGTTAACTGCGCTGCACGATGGTAAATCTCATGTGCTTGAGGTTCATCGCACTGCGTACCACTAAGCGTATCCATTAACGCAACAACAATAATTGCAGGAACCTGGCAGCAATATTCGTCTAAAACGGCTTCTGTCGTTTGTGCATCAACATGGCAAAGTGGGTGGTTTTTAAGTTGGTATGCGTTTAGCAATGTATCCACTTCTAATACATCATTTGGTTGGTGCTTTGTTTTACGGCACTTACAACCAAACTCATCAACTAAAGTAGCTAATGCTTGGTAAGTTTCAGTGGTATTAGTTTTTGCGCATAACTGCTCTTCAATAAACTGGTGTAAGTTAGCATCAATAAATAACCCGTCTTGTTGTGTGAAGCTTGATGTTGTCATAATTATTACTCTTAGTTTGTTGGCTTAACTTCACTCTAGCGCTAAGTGTATTATTAATGAAATTGTTGTTTTCAATAACTGACATTGATTTCATCAATAGTAAGTTTTAAAACTAAATAAAAAAATAGAAAACATACCTAAATTATACTAATTAATTTGGTGCAGAGCGGTAAAAACGTGCACAAAACTGGAACAAGGGGATTAGTTGATGAGTTAAGGTGGATGCTTAGTTTATTGTTTTTATTGAATTTTAATTGTTTTATGAAGTTGGTACTAAGCTTGCTAATCATACACTGTAGGTAGACTCCTATATCGACGATTTCCAAAAGCGCCATGGTATTTTCCCAAAGTTGAATACCACGGCGCTTTTTTATTTTGAGCATTTATTTTATTTAGTCGTTACAGTAGCAATAACAATAGTAATGTTAAATTTTAATAAAGTAGGGAATAGCCACTAAGATAGCGCCTACAATCAACAGCATGCTAACACTGCTCATAAAATACGGAAATACCAATAACGACAAACCAATACAAAGTGGTACTACGGCTTTTTTTCTTCGCCCGTAAGTAAGGTAGCCAATACCAATGCCGCCAAACAAAACACTCCACGCAATTATTGATGCACTATCCATTTGTAAATTACCTATTTTGAAATACTGATTTAAATTACGATCGACATAGCCAGCTTTTCAATACCATGTGAAGGAGTCCATCTTTTAAATTCCACGAAGCCATGCTTTTTATATAAATTTATTGCAGGAGTATTAGCAACCGCAGTCTCCACTATTGCATGAGAAAAATCATCCATTGCTAAAACATAACTTATTAGCTTACTTGCGATACCTTTTTTAAAATGACTAGGATCAACGGTTAAACTACAAATATCTAAATACTCGTTGTTTGTATCTACTTCTATAACGGCTGCTAAACATTCATTTTCGCTGTAGCCATAAAAGGTTGTTTCTGATTTTTTTATACCTTTAATATTACGCGCTAAAGGAGGAAAGTTATGCGCGCCGATCAGTTTAGCCTCTATAGCATAGGAATTTTGAAAGACAGCAAAAATTATATTTGCAGTATCATTATTCTTATTATTAAGTTTGTTTATCATTATATTCTTCTAATGAAAGTAAAGCTTGGAAGTATGCGCGATAGTAAAATACCTGGTGCTTGATGTGATGAAAATAATAATTTATCTATCTGCAATCGTTTTAGCAAACGCTAATAACTCACGCCTTAACCATTGGTGCGCCGTTGCATGGTGCAGCAGTGGGCTCCATATCATTTTTACTTCAATAGGCACTATTTGAAATGGTACAGGGCTGATTACCAAATCAGTATGAGAGGTTAATAACTTAGCTTGCCTGCGCGGTAGGGTGGCAATAAGTTGCTCTGATTGGCAAAGCAGGCTTGCGACCATGTAGTGGCGAGTAAAAACACGTATTTTACGGGTTTGTTCTAGTTGCCAAAGCGCTTCATCTACCCAACCTAATTTTTGCTTTCCTGATTTATTAGTAACAGCGGCTTCAGGCCCCCAGCCGGCACGATTTACCCAAATGTGCTCTTTTTTTAAGTAGTCGTCTAACCCTGATTGTTGTAAAAATGTATTTTTAGGATGGGTTAAACAACAGTAATTATCGCGCCAAACACTGGCTTGATGAAACGAGCGTGGTAGGCCATTAAAGCGGTTTATTGCTAAATCAATAGTGCCTTTTTCCATGTCTTGCAGGTTTACGTCGCTTGGGCTTAATACATCAAAATTAATACCGGGATTTTTACTAAGCTGCGCAGTTATAAAAGGGGCTATTAAGGTCGACTCTATGTAGTCGTTTGCCATTATTCTAAACGTAACTTCAGCCGTTGTAGGGTTAAATTGCTCACTAGGCTGCGTAATAGCTTCGGCCATTTTTAAGAGCGCCTCAACTTCAGGCTTTAATGAAAGTGCCTTTGCCGTTGGCGTCATAGAGCCTGCGGCACGCACAAGTAGTGGGTCGTCAAATAAATCGCGCAAACGTTTTAATGCGTTACTCATAGCCGGTTGCGTAAGAGCAAGTTTATTTGCAGCTTTTGAAACACTTTTTTCATCGATGAGTACATTTAAGTAAACTAACAAGTTGAGGTCGACGTTTCTTATATTCATTAGATCAATGCTATTTATATGCTGTATTAATTATCTAAATTAAAGCCTGCTTGCTAAGGTGTAAACAATTAATAAAAAATAACCGCCATAACTGGCATCAATATAAGTGCTGTATTTATGCAAACTAGGCTAACACATCAATCTAATAATACGCTGCAAAACGTTATTGCCAGTAAGCTTGCACGATCTGTTTTTGCTGGATTTGAGGCGATGTTTTCGCAATTTTTAAATATTACACTGGGTGCACAAAGCCGTTTTGAACAACGACAGTACCATAGTGTGCAAAGTGCTATGCGTGAACGTTTACAAGTGTATGAGCGCGAAGTAAAAAACGTGAGTGAAGCCGTGAGAGTTATTGCTTATGCTGAACTTACTTGCCCGCAAACGTGGCAGTTAGCTAAAAATATTTACGGCGATATGGTACAAAATCACGAAAATAAACCTATTGCGCATACTTTTTTTAATTCAACGTTTGGGGCAATTTGGGACGATAAAAAAATTCGTACTGTGCATTTGTTTGTATTAAAAGCAAAGTATCGTAGTGAGCCACGCTCTTATGAAAGCTTAGTGAGCAGGGTATCGCTACACAATGGGTTTAATAACGCCGTTAAAACGCTTATCACTAATCAAGTATTTAGAGTGCCGTTTAGTCATTTAGAACGCGATGTAGCCACATTACAAAGTACGTTAATGCAAGGCGCTAAGCAGCAATGCAAACAGGTGTACGAACTTATAAATTTAAACGATGGGTATATTGAATACGCCAACTCATTATTTTTTAGAAACAAAGCCTGTTATTTAATTGGGCGCTGCATTGCTAAAAATGGCGACAATATGCCTTTTGCTATCGCTATTTTAAATACCGATGAGGGACTAAAGCTTGATGCTGTAATGATGGGCGCCGATCAATTAAGTTTATTATTTGGTTTTGCACGCACCTATTTTATGGTTGATACCGATAAACCCGCTCGTTATGTAGATTACTTAAGTGTGTTAATGCCACACAAACAACGCTTTGAGTTATTTAACGCCATTGGTTTTATAAAGCACGCCAAAACTGAGTTTTATCGGCACAAGGTTGATACGACTAAAAATAGCCCAGCCAACTTCAAGTATGTTAAAGCGCCAGGTACGCCGGGCATGGTAATGCTGGTATTTACTATTGAAGGGCTAGATTACGTTTATAAAGTAATTAAAGACAAATTTAGTGCGCCAAAAACAGCTACCAAAGCACAAGTGATAGACAAGTATAACTTTGTAAAACAAGCCGATAGGGTTGGTCGTTTGGTAGATACGCACGAATTTAGATATTTAGCGTTTGATTTAAGCCGTTTTAGCGACGAGCTGCTTGAGCAGATGAAAAGCCAAATTGGCAGCAGCATAGTTATATCTGGCAAGGCACTCATTTTAAAGCACGTTTATGTTGAGCGTAAAATGACCCCGCTTAATTTATATATTAACCAATGCGATAACAAAACCTTAGAGAGCGTGATGCATGACTACGGTAAAGCAATTAAAGAGTTAGCGGGCGCTAATATATTTCCGGGCGACATGCTAATGAAAAACTTTGGCGTAACGCGATGGGGGCGAGTTGTGTTTTACGACTTTGACGAAATTTGCCCACTAACCGATTGCAACTTTAGAGAGGTGCCACAAACCCAAAATGCACTTGAAGAGCTAAGTAGTAACTCGTATTTTGATATAGCTGAAAACGATATATTTCCGAGCCAATTTAAGGTGTTTTTTAGCGCCAACGAGATTGCGTTTAATTATTTTAATAATGAGCACAGCAACTTGTTTTTAGCGACGTTTTGGCAGAGTTGTCAGCAACAAGTACATAATGGTTATCTACCCGATGTTTATCCTTATAAACAAAGTTGGCGCTTTTGAGGTTGTTTGAATCTGTGTTCATCCCCATCTATATGTTATTACAGTTTTTAAACTTGGAGCAACAATGAAATATATTTCTCATGAAGATGGCAATCTTGCATTTAGTGAAACCGAAAAGCCGGTTGTAAAGAGCCATGAAGTACTTGTTAAAGTTGCAGCAATAGGTGTAAACCGTGCAGACAGTATGCAGCGCCAAGGTAAATACCCGGCCCCTGCGGGAGATAGCCCGATTTTAGGTTTAGAATGTGCGGGTACAGTTACTGAACTTGGAAAAGATGTAGATAAAAGCTGGCTAAACAAGCGTATTTTTACGTTGTGCTCAGGTGGTGCTTATAGCGAATATGTAGCAGTTGATTCAAAACAGCTTATGGAATTACCCGATGATGTAACAATGGCTGAGGGCGCTGCAATAAGCGAAGTGTATTTAACGGCATTTGGCGCGTTATTTGAGCTTGGTAAATTACAAAAAGGGCAAACAGCGCTTATTCATGCAGGTGCTAGTGGTGTGGGCGGTGCAGCAATTCAAATGGCCAAAAGCGCAGGTGCTACCGTAGTTATTACTGCCGGTACGGATGACAAATGCCAACACGCAAAAGAGCTCGGCGCCGATCATGCAATTAACTACAAAACCACCGACTTTGTAGAGTATATGAAAGCAAATGAGTTAACAGCAAATGCAATTGTTGATCCTGTTTCGGGGAGTTACTTAAATAAAAATGCCGCTATTGCAGCCATGGATTGCCAAATTGTAATGCTTGCATTTTTAGATGGACGTTTTGCAGAGGTTGATTTTGCCGCGCTTTTACAAAAGCGTATTTCGTTTCATGCCTCAACGCTTAGAAATCGTAGTATTGAGTTTAAACGCCAGGTGCGCGACAACTTTGTAGCGCGTTTTTACAATGATATTGCCACTAAAAAGTACGACTTTAACTTGTATAAAACATTGCCTTGGAGCGACGCAAACGAAGCCCATGCTATTTTAGAGCGTAATGAAAACGCAGGAAAAGTGGTTTTACTTGTAGAGTAACTCTTTAATTTTAGGGTTTAGCCCATATACTAAGCCCTATAAAAAACACTTAAGGTTTAATAATGAATCCAATACTAGCAATACTTAAAGAGCACAATGTAAGCGACGAAAAAGTAAAAGCATTGTTTGAAGCGTTTACTCAAAACCCAATGATGGCAATGGCGCTTGTTCAAGATCTTGGTATTCCGCCAGAAAAACTACAACAATTAATGGCAGTTGTGATGACTCAACCGCATCTTATTAAAGAAGCGACTGACGAACTTGGTTTAGATTTTGAAAAAGTAAAAGAAGCGAAAGAAAAACTAAATCAATAATTTGTTATGTCATGAAACAAAAATAAATAAAAAAGCATAAGTATCTACTTATGCTTTTTTAGTTGGCTTATTCTTTTATGACTACTCTTTTGGAAGTAGTACTGTGTCGATAACATGAATTACGCCGTTGCTTGCTTTTACATCAGCTTTTACAACTTTAGCGTCATTTATCATTACGCCCATGCTGTCGGCTTTAACCATAACTGATTGGCCTTGTAGTGTTTTCGCACTATCTACCTTCATTACATCGGCTGCCATCACTTTTCCAGACACTACGTGATAAGTTAATACCGCCGTTAGCTTATCTTTGTTTTCAGGCTTGAGTAGCATTTCAACCGTGCCTTCAGGTAATTTAGAAAATGCAGCATCTGTTGGTGCAAAAATAGTAAAGGGTCCTTTACCTTGCAGTGTTTCAACTAAACCTGCGGCTTTAACAGCAGCAACAAGAGTAGTGAACGAACCATTTTCAACGGCTACTTCAACAACGTCTTTTTTCATACCATGATGATCAGCATAAGCCATTGTAGTAAATCCAAGGCTTGCAGTTGTAAACAATAATGCAGTAGTAATTTTCTTAAACATTTTATTTTTCCTTTAAGTTAATACCCGTTGGTTTCGTTAAATGTTACGACGCTCTAAATTTAATCGATCAATTAAAATTAGTAGCCAACATGTTTTGTTACATCATTGATTGAACTGCAGCTAATTAGCAAAGTCATATAAACAGTTACTTAATTAAAGACTTGTTCAATTGAAGGGAATAGGCATGAAATTAGTTTATAAGTTTTGGAAAAATAACCGCTCTCTTATCGTATTTATTGCACTAATGAGCGTATTTAGAAGCGCTGTAGCCGATTGGTACGAAGTGCCAACAGGCTCTATGAAGCCAACAATTCAAGAAGGTGACAGAATACTTACCGATAAAATGGCCTACGATATTCGTGTCCCATTTACGCATATAAAACTACTTAAACTAGCGGACCCACAAACCGGTGATATTATTGTTTTTGACTCACAAGCTGCCGATAACCGTTTAATTAAACGTGTAATTGGTGTGCCAGGAGACACCGTTGCGCTTGAAAATAATGAGCTCATTATTAATGGTAAAAAACTTAATTATGCAGATCAGCAAAGCAACATAGACTCGCTTGATAAAATCGAAGATTTAAACGGATTAGCGCATTCGATAAGAGTGGCAAATATTCCTTCACGTTTATCGGGCTTTGATGCAATTACAATTCCTGATGATTATTATTTAGCAATGGGCGATAACCGCGACAATAGCGCTGACTCGCGTGTAATAGGTTTAATTCCGCGTAACGAGTTATTAGGAAAAGCAGAGCGCGTTATAGTCTCACTTGATTACGATAACTATTACCTACCAAGAAAAGACCGCGTATTGAAAAAGCTCAATTAAATAAGATAATTAATTTTAGAGTTAAAATATAACTGCCTATTTAGGCTGTTTACTTATATATTTTTTTACAAGCTTGGTAAGAACACTACGCTCTTGTTCGGTATTTAATATACGACTAAACATTACTTTAGCCCATAAAAAAACCGCTGACATATCAGCGGTTTTTTTATTGTATGAGTAATATTACATTACGCGCATACCAGGCTCTGAACCGTCATCTGGGTTAAGAATATAAATTTCTTTTCCGCCAGGACCTGCTGCTAATACCATGCCTTCAGACATACCAAAGCGCATTTTACGAGGCTTAAGGTTAGCAACCATAACGGTTAGCTTGCCTTCGATATCCTCAGGTGCGTAAGCTGATTTAATACCCGCAAACACTTGGCGAGTTTCGCCGCCTAAATCAAGTGTTAGCTTAAGTAGTTTATCTGCGCCTTCTACGTGCTCTGCTTTAGCAATTTTAGCTACGCGTAGGTCTACTTTTGCAAAATCATCGAACTCAATCTCGTCGCTAATTGGCTCTTTTGCAAGTGGGCTGTTAGGGTCAATTGTTACTTTTGGTGCTAAGCTTTCTTTAGATTCTTCAACCATTTTGTTCACTTTATCCATTTCAACACGTTGCATTAACGGTTTAAATTTATTGATAGGGTGGCTTACGAGTGCATTTTGAACGCCGTCCCATGCAAGGTCGTCATTTAAAAACGCTTGTACGTTATCAGCCATTCCTGGTAGCACGGGTTTTAAGTAAGTAATTAAAACGCGGAACAAGTTAAGACCAAGAGAACACACTTCGTGTGCTTCTTTTTGCTTAGTTTCGTCTTTAATTAATACCCAAGGTGCTGCGCCATCAATAAATTGGTTTGCTTTGTCGGCAAGCGCCATTATTTCGCGAATTGCGCGGCTGTAATCGCGGTTCTCATAGTGTGTTGTAATGCTCGGTGCAGCCGCTTGAAACTCTGCTAACAGCTCTGGTTGCATAATAGTACTGCTTAGCTTGCCATCAAACTTTTTAGTAATAAAGCCAGCACAACGGCTCGCTATGTTGACTACTTTACCTACTAGGTCTGAATTTACGCGCTGTGCAAAGTCTTCTAGGTTTAAATCCAGATCAACAATACCGCTGCTTAATTTTGCTGCGTAGTAGTAACGTAAGTATTCTGGGTTTAAGTTATCTAAATAAGTACGCGCTTTAATAAACGTACCCTTTGATTTAGACATTTTTTCGCCATTCACAGTTACAAAACCATGAGCGAATACGTTAGTTGGCTTTCTAAAATTAGCGCCTTCTAGCATTGCTGGCCAAAATAAGCTGTGGAAGTAGATAATGTCTTTACCAATAAAGTGATAAAGCTCTGCGTCTGAACCTTCAGCCCAAAACGCATCAAAGTCGAGGCCTTTTTTGTCACATAGGTTTTTAAAACTCGCCATGTAACCAATAGGTGCATCTAACCAAACGTAAAAATATTTGCCTGGTGCATTTGGGATTTCAAAACCAAAATAAGGTGCGTCACGGCTAATATCCCACTGTTGCAAGCCATCGGTAAACCATTCGTCTAGCTTGTTAGCCATTTCTTGTTGAATAGTGCCCGAGTGTAACCACTCCTTTAGCATGCCTTCAAATGCTGGCAGGTCAAAAAAGTAATGCTCAGAATCTTTAAGTACAGGCTCAGCACCTGACATTACAGAACGCGGGTTAATAAGTTCGGTAGGGCTGTATGTAGCACCACACGAATCACAGCTATCGCCGTTTTGGTTTTCAGACTTACACGTCGGGCAAGTACCTGTTACAAAGCGGTCTGGTAAGAAAATACCTTTTTCTGGATCAAATAATTGCGAAATAGTGTGCTTTTTAATATGACCGGCATCGTTTAGGCGGTTATAAATAAGTTCGCTTAATTCTTTGTTTTCTTGGCTGTGGGTGCTGTGGTAGTTATCAAATTTGATATTAAAGTCAGCAAAGTCGCGTTGGCGCTCTATGCTCACTTGTTTTACCATTTCTTCAGGCGTGATCCTTTGCTTTTGCGCATTAAGCATAATTGGCGTGCCGTGGGCATCGTCTGCGCAAACATAATAAGCTTCGTGGCCTTGTAGTTTTTGAAAACGTGACCAAATATCAGTTTGAATATATTCCAATAAATGACCTAGGTGAGTAGGGCCATTTGCATAAGGTAATGCGCTGGTAATCAGGATCTTTCGCTGCGTCATAATCATTCCGAATTGAGGATAAAACGCCGTTTTTATTATACAAACGGCAATTATCATTAATTTATCTACAAGCTATCTGCTTAGAGTGCGCACAGCTTATGGATTTTTATTAATTGACTGGTGTTAATGCCCTGAATGTTACATAATTCCGTGGCACTTTTCATCAAAGAAACGCTATTTAATTGCTATGTTTGGACTGTCGAAACTATTCTCTTCTAAATCGGTGCAAAAACAACCGATTATAACTGCCTTAGCGGCATATCGTAGTGCTGCTTTTGCCGTCGGTATTGATGAAAGCTTCATTGATACTATTACTCAAAATGACGATAAATCACTACAAATCAAATTAACTCTGCCATTTGCTGGGCAATCAGAAATGCCTTTAGTTGAGCAACACGTAAGTGAAAGCTTAAATGTGCCTGTAACAATTAGCGCCAAGGTTATCATTAAAGAGGCGGCTAAGTTTAAAGCGATTAAACATATTGTACTTATTGCCTCAGGCAAAGGTGGAGTAGGTAAGTCGACTACTGCTGTTAACTTGGCAGGCGCGCTTAAAAATGAAGGCGCAAAGGTGGGTATTTTAGATGCTGACATTTATGGCCCATCTATCCCAATGCTTTTAGGATTAGTGGGCGCAGAGCCCGTCACTAAAGATAACAAACAGCTACAGCCTTTTAATGCAAATGGCATTAAAGCGCAGTCAATTGGCTTTTTAGTTCCAAGCGATGATGCCACGGTATGGCGTGGACCAATGGCGTCAGGCGCGCTGAGCCAGTTACTTAATGAAACCGATTGGGGCGAGCTTGACTACTTAATTGTTGATATGCCACCGGGCACCGGTGATATTCAGCTTACAATGAGCCAAAAAGTACCCGCTAGCGGCACTGTTATTGTCACTACACCGCAAGACTTAGCGCTAGCCGATGCGCAAAAAGGCATTGCTATGTTTAATAAAGTAAACGTACCGGTGCTTGGCTTAATCGAAAATATGAGCCACTACATTTGCACTCACTGTGGTGAAGCTAACCACGTATTTGGTAAAGACGGCGCCCAAAAGCTGGCGCATAAGCACGGCGTGCCTGTACTTAGCCATATTCCACTTGCAATAGATATACGCGAGTATTCTGAGCAAGGTAAACTTATTGCAAGCGATAACGATGCCGCAATAAGCAAAACATACAGCGCAGCAGCAAGGCTAATAGCCAGCACGCTTTATTATCAACAGCATCACAATGCAATTGAAATTGTGATTACGGAAGATTAATAAATAATGAGACTTTCAGACACACATATTAAAGAATACTTAAGCGATGGCCGCATAGTTATTGAGCCTGCACCAACGAGCGAGATGATTTCAGGCGTGACTGCCGATTTACGCTTGGGTAATAAATTTAGAACGTTTAATGCGCATAATGCAGCATACGTCGATTTAAGTGGTCCAAAAGATCAGTTAAATAAAGCCATGGAATCGATCATGAGTGAAGAAATAGTGCTTGATGAAGGTGAAGCATTCTTTTTACACCCAGGTGAACTTGCACTAGCTATTACCCATGAAAAAGTAACGTTGCCAGCAGATATAGTAGGTTGGTTAGATGGACGCTCATCGCTTGCGCGTTTGGGGTTAATGGTGCATGTAACCGCGCATCGAATAGACCCAGGCTGGAGTGGCAATATTGTTTTAGAGTTTTACAACTCAGGTAAATTACCACTGGCACTACGCCCACTGATGAAAATTGGTGCTATGAGCTTTGAAATGTTATCGGGCCCGTGTGAAAACCCATACAATATTCGTAAAGATGCAAAATATAAAGATCAAAGCAGCGCAGTAGCAAGTCGTATTAGTGACGATAAATAATCACCAAATATAGACATTACTCGTCTATTTTATGAAGCGCATAACCCAGTAGTTCAAAATACTGGTTAAGCGCTTCATTTGCTTTATTAATATGCTCACTATTTGGGTATATTAAATTACTACTTTTTAAGCCTCCCACCAAAAAGCTATTTTTTATATATGTGTGGCCTTCAATACAGGCTTCAAAACACCGTGCTGCAAGCTCTTCTGGCATGCTCATATAATTCATATTGTGGGCTTTATCGTGTTCTATACACGCTTGTACAAAGTTATTTGCATCAATACCATCTTCATCTAAAAATACATGTTTATAAAAACTGTTCAAAGCATTATTAAGTGGATGCGATAAATTAGGCGTGTTTGAAAGCCACAATTTTGAGGCAAAGCCAAATTGTGATTTTGTTGCAAATAAGTGCTCGCTTATATGATGGTCAAACGCATGGAACCATTCATGAGCAAGTGCACCACCGCCTGCATTTTTTGCAAGAGCAAGTGTTTGAGAGGCTGCATTATAATGCGCTTGCACGCCTTTTTGACCACCATGGCCAAATGCAAAGTTAAGCTTCCCGCGCAGGCCAATTGCTTTAGGTGGTAAATGCAGTATTTGTGCAAGGTCGGCCAGTGCATCGTAAATTAAATTGGCGCTAATGTAGCGCTCTTCTTTAGTTACCCATTTACCAACGACCATTGACCTAAAGCCGAAGGTATCTCTTATATCGCTAAAGTCGACTTGGTCGTCAAAGCGATAGTCGGGTCCTTGGCGAGTAAAGCCACGTTTTAGTCTGTTAGGGTAGTTACGCATTGCAAGTTTCATATAGTAACGAGTTTAATCTAAGTAACGTGCTTTTACGTGCTCGGGCATGTGTTGGGTTTGTTTTTGTATTAATTCATTAAGCGCATTATAAAGTGGTGCGGGATTTAGCTGCTCTATTAAAAACAAACTATGCGCTACAGCTTCAAGTGTGGATAGGCTGTCGGCCCGAGGGGCTTTACGAATAGCATAACGATTTTTAGGTAGCTGTTTAAAACTGACCGTTTTAAATTTATTTAGTAATGTGGTGAGTTGCAAAATTTTGTAGGCTTTTTTCCATGTACCATCAACCACGATTAAATGAGTGATGCTTTTTACACTTGGCTGCTCAGTGTTATCGTCTAAATTTACAGCGTGTTCGTTAGGGTAGAGTAAAACAGTTGAGCTTACTGGCAGTGTTTTTAGTATGGAAAAGTCATCATTATTTTCGCCTTTGATTATTTGGCAATCAGTTAGGCATAAATTGAGTAGTTTAGCGGTATTTTTTGCTATTTTTTCTTCACTCGGGTGCTGTAGAATAATAACCGTAACTTTGTTGTTTATATTTGTAATTGCGCTGCAAATACAGGTGTTTATTGAAAAGTTACAATGTTTACAAAGTGTGCGTGCCATTTAATAAACTTTTTGTTGCCAGTATGATCCTCGCAATTATACATTTATAAGGTAATTAAGTTGGTTTTTTTTACGCATCAATATAAAGTAGTACTATTAAACTGTAACTTACATGGATTGTTTTAAGGGCTTAAAATATGACAGAAATAAATATTGATACATCAGCATTAGAGAGTATGGAATCGTTATTGGGTGAGCAGTTTGCTGATACACTTGATTTTTGCTGCTCAGAGTTTGAACGTTTGGGCTCAGAAGTGTTAGCAACCATTGGTAAAGATAAAGAAGCAGCTATTCGCCACTCCCATAGCTTAAAATCGAATGCGGCGCAGTTTGGAGCTTCAAGCCTTGCTGAAGTATCGCGTGTTATTGAACAAAATTTAAACCTAGATAACTTAGCTGAAGCTATCGACGCATCTAATAGCTTAATGGCTCAAGTAATAGGCTCTCAAGCTAAGCTAAATGAATGGTTAGCATCTCGTTAATTATTGAAGCTGAAACGTGAATTTATTTCAGTATTAAGCACCTAAATTGACTGGCATTTTACGCCTTTACTAGGTTAGTCTAAAGATTCACTAGTCGAGGTAAAAATGTCTGATATTAAAAAGAGTCACAAATTAGAAGGTGTATGTTATGACATTCGTGGGCCGGTTTTAGCACAAGCTAAAAAAATGGAAGACGAAGGTCAAAAAGTATTAAAATTGAATATAGGTAATCCAGCTGCTTTTGGTTTTGATATGCCAGAAGATATGCACCGCGATATTATCCGCAACTTATATTCAGCCCAAGGTTACTGTGACTCTAAAGGCCTCTATTCAGCCCGCGTGGCTATTTATCAGCACTACCAACAACGTGGATTACATAATTTAGATGTAGATAGTATCTATATTGGTAATGGCGTAAGCGAACTTATTCAGATGATCACCCAAGCGCTATTAAATAATGGCGATGAAGTGCTTATTCCAGCTCCAGATTATCCACTTTGGACTGCTTCTGTAACATTATCGGGTGGTAATCCGGTGCATTATTTATGTGATGAAGAGCAAGATTGGTATCCGGATATTGCAGATATAAAAAGCAAAATAACGTCTAAAACTAAAGCTTTGGTATTAATTAATCCTAATAATCCGACAGGTGCGGTTTACAGTGATGATTTGCTAATGCAATTAATTGATATAGCGCGTGAACATAAACTACTGTTATTGAGCGATGAGATTTACGAAAAGATTTTATACGATGGTATAACGCATACTTCAATCGGCTCACTGTGTGATGATGTACCAATCATTACTTTTAATGGTTTAGCTAAAACTTACCGTGCAGCAGGGCTAAGAATGGGGTGGATGGTGCTAAGCGGTCGTACCTCGGTAATGGATGATTTACGCAAAGGTCTTGAAATACTTTCATCTATGCGTTTGTGCGCCAATGTACCTGCGCAATATGCAATTCAACAAGCGTTGGGCGGTGTGCAATCAATTGATAATTTAATTAACCCAGGCGGGCGCTTATACGAGCAGCGCGATATAGCATGGCGCGGGTTAAACGCTATTGAAGGCATTAGTTGTAAAAAACCTAAAGGCGCGCTTTATGCGTTTGCCAAAGTAGATACAGCACTTTTTAACGTTAAAGATGATGAAAAGATGATGTACGATTTGCTAAAAGCCGAAAAAATATTACTTGTACATGGCAGGGCGTTTAATTGGCCCGAGCCGGATCATTTTAGATTAGTATTTTTACCAAGCAAAGATGATTTATCGGATGCGATGTTAAAAATGAAGCGTTTTTTTAAAGACTATCGCCAAGTATAGTTATTTAAAAAATAAAAAAACGAGCCAAATTTGGCTCGTTTTTTACTTTGGTCATGAATATATTGGCTAATACGCTTTATCTACACGCACCGTGTTGTCGTTCAAGTAAACTAATCTTACCTTATCGCCTTTGCTAAAGCGCATTGATTGGTCTTGATCTTGAACAACCATAAACTGGTCGCCGTTTTCAACTTGTATTAATAACTCTACAAAATGATTTTGCTGATAATGACTTTGCTGCTGCCTGTTATGTGCAACACTGCCGCCAATTACCGAGCCTAATATTGTTGCTACTGTGCGGCCGCTACCGCCACCAAACTGGTTGCCTACAACACCACCGAGTAATGCACCGCCGAAGGTTTTCCAGCCGTTGTTTTTGTCTTGAATGATTTCTTGTTCGGTAATATTGCGTACCGATTTTACGTCACCAAATAAAACCTGTTGGACAGGCACTGCTTTATTTCGCTCATATTGGGCAAAAGTTGGCGCGCTCATAGTAATTAGAGCACACATTACTAATATTATAGCTTTCATAATAATCTCCTATTGGTAGCAAGTACGGGCTTGTTAGCCCGTAAAGGCTTAGTAACTACCAACCAAATGTCGATTTTTCTTTAGTTTTACGAATTTCAGTTTCGTCTGCCCATTCAACTAGGCCGCTTTCCATATCCATTAAACGCATCGTAAATTTATAGTATACGTCTGATTTGTCGGCATTTGATTTAACTATGCTCGATAAATTTCCGTATAACATATATTGCGCGCCAATTTGTTTACCAAATGCAACGGCTGTTGCAGGGTTAACAAGGGCATCTTCGTTTTGAAACGTTAATTGCTCACGTACTGACTCAACACGCGTCATATCTACAAAACGGAACTTACCACTGCGTAGCATTTGCGTTGAGATTGAATCGGTGATTGATTCAGTATCAATGTGCTCACTAGTTTTGTTTTTAATACGCTCAACAAATACTACAGGGCGTTTATTAGCGGTCATTGTGCCAACAACGGGTGAGCTGAGTAATGAATCGGTCATTTGGCTCGCTACTTTTTGTAAATCGGTAGAGCCAAAATTAATATCGGTTGTTTCTACTGCTTGTGCGTCGCCATAACTTACTACGGCTTTATTAGCACAGCCACTTAATACTAAAGCGCTGAGGCCAACTAAAGCGTAAGTTGATACTGTTTTAAATTTGTTACTGATGATCATGGTTGTTTCCTTTAATCTTTAAATTCTTGTGATTCGGTAGACACTTCTCTTACTGCTAAAGAAAAGGTAACCGCATCAGAGCTCGGTGCTAAGCCCGGTAATTGTGTTTTTGCAAAACCAAATAAGGTGAGTGCTTGCCAAGGTGAATGGTTGCCTTTAATTACAAAGCCGTCTTTATCAAACCAATTAAACTGATACTGCAAATATTGTGATTTTTTATACTGGCTTGAAAGTGTCACTACTACATCGGTTAACTGGTTGGTTTGACGTGTTTTCACATCAGTAATGGCCAGCTTTTTACCAAGCTCTGGGTTATCTACACGTAATTGCTCATTAAACTGGTTTTTATTTTGTTCAACAGAAATACCCGATGTAACCGGTTGGCTGGAACATGCACTGAGCATTAAGGCTGCTAATAATGGCGCTATGTATTTCATGATGGCTCCTAAAGTTGAACTACGTGGTAATTAAAGTAGTTATTAATAGAGGTTAAGTAAATTAACGTTAACCCTTGCTTACTAATGGTAAAATTTATAGGTGCTTGTGTGCCAATATGCACAGAATGCTCACCTGTATTTAGGCTTTGCCTTGCGACACTTATTTGATTTGGAAGTGTAAGCCAGCTGCGTGTATCAGCTTGCTCAGACGCCAAATTATAAATATTAGCAAGTATGTTACCTACATCACCGGCACTACGAGCAAGTTCTGCCCGCACTTTCTCTTTAGCTACTAATCTAAGTACTTGGCGAGCGACTTTTGCAGGTATTTGATCTTCTAGAGTTTTAGCTGCAAGTGCTTCAATGTGTACTAATGGGCTCAGCTCTAAGCTTTGTGCATCTATATTTATATTGTTAAGGCGGCGCACATAGGCATTATCTTTATATACCGGCATCGCCAAGCTGTAAAAGCGTGCATCGCCACGTGATGAATAAATTGGCAAGCGCAGTTTAAATTCATCTTGTTTTGGTACTAATCCTTGTTCAAATAAAACAATTACTTCGCCTTGTGATGAAGAAATAGTGGGCGTATCGCCAAAGCGTTTATTAAATTCATTTAAGTCTTGGTCAAACCCTTGTTTTTTAGCAAGGCGCATTACATCTTGCTGTAAATAAATATTGTTAGGTTGTATAGCCAATGCTTTTTTATAATCTATATAGGCGTCGTCGTATTGTTTAGCACTTTGGTAAAGCAAAGCAGATAAGTAAAATGTGTAGGCATTTTGAAAGCCATTTTTTATGTTTCTGGTTACATTGCTCATGCTTGGATAGTGTTGCTGAGCTTCTTTAGCGGTTGAGTCTACTTCTGCTTCATTCTCGCTAAGCGCATCAACTTGTACTTTATTAGCTCGGCGAATTTCGACCAATGCGCCTTCAACATCATTTTTATACACGTAGTTAAGTGCTTTATAACTATGAAGCATGCTCATTTCGTAAGCGGGTGGCACATAAGTTATTGCTGAGTCGTTGGTAAATAAAGCGTTACTTTGTTCAAGGCCCGCACTAACTTGTATTTTGGCGGCTTCACGCTTTTTTTGCATTTGCGTATACACGTTCTCAAATTTACTTTGTGCATCATCTGGCGTATTTGCTAAGTCGTTTAAACGAGCTTGCTCAAGTTGGTTGAGTAAGTAGCTGCTGTGCAAGGTGCTATTATTAGCAATAAGGGATTGCGCTTCTTCGATGTTGTTTTTCTCGATCGCATTTCTTATTGGTGTCATTTGCGTGGCATAGTCATTAAATAGGTCATTAAAACCCATTGTGCTACACCCACTTAAAATAAAACAAAAGCTTAAAATTATACTGCGGCGCACTGAGCACTCCTCTTAATTTACCTGTATACATTAACATACTATTTTTAGCTAAATGTGTGAAATATTGTAAAAAATCGTAGAGTAAAACTGCCTGCTAATAAAGAAATATAAAATGACATTGGTGAACAAAGTGTGAATTTTTTTTGGTTTATTATCAACTCCACTGAAATAGTATTTTCGCTTTAGCGGTCTTGCTAAGAGTTATATCACTCAGAGGAAATAAAAAATGAAAAAGTTCACAGGTGCAGCAATGGCTGTAATGGTAGCAGGTTTAGTTGGTTGTAATGCAACAGAGGCAGAAACGTCAACATCAAGTGCAGTTGCTAATAATGGCGCAACAACTGATTTAGTTCATTGTTATGATGCGAATGTATGTGGTGGCCATAACGATTGTAAAACAGCTGAGAATGCATGTGCAGGTCAAGCGTCATGTAAAGGAACTGGTTTTGTGGCAATGCCTGCAAAATCATGTGCTGACGTTGGCGGTACAGTAAAAGATAAATGGGTTGGCAGTGTAGCTAAAGCAGATTTAGTACATTGTAACGATGTAAATGTGTGTGGCGGTCATAACGATTGTAAGACTGCTAATAATGCTTGTGCTGGACATGCATCATGTAAAGGCACCGGTTTTGTATCAATGCCTGCAAAAGCATGTGGTGATATTGGTGGTTCTGTAGGTAGCTAATACCAATTTATCGAACGCATAAAATAAGCCTGAACGATGTGTTTTCTTATTCAGGCTTATTAAGGAAGTTTATGACAAATCGTTTTTTAGGTTTTGGTTTAGGACTGAGATCCCCGCATTTTGAGCAAATTATTGCAGAGAAACCAGCTGTAGACTGGTTTGAAATTATCTCAGAAAACTATTTTGTAGCCGGTGGAAAACCTTGGCATTATTTAAATAAAATAAGAGCAGATTATCCGATTGTTATGCATGGGGTATCAATGTCGATTGGTAGTATTGACCCTATTAATAAGGACTACTTAAATCAGTTAAAAAACACAATTGCGAGGGTTGAGCCGCAGTGGGTGTCTGATCATTTATGTTTCACCCAAGTGGGCGGTGTTAATAGCCACGATTTACTACCAATGCCTTACACCTCAGAGGCGCTTGATCATTTAGCAAATAAAATTTCGCAAGTTCAGGACTACCTGGGGCGCGAAATGATTTTTGAAAATGTATCGAGCTATTTAACCTATAACGATTCACAAATGAGTGAGTGGGAATTCTTAGCGCAATTACATAAGCAAACAGGCTGTAAGTTTTTAATGGATGTAAATAATGTTTATGTAAGTGCACGAAATCACGACTTTAATGCAATGGATTATTTATCAGCTATTCCGAGTACAGCTATTGCACAAATACACTTAGCAGGACATCAAGACTTTGGTACGCATATTATAGATACTCACGATGAAGATGTTCCCGATGCGGTATGGGACTTATATGCTCAGTATGCAAAAACATTAAATCCGGTAAGTACCATGATTGAACGCGATGATAATATTGGCTCCCTTGATGATTTAATTACTGAGCTTGAGCATGCTAAAACGCTAGTGAAACCGTTTTGGGATATAAGATCATGAGTGATTTAGCAAAGCTGCAACAACAGTTTATGAATTTACTGCAAGGAGAAAGTTCGGATATTAGCGAGCAAATTGCGCAGCAAGGGCAGTTAAATACACAACAGCGACTCTCTATTTATCAAAGCGCTTATAAAATTCGCTTAAGAGCCGTGATTGAGCAAGATCACGAACAGTTGGGTATTTACTTAGGTGATGATTTATTTGAGATGATGGTTGATGGTTATTTAGCTTTATATCCTTCAACTCATACGTCACTACGAATTTTTGCAGAGAAACTACCAGATTATTTAGCCGCTAATACTCCTTTTAGTGATTACCCCATACTTGCAGATATAGCCAAATTTGAACGACTATTACTAAGTACTTTTGATGCAAGCGATAAAACATTACTCAATGTATCAGAGCTTGAAAGTATTGAACCTCAGCAATGGCCAACTTTACTATTAAAATTACATCCAAGTGTACAGTTAGTTGTGTTTAATACGTTGGCGGTTGAAAGTTGGCAGGCAATAAAACAAAAGCAAACACCGCCAGAGCCAAGAGTCTCAGAACCTCGCTTTTGGGTTGTAGCACGTGATGCTCAAAGACGTACACAATATTTAAGCGTTGATGCACAAGAATACCGCTTACTGAGTTTATTAAAACAAAACACACCCTTTGCACAGTTATGTCAATCCTGTTTAAATGAACTCCCGGGTGAGAAAATCGCTGGGTTTTTAATTACTAAAATTAATCAATGGCTTGAACGTGGTTGGTTAATTAGCGAGTGAGTTAAAACAATATAGTTATTTTTCGTTGCGAAGGAATTTTTTTGAAAGCCACCATATACACATTAATTGCTTTAATTGCGTTTGCCGCAAATTCTCTATTTTGCAGAATGGCCTTAGCAGAAGGTTATATAGATGCTTGGAACTTTACTGTTATTCGCTTACTTAGCGGGGCTGCATGTTTGGGCATTATAATGGCTATTTATACCCATAATTTAAAACGTAAAGGCACATTCAATCCCGCTATTTTAAGTGACAGAGGAAGCTGGCGAAGCAGTATTAGCCTGCTTGTTTACGCGCTTTGTTTTTCGATTGCCTACGTAGAGCTAGATACCGGTACCGGTGCACTAATTTTATTTTCTGCTGTGCAACTTACTATGATTGGCTGGGGTATTTATCAAAAAGAGCAATTAAGCGTACTCCAGTGGTGTGCATTTATAGTGGCGTTATCTGGTTTTGTATATTTAATGCTGCCATCTGCAGCGGTGCCTTCATTATTAGGTGCATCACTTATGGCACTCAGTGGTGTGGCATGGGGTATTTACAGTATTCGCGGTAAAGTGTGCGTATCGCCACTGCGTACTACTGGGTTTAACTTTATAAGAAGCTTAGTTGCTATCCCTGTTTTATTACTTGTAGGTATGAGTTATTTAAAAAATATGAGTATTGAAGGGGTATTACTTGCGTGTGCCTCGGGGGCAATAGCGTCTGGAGTTGGTTATAGTGTTTGGTATGTAGCAATGCCACTACTTAAAAGTACCCAAGCTGCGGTTGTGCAACTTTGTGTGCCGGTACTTGCTGCCATTGCTGGTGTTATGTTTTTATCAGAGCAGGTAACAATGGAGTTTATAGTAGCAAGCTCGTTAATATTAGGCGCTGTGCTGGTGTTTATTTTAAATAAAAAGAAGGCTTAACCTAACCTTCTTTTAGGTGGGCGGGCTCACGTTTGTTACAAAGCGTTTATAAATAGCAGGTAAGTTATCAAGTATTGCCTGCTTACCCTGTAGTTCACTGTTTTTTATGCATTCAAAAAGTATTTGCTCGCTAAGCTTATTCACTAATAATTGTGATTGCTTAATATGGCTTATATGCCAAAGCTCAGGCGCTACGCCACCTAAATCATGCTGGTAAGGACGATAAAAACCAAATTTAGCTAAGTTAGTATCAAGCCAATTACTTAAAGATGCAAACGGCCCACCTTGCAGGTATTCTTCAGGTGTTAGCTGTAGCTTATAATCATCACTCACCGCAGCTTTGTCAAACACATCTAAGTCAGTGCCTAAATGATGTCTGCTTGCGCCAGGTAGTGCAGAGTAGAGCATTATTGCTATGCATTTATCTACATCGTTTAATTTAGTTAAATCTACAACCTTTTGCTGTTTATTATAAACAGGTCGAATACCTAAAAACTTATTATTCCAAATAATTGACTGGCGTTCAAAGTCGCGAAAACTTGAGGCAATAGTAAGCTCAAATCCCGCTTTTTGAGCTGCACTTTGCAGCGATAAAAAGTCGCTAATAATAGCGCTGTGCAAGCGATGATTTTGTATGTCAGTTAAATGTGTATCACTTTGCCCTGTGATACACATTATCGATGTTGGTTTAGTTACATCCATTATGCTAAAAGTTGCTCTAGTATTTGCTCGTAAATGTCGGTAAGGGCTATTAAATCATCGGTACTTACGCATTCATCTACTTTATGAATAGTTTCGTTACGTGGGCCAAGTTCAATTACTTTAGCACCTGTTTGTGCAATAAAGCGACCATCTGATGTGCCGCCGGTAGTTTCTAGGTTTGTGGTTAAACCGGTTACCGATTTAATAGCATTGACTGTGGCATCAACAAGGGGTCCGTGCTCGGTAATAAAAGGCAAGCCATTTACGATCCAACTTAATTCATAATTTAAGTTATGCTTTTGTAGAATGTCATTTACACGTTGTTGTAATTGCTCATGTGTTACTTGCGTGCTAAATCTAAAGTTAAACTGTACTTCTAGCTCACCCGGGATCACATTACCTGCACCTGTGCCGCCATTAATATTTGAAATTTGAAAGCTGGTAGCAGGGAAGTATTCATTTCCGTTATCCCACACCGTTTGGCTAAGCTCTGTAAGGGCAGTGGTTGCTAGGTGAATTGGGTTTTGTGCTAAATGTGGATAGGCGACATGCCCTTGTACACCCTTAACGGTTAAAAAAGCGGTAAGTGAACCTCTTCGGCCATTTTTAACAACATCACCTAATACATCCCGTGATGAAGGCTCGCCTACTAGGCACATATCAATTTTTTCACCGCGCGCCTCTAGCGTATCAATTACACGGGTAGTCCCGTTTATAAACGGGCCTTCTTCGTCAGAGGTTATTAAAAATGAAATCGAACCTTTATGATCTGGGTGCTTAGTAACAAACCGCTCGGTTGCAACAAGCATTGCAGCTAACGAGCCTTTCATATCGGCAGCGCCGCGCCCATGTAATAAACCGTCTTTTATTAATCCTGAAAACGGCGGGTGTTGCCAATTTTTTTCAGGGCCTGTTGGCACAACATCAGTGTGGCCTGCAAAACAAAAATGCGGTGATTGTGTGCCTTTTCGAGCCCATGTATTTAATGTGTCGGTAAAAAATAATGACTCTATATTAAAACCAACCGCAGCAAGGCGGTCGTTCATCATCTGTTGGCAGCCAGCATCCTCGGGCGTTACTGACTCACGTTGTATTAGTGCTTGGGCGAGTGCAATTACATCATCTTTCATGATTTAAATATCTCATCGTATTGAGCTGCTTTAAAACCTAAATGGTAACTGCCATTGTTAATAAGTACTGGGCGTTTGATCATTGCAGGTTGTTCAACTAACAATGGGATAGCACTTTCTTTAGTCAAACTCTGTTTTTGCTCATCAGTTAATGCGCGATAAGTTGTGCCACGTTTATTAACGAGTTGCTCCCAATCGAGTTTATCTGCAAAATCACTTACCATTTGCTCATTTACGCCATCTTTGCGGTAATCATGAAACGTAAATTCGATGTTGTTGTCGGCTAAGTATTTTTTTGCTTTTTTTATCGTGTCGCAATTGCTAATACCGTATAGAGTGATCATAAATTTAGTTCTTCTTAATAATAGTTAATAAGGTATCTACATCCGCATTTACATGCGAATGTGAGTAATGAAATGTGCCGAGATTATGGCCGTTAAGTAAGATTAAACTGGCCAGCATAGGCGTTTCTAGTTCGCGTAAATCAAAATAAGCGAGGCGCTGGCCTTTACTTATTTCACTACCATTTAATTGTGCAATATGGGTATGTGTAATTGATTGCGAACCGGTAATAGTTAAGTTGATTAAAACTTTTAAACCATTTTTAGCCTGTAAAATAAACTCAGTACCTGCGTTTTTTACTTGTAATAACGTGCCATCAAACGGCGCTAAAATTTTGTGGCTACTGAGCTTTACAGTAATACCAGGACCGAGAATACCAAACCTAAAAATAGGTTCGGGGTGTTCTTGAAGCGGTATTACTTTACCTGTAAATGGGCTTGTAATAAGGATGGCACTGCGGGGCGTTTTATTGAGTGCTAGATATTCAATTGTTTGTGCTTTCATATGCTATTGGGCCACCACGTTGTAACCATCTTTTTTTAAGGCGTTAAGTGCTAGTGAGGCCGTTTGTTTTTTTACTAAAATATAATCGGTATCGTAGGTTGAGATTGAAAAAATAGAAATTTTAGCGCTTGCTAATACACCCGATATATTAGCCATTATTCCGGTCAGCGAAAAACCAAGTGGGCCAACCACCTCAAGTGCTTGCCAATCATATTCGGTATCTAAACTCTCTATTTCAAAGCTACTAGGGCAAACAATAGATAGTTCATCCTGGGTTTTAGATATAAAAAATAAAGGAAGCTTGAGTAGCGCCGCAGGTATATCGGCGTCAACATCTAAACTGTGAATAGATAAAACCGTGCTGTGTAATTGTAATGTTTGTTTTGACATTAAACGCCTGCGATACAGCATTATTGATAGCTTTATAGTATAGATTATTGCCTTCAAGTTAAAGGTGTAAGCGTGACTAAAATGAGCATTTGGAAGTGGGTTTTAATAGAGATTAAAAACTTACCCACAATTTCTGTGGATAAGTATGGGGGTTGCAGGGTATAAATAGCCTAACTACTTAATTATTAAATAAATAATAGCTAGGCTATAAAAAGCACACGTTGTGTTTAATGTGCTATTAGCGCTTCTGCTTGGGCTGCCTGAATTGCAGTTAAGGCGATTGTATACACAATATCATCGACTAATGCACCACGGCTCAAGTCGTTTACGGGTTTGCGCATACCTTGAAGCATAGGGCCGATACTTATTAAGTCGGCACTGCGTTGTACTGCTTTATATGTTGTATTACCTGTATTTAAATCTGGGAATATAAATACAGTCGCTTTACCAGCTACAGGGCTGTTAGGTGCTTTTTTAAGTGCTACATTTTCCATTATAGCGGCATCGTATTGTAGTGGGCCGTCGATAATTAAATCAGGACGTTTTTGTTTTGCTATTTTTGTGGCTTCACGTACTTTTTCAACATCGGCACCCGTACCTGACGTACCCGTGCTGTAGCTTATCATGGCTACACGTGGCTCTATGCCAAATGCAGCTGCAGAGTCGGCAGATTGAATCGCTATATCAGCAAGTTGTTCAGCATTAGGGTCGGGGTTAATTGCACAGTCGCCGTAAACTAACACTTGATCAGGTAGCAGCATAAAAAATACGGAAGATACCAGTGATGATCCTGGCGCTGTTTTAATTAACTGCAGGGGCGGGCGAATTGTATTGGCAGTGGTATTTACCGCGCCCGATACTAAACCATCTACTTTACCTTGCTCAAGCATCATTGTGCCAAGTACGACGTTATCTTGTAGTTGCTCTTGTGCTACAACGGCAGTTAGGCCTTTGCTTTTACGAATTTCGACCATAGGCGCAATATAATCATTTATAATACTTTTTGGCTCGATGATACTTACATGTTCGTTTAGCTCAATACCTTGCTGCTGTGCAATACGCATTATTTCTTCGCGATCGCCAAGCAATATAGTTTTAGCAATGCCACGTTGACCACAAATAGCAGCCGCTTTAATTGTACGAGGTTCATTCCCTTCTGGTAATACTACGGTTTTATCTGCTTTACGTGCTTTATCGGTTAATAAATAACGAAATGCAGGTGGTGATAACTTACGCGTTTTGCCTACACTTTGAGCTAGAGTATCGAGCCAGCTTGAATTGATATGTTCTGCGTTGTGATCTTTTACTTTTTCAATGCGTTGGTCATCATCATTTGGTACTTCCATATTAAAGTTATGCAGTAATAGTGATGTGCGCCATGTGTCGGCATCGGTTGCGAGTATTGGTAAACCGGTTTGCATAGCTTGTTCACACAAAGCCATAATGCGTGGCTCTGGCTCAAAGCCACCGGTGAGTAATATAGCGCCAAGTTTAGTGCCGTTCATAGCAGATAAACACGCAGCAACAAGTATGTCTGAGCGATCGCCTGGTGTTACTAATAAAGCACCTGGCGTAAAATAATTTAAAATATTAGAAACCGTACGAGCACAAAAAGTAATACGACGCAGGCGACGATGAAGCATATCGCCTTCGTTAATTATTGTTGCTTTCAAATACGCGCTTAAGTCTTTTACGCGTGGCGCTACTAAGTCAAAATCCCACGGGATTGCGCCAAGCAACATAAACGGATTCTTTTTAAAAATAGGTAAAGACGCTAAACGATTTAACTCGTTTTCAAGCTCTTCGGGTTTGTAAGCGTCGACTAAATCGGCGCGTGCACGGCCCTCTTCATCAAGTGGCGCATTTACTTTATTAAAAATACAGCCCAGTACACGAGGATGATCGATTCCACCGTAATTACCTGCTGCAATTTCTAGGCGGTCTTCTATTTGAGTAATGGTGTAATTACCAGGGGTAAGTACAAATACAATTTCAGCGCCGAGTGTTTGCGCAATTTCGCGGTTTACACGCCCAGCATAAGGTTGGCGACGAGTAGGCACCATACCTTCAATAATAGCTACTTCATCGTCGTTTATTTTACTTTCAAAGCGTTCAACAATTTCCTCTAGTAGATCATCACCTTTACCGTCGCCAATCATTTGCTCAGCATAATCAAGAGCAAAAGGGGTGGGTGGGTTAATAGGTGAACCTTGAGTGACTATTTGTGTTGATTTTTCAGGACCAGTTTCGCCTGAACGAGGCTGAGCGATGGGTTTAAAAAAGTTAACTTTAACTGTTTTTTGCTCAAGAGCGCGAACTAAACCAACTGATACCGACGTTAAACCCACACCGGTAGACACAGGAATTAACATAATACGACGTGCCATATTAAAGCTCCTTTACGATGTTAGCGGCATCAAGTGCAATAACCCACTCTTCGTTGGTCGGCATTACTACCACTTTGGGTGAAGTATTGGCTGAACTAATAATACCTTGATTACCAAAACGTGCATCAAGATTGCTCTTCTGGTCACAACTGAATCCTAAAAAGGCTAATTGATTAATGACATTTTCACGTATGATATCGGAGTTTTCGCCAATGCCGCCAGTAAATATAAGTGCATCTAAACGTTGTAATGGTACCATGTAAGCTGCAATTTGTTTGGCTAGTCGGTAGCAAAAAATATCCAGCGCTAAACGTGCTTGTTTATGTCCGGCAACAGCGGCTTCTTCAATCGTTCGACAATCGTTAGAGAGTTCGCTAATACCTAGTAGGCCGCTTTCTTGGTTTAATAAATTATCTATTTGCTGAGCGTTGTAACTAAGCTGTGTAGTTAAAAAATTAAATAAACCGGGGTCAATATCTCCACTGCGAGTACCCATAACAATACCAGCCAATGGCGTTAAACCCATACTGGTATCAACACTTTTACCATTTTTTATTGCAGTAACAGAGCAGCCATTACCTAAATGAGCACTAATGAAATTACTCTTCTCTATAGGCTGATTTAATAATTTAGCAGTTTGTCCTGCTACATAGTAATGACTTGTGCCGTGCATACCATAGCGTCTTACACCGTAGCCTGTATAAAGCTTATAGGGTAGGGCGTAAAGGTAGGCAACTTCATCCATAGTTTGATGAAATGCTGTGTCAAATACTGCTACTTGGGGTAAACCTATAAATGAAGCTTGTGCAGATGAAATACCTAACAAGTTCGCATGACCATGTAACGGCGCTAAAGAAGACGCTTTAGTAATACCGTTAATTACGTCTTCATCAATTAAGACTGACTTTGTGAAATGCTCTCCGCCATGAACAACACGGTGCCCAACAGCAATAAGGTGCTCATCAAGGTTATGATCCTTTATTAAGCTTACAAGCGTATTTATAGCCTCAGCATGTGCTTGATTAGCCGCTAAGTCGATAACCGTCTTAGTTCCATTGAATTTGTATTTAATGGAGGGGGCTTTGGCGCCCAAGCGTTCAGCAAGGCCTGATATAATTTCGTGACCGTCGTTTGCATCAATAATGGCAAACTTTAAACTAGAGCTACCACAGTTTAAAACTAAAACATGTTGGGATTCAGGGGAGGTTGTTGGCATAGATTCAATTTCCATAAACAAATTTAGTAAGTGAACGTTAATACGTGATAGTTACACTTACGGTATTAAATAAAGCTAAAACAATTAAACGTTCAACTGCAAAGTGGTTAACTCAATGTTAAATATTTTACCTTATTTATGATGTTTAAGTTAGGATTGTTCGCCATTAAAGGGGAAATTTAAGCTCTTTTACTGAGAAAGTGTAACTCCCTCATTTTGTGTTACACTTTGGGTATAGCTCGTTTTCTATTGTATTTAAAAGCAGTATCTGTGAGGAGTCATGATGCAAAAAAGTGTGATGTCACAACTACAAACAGGCCGTTTGTATGGTAAAAAATGGCCAATGCGTAAAGAGCTTGCGCCTTTGTTTTTAGAGTTTAGAGTGATTAGAGCGACTGAGCTTGCCATTACAGTAATGCCAATCTTGGCTATGCTAACGTTGTTTTTTCAGCTTAATTACTTAGGTTCTGATTTTTTACCGCAAGCTATTGCGAGTGCATTATTTTTTATATCGTTACCTTTACAAGGTTTATTTTGGTTAGGTAAACGAGCGCAAACGCCTTTAGATCCTGCGATGCAAAAATGGTACAACGAGCTGTACACTAAAATGGCGGCTAATGGATATCAAACGCAGTTAAGTGAAAACAAGCCCCGTTATATGGAGCTTGCTAACTTACTTAAAGATATGTTTGAAAAAATGGATAGAGCATTTACTAAAGAGCAGTTTTAGCGGGTTATACCATTATCTATTTTGGTAAACTGAGTAATATAAAACGATAAGGTGACATTGTGTTCACCTTTTTCTTCGAGTGCTGTCCAGTGCTCGGGTCTAAATTTCCATGCAAATGGCGTCATCATTATTAAGTTTTTAATATCAGTAAAGCTAAGCGCTACATGCTCTGTTAAAAGAGCCTGTTCTGATTTTTGAAACCCTTTTGGCGTGGCTATTTCAGTATGTTCGTTTACTTCTGAATATATATACGATTTTAGCTCTTTTAAATGATAAGGGCCTGGGCTTGCTACCACTAATGTTGCGTTTTTATTAGCTAGACGTTCAAGTTCATCCTCAAACAAAGGTGCAAATACGCTAATAAGTACATCAGCAAATTGACTTTTAAAAGGTGCTTGGCTAATTGATGCAACACTAAAATGGCAATTAGGGTAGCGCTTTGCTGCATATTTAACGGCAGATTTTGAAATATCGACACCGTACACTATAGCGTCTGTTTTACTGGCTATTGCTTGGGTATAAAACCCTTCGCCGCATCCTAAATCTATAACCGTATTCGCACTTATTCGACCGACTAAATCACTAAGATTTTGTTGTAAAAAGCGGTAGTATCCACGCTCTAAAAATGCGCGTCTAGCTTGTACCATCTCAAGGGAGTCGCCTGGTTGTTTTGAATTTTTTTGTTGGACAGGCAGTAAATTAACATACCCTTCTTTGGCAAAATCAAAGCTGTGGTTATTAGCACAACGAAGTGTTGAATCAGCTTTCAAAAGTGCGAGGTTACATAGCGGGCATTGATATTGTAGACTCATGAGTCTAGGTAGTCCTTATCGTAAAAAGTTTTTACCCAATGCGGGCGATAGGTGATCATAATTGTTATAGCCATGCCGTTGAGCATTGCTTCAGGAAACCAAATTATGGCACTTAAATAAACGTAGTTATCTGCAAGTTCTTGCCAATTGTATTGCCCTATAGCTAAGTAAAATAAAGCACCTAGGCCTATTTTTATACAGGCTATAAATCCTGCGGTTATAAACGCACAAACAAATATATAAACAAAAAAATGACGAGGTAAATATTGGTAACTAATTATAAAGCCAAGATAGCTCAATAAAATAGGAATAAACGCACCAATAAACAGTTGTACTGGTAACAGCTCAAGTTCAATTTGACCAAAGGCAGCGAGTAGTGCTGTGGCAAGTAGGCTACTTAAAATAGTCAATCGCCAGCCTAAAATTAATGTAGCAGCCGTAACGCCTAATATGTGTAAATCAAGGCCAGTTAAAATGCCAGCCTTTATTCGCCAAAGCACTGCAAACACTAACGCACATGCAAGAACTCCAGTTTGACGGGCTGGCGTATTAAGCAATGTTTTATATGTTTTTTTATCAAAGCTTAGTAGGGCAATAATAATTACAAGGGCCCAAAGTAGCCCTTGTATTGTTATGCTGAGCATAGTAATTACTTAAATGTTGACCATATAGGGGCATGATCTGAGGGTTTTTCAATACCGCGCAGTTCGTAGTCAATACCAGTATCTATACAGCGTGATGCAAGCTCATTAGTCGCAAGTACTACATCTATTCGAAGCCCTCGGTTATCTACAAACCCTTTAGAGCGATAGTCAAACCACGAATATTGATCGTCTGTTTCTGGGTTTTGTTCTCTAAAGGTGTCTTTAAAGCCCCAATTAAGTAATGTTGCAAGCCATTCACGCTCTACCGGTTGGAAAGAACATTTACCCGTTTTTAACCAACGTTTTGCATTAACTTCGCCAATACCAATATCTAAATCGGTGGGTGATATGTTGATATCGCCCATAACAATGACGTCTTGATCGGGGGTGTGGTTGGTTTCAAGGTGTGTCATTAAATCTTTATAAAATTGGCGTTTATAAGGAAATTTAGTTTCGTGATTAATATTATCACCTTGTGGGAAATAGCCATTCATGACTGTAAGGTCGCGACCGTTATCTTGTTCAACAGTGACGCTTATCATGCGTTTTTGCGATTCCTCTGTATCGGTAGCAAAGCCTTTTAAGACCGATTTAGGCTCTTTTTTGCATAACATAGCTACGCCATAATGGGCTTTTTGGCCATGAAAGTATACGTGATATCCCATTTTTTGTACATCTTCTAGTGGGAATGCTTCGTCATGAACTTTA
Source organism: Pseudoalteromonas sp. SG43-8 (assembly GCF_014164245.1). NCBI lineage: Bacteria > Pseudomonadati > Pseudomonadota > Gammaproteobacteria > Alteromonadales > Pseudoalteromonadaceae > Pseudoalteromonas > Pseudoalteromonas sp. SG43-8. The sequence goes on along the minus strand of NZ_JACJEX010000001.1, from coordinate 986,286 downwards.
ATCTCTTGCAAGCCAATAACGTCTGGTTGATGTTTGTCGATAATTGCTTGTAATTGGTGGAGACGAGCACGCAGACCATTGATATTGAAAGAAATCACTTTCATAAAATTTACCTTAAAATTGGATCTATTTAATGAATTAAATTGTATCAGTAAATACGCGTACATAACATGACTGAAATGAGAAAATAGCTGCACAAATGTTGATCAATTGGTGAGTAAAGTTTAAACATTGTAAATGCAGTATTAATTTTTTAAATAAATAAAAAATTCAATTGAACTTAACTTTATTGAATATATAATGCGCGAAATTCACTTATTTAGCTCGTTCAAATAGGATCTCTCATGAAAACACAACTACTTTTAGCTACTGCTTTATTAGCATCTGCAACTGCTTCAGCACAAAGCAATACTTACTTCAGTCAAGATAATAAAATTGAGTCTAAGTTATGTGTACTAAGCGCAAACGAAGGCTTTAGTGTTGCTCGTAAAGAAGCTGCTCAGCACGGTGTTTACTTATCTCGTTTTTCTAAAAGCATTTTATGTAATGGTGAAGATATTCGCGATATTGCTAAAAAAACGACATTAAGCAACGCATCAGTTGAGAAAGTAGAAGTATTTGCAAAAGACGCTCAACAAGAAACTCAATTATGTATGACGGCTTTAAAACAAGGTTTAGCACCTGTTCGTCAAAAAATTGGTAACTTAAACTCATTAAAATGTAATGGTCAAAACGTTACTGAGTTTGTTAAACGCTACCAAAACGCAGCAATCTAATTATTAGCTGAACTATATAACTAAAATTGAGATACCTGGTTTTTTACCGGGTATTTTTTTGCAAAAATTACAAGGTTGTTTGCAAAGCTTGCAAGCTTAACTTATTGAAACTGTTCAATAAATGCACCAGTCGAGATTAAGTTGTTGATTCTTATAAGTTAACTATTATTGGCATTGGATTTGTATTAGTTAAAGTGACATTTAATTAATTACGAAGGATACGTCTTATGAAAAAGTTAACATTAGCAGCCACTATTTTAGCATCATTAAGCCTAGCGGCTTGTTCATCTAATCAAGGTCTTGAAAGAATAGACAGTGACTTTGCAAGTTTAGATAATGACAGCGATGGCTACATCTCAAAAGTTGAAGCTGATGACGATAGCATTTGGGGCCATTTTTCAAATATTGATACCAATATGGATAATGAAATTAGCCGCAAAGAATTCAACACTTACATGAAGTTAAACAATGGTAAAGTAGCCACTGATTCTGAAGTAAGTGAGTCGGCATTTAAAGCTGAAATCGCTAAATTTGATAAAATTGAAAGCAGCTTTTCAAGCTTAGATAACGACAGTAATGGCTATATCTCGGTAGTTGAAGGTAACGATGATGATATTTCAAATCACTTTGGTTACATGGATAAAAACCAAGATAAGCGCATCAGTAAAAGCGAGTTTATGGGTTACATTAAAAAATACGGTAACGCAGTAGCTGAAGATGATGCACTAGAAGCCATTAAACACAGCTAATATTTGTTGTTTTAAAGAGTAAATTAGAAGCCAGTGATAATCACTGGCTTTTTTGTATTTAAAATCTAGTTATTTAGTAGATATATTTTCCTAGTTTGGTGTTGTTCTGTCATAATAGATGGCTGTGTATTTTTATTTGTTAAGAGTGTGTATGGCGGGTCGGCGAATTAGTGATGAACAACTAGTTGAGATCATTGAAGCAGCTATTTTTGTTGCAGATAAGCCTGTGAGTAAACGCCACCTTAAAGATACTGTATTAATAGATTTAGCTATTTCTATGGCGCGAATAAACGACGCAATAGATACAATACAAGAACATTTTCAAACTCGTGGTATTCGCTTAGTTGAAGTTGGTAGTGGGTATCGTTTTCAGGCATGTAGTAGTTTAAGCCCTTGGTTAAATAACTTGTGGCAAGAACGCGCACCAAAATACTCGCGTGCTTTACTGGAAACATTATCACTTATTGCATACAGGCAGCCCATTACACGCGGTGAAATTGAGCAAGTACGGGGTGTTACTACGGGTTCGAATATTATTAAAACCCTACTCGAAAGAGAGTGGGTTAAAGTGGTAGGGCATAAAGAGGTTCCGGGTAAGCCGGCTTTATATGCAACTACTAAACAATTTTTAGATTATTTTTCGTTAACTGGACTTGAAAACTTACCTGCGCTGCCAACAGAGCAGCAAAGTAAAATTAACCAGTTATTAAGTGATCCTTCTGTGAGAGAACCATCCGAATGAGTATACAAGGTGAAAAGTTACAAAAAGTCCTAGCCCGTGCAGGCGTAGGCTCACGCCGTGAAATGGAAAAATACATTGATGCAAACCGCGTTAGTGTAAACGGTAAAGTGGCAAAGTTAGGTGACCGTGTTGAAGAAACTGATTTAATTCGTGTAGACGGACACACTGTAAAGATTGAAGAAAAGGCAGATAGAATCTGTCGTGTAATTATGTATAACAAACCAGAAGGTGAGTTAAGCACACGTAAAGATCCAGAAGGACGCCGTACAGTATTTGACCGACTTCCTCGTATTGATGGTGAGCGTTGGATTGCGGTTGGTCGTTTAGACGTTAATACATCGGGTTTGATGCTCTTTACTAATGATGGTGAATTAGCTAACCGTTTAATGCATCCAAGCTATGAAGTAGAGCGTGAATACTCTGCACGTGTATTTGGTGAAGTAACCAACGAAACGGTTAAAAACTTACTACGTGGTGTTGAGCTTGAAGATGGTCCAGCCAAATTCACGACGGTAACCCCTATGGGTGGCGAAGGCGTTAACCGTTGGTTTAACGTAACGTTAAATGAAGGGCGTAACCGTGAAGTTCGTCGTTTATGGCAGTCTCAAGATGCGGAAGTATCTCGTCTTATTCGTATTCGTTACGGTAAACTAGAGCTTGATAAGCGCGTGCCACAAGGTGGTTGGATGGAGTATGATTTAGAAACAGTAAACTACTTACGCAAAACCGTTAAATTAGGGCGCGAGACACAAACTAAGCTTTCTGTTATGCCTGAAAAACGCAAAGATAAACGCGCTAAAATCAACCAGATCCGCAAAGCAGTTAAAAAACACAATCAACGTGTTAAGCCTACCAAACGTAAATAATAAATTAGTTATTTGTTGAACACAAAAAAGCCGCTAATTGCGGCTTTTTTAATGTGTGTTGTATAAATTTTTTAAACTCTAAATTACTTTTTTACTTGAGCATCTAACGATTCGCCATTCACTTTACTAGAATCATCGCTCATCAAGTATAAGTAGGTTGGCATTAAATCTTCTGGTGTAGCAAGCGCGTCTCTATCTTCTCCTGGGTATGCAGCAGCGCGCATAGAAGTGCGAGTAGCGCCTGGATTAATACAGTTTATACGAATATTCGTTTTGCCTACTTCACATGCCCATGTTTGCATCATGCCTTCTACTGCAAATTTTGAGATGGCATATGGTCCCCAAAACTCACGGCCTTTGCGGCCTACACCTGATGACGTAAACACGATTGATGCATTATCAGACTTACGAAGAACAGGAAAAAGCGCTTTAGTGATCATCGCTTGCGCGGTCACGTTTACTTTCATTATGTTTTCGAACGTAGATGAGCAAAAATGTTCAAGTGGACCAAGTGACCCTAAAATACCTGCATTATTAAGCAGGCCATCAAGGCGGCCAAATTGATATTCAATTGTTGCAGCAAGGTCACGATAGTTTTGTTTAGTTGCGCCTTTTAAGTCCATGGGCACAATTGCAGGTTTAGGGTAACCTGCATTAACAATTTCATCGTAAACACATTCAAGTTTATTAGTTGTTTTTCCTAATAAGATAACTGTAGCACCGTATTTTGCATACGTAATTGCTGCTACTCGGCCAATACCATCACCGGCGCCTGTTATTAAAATAATTTTATCTTTAAGTGCGTTTTCAGCCGCTTGATATGTGTGCATAAAAGTACCCATTCATCTATTTTTTTTGATTTTAACATAGCGAAACGTGAAGTAATCGAATTTATTGTAAAATTAGGTGGCGAAAATAGAAACTTTACGTTAAGTTTAACTGGTCTAATGTCTCATTAATAACCTGATTACATTGTTTTAACTTAATACACTGATTAAACACACTATAAAAATAAAATATGTGCGGAGCCAACAATATGAAAAAAATGCTACTTTCACTCTCTGTTACAGCTGCCTTGGCAGGTTGTGGCGGCGGAGAAACGTTAGAAGATGTTAAGAACGACACAGCAACCGTTATTCCAACAGCAACAGTTACATTTGACCCTGCTGCAGGTATCTTATCGGTACCTAATGATTTATTAATGAGTGGAACCCAAGACGGTACACTTAATATTCCTGGAGAATTAGATGACGACAATGTGTCTATTTCTCGAGCAGCTTATGCTAACCCTCAGCTTGCTCTAGGCGCACTTGACGGTTGGTCTTCTCAGATTCCTTATAAAATCGATTTAACATTTCCGCCAAATGTTAGCTTAGATGAAACGTCTGCTGGGACACCAGGTACAGTCCGTATTTTTGAAGTAGTAATGGGTGCAAGTTTAACTGACGCAGAATGTTCAGTTGTAGCTGCAGGTACAGCTTGTAAATTGGTCGGTGAGCTTACTTTTGGTGTTGATTTTGTCACTCAAGCTTCTGGTGATGCCGTTGCAATTATTCCTTTAAAACCATTTACGGCAGGTAGCTCATACATCAATGTACTAACTACTGGTCTTAAAGATTCATTAGGGCGTTCTATCGAGCCTTCTTCTACTTATGGGCTGGTTAAACAAGAAGCGCCATTAATTACAGAAGCCCAACTTGGTTTGCAGGGAGCTGTTAACAGTTACGAAAATGTAGTTGTAAGTTCAGGAAATATAACAAAAGAAGATATTATTTTTTCTAGCGCAATGACTATTCAGTCTGCGGGGCCAGTACTTGGGACAATTAAAAAATTGCTAGCTGCAAGTTTGCAACAGCCTGCGATGCCAACGCCTGCGCTTCAAGTTCCTGAACAACCGATGGTAAATGTACAACAGGTATTTGCTTCTCAGGGTGTAGAAGTGTCTGCTGCTTTCTCTGGTGTGCAATATCAAAAAGGTAGCATTATGCTACCGATGTATTTAGGTACACCAACGGGTACTGATATTAGTGATTTAAGTGATACATATTGGCAAGGTATGTGTGATAACGCGGTGGCAATAATCGGTTACAAGGCCGTTGCTGGTGATGCATTTCCGACAGATCCTATTAGTGAAAATGATGGTTTATGTTCTGCATTAAGTGACGGGCAATTACGTGACTTAGGACTAGATAGCACACGTCATTTAACAAAATATAACTCCATTCCAAAAGTACAAAGCATGGCAAATGTGCCAGTGCAAGTTACTAAGCCTATTTTACCAATAATTAATGGTGTACGTGCGCAGTTACAATTAGATCCTATCGCAATGCCTGATAGCGGATGGCCAGTTGTTATTATGCAACACGGTATTACAACACAAAAAGAAAGTATGCTTGCTTTAACGGCGCAGCTTTCTATTCAAGGCTTTGCAACAGTTGCTATTGACCATCCAAGACATGGTGAGCGTGGAATAGATGTTGATGGTGATGGAACAGACGACTTTAATGCAACAACGGGTTCTGTGCTTAGTTACATGAATTTAAGTTCATTACTTGTTGCGCGTGATAGCTTACGTCAATCAGCGGCTGATTTATTAGGTTTACGTTTAGGTCTAAACTTTATTAATGATGCAACGATTAATGCGCAAGATGTAACTTACATTGGTCATTCATTAGGCTCTATTGTAGCCCCTGCATTTATTGCACAAGCTAATAACCCATTAGCGCCAACTGTCGACCCATTATTTAATGTAAACACAGTAGCACTTGCAAGTGGCGGCGGCGGTATAGCTAGCTTCTTACTAGAATCAGCTGCATTTGGTCCATTTATTCAAGGTTCAGTACTTTCACAAGCAGGTACAACAGAAGCTGATGAGTTTAACGCGTATTTACAAGTTGATGCAGTGTCTAACTGTGGTGCAGTATTGCCAGATATGGAAGCATATTTAACCTGTGGTTATAACGAGTATGTAGCTTCGTTAACTACAGCTGGTGAAACAAGTAAGCTAACTAATATTCAAGGAGTGTTTACTCAATTTGCATTTGCGGCGCAAACAGCACTTGATAGTGGCGATCCAACTAATTACGCAGCCACTGTGAAAGCATTAGGCACTCCTGTTTATACTAATGTTGTTGTGGGCGATGGTGTTGATAACAAGCCTGACCAAGTGATACCACCAATGGCAGCTAATAATCCTATTTCTGGCACAATTCCATTAGCTAACTTAATGGGTCTCGAAACAGTAAGTACTTCGCAAGCATTGAGTGAAACACCAACTAGCTACTTAGTTAAATTTACTAAAGGGCATCATGGTTCTATTTTAACGCCTGCTCAAGATGCTGCAAAGGCTGCAACTGTTGAAGGCAGTGCTGCCGCTAATGCTGAAATGCAGTTGCAAGTAGCTACTTACTTAGCTGCTCGCGGTCGAATGTTATTAGTTTCCAACCCTGAGGTTGTGACTGATTAATAGCCAATAAAATAATTAACCTTTAAAAGCCACTGAAAAGTGGCTTTTTTTTGCTTTAAAGCATGCTAAATTAGCTGAAATTTATAAATGGAGAAACCAGTTGGAATTTTTATACGAATACGGTTTGTTTTTTGCTAAAACAATTACTTTTGTTATCGCTATAGCAGTTATTCTAATGCTAATAGTTGGCGCTGCAGTTAAGCCTAAAGCCAAAAAAGGTGAAATACAAATTGACGACATATCAGAGCAATTAGTCGATCTTAAAGAAAGTTTTCTACAAAATACGCTGGGTAAAAAAGAGCTTAAAGCACACCAAAAACAGCTTAAATCGCAAAGTAAAAAAGCAGATAAAGATGAGCCTAAACCTCGTTTATATGTAATTGACTTTGTAGGTAGTATGGACGCTCACGAAGTAGAAAGCTTACGAGAAGAAATAACAGCCATTATCTCTATTGCTAACCCAAGTAAAGACAAAGTACTTATTCGTTTAGAAAGTGGCGGCGGAGTAGTGCATGGCTACGGACTTGCTGCATCTCAGCTACAGCGTATTAAAAATGCCGGTATTCCTTTGAGTGTTGCAATTGATAAAGTAGCAGCGAGCGGTGGTTACATGATGGCGTGTGTAGCCGATGAGATACTGGCAGCCCCTTTTGCCATAGTTGGATCTATTGGTGTGATAGCTCAAATACCAAACTTTAATAAAATATTAAAGAAAAATGATGTGGAATTTGAGCAAATAACTGCAGGTGAGTTTAAACGTACGCTTACTTTATTTGGTGAAAACACAGATAAGGCCCGTGAAAAATTTCGTGAAGAAATTGAACAAACACATGATTTATTTAAAACGTTTGTAAGCACTCAACGCCCAAGCTTAGATATAAACTTAGTTGCGACAGGCGAGCATTGGTTTGCAACTCAAGCGATTGATAAAGGTTTGGTAGATGTTATAAAGACAAGTGATGATGCATTACTGGAGCAGCAACATGAGCGCCAAATTTATAAGATTAAATACAAAATTAAAAAGGGATTAAGCGATAAGCTAGCTCTTGGCCTGAGTAGTGGTGTAAATAAAGTGGGAATAAACTTACTCTCTAAATTTAAATCCCTAAATCCTTAGATTAGAATTTTTTTACGATTCAGTTTAATTCTTTCTACTCGAAAAAAAACCTTGATGTATTGCATCAAGGTTTTTTTATAGCTGTATAAATGTAGCTTATGAGTCAATAGACTTATGATAATCTTCTAAGTCTTTAGCTGCATTAGGGTCGTTAAAGATGCTCTCATCAAGTTCACCTTCAGACTTGGCAACAACACAGGTAACCATACAATCACCGGTTACATTAACTGCTGTACGTGTCATATCAAGTAATCTATCTACACCGATAATAATTGCAATCCCTTCTACAGGTAAGCCAACTTGGTTAAGTACCATGGCCAGCATTATTAAACCAACACCAGGTACGCCTGCTGTACCTACAGAGGCAAGTGTTGCTGTTAATATAACCATTAGGTAATCAGAAATTGTTAAATCTACACTAAACACTTGTGCAATGAACACGGTAGCCACACCTTGCATGATGGCAGTGCCATCCATGTTAATGGTAGCACCCAGTGGGATAGTAAATGAGGCAACCGAGTTATTAGCACCTAGTTTTTTAGTAGCAGTTTCAAGTGTAATAGGCATAGTTGCGCTTGAGCTCGAGGTACTAAATGCGAATAAGCATGTGTGCTTCATTTTTGCTAAGAAAATAAGCGGGTTTAAGCCCGTTAATATTTTTAAAAGCAATGTGTAGTTTACAAAAGCATGTAATAACAGTGCAAGCACTACAACGCCAAAGTATTTGGCTAGGCTAACAATTAAGTTAAGCTCAATTGTTGTAAATAGTTTTGCCATTAAGAAGAACACGCCATAAGGTGCAATGTTCATTAACAGCGTAACTAGTTTTAAGATTACTGTGTTTAAATCTTCAAAAACACTTGCTACGCGTTTGCCTGTTTTACCACTTAATGCCATTGCTACACCAAATAATAGTGCAAACACTATAACCTGAAGCATATTACCTTTGGCCATTGCTTCAAATGGGTTAGTAGGAAACATATCTATAATTACACGTGCAAGGGTAGGCGCTTCTTTAGCATCATAAGTTGCATTAGATGGCAAGCTTATACCTTCACCAGGGCTAAATAATAAGGCAAGTGTAATAGCCACCGTTATAGCAATAGCTGTAGTTAATAAATATAAACCAATAGATTTACCACCTAGGCGGCCTAGTTTTTTAGGGTCGCTTAAGCTACAGGTACCACAAACGAGCGATACAAAAACAAGAGGCACAACTAACATTTTTAAGCTGGCAATAAATATTTGGCCACCAACATGGAAAATACCATCAACAAAAAAGGCTTTAATTGGCAAAGAGAATAACCCAAGTGGTATTAGATAATCGTCTTCACCAGCTAATATAGCCTGAAATATAAAACCTACTGCAACCCCAAGCGCCATACCAATCATGATGCGAGTGGTTAAACTCATTGAACGGATTTTTGACATATTCCCTGATCTACATTTTATAAATTTGCCATAGACTACCAGCAAGGAAATATTTACTACAGAAAAAATTGGTATTTATTTAAAATTATTTTGCGCAAAAAAGTAATAAAAAACTGAGATTTTAGACTAAGTTATAGGTTAATATTAAGTGAAAATTAATTTTGATTATAATAACAACGCTAGGGAGAGGTTCATGCCTTTAATGCGACTGCTCGGCATTTCATTGCTAAGTTTTTTACTCACAGCCTGTGGTGGCGGTGGGTCACTTGAAAAAGACGGCTCTATTAGTGATGATGATTCCACTACAGAGGCTGCTACATACTCGGTTTCATTAAAGGGGTATTCTCAAACAGACGCAACAGAGTCAAATTCTGTTACACCTACCTCCTCTTTAGATTTACGCGCAATTCTTACTCAAGATGGCGAAATTGTTGCTGGTAAGCGCATCACGTTTACATTAGAAGACGATATTGGTGAACTGTCTCCATCGAGTGCATTAACCCAGAACGATGGCATTGCAACTGTTGAGCTTACAGCAGGTGCTCAAGCCGGTGCTGGAGAAGTAACCGCTACTTATACGGTCGATGGTGAATCTTATACAAGTACTTTTGCTTTTCAGTCAAGCGGTGGGCAGGGTGATGATACTGGTGTTAGTGGGTCAACAACTCTAACAGTAAATATTGTAGATGAAAATGGTGCTAAGTATTCAGATACAAACCCGGTTACAACTGACAATTTAGGCACGGTAACAGCAATTTTAAAAAATGATGGAGTTGCACTTAGCGAGCAGCTTGTTACTTTTACTACAAACTTCACAGGTAAAATAACGCCAGACTTAGGAACTGCAATTACAAACTCAGCGGGTGAGGCAAAAGTAACTCTCTCTAGTGGTAGTTTCAAAGGCGCAGGTCAAGTGGTTGCAACTTATAATCCTACGAACTCAACAGAAGTGAGTAATACGGCTGTATTTTATTCATCAGGTGATTCTGCACCAGTTGATTTGGCACAATTCTCTATATCAGTAAAGCTTTTAACAGGTTGTAATGCAGGCTGGGACGATAATCGTTCAAGTGTAAAACTTGACCCTACACAAGCATCATCGGGTTGTACGGTAGCTAATACTATCTCTTCATCAGAACTAGGTGAATTATTTGTTGAAGTCATTGATGAGCAAAGTGGTGAAGGTAGTAAAAATTCGCTTGTTAATATTTCAACAAATTTAGGTTCTGTTCTTCCTTCATCTGGAACAGCTCTTACCGATAACTTTGGTATTGCTTTACTAAAATTACAGCCTGGAAATACTGGTGGCGCAGGTACTGTGACTGTAACGTCTGTAGGTGAAACTAATTCAACTAATTTTGCTGTAGGTATTGCTGATTTAACCCTAGAGGTTGATAACGGGCTTAATAAAGATACTTCAGGAAATGTTATTCCTCTAAAAGCAGGTGGTAGTACCGTTATTGAAGTAACACTTTTAGATGAAGACGGTAATTTATACTTAACTCCAACAGATGTTGAATTCAGCTCAACTTGTGTAATTAGTGGCGACTCAGTAATTGATGCATCAGTAAAATCATCAAGTGGTATCGCAACATCAACATACCGAGCTACAGGTTGTAGTATTGACGATGACATTAATATCACGGTTGAGACAGGTGGTAAAAACTTTACTGCTACTTCGATTATTCCTGTGGAAACATCAGCGGTACAATCAATACAGTTTGTTGATGTGAGTGAGACATTTATTGCATTACCACCAGGTGAAGGCGGCGCCCCGACTCAATCGATCGTTAGATTTAAGCTAATAGATGCAGATGGCCTTGCATCCACGCAACAACGTATAGATTTTAAGTTAACAGATTCAGTGGGCGCAGCTAAACTGTCACTTAGAACAAGTGATACAAATAATGAAGGCTTTGTTCAAACAACGGTTGAATCTGGCATAGTGCCTGGTCCATTAGTTGTAAAAGCGTGTTTTATTTCTAAAGAAGATGTTAATAACTTACCTGAAGGTGATGACTTAACATGTTGGGTTGATGATGTAGAACTGTGTGCATCAGAACCTAACAATGAAATTTGTCCAGACGGAACACTTACTTTAGTACCATTGAGCGAGCAGATAAGTTCTGTATCGGCTCAATTAACACTGGCTTCGGGCGTAACAGACCAAAACAGTTTTGATGCAAGCCCAAATACGTTTAATACTAACTCACTTAATTATAACGGTGTTTTAAATGATATTACGGTATATTTTGGTGACCAATTTAATAATTATAACGGTGACGGTGTAGAAGCAACTATTTTAGCTGAAGCGGGTGTCATTGGCTCATCTAGCAATGAAGTTACGTGTAAAACTGACGATGCTACCTGTGTTGTAACCTGGCGCTCTCAGGGAGACCGTCCATTTTATGATTACAAATGGGGTAACCGAATTGGCGATATTGATGGGGACGTAACAACTACTGAAGGTATTAATCCAAAAACAGGTATTATAAATTGTGACCCATATTTTGGTATTGCAGCTCCTTGTATAAATGGTATCACACGCGCTAAAAATAGTGCTGATGGTGTTGTTATGGGAGGGCGTGTAAGTATTCTCGCTGTCACTAAAGGGCAAGAAAACTTTGTAGATGAGCAAACCACTGATGATGTTAAACGTACCAATGGCTTGTTTGATATTGGTGAATATTATACTAGTTACGATTTACCTGAAGCATTTATAGATCACAATGAAAATGCTGCCTTTGATAAAGCAAACTGTAGTGATGCAGATGCTTCAAATTATGACCCGTCTACGGATGAATGTTCTGAGTTAATTTCACGAGGTGGTCATAATGAAACATGGCGAGACCTAGATAATGACGGTATTTATGACTTTGCTGATGGTAAATATAATGGTTTATTATGTAGCGAAGCCGCTGAAAATGCAGGTGAGTGTTCTCGTGAGTTAATTGAAGTGCGTAAACAAATTGAATTGGTTATGTCTGGAGATAATCCATATGTTCGTTTTTCTGTGCTGAAAACAACGGATATTCTTGATGCGCCGTACCCTGTTTATGTTCCTGCAGATTGCTCTGTTTCAGTTGTAGCAGTACTTGAGCCATCCGATGTATCTGAACGTTGTGATATATCAGCAGTTGATCTATCAAATGTGCTTGCTGATAATCCTGCGTATGATGAAACTGACCCTGATGAAACTGATCCTGAACAATTAGAAGTTGGTTTAGCTGGTATTACTATTCGTATTCACTATACAGATGAGTTTGGCAATCCGTTACCTGCAGGTACAACAGTGTCAATATCATCTACAAATGGCGACTTATCTATTATCGAAAATAACGCTATCATTCCAAGTACGAATACGGATAAACCAATGTATTCAGATGTTCGTATTTCTCGTGAAGCGGATGGTAATGATAAATTTGATGGGGTACTTTCAATAACATTTGAGTTTACTACTCAGGCTGGTGGGACTAAAACAGTCTCCAAAGGAATCGAAATTTACGATAGTAAATAAGGCTTTATTTAAAAATGCCAACCTTTAGGTTGGCATTTTTGTTTCTGTTCTATATATTCCACATCAATTAATCTAAAAACACCTGTTTGTTTAATTTAACGACAAAAATTGTTCGTTTATTCAGTAAATACTGAAAAGTTTGTATTAAAAGCTTGTAACAACTAGTGTTTGTAGATATACCTATAAATATTCGCGCCGCTTATGTCGGCAAAACACATTTTTAATATTTGGTTAGAAATAGGCAACTATGGGCAAATCGCTAGTAATTGTAGAGTCACCTGCTAAGGCTAAAACAATTAATAAATATTTAGGTAATGACTTCATCGTAAAGTCCAGTATTGGGCATGTACGTGATTTACCTACTTCAGGTTCGAGCAAAGCTAAAGTGCCGGCAACTAAAACGCCAGCAGAAGTTCGCAAAATGGAACCTGAAGAGAAAGCAGCGTATAAAAAGCAACGAGATTATACTAACCTGGTCGCGCGTATGGGTATTGATCCTGAGCAAGGTTGGGAGCCGCATTATGAAATCCTGCCAGGTAAAGAGAAAGTTGTTCAAGAATTACAAAAGCTGGCTGAAAATGCAGATCAAATATACCTCGCAACGGATTTGGATAGAGAAGGGGAAGCAATTGCTTGGCACCTTCAAGAAATCATTGGCGGTGAACCTGAAAAGTATAAGCGCGTAGTTTTTAACGAGATTACCAAAAACGCAATACAACAAGCCTTCGAAACACCTGGCGAGCTTAATACAGACATGGTTTACGCTCAGCAAACACGACGCTTTTTAGACCGTGTTGTAGGCTTTATGGTTTCTCCTTTATTGTGGGCAAAAGTTGCACGTGGTCTATCTGCAGGACGAGTTCAGTCTGTTGCGGTACGCTTATTAGTTGAGCGTGAACGTGAAATTAAGGCATTTATCCCTGAAGAGTTTTGGGATATTCACGCTGATGTTAAGAATACTGAGTCTGAGTTACGCTTAGAAGTAACCAAACAAGCAGGAAAGGCATTTAAGCCTGTAAATGAAGCTCAGGCTAGCGCAGCTGTTAAAAGCCTTGAGAATGCAGAATACAAAGTAATTAGCGTTGAAGAAAAACCAAGTAAAAGTCGCCCAAGTGCGCCATTAATTACTTCAACCATGCAACAAGCAGCAAGTACACGCTTAGGTTATGGCGTTAAAAAGACTATGATGCTCGCTCAGCGTTTGTATGAAGGCGGTTATATTACTTATATGCGTACCGATTCAACTAATCTTTCAAAAGATGCGGTTGAAATGTGTCGTGAGTATGTAACGAACGAGTTTGGTGCTAAATATTTACCAAAAGATCCAATTAACTATAGCTCTAAAGGCAATGCACAAGAAGCGCATGAGGCGATACGTCCTTCAAGCGTTACTGTGTTGTCTGGTCATATCGAAGGCGTAGATGCCGATGCTAAAAAGCTGTATGAGTTAATTTGGCGTCAATTTGTAGCGTGCCAAATGGTACCTGCTGAATACGACTTAACAACACTGACTGTTGCAGCTAACGATTTCCAGCTCAAAGCAAAAGGCCGCGTGCTTCGCTTTGATGGTTGGACAAAAGTACAACCTGCTGTGCGTAAAAAGAACGAAGAAGATCAATCACTGCCGGCTGTTAAAGAAGGTGAAATACTTACTTTAATAGAACTTGATCCTAAGCAGCACTTTACTAAGCCGCCTGCTCGCTTTAGTGAAGCAAGTTTAGTAAAAGAGCTTGAAAAACGCGGTATTGGTCGTCCATCTACTTACGCGTCGATTATATCAACAATTCAAGACCGTGGTTATGTACGTGTAGAAAATCGCCGTTTCTTCGCTGAAAAAATGGGTGAAATAGTTACCGATCGCTTAGTTGAAAACTTCACTGATTTAATGAACTTTGATTTTACAGCTAAAATGGAAGGTCGTTTAGATGACATTGCTGAAGGCGAGCGTGTATGGACTCAAGTTTTAGATAAGTTTTATGCTGATTTTTCAACTCAATTAACTGTCGCTAAAGACGAGCCTGAGAATGGCGGCATGCGTCTTAATGAGATGGTTGAAACCGATATAGAATGTCCTACATGTAGCCGCAAAATGGGTATACGTACGGCTTCAACCGGTGTTTTCTTAGGGTGTACTGGTTACAGCCTTCCACCAAAAGAGCGTTGTACTACAACAATGAACTTAGTGTCGGGCGATGAAGCGGTTGCTGCTGATGTCGAAGACGTAGAAACCGAAAAATTAATGCAGATGAAGCGTTGTCCTATTTGTGAAACTGCAATGGACTCATACCTAATTGACGAAACCCGTAAACTACATGTGTGTGGTAATAACCCAGCATGTAAAGGGCATATAGTTGAAGAAGGTACCTTTAAAATTAAAGGCTACGACGGACCAATTATCGAATGTGATAAGTGCGGTTCTGACATGGAGCTTAAATCGGGTCGCTTTGGTAAGTACTTTGGTTGTAATAACGACGAGTGTAAGAACACACGTAAGTTACTTAAAAATGGCGAGGCTGCTCCACCAAAAGAAGATCCTGTTCACATTACTGAATTAGAGTGTGAAAAGTCAGATGCGTATTTTGTTTTACGTGATGGCGCTGCGGGTATATTTTTAGCCGCAAATACTTTTCCTAAGTCACGTGAAACACGTGCACCTAAGGTTGAAGAACTAAAACGCTTTAGAGACCGCATTTCGCCTAAGTTTTATTATTTAGCAGATGCACCTGCTAAAGATCCTGATGGTAATCTTGCTGTTGTACGCTATAGCCGTAAAAATAAATCTCAGTATGTTATGACTGAAGTTGACGGTAAAGCTACCGGCTGGACTGCTCATTATGAAGCAGGTAAATGGACAGAAGAAGCGAAGAAAAAAGCAGCGCCTAAAAAGAAAGCAGCTGCAAAAAAGGCACCAGCTAAAGCTAAGCCTAAAGCGAAAGCTAAAAAAGAAGATGAATAAGCTCGTTATTGCTTATTCATAGCTTTTGTAGATTTAAAAAGTCATAAAAAAACCGGAATGCACAGCTTGTGTCTATTCCGGTTTTTTTGTGCTTAGTTGAATGCTTTCGCAACGGCTTTATTAGCAGTACATTCACCTAAGCGTGTTACCAATTTGATTAAAAACATGGTCATTTTAGCATATTAAATAACTCAGTTACTGCGTTAAAAGCTATTCATATATGACTGCGTAGATGCAGAAAGTAGGCATTGCAGGGAGCAGCTGCCGAGAACAAATATATGTCATGCTTTTTCGCTTAGCTATTGAGCTATATTCTTAGCGCTATAATTGATCACTAATTAAATGTAATTGGTATAATTAAATCTTAACAGAAGATACTTTTTTATAGCCTTCAGATTCAAGCTCATCATTTACGCATTTTAATACGTAGGCATTTAGCTCTTCATTGCTTACGTCATCATCTTTAGCCCAGTTAACACACATTTCTGTGTATTCTTTTATCATTTCGGCTGAAGCTGTTGGCGCATCGTCTGCAACCGCGTAAGTCGCAGATACTGCAAATAGTGGTGCTACGATTAATGCTAGCAATGCTTTTTTCATTCGTTTATTCCTAAAAAAATGGTGTGATGACTGATTTATCCAGTTTAAAGTTAGGTATAAATCAGTAGTGCCCAATCCAGAACAACTCTGTTGGTATACTGATTTTTAATCGAAATTGAAATAAAAGATAACGAAATTTTTTTATCGTGAGGATGAGTAATTTACTTGTCAGTTTTTTAACTTTAGTAAGTAGAGCATTATTAGCTGGAGTAATATATTTAGTAGCTACGAAAACCTGATTCTACGCTTTATATTAATAACATTTAGATTGTTTTAGGGAAAATTGATTTCTTAGGTTCAAAAATGAAATGCATAAGCGTCATTGTTTATTTCTACTATGAGGATATTTTAAGTTTGTAATATCAGCCGTATTATTTGCTTTAACTGAATGTCTAAATGGTGAAACTAAAAGTCACTAGAATGCGTTAAATACAAAAAAGCCCAAGTGAATAGCTTGGGCTTTTTCGTGTGTAACGCACTTAGGTAAACATTAAGCGCAACTTTTGACTCATTAACACTGAGCGTAAAAACATGCGTAAGGCTCAAGCGTTGTGGTGCCTTGGTCTAACTTTGAGCTGTGGTGGCTAAGCTCGGTGTATTCTTTAACGATTGATGTTGGCATATCAATACTTGTTTGCTTAGCGCTGAGATTGAACATACAAAGCATTCTTTGCTTTCCAAGCGTTCTATAAAAAGCAAGCACAGGCTCTGGCGTTTCAATAAATTCAATATCACCCTCAAGTAAAACTGTTTGACCTTTTCGCCATGCCATAAACTCACGGTAGGCATTTAAAATTGAGTTGTTATCATCTGTTTGTATAGCTACTGATTGCTGCTTATGTGCATTATCAACGGGTAGCCAAGGTTTTACTTCACTAAAACCTGCATGAGATGAATCAGCTAGATCCCAAGGCATTGGTGTTCTACAGCCATCACGCCCTTTAAAATTAGGCCAAAATGTAATGCCGTATGGGTCTTGTAAATCTTCAAATGCCACACTTGCTTCACCTAGACCTAGCTCTTCACCTTGATACATACACACGCTGCCACGAAGAGAAGCTAATAGGGCGGTTAGCATTTTACATTGTTGAGGGTTTACTTCGCCATTTTCGCTCCAGCGGCTCGCTACGCGCTCTACATCATGATTACTAAATGCCCAGCATGGCCAGCCTTCAGTCATACGTTGTTCTAGAGTTTCAACCGTAGTTCTAATATATTCACTTGAGTAATCATTTGTTAATAGTTCAAAGCTATAACCCATGTGCAGTTTGTCGCCACCTTGGGTGTACTGCGCCATTGTAGCTAATGAATCTTCTGATGAGATTTCGCCAAGCGATACAGTACCTGGGTATTTATTAAGTAATGTGCGAATATCTTGCATAAACTCAATATTTTCAGGCTGAGTATTATTGTAGTAATGGTACTGAAATGCATACGGATTATCTTCACTAAAACCACGCCCCTGGCGCTTATCTTTTGGTTTAGCCGGATTATCACGTAATTGCGCGTCGTGATAGCAAAAATTAATTGCATCAAGCCTAAAACCGTCAACGCCTTTTTTAAGCCAAAACTCAACATTATCAAGCACAGCTTTTCGAACATCTGGGTTATGAAAGTTAAGATCCGGTTGTTCGGTTAAAAAATTATGTAGGTAGTATTGCCCGCGACGAGGCTCCCACTGCCAAGCACCACCACCAAAAATAGATAGCCAGTTGTTTGGGGCTGTCCCATCATCTTTTGCGTCAGCCCAAACATACCAGTCGGCTTTACTGTTATTTTGATTTTCACGGCTATCAGTAAACCATTGGTGTTGATCTGATGTATGGCTTAACACCTGATCAATAATTATTTTAATATTACGAGTGTGGGCTTCGCTTATTAGCTCATCAAAATCATTTAGGTCACCAAAAAGCGGGTCAATGTCACGATAGTCGCTAATATCATAGCCAAAGTCTTTCATTGGCGATTTGAAAAAAGGTGAAATCCAAATAGCATCAACGCCTAAGCTTTTAATGTAATCAATACGATTAATAATCCCTCTTAAATCACCAATGCCATCGTTGTTGCTATCTTGAAAGCTACGCGGATAAACTTGATAAATAACCGCACCTTTATACCACTGCTTTTGGGTCATGCTTTTCTCCGTCATTCCACACAGTATTTAGACTATTTTTATTTGTGATTACAATTAATCACGTTATTTGCAAAAAGCATACGTGAAGCCTTGTACACTGTAAAAAGTCTGCATACGTATGCACTAAAATTAACGCAATTAAATTATTAAAAATAAGTACTTATAGCTAGCTTAAAGGTGTTTTATTTATGTGTTGGGTGTTTACCAATTATGGTACTGACTTACTTTCTGGCTTTTATTAAACATAACGGTTTGTCATACAAGAGAAAATATATTTTATGTTTTTAATTTAATGGTCTGACCAATTAAACATTTGAATTGTGTCTAATATTTCTTATTTAGAATAGCGATACTAATTAGTTTCACTTTGTTTACATTGCGTCCTGTTAACTTTTAGTTTTTGATACAGTAGATTTTACATGTAAAGTTAGCCACGTCATTTTCAATGGTTTTATTTTAAATAAAATCAATTACTTAACATTTATTTGGCAAGGTTTGTATTAATGTGAAGTCGTGCTATAACTGTTGAATACGTATGCATAAAGTTGTTAATAAAATAAAGCTGGCGTTAATATCCATCCTGACAACAAAATTAGCTCGCCTGTTTGACTATCACTCAAATAAAGAAGCGAGTATCACAATATGGGTAACGGGAAAAACATCATGTCTATGTTCAAACCAAGTATATTAACGTTGGCAATGGCTACTGCAGGATTAGCAAGCTTTGCCTCTGTAGCAGCACAAGAAGATACAGTCAAAAATGATGACGTTGAGGTTATCGAAGTAAAAGGCTTTCGTGGCAGTGTTGTAGAATCAATCAACACAAAGCGTTTTTCTACTCAAGTCGTTGAGTCAATTTCAGCAGAAGATATAGGTAAGCTACCTGATTCATCTATTGCTGAGTCTATTGCACGCTTACCAGGTTTAACGGCGCAACGCCTAGATGGTCGTGCAAGTAGAGTATCTATTCGTGGCTTTGGCGAAAACGAAAGCGGTACTACATTTAATGGCCGCGAGCAAGTATCTATTAGTGATAACCGCGGCGTAGAATTTGACCTTTACCCATCAGAAATTATGAGCGGTGTAACTGTTTATAAAACACCAAGTGCAAATTTAGATGCAGAGGGTATTGCGGGCATAATTAACATGCAAACAGTTCGCCCACTAAGTAAAGGTGAACGTGTTGTTCAAGTAAATGGACAGTATGAGCAAACAAGCTTTGATAAATTAAACCCTGACGGCAACGACGACGGTTACCGTGGCACTTTCTCATACATCGACCAGTTTGCTGATGACACCATTGGTATTGCATTTGCACTAAACACTATGAGCTCGCCAAACCAAGAAAAACGTTGGAATTCATGGGGCTACCCTGAATTCACTGCTGAAGATGGTAACTCGTATTCAATTTTAGGCGGTGCTAAACCATATGTTCGTTCATCAACACTTGAACGTGATTCAGCAATGCTTGTTCTAGAAGCAGCGCCTACAGATAAACTAAATATGACGTTTGATGCGTTGTATGTAGACTTTACAGATGAGCAAATTTTACGCGGCATTGAAGTTCCTTTTGCTTGGGGTCAAGGTAGTATTGATGCAAGTAGTGCTACTGTAGATGCAGAAAGTGGATTTATAACAAGTGCTGTAACGCAAGGCCAACGTGTTGTTGTGCGTAACGATTACCAAGAGCGTGATGCTGAACTAACTGCATTTGGCTTTAACACTAAATACGATATTGATGATTCATGGTCAGTAGAATTTGACGCAAGCTACTCGCAAGTTGACCGTAAAATTTGGAGTATAGAAAGCTACTCAGGTACAGGGCGTGGTGATTCTCGCGGTGTTGCAGATAACTTAGGTTATGCTTTTAATGGTGGCAATACTGGCGCTACTTTTTCACATGACTTAGATTACAGCGATTATGATCTAATTCAATTAGGTGGGCCGCTTTCGTGGGGTGCAAGTTCTGCACTAAATGATGCATATGGATTAACTGGCACAGAGTATGAAAACCAAGCTCAAGACGGTTTTATTAATGCTCCAACTATTGAAGATGAATTAGTTACATTAAAACTTGCAGCGTCTAAAGTACTAGAAAACGAATACATTAGTTCAATTGAATTTGGCTTAGGTTATAAAGAGCGTGAAAAGTCTAAATCTTCGCAAGGTTACTTCTTGACTTTAACTGATTTTTCTCTTGAAAACCCAGGAATGCTTAGTGTACCTGAGCAATACCGTTTAGGCAGTGTTGGCCTTGACTTCATTGGTCTAGGCGACATGATAGCCTACGATGTAAATGGTTTAGTTAATGATGGTTACTATGAAACCCTTGACGAAAGTTTAACTAGCTCAACTCATGCAACTAAGTCGTGGACAGTAAAAGAAGAAATCACCTCAGCATTTGCACAAGCTAATATTAATGCAGAAGTAAGTGATCTTCCATTAACTGGTAATGTTGGGGTGCGCTATGTTCATACAGATCAATCCTCTCAAGGTAATGCTTTTGGTGTAGATGGGAATACTGGTCTAGTCATTACTTCACCTACAGATATTGGTCACGATTATTCTCACGTTTTACCAAGCTTAAATTTATCACTTGCGATTGATGAGCAGCAAACAATACGTTTTGGCGCAGCTAAAACAATCTCACGTGCGCGTATAGATGAAATGAATGCCTCTGTTAATGCATCATATAATGATACACCGGATGAAAACGGTAACTTTTGGTCTGTATCGGGTGGTAACCCTAATCTAGAACCTAAAGAAGCAACAGGCTACGATTTATCTTATGAAAACTACTTTAGTGATGAAGGTTACTTCTCTGCTGCATTTTTCTATAAAGACTTAACCCAGTGGATTTTTGACGGTACTTACGCGATTGATATGTCGGGTGTTGCGGACCCATCAACAGGTGAAGTACCAGCTACGTCAGAAGGTACTGGCAGTGGCAAAGTAAATGGCGGCGGCGGTGACCTATACGGTTACGAGCTATCTCTAGCGTTACCATTTAAAATTTTCCACCCGTCTCTTGAAGGCTTTGGCTTAATTGCTAGTCATACAGGTATTGAATCTGATATTGAAGATGGAAATGGCAATGAGTACGAACTACCGGGTCTATCAGATAAAATTCAAAGCTTAACGGTTTACTACGAGATGAATGGCATGCAATTACGAACCAGCATGCGTAAGCGTAGTGATTTCAAAGGTGATGTTTACGGATTAGGCTTTAATACAGAGCAAGTGAATATTATCGGCGAAACAATTTGGGATATTCAGGCAGGTTATGACTTCTCTGAAGCAGGGGTTGAGAGCCTTGAAGGTTTATCAATTCAGTTCCAAGTTCAAAACTTAACAGAAGAGCCGTTCACATCGCTTTCTGGCGATAACGCGCTACAAGTTCGCGACTACCAAGATTACGGTCGCACTTACTTGTTAGGCTTTAGCTACCAGCTATAATAAAGGTTGTGTGTAGGAGCCCTTGTAATTTGTTTTACAAGGGCTTTTTTATAGCTACCTTATCAAACTTAACAAGCTTTAAACTGTAAACGTGGACAATAATATGAAACCAATAAAACACGTCGTAATCGCAGGCGGGGGCACAGCAGGGTGGATAACAGCCGCTTTGCTTAATAAAGTGTTAGGTAAAGTAATCAAAATAACCCTTATTGAGTCAAGTACTATTGGCACTATAGGCGTGGGTGAAGCAACAATTCCGCCTATTATTCAGCTTAATAACGCACTGGGTATAAACGAGCAAGAGTTTATAAACGCTACAAATGCATCTATAAAATTAGGAATTGAGTTCGAAAATTGGAAAACCACCTCTCATAGCTACATGCATGCTTTTGGCTCATTTGGAAAAGACTTCCCCTTTTGCGATTTTTACAATTTTTGGGTAAAAGGAAAAATTACAGGCTCTGAAGATAGCCTATGGGATTTTTCATTAAATTACCAAGCAGCTAAACAGCATAAATTTGCACCATTAAATACTATACCTAACACGCAATTACCTGGCGTAAGTTATGCGTATCACTTTGATGCAACACGCTATGCAGAGTACTTAAAAAAGCTTGCTACTTCGCGTGGCGTTTTACACATAGACGCTAAAATAGAGCAGGTTAATCAATGTCCGCACTCAGGTAATATTACAAGCCTCACACTTGATGATGATACCCAAATTAACGGCGATTTATTTATAGACTGTACCGGTCAGCGCGCTTTATTAATAGAGCAAACCCTTAACACAGGTTTTGTAGATTGGTCTCATTATTTACCATGTGATAGCGCTGTGGCGGTGCAGTCTCAAGGGACAAGTGAGCTAAAACCTTATACGCGTTCAATTGCACACAGCGCAGGCTGGCAGTGGCAAATACCGCTGCAAAGCCGAATAGGTAATGGCTTGGTGTACTGTAGCCGTTATTTACCTGACGATGCAGCAACGCAGTTATTATTAAATAATTTACCCGCTGAGCCCATTACAGCGCCACGTGTTATAAAATTTAAAACAGGACGGCGCTTAAAGCAGTGGCATAAAAACGTGGTGTCGGTTGGTCTTGCTAGTGGCTTTTTAGAGCCGTTAGAGTCAACTAGTATCCACTTAATACAAAGTGCAGTAACCCGTTTAATAAAGCTGTTTCCACATCATGGCATAAGCGAAACTTTAGTTACTGAATTTAATAAGCAAAGCGTGATAGAAATAGAGCACATACGCGATTTTATTATTTTGCATTACAAACTGACGGAGCGAGAAGATTCTGCTTTTTGGCGACAATGCAAGCAAATGGACATTCCTGACTCACTGGCCCACAAGCTCAAATTATTTAAGGAAACTGGCAAAGTAGTGCGCGAAAACGATGAACTATTTGCCGAAGTTGCTTGGCAACAGGTATTTATTGGCCAAGGCCTCATCCCCGATGATTACAACAGTATTGTTGACTCATTAAGCAGTGAACAACTAAACGACTTATTTTCTACATTAAAAACGCTTATTACCTCAACAGTAGACCAATTACCCACTCATAAAGATTTTTTAGCAAAAATTAAAAAGGCCTGATGATGCGATTTTTAAACACACTTTTACTTGTAAGTGCCTGTACTTTACCAACCATTAGCTACGCACTTAACGTTGAGCCTGCTAATTGGTGGGTTGGCATGAACAAAAATACCATAACCATCATGGTACATGAGCAAAATATTGCAAACGAGCAAATTAAATTAGCTAAATACAATGGTGTTAAGTTAAATAAAGTAACCCGTACAGATAACCCAAATTATGTATTTTTAAATATTACCATTACCGACGCCGCTAAAGCAGGAACGCTTGAATTTAACAGCAGCGAAACAAGCAATAACTTTGAGTTTCCTCTTCTTGAGCGAGATAAAAACAGCGCAAAGCGCCAAGGGTTTACATCATCCGATACTCTTTATTTAATTAACCCAGATCGCTTTGCTAATGGTGATAAACAAAACGATACTGTTCCAAGCATGTTAGAAGCGGCAAACCCAAGTATAAAGGGCGGGCGCCACGGTGGTGATATTCAAGGTGTTATAAACGCATTACCGTATTTAAACAATTTAGGCGTTACACAGCTTTGGCTTACCCCAGTGCTTGAAAACAATATGCCAGATTATTCTTATCATGGTTATGCAATTACAGATTTTTATAATGTTGACCCACGTATGGGCTCAAACCAGTTATATAAAACGCTCTCGGTAAAAGCAAAAGAGCAGGGCATAGGCCTGGTAATGGATATGGTTCTTAACCATTTTGGCTCTGAGCATACTTGGGTTAAAGATAAGCCAACTAAAGATTGGATTAACTTTAATGGCGAGTTTAAAAAAGGTAAAAACGCCACAAGCCATGCGCGCCAAACCATACAAGACCCACACGCCAGTGAATACGACAAGCGCCAGTTTAACGATGGTTGGTTTGTAGAAACCATGCCTGATTTAAATCAGCGCCAACCACTGTTAAGCGAGTATTTAATTCAAAATGCGATTTGGTGGATAGAATACGCTGATTTAAGCGGAATTCGAGTTGATACCTACTCATATTCAGATAAAGCATTTTTGTGTGATTGGACAAAAGCCATAATGCAAGAGTACCCAAATTTTAATATTGTTGGAGAAGAGTGGACGTCTAACCCAGCTATTGCCTCTTACTGGCAACGTGGCAAACATAACCAAGATGGCTATACATCAAGCTTACCAAGCGTGATGGACTTTTCGTTGCAAGAGTCGGTAATTCAAGCACTAAATGAAGATGAAAGCTGGAATACCGGTTGGGTTAAAGTATATGAATCGTTAGCTAATGACTTTTTATACCCAGATACAGATAACATTATGGTATTTGCCGATAACCACGATATGAGCCGTGTTTATACTGAACTTGGCCAAGACGTAGCTAAAACAAAAATGGCGATGACGTTATTTTTAACCACACGTGGTATAGCGCAAATGTATTACGGTACGGAAGTGCTATTAGATAACACCCCAAGTAAAGATCATGGCGATATTAGAATAGACTTCCCGGGTGGATTTAAAGGCCAAACTCGGAACGCCTTTACGGGCGAGGGGCTAACAAAACAGCAAAAAGAGATGCACAAAACAATTAGTACCTTGCTTAATTTTAGAAAAAGCAGCCCAGCACTTGATAAAGGAAAACTTGTGCACTTTACGCCTCAACAAGGCGTGTATAGTTACGCGCGTATTAGCGACGAGCAAACTGTGTTGGTATTTATGAATAAAAACACAAAAGAGCTAACTAAGAATATTGAGTATATGCAGGAAGTAATACCAAAAAATACCAAAGCACTTAACTTATTCACCCACAAAACACAGGTGTTGGGTAATACAGTTGCTTTACCGGCAATGAGTGCAACGGTATTAATTATAAATACCTCTCAATAGTTTACCTGAATACGTATGCAGCAACTGTATGGTTGCTGCAGTAATCTTTAGTATAAAGTTAATAACAATACTGACAAAAAAGACACACAATGAAAAAATCAGTTTATGTACCCGCAGTACTTTGTAGTGCACTTATTGCTATAGGGTGTTCAGAAAATAACAAACCTGAACAACAGCAAACACCCGCACACACACAAAATGAGCTTACCAAGCCGGTTGTATATCAAGTATTTACCCGTTTGTTTGGTAATACCGAAACTGCCAATGTGCCATGGGGCACTAAAGAGCAAAATGGTGTAGGTAAATTTGCCGACTTTAACGATGCAGCCCTAAAAGGCATTAAAGAGCTAGGTACCACGCACGTTTGGTATACCGGTGTGTTACACCATGCGTTAGTAGGCGATTATACCGACTACGGCATTTCGCAAGATGACCCCGATGTAGTAAAGGGCCGTGCAGGTTCACCGTACGCAATTAAGGATTACTACGATGTTAACCCCGACTTAGCCGTTAATGTGACGAACCGCATGGGAGAGTTTAGCCAGCTTATTGAACGTACACATAACCACGGTATGAAAGTGGTTATTGATATAGTGCCTAACCATGTTGCCCGCAATTATCAATCACTTGGAAAGCCTAAAGGCGTTAAAGACTTTGGCGAACAAGACGACACTAGTAAAACGTACGATAAAAATAACAACTTTTATTATGTGCCTGGGCAGTCATTTCAAGTGCCTACTTCTACAACCTATAACGTATTAGGTGGAAAAGCTCACCCACTTGCTGATGGCTTTTT
This sequence comes from Pseudoalteromonas sp. SG43-8, assembly GCF_014164245.1. NCBI lineage: Bacteria > Pseudomonadati > Pseudomonadota > Gammaproteobacteria > Alteromonadales > Pseudoalteromonadaceae > Pseudoalteromonas > Pseudoalteromonas sp. SG43-8. Next base: position 960,227 of record NZ_JACJEX010000001.1, on the reverse strand, counting down.
TGATGAAACACCTGCTAAATGGACAGGTAACGGTGCCCGTGCACCAAAACCCGACATTAACGATTGGTACGAAACTGTAAAAGTGAATTACGGTGTAAAGCCTGATGGTAGCTACGATTTTGCTCAGCTGCCAAACGACTATAAAGACAAGGATTACCGTGCTCACTACGAGTTTTGGCAAGATAAAGAGCTCCCTAATAGCTGGTACAAATTTAGAGACATAGCGCTATTTTGGTTAGATAAAGGCGTTGATGGCTTTAGATACGACATGGCCGAAATGGTGCCTGTAGAATTTTGGAGTTTTTTAAATTCGTCGATAAAAATGCAAAAAAGCGACGCCTTTTTGTTAGCCGAAGTGTATAACCCGCTAATGTACCGTGCGTATATTCAGCAAGGTAAAATGGACTACCTTTACGACAAAGTAGGCTTTTATGACACACTAAAAGCCATTATGCAGGGTAAGCAAGCTGCTAATACTATTTTTGCAGCCCAAAGCCAAGTTACTGATATTGAAGCGCACATGCTGCACTTTTTAGAAAACCACGACGAGCAACGTATCGCAAGCCCTGACTTTGCAGGTAACGCTGCGTGGGGTAAACCGGCTATGGTGGTTTCTAACTTAATGAGCCGCGCACCCACGTTATTATATTTTGGTCAAGATGTGGGAGAAGATGGCTCAGAAAACGCAGGATTTGGCACAGCTACACGCACCAGTATTTTTGATTACATTGGCGTGCCAGCGCACCAAGCGTGGATGAATAATGGCAAGTTTGACGGTGCTAATTTAACACAAGAGCAAGTAGCACTTCGTGACTACTACAAAGCGGTTATGTCACTTAATAGTTTACCTGCTGTAGTAGGCGGTGAAATGACTGAGCTTAGCGTTACAGGAAGTGAGCGAGTTGTAGGTTTTACGCGCAAACTTGGCCAACAAGCGCTGTACGTATTAAGTAACTTTAGTGAACAACCTCAAACAATTACGGTTAATTTATCAAAAGTGCAATTAGCGGTACTTAGCGAACACACTCAATTGCATGACTTACTTGAGCAGCACAGCACCGAGATCACATCAGGGTCTCAAGGCGCAAGCTTCACACTCACACTTGATGCATTTAGCAGCGCAGTTTTAACTAATAAGGCTAATCATGAATAATCAAAATAATAATTATGACAGCAACAAACCAAACCTGAGTTTTTGGCAAATATGGAATATGTGCTTTGGTTTTTTAGGTATTCAATTTGGCTTTGCACTACAAAACGGCAATGTGAGCCGTATTTTTCAAACTCTAGGCGCACAAGTTGATGATATTCCCATTCTATGGGTTGCAGCCCCTCTTACTGGCTTAATCGTACAGCCTATTATTGGTTACTGGAGCGATAAAACGTGGGGGCGCTTTGGTCGCCGCCGTCCGTTCTTTTTTATAGGCGCAGTGTTAACAACGCTTTCATTATTTATTATGCCGCATTCTCCTACGCTTTGGATTGCCGCTGGTATGTTATGGATAATGGATGCGTCAATCAATGTAACCATGGAACCGTTTAGAGCACTTGTTGGCGATAACTTGCCAGAAAAACAACGCGCTACAGGTTACGGGTTACAAAGCTTTTTTATTGGTATTGGTGCGGTACTAGCCTCAGCATTACCATGGATGATGACCAACTGGTTTGATGTAAGTAATACTGCAGGGCCTGGGCAAATTCCAGAGTCTGTTAAATACTCATTTTATTGGGGCGGGGTGGTGCTACTTGTTGCTGTGCTTTGGACCGTTGCACGTACAAAAGAGTACAGCCCAGAGCAATTAGCGGCTTTTGAAAAGCAAAGCGCTCAACCAACTACCAGCAAGCTGGTTGATATTAATTTTAATAAAGGCGCCATTATTTTTGTAGTGTTGGGTTTAGCAACCCTTGCATTAGTAATGGGCTTATCGCTTGAAAAAGAATTATACCTATTAGCTGGTGGTTTATTAGCGTTTGGTATTGTGCAGTGGATTGCAGCAGCGCTTAAAAGTGCTAACAAAACTCAAGGTGGTTTTTACCAAGTAGTACAAGATGTATTTACAATGCCAGAAGCCATGAAGCAGCTTGCATGGGTGCAGTTTTTTAGCTGGTTTACTTTATTTGCCATGTGGATTTATACCACCGCAGCAGTAACAAGCTTTCATTATGGTAGTAGCGATGCAACCTCTAAAGCATTTAACGATGGTGCAGACTGGGTGGGTATTTTATTTGCCGCCTACAATGGCTTTGCAGCTATTGCCGCTATGTGTATTCCGTTTTTAGTTAAAAAAATGGGCTTAAAAGGCGCGCATTGTTTTAATTTATTGCTGGGCGCATTAGGCCTTGGCAGCTTTATGTTTATTCAAGACCCTAAGATGTTACTTATACCTATGATTGGAGTGGGGTTTGCGTGGGCGTCTATTTTATCGCTGCCTTACGCCATGCTAAGTAACGCACTGCCAAGTAATAAAATGGGCGTTTACATGGGTATTTTTAATTTTTTTATAGTTATACCTCAGTTACTTGCCGCCAGCATTTTAGGGCTCATTTTACGCCACGTATTTTCTAATCAGCCTATTTTCGCATTGTTAATTGGTGCAGCCTCGTTCGTTGTCGCTGCCGTTGCGGTAATGCGCGTTAAAAATTCAAATTAAGGACACACAATGAAAAAATATAACCTTATAACCGCCTCACTTTTAACGTTAGGTTTAACCGCTTGCGGCGCTCAAAACACAAGCACAACTAACGAAAGTACCACAGCAGAGGTTACATCAGCACCAGGCGCCCCAGGCACAGAGCCTTTTTGGGCTTATGCGGGTAAAACAGGTATTGGCACGTCATACGAGCAATACCAAAACGGCCAATACAGTGATTCAGCTGCAACGGGCGATGTATCTAAGGTGTGGTTTTCAATTGCTAAAGGTATGATCACCGAAACCATGTTTGGGCTTATTCACCAAGCTCAAATAAAAGACATGCAATTTATAGTAACAGGTAAAGACTTTACCGTTAGTGAAGCTGATGATTTAGATGTCACCATTGATTACTTACATAAAGATGCACAAGGTCGCCCGTTATCGCTTGCCTACAAAGTAACTAGCACTGATAAACAAGGGCGCTTTAGCCTAGAAAAACACATTTTTACTGACCCAGATGGGCAAACATTATTTGTACGCAGTGTATTTAACACTGAGCTTGAAGGGCTAAAAGCATATGTGTCTGTTAATCCGTATATTAATAATAACGGGCTAGGTGACTTTGCTAAAACAACAGAGCAAGGCCTTGTCGCATGGGAAGACGATAACTATTTATCACTTCAATCAGCGACCTCATTTAAAGATAAAACAGTGGGCTTTACCGGTGAAAGCGATGGTATTAACGCACTTAAAACTACTCAATCTTTAAACAGCCAATACACAAATACCGGCGAAACTTCAGGTAACGTAAGCATGCTTGCAGAGCTTGGTGAAATAAGTGCTAACACCACTTTCGATTTAGCACTTAGTTTTGGTAAAACGCAGGAGCAAAGTATAAAGCAAGGTGAAAAAAGCTTAGCAAAAGGGTACCAAGCGGTGCTTGATCACTATAACGGTAAAGGTGAAGCGCTAGGCTGGCAAGATTACCTACAAAGCCTTAAACCACTTAATACCATGGTTGAGCAAACCGCCGATAACGGAAAGCTTTTATACACAAGCGCCATGGTTTTAAAAGCACAAGAAGATAAAACACACGCAGGGGCATTAATTGCTTCTCTATCTAACCCATGGGGCGAAACGGTTTCGGCTAAAGAAGGCTCTACTGGCTATAAAGCGGTATGGGTGCGCGATTTTTACCAAGTAGCCATGGCATTTATGGCGCTCGGTGATACAGCCACAGCAAAAACAGCGTTTGAATACCTTGAAAAAGTGCAAGTAAACAGCAAAACACCAGGTAATAAAGGCGATACAGGCTGGTTTTTACAAAAAACACACGTCGATGGTGAGCTTGAATGGGTCGGCGTACAGCTTGACCAAACAGCTATGCCTATCATGCTTGCCTGGAAGTTACATAAAGCCAATGTACTTAGTGATGAAGAGCTAAAAAGCTGGTACGGGAAAATGTTAAAACCCGCTGCTGATTTTTTGGTTGATGGCGGCCTTGCTAAAATTTTATGGAACGACACGCAAATTACACCACCGGCAACCCAACAAGAGCGTTGGGAAGAGCAAAGCGGTTATTCGCCTTCGACTACTGCAGCAATAGTAGCTGGCCTTATTACAGCCAGTGATATTGCAACACTAAGTGGCGATGATACAAACGCAAAGCGCTACTTAGATACAGCTAAAAAATACAGCAGCGATATTGAATCGCAAATGTTTACCACTAAAGGTAACTTAAAAGGCGAGAATAGCGATGGCGAATACTTTATTCGTATAGGCCAAGATACCGATGCAAACTCAAACACTAAAATTAACGCTAATAATGGCCGCGAAGGGTTTAATAAAAAGCAAATTTTAGATGGCGGTTTTTTAGAGCTAGTACGCTATGGCGTACGCGGTGCTAACGACGAAAGCATTATTAAAACACTACCTGAGTACGATGACGAAACACTAGAAGATAACCTACAAGTTAAATACAGCTTTAGCTTTGACGACGGCAGCGGCGCATTTGCAGGCTACCGCCGCTATGGTAATGATGGCTACGGCGAAGATGAAGTAACGGGCACAAACTATGCCGAGGGTGGCAGTAATACACCAGGCCAACGTGGTCGTGTATGGCCGTTTTTCACAGGTGAACGTGGCCACTATGAAATAGCAGCAGCTAACGCAAACAACGCCTTTGATGATGCTAAACAAGCGCAAATTAAAAATAGTTATGTTAAAGGTTTGGAGCAATTTGCCAATAAAGGGCTAATGCTACCAGAGCAAGTATGGGATGGTGTAGGTGTAAATAAAGCTGGTTATGCGTTAGGCGAGGGCACAAACTCAGCAACGCCACTTGCATGGACACATGCAGAATACATTAAGCTTGTACGCTCACTCAGTGATAAACAAGTATGGGATTATTATCCAGTGGTTGGCGAGTCACTTAAAGACTAATATAAAGCAAGCTGCAGTTATTAAAAAGGCTTCTAAATAAATTTAGAAGCCTTTTTTACTATTCAGTTATTCTGTATTTAAACTAACATGAATCAGCAATAATACTTAATTATTTGTTGGTAATAACTAGATAACGAAATTTTTATCTTGTTATCAGTACGATTTTCTTACCTCAAAATAGATCACCTAATTAGGCGATTTGATATGAAGGGTGCTCTTCATATGAAATGAATGCCACCCTTTTATTACATTATTTGAGGCCACATTTATTATCAAACCAAGATAACAACTCTGTATAAAACTCTTTTTTATGATCGTAGAAAAGCGTATCAGAAAAGTGATCAGCATCTTCTAGCTCAATATATTTAAAGTCTTTTTTGTACTTTTCAAGCTCAGATACAAAGTCTCTACTGTGTTTTACTGGAACACGACTGTCGATATCGCCATGTACAACCAGTATAGGAATATTTACTTTATTTACTTGCTCTACAGGAGAGACACCAGTAATAGTAGGGCGTTGTAAGATACTTAAAAAGCGATTTTCGTTAAGAGTTGCATTGATACGACTCAAATCACTTACACCCGCACCGGCAACAACACATTTATATATGTTGTTTTCACGCATAGATGCAGCAAATGCAGCATAACCACCATAACTCCAACCAAATAAAGCAAGCTTATCTTTTGTTGCTAAACCTTTATCTATTAAATATTGTGCGGCGTCGTCTAAATCATCTTGTTTTTTCAAGCCCCAGTTATTATCACCGGCTACCCAATGCTCCAAACCGTAACCTGTAGAACCTCGGTAGTTTGGTTGAATAACTACGTAACCATGATAGGCGAGTAACTGTGCCCAGTCATCAAATACAACAGAGTCACGAACCCAAGGACCACCGTGAGGGAGTACTATTGCGGGGTAAGGACCTTTAGTTGCAGGAATAGTTACGTATGCTTTTATTTTACGTCCATCTCTTGCTTTATAGGAGATATATTTAACGGATCCCAATTTGCTTTTATCAATAAACGGAAGGCGATCACCAATCTTAGTTAACTTCTGTTTATTAGTAACAATGTAATAGCTGCCAGGGTTATCGTCAGCAGATACTCTCACTACTAATACATTATCGTTATCAGAGCTACTGATGATTTGTACAAATTTACCTTTAAATAAAGACGCAACAGATTCGTTAAGTGCTTGCAGGTTAGGATCTGTGAAATAAAACTTAGGTTGCTTAGTTGTATAGCGAAAGCCTTGTAAGGTGCCGTCGGTATCAAGTATTACACCATCGGTATCTACAGACTTAAGACCAAATTGACGTTCAGAATACTGACCTGTTTTAATATTATAAATATAAATGCCAGTCGTATTTTCGCCTAAGTTGGCATTAACATAAACTTCGTTAGGGTTACCTTTCGCAAACCCTAAAATCTCAAAGTTTTCACGCTTTTTAGGACTAACTTGCTTAATTACTTTCCAATCATCATTACCTTTATCTCGGGCATAATAATCGATTGCGTTATCAGACTTATTCCAACCTTGGGCTATTCTTATTTCACCGTCGTAATCAGAAACGAATGAGCCTGATACTTTTTCATTTCCGCGCATTACAGTAACGCTTCGTCCAGTATTAATATTAAAGCGCACTACATCTGGAATGTAGTTATTATTAATATCAACCTCTACTAATACTTCATCTTTTTTGTCAGGAAGTATATTTATTATATTAAATTGAACATTTCGTTTTTTCTTAAATGGTAATAGCCAGTCGCCTTTACCATCTGCATCGGTTATTGCAAACTTATTAACCCAGTATTTGCGACTTCCATCTTCTAATATTTGCCTAAACATAACGCCAAGTTTTTCATCGTTTAACCATACGATTGAAGATATCAGCATTTTATCAGCGCCTAATCTTACAGGCTCTGCATCTAGGTTATTTGGATCTCTTATCTCAATTATATAGTCACCATTTTTAGTAGTCGCTCTTAAAATAGCAAGCTTCTTACCATCAGGTGATGCTACAACACTGCGTATAGCAGATGACATTGAGAAAGCATCAATACTGCTTACTTGTGCCGCATCTTCAGTTTCGCTATTAGCAAAAGAAGATAGGCCTAGTAGGGTTAATCCTACTAATATTCTTTTTTTAAATTTCATTTTTATTCCCTCAAAAAAAATGGCCTAAAATTTTAGGCCATCTGGATTGAATATTTACTCAGCCAATTCTAATTAAAAAGAAGCTGTAAAACTGATGTATGGGCTACGACCTGAAGTGTCATAACCAACACCTAGAGGGATATTAGTGTTTGAAAAAGAACCACTTGGATCTACTTTAGGAGGAGCTTCATTAAACACGTTACGAACACCAAAGTTCACTTTATAAGCATCGTTAGACCAGGTCATACCGATGTTATGTACAAAGTAGTCATCGGTGAAACCAACTGGGCGACATTTAAGTGCTTCACCGTTTGCGTCAGTTAAACCACGACAACCTGCAGTGCCTTCTTCAAATTCTCCTAAATCATCCTCATCTTCACGACCTTTACCGATGAAACGCGTTTCCCAGTTAAATCTAAAATCAGAGTATTTAAGTTGTAAGCGAGCGGTACCACGCCATTCTGGAGAATCTGGTTCGCCCATATTGTCATCAATAGTACCAAGCACGTCAAAAACTTGTTCTGTCATGCGAGTAGCTTGAAGATCTAGTGTAATACCTAGGTTTTCTTCTGCGATTACTGTATCTGTTTCAAAGTAGATATTGTAATCAAAACCTTTAGATGAGATTAAACCAATATTGATAAAGCTAGCATCAACTAAATCAATTTGACCATTTTCATCACGCCCGATACGGCTACAGAAAGCATCATTACCATCAGCAGAATAACACTGACCAATACTGTAACCAGCGCTTGGTTCTGCAATACTATTCGTTACTTCAATATCAAAACGAGTTAATGACATTGTTAAATCAAATGCATCAGTGAACGGTTGTTCAAAGATAAAACCATATGTTTTAGCCACTGATGTTTCAGGACTAAGCTCAGTTGTACCGCCAGTTTCAATCTCAGCGCTGTAAGCTGCAGTGTATGAGTCAGTTCCATTTTGACCTAAACCAAGAGTAGTTGGATCAATACCTGATGCTTGACAAGCGTTTAGTACAGCTGTATCACGTGTTTCTTCTGCTGCATTATATGTAGCAGCTGAACCTGGGTTCAATGGGTCGATATTACGAGCATCTTCCGGAACAACACATGGATCGGCAACTGTATTAAAACCAGACGTACCGTTTAGGAAACGCTCGCGTAGGTTAGGTGCTCTGTACGAAGTACCTTTTGTTGCACGTAGAGTAAACCACTCAACAGGACGGTAAATTGTTTTAAGACTATAAGTTGATTCTGCATCGTAGAAAGATTCTTCAGAAACACGGCCAGAAGCTGTAAATGTAAGTTCTTCAGCGCCTTTAACACCTTTAAGTAAAGGGAATTCAACTTCTGTGAATATTTCTTTTAAGTTACGTGAGCCATCAGCGCCTTGGTCAGCAAAATAGCCCCATAGTAAGCCTTGAGATGCAGCAGCATTTGGATTTGATTCAATTTCATCACGACGATATTCAACCCCAACGATACCTGCAACAGTTTCGTTGTTCCATGGTAATGCGAAGAAATCACCACCCATGAATGCATTGAAAACAAACTGGTTTACTTTAGTTTCGATATCGCGGTCGATAAATAAGTAAGCAGCTTCTTCAGGTGAAAGCGTACCGCCACCTTCTTGATAAATACTATCTGCAAATAAATTAACAGGAACACATCCATCAGAACCGGTACCACAGGTAACAGTACCATCATCATTAAGAACAGCGGTTTCTAATGAGTTAATTAAGCGCTCTTCATCAATACCAACACGGTGGTCAGTACCTTTTGATGCGCTGTACGATACAGATGCGTCGTAGTACCAATTGTCTAAGCCGATGTTTTCAAACATACCAAGATTACCAGTAACACCAGTAACTAAGCGATATTGTGAAACTTCAACCTCAGTTTGATCACGGTCACCACGAATATTGATGATTGGCTGAACTGCTTCTGGTCCACCAGGGCCCACACCTAACACGCCAAAACAGTCAATACCGTTTGTTCCACAAGGGTTATATGGGTTTGATGCCGCTACTTGTTGGAATATCTGTGCACCTGGGCTAAAAATTGGTGATTTACGACTAGCGTATAAACCTTCGTAGTAGAAAGTTGTATCGTTATCATCTTGGAAGTTATATTCACCATTAAGCATTAGTGAAATACGTTCATTTTTACTTCTGTAATCACCGCTTTTGTAGTAATCAGATTGTTGGAAAGCGTATAGAGGGTCTTGGAAATCAACGTCACGGAAACCATCGCCGTTACCATCTACAAATACACCATCATTGATACCATCGCCATCAAAATCGCCCGCTACCCATGAAGGTAAAAATCCTTCAAGACTTGATGGTACAGTTGATTCACTGAAGTTTGGAATACCAGTGTTTGTAAAGTCAGGTGTATAATAAACACTACCAAAGAAAGATGGTACGCTAATACGGTTTGTTAGAGGGAAAATGTCACATGAATCTTCACCGCTTGCTACAGGACCATAGCCACTGTTTCGGGTTACGATACTGCCATCTTCAGCTTCCCAAATACGCTCTTCACACCCTTTAACAAAAGGGTTGCCAGCTAAAGATTGAGATTTCTGTTCTGAATATTCAACACCAACGGTGATAAAACCATTATCCATGGTTTTGCCCCACATACCCGAAAGTACAGTTTCTTCACCGCCTTCACCTTTAGGTTGACGGTAAGATGCATCAAAAATAAAGCCTTCAACATCTTTTTTTAATATTACGTTAGCTACACCCGCTACCGCATCAGAACCATAAACGGTTGATGCGCCATCAAATAAATTCTCTACACGCTCAATCATTACACCTGGTATCAAGTTCAAATCAGGTGAAGTTGGCGCACCACCTACACCTGCGGGAGCCATTCTTCGACCGTTGATAAGTACAAGAGTACGCTCAGCACCTAAACCACGAAATCCGATTGTTGCAGCGCCTGGACCGTTATCTAGTACAAAACCACCAAATGTATTATCTATTTGAGCACCAGCCGCTTGGCTGGTTGACTGGAGCATTGAACCTGCATCGAATAAACCCATTTCACGAGATAAGTCACCGTTGATAATTTGAATTGGCGATGCATTTGAAAATTCAGCTTTTCTTATACGCGAACCTGTTACAACAATTCGCTCTGGCGCTTCTTCTTCTAGTTCAACGTCTGAGTTTAAGTCATTTTCCTGGGCTAGCGCGTTAGGCGCTAAGGCTACAGATCCTAGCAATAAAGAATATCTTATTGCATTTGATAGTGCTTTAGTTTTAAACATATGTAAATCCCTGAGATATTATTGTTATTTAAGCTATAAATCATAAATTAAACAAAGTGAAATATAGCATCACAATAAATTTACATTATTGAAACTAAATAGTAAATGCGGTTAATGGTGAGTAACTACGCAATAGGTGCTGAAACAGTCAGTTTTGGGCCTTAAAAGTGATTTTTTTCGCTAATTTTTTTTTAATTGTCTGTTTTTAAATGGTTTTCTTATTTGTAAACGAATGTGAATGGATGTAGTCGGCATATACATGGAAAGAGAAGGCTCAGCTTGACTTTCTAGGAATGAGAATAGGAGGCAACAGGGTGCTTTGAACTTCTTCACCACGTATCAGTTTTAATAGGTTCTCTACTAACATTTGCCCAGCAATAGTGGTGTTTTGCTCTATTGTAGTTAGTGGTGGGTTTACATAACTTGCAATGGCTATATTATCAAAGCCGACTACCGCAACATCTTTCGGCACGTTAATATTTGCTTCTTTAAGTGCGCGTATAGCCCCTATAGCAATTAAGTCACTTGCAGCAAATAAGGCGTTAAATTTAATATTATTAGCAATTAGTGAGCGTGTGGCGTGATAACCTGATTCTTCAGTAGATATAGCATTAGCCATTTTACGTTCATTTATTTTAACGTTGTTAGCCAATAGCTCATCTTTAAAACCCTGAAAACGACTAAAAAATTCGGGGCTGTGATCAGAAGCATCACCAATAAAAGCGCAATCAGTTCTGCTATGCGCAATAAAGTGCTCAGCGGCGAGCTTACCGCCACCGTAGTTATCACAACAAACAGTTAAATCGGGACGGTTATCTACCGTTGCACCCCAGCAAACAAACTTAGTGTTTTGTTCAAGTAAGGTGTTAAATTTTGGTTGGTAATCAATGTAATCGCCATACCCGAGTAAAATAATGCCATCAGCTCTGTGGCTGTCTTCGTAGTCTGCTTGCCAATCAGCACTGGCCGATTGAAATGAAACTAATAAATCGTAACCTTCTTTAGCGCAAGCACGGGTAATACTGCCAAGCATGGCTAAAAAGAAAGGATTTATTTGGGACTCGTCAGAAGTGGGATCTTCAAACAACAATAATGCAAGCGTGCTGCTTTGTTGGGTGCGAAGGTTACTCGCATTTTTATCAACTTTATAATTAAGCTTTTTGGCTATATCGAAAACACGCTTACGTGTTTCTTCATTAACAAGATGGCTGTTACGTAAAGCGCGAGATACAGTTGATTGAGATACCCCTGCATAGTGGGCAATATCAAATGAGGTGGCTTTACCTTTCATTGTTACAACTTAATTAATTTGATAAATAATTGTGTCATTTTCGTTTATTGATGAATAATTTCAAGCTTTTTGTGAATTAACGTATATTTTTATTGATAAATTCCTGACACCGGTGTCATAATGTCATTGTTTTATCATTTTGTTGTCAAAACGTATTCGCTGTCTATATCTTTATAGGCAGCATTTTTTACTGTGATAGCTACTTTGAGGTGATAGCTCAAAGTATAAATAACAATGGTACACCATTGTAAAATAATAAGCATGAGTCGCTTAACAAAAGAGATAATACTATGAGCCCAAACGCTTCTGCCCAATTTGATCCCATCTTAGTTGCTGATGTCGGCGGCACTAATGCCCGCTTTGCTTTAATAACTGCTTTTAATGAACAGACTAACCAATTTATAATAGAGCACATTAATATTTTTCCTAGTGCCAATTTTGGTTCTCTTGAAAGTGCGCTTGAGCAATACTTACAAACAGTCCCGCATATTTCACCCAAACGCGCATGTTTAGCCGTTGCAGGGCCAATAAAAGCTGGGCAAGTGCATTTAACCAATCTAGGTTGGCATTTTAGCGTCAGTGAATTTAAAACTCATTTCGATTTACAGCAACTTGAAGTCATTAATGATTTTGCTGCCTTTGCTTACGCTGCACCTTACTTAGATCCTAAACAAAACGTCATTGTTAAATCAGGTCAAGCTGATGATAACGCAAACATTGGTGTTATAGGTCCAGGTACTGGTTTTGGTGCCGCGTGCTTAGTTAGAACGTCTCAATCTACCGCAGTGCTAAGTTCAGAAGGAGGGCATATATCACTTGCACCTGTTAATGAACTCGATACTTTATTATTAAATGAGTTACGTAAAGATCATCCCCATGTTTCTATCGAAACAGTTTTTTCAGGTCCTGGCATAACGCATTTATACAAAGCAATGTCTGCGGTTAAGGGTGTAACAGCTAAAAATTTAGATGCCGCACAGATTAGCAGCCTTGCAAATAGTGGTGAATGTGACGTGTGTGATGCAACCTTAAACCAGTTTTGTGATTGGATTGGCAGTGTTGCCGGTGATTTAGCGGTTGTTTATGGCGCGTTAGGTGGATTATTTATTGGCGGTGGAATACTACCTCGTATGCAAGCGAGACTTCTTGAGAGTCGTTTTGTTGAACGATTTTCGCAAAAGGGTATTATGTCGCAGTACGCAGGACAAATCCCTGTAACACTCGTAACACAAGACAACATACCGCTTATTGGCGCTGCTGCGTGTTTACACGATAGCAAATAGGGCTTTGGTCTTACAGGTTGTATTTGGATAATGGACAGATGAAAAAAGTAACCATAAATAGTGTAGCAAGCCATGCAGGGGTTTCTAAAAAAACCGTCTCACGCGTGTTAAACAATGAGCCTAATGTAAGTGCCGCCACCCGAGAAAAGGTGCTTGCGGTATTTAAAGAGCTTGATTACACCCCAAATCCAATTGCACGAGGTCTTGCTCAAAATCGTAGCTTTATTATTGGCTGTTTATACGACAACCCAAGTAAAAGTTATATTACCCGAGTGCAAACGGGCGCCTTAGAAGCGTGTAAAGAAAACAACTATAATTTATTGATACACCCTTGTGAGTTTCGTGGTGAAGCACTTATAAATAATATTGAGCAATTACTACAGACTTCTCGATTAGATGGCATTGTGCTAACACCTCCTTTTGGTGATTTTGCTGAGCTTGCTTCTTTTTTAAAATCTAAAAAAATTCCTTATGCAAGAGTTGCTTCAGCTTTACTACAAGATGATTCAATTTCAGTGCGTAGTAACGACGAGCAAGGCGCATTTGAGATTACCGAGCATTTAATTAACCTCGGTCATAAATCTATAGCCTTTATTAAAGGGCACCCGGATCACAGTGCCACGCAACAACGTTTTAAAGGTTACAGGCGTTCACTTGCAAGCCATGGTATAGAATTTGATGAGCGCTTAGTCGAGGAGGGTAACTTTAGTTATCACTCAGGTGTAGATAGTGCACGCAGCATATTAGATTTATCCCCTAGGCCAACCGCTGTATTTGCATCAAACGATTACATGGCGGCTGCCGTACTTAAATTAGCAACTCAGCGCCAATTAAAAGTGCCTGATGACATTTCAATAGCTGGGTTTGATAATGCGCCCATTGCACGTCATATTTGGCCTGGGTTAACAACGATTGCACAGCCCGTTGAAGAAATGACTAAACAAGCCGTAACGCAACTTATTTCACACATAGCTCAACCACAAGAGCAGCCGTATCAGGTAACGCTTGAGTCGCGCTTGATTACACGCGAGTCTACCTCAGCAATAAAATAGTGAGTTTAAAACACTTTCACAGTAGCCCGAATATGAGTGACGCTTATTCGGGCTTTTTTACTCTGAACTTGCTAAAACATGGTTTGTGCCTAAAAATCAATTAGGTCATTATTCGGTCATGTTAAAATATTAAACTATTTTTGTTACCCGGGGTTGACACCGGTGTCATTGCTATGCGTTAATACAGTGACACCGGTGTCAGGGTTGTTGTGAGAGGCTCCCTGGTAGCGTACCTTTGAACGGGTAAATCAAAGATGCTCAGTACAGTTATTTACGTGGAGTCTGTAGTTGCTACTGAGCCTTTATCCTCTAACTAATAGAGATGAGTTAAATTATGTTACATCCTCGTATTCAAGAAGTTACCCAGCGCGTTATCGAACGCAGTAAAAATACCCGTCAAGATTATTTAGATCGCATTTCGCACGCAAAAAAACAAACAAGAGTTCGTGCCGGTTTAGGTTGCGGAAATATAGCCCATGTTATGGCTGCATGTAGCAGTGATGACAAAGCGCGCTTAAAGGCTGATGAGCAACCAAATCTTGCTATTATCAACTCATATAACGATATGTTATCGGCTCATGTGCCATACAAAGACTACCCAGATTTAATTAAAGACATTGCAACAAAATACGATGCTACAACTCAAGTTGCTGGTGGCGTTCCTGCAATGTGTGATGGTGTTACGCAAGGGCGTGACGGCATGGAACTTTCACTTTTTTCTCGCGATGTAATTGCTATGTCTACGGCAATTTCCCTTTCGCACGATGTGTTTGATGGCGTTTTTTGTTTAGGTGTTTGTGACAAAATCGTCCCGGGTTTATTAATTGGTGCATTGTCGTTTGGTCATTTACCTGTGTTCTTTTTACCAGCAGGTCCAATGCAATCAGGTATTCCGAATAAAGAAAAAGCACGTATTCGCCAAAAGTTTGCACAAGGTTTAGTGAGCCGCGAAGACTTACTCGAAGCTGAAAGTGCGTCTTATCACAGCGCTGGTACATGTACGTTCTACGGTACTGCCAATTCAAACCAAATGTTGATGGAAATAATGGGCTTACACCTTCCAGGTAGCTCGTTTATTAACCCTTACACTGAGCTTCGCGATGGCCTTACAGGTAATGCTGTAGAGACAATGCTTAAGCAGCTTATAGATGATAAAGAAAGCCCGTGTTTAGCCGATGTGATCAGTGAAAAAACGATCATAAACGGCTTAGTAGGCCTGCTTTCTACAGGTGGTTCTACTAACCATGCTATCCATATTGTTGCGATAGCAAAAGCGGCGGGCATTCAGGTTACGTGGAAAGATATGTCTGATTTATCAGAAGTTGTACCATTACTTACACGTATTTACCCTAACGGCTCAGCTGATGTAAACCATTTCCAAGCAGCTGGCGGTATGGGTTTCTTGATGCGAGAACTAGCAAGCGCTGGTTACTTGCACACAGACGTTAAAACAATGCTAGGCGATGGTTTAGCACCTTACATGACAGAGCCTCGTTTGGATAAAGACGATAGCTTGATCATGAGCGACTCAACCGGCCCAACTAAAGTTAAATGGGTAGATTGCCCAGCAAACTCGCACGATGAAGAAGTACTTCGTCCAGTGAGTAACCCATTTAGTAAGCAAGGTGGTCTGCAACTTCTAACTGGCAACTTAGGTAAAGCTGTTATCAAAGTGTCAGCGGTTGCTGAAGAACATCAAACCGTTACTGCTCCTGCAAAAGTATTTAGCTCGCAAGGTGCTCTTCAAGATGCATACACTCGTGGCGAATTAAACCAAGACTTTATTGCCGTGCTAAAAGAGCAAGGCCCTAAAGCGAAAGGTATGCCAGAGCTACACAAGTTAACGCCAGTAATGGCAACGCTTCAAGATGAAGGCTTTAAAGTAGCCATTGTTACTGACGGTCGTATGTCGGGTGCATCAGGTAAAGTACCTGCTGCTATTCACTTAGCACCAGAGGCAGTAGAAGGCGGCATTATTGCTAAAATCCGAGAAGGCGATTTAGTGACGCTTGATGCGCCAAACGGAATCTTAAAAGTACACGTTAGCGACGAAGAGCTTGCTAAGCGTGAAGCAGAACTTAGCCTGCCAAGTGCAACATTTGGTACAGGTCGTGAATTATTTACTGGATTTAGAAATATCGTAAGCAGTGCCGATTTAGGCGCGAGTGCTTTTGGACTTGAATAAATATTAGCCATACTGGGTAATGAGGAACAAGTAATGAGTATTGAAAAAATCTTAGCATCGGCACCCGTAGTGCCAGTGGTTGTAATCGAAAAATTAGAAGATGCAGCACCACTTGCAAGAGCTTTATACAACGGTGGCTTAAAAGCCTTAGAAATAACACTACGTACACCCATTGCTGCAGAAGCTGTAAAGCTAATGAAAGCAGAAGTACCTGAAGCCTATGTAGGTACTGGTACGGTAGTAGATAAGGCAAGTTTTGATCTTTCGGTTGCCGCTGGTGCTGATTTTATGGTGAGTCCAGGTGTTAGTGATGAGCTTATTGCTTTAGCTAAAACATCAGATATACCATTTTTACCAGGCGCTGCAACTGCAAGTGAAGTTATGCAACTTGCGTCGCATGGTTTTAAGTATTTAAAATTCTTCCCAGCAGAAGCTGCAGGCGGAACAGCTATGCTTAAATCAATCGGTGGCCCATTACCACATATTACTTTTTGCCCAACTGGCGGCATTAGCCTAGCAACTGCTCCTAATTATTTAGCGCTTAACAACGTTATTTGTGTTGGTGGTACGTGGATGCTAGATAAACAACTAATTGAAAATAAAGACTGGCAAGCAATTGAAGCGCTTGCTCGCCAAGCAAGTGAACTTAAATAGGAGTCTAAAATGATTAATGTAGCAATTAACGGTTACGGCCGTATCGGTAGAAATGTTTTACGTGCACTTTATGAGTCAGCCCAAAACAGCGAAATTAAAATTGTAGCAATTAACGATTTAGCACCAGCTAACGTAAATGCACATTTAACGCAATATGACTCTGTTCATGGTCAATTTTCAAAAAAAGTAACACTTGAAAACAATACTATGCTAATTGGGGATGACGTAATTACGTTAACGCAAGAGCGTGACCCTGCAAACTTACCGTGGAAAGAGCTAAACGTAGATATCGTTTTAGAATGTACTGGTTTTTTCACTAAACGTGATGACGCCGCTAAGCACATTACTGCAGGCGCTAAAAAAGTAATCGTATCTGCTCCAGGTACTGGTTTAGATGCAACAGTAGTGCATGGTGTAAACAGCGACGTAATTAATGCTGACAGCAATATCATTTCTAACGCTTCTTGTACTACTAACTGTTTAGCGCCAATTGCAAAAGCAATTAACGACACAGTAGGTATTGAGCAAGGTAGCATGACGACTATTCACGCTTACACCAACGATCAAAACTTATCTGACGTTTACCACCCAGATTTATACCGTGCGCGTAGTGCAACTCAATCTATGATCCCAACTAAAACAGGTGCTGCGGCAGCTGTTGGTTTAGTATTACCAGAACTTGCTGGTAAATTAGATGGTATGTCGGTACGTGTACCTACAATCAATGTTTCTTTAGTTGATTTTACGTTTATCACTAAGCGTGATACGACTGCAGAAGAAATCAATGCAATCATGAAAGAAGCATCAACGGGTTCAATGAAGAGTATTTTAGAATATAACGAGCTTCCGCTTGTTTCTATCGACTTTAACCATAACCCAGCGTCGTCTATCTTTGATGCAACGCAAACTAAAGCCAATGGCAAACTAGTTAAAGTAATGGCTTGGTACGACAATGAGTGGGGTTTCTCAAACCGCATGTTAGACCAAGTTAAAGCATTAGGTCAGTACTTATAATTGACCTTGTAAAAGTTTAGCTTTATCCAACCAAGCCACGCATTGCGTGGCTTTTTTGCGTTTAGTTTATCTGTATATTTGCAATTCAAAATTAGAAGGGAACTATTTGTATTTTTTATACCCTAAATTTTGTTAATATGTGGGTGTGTAAATCAATGGAATTTCGTTGTATTTAATCAACTCAACGACGCAAGGAATAATAAAAATGATCAGAGCTCTATCGCGAAAAGTATTTCGCACAAATCATCTTCAGATAGGTGAGGGCAACATAAGTGGCTACATAGCCTGCTTTTTAGCAATACTGAGTTGCTTAGGCGTATTAGCGTTTCACTTTCCTGAATATTTAACCACACCAGAGCTGAGAAAAAGCTACAGCGTCGACTTTTTACGTCAGCTTATGTTTGCATCATTATTGGTCTCGGGCAGTTTAGGATTACTTAACTTTGTACGTAATACCAATAAGCGTTTAGGGGCTACAGCGTGGTTTTTTATTTTACTCGCTATTATGTTTGGCGGACCAAACGTTGAAGTAAACGAATTTGCTTCTGATACACCTTATATAGGGCTTGATTGGTTTATTTTAGATTTACTCGGCTCAACACTTATATTTATTGTGATTGAAAAGTTATTACCTCATCGTAAAGATCAAAAAATATTACGTAGCGAATGGCGAGGCGATTTAAACCACTTTTTTGTAAATCATTTAATTATTGGTTTTGTATTACTCGTTACTAACCACTTTGTGCATTATGGCTTTGGCTGGGCTGTATCATCTACAGTACAAGGTTATATAGAGCAAACACCCTTCATAGTGCAGTTGTTTTTAATAATACTCGTGGCTGATTTAATGCAGTATTGGGTGCATCGTGCCTATCACGAAGTCCCTTTATTATGGCGCTTTCATGGCGTACATCACAGTGCTAAAGAAATGGATTGGTTAGCGGGCTCTCGCCAGCATATTCTTGAAATACTCGTAACGCGCAGCTTAGTGCTCACGCCTATATTTGTACTTGGTTTTTCACAGCAAATAATTAGTTTGTACGTAATAATTGTGGGTTTGCAGGCTGTGTTTAACCATGCAAATGTGCGTGTGAAATTTGGTTGGCTAAAATATTTTATGGTTACACCGCAGTTTCACCATTGGCATCATGCGTCAGATAAAGCCGCGATTGACCGAAATTACGCTGCACATTTTTCGTTTTTAGATTATGTGTTTGGTACTGCTGTTAAAGGCCAAAAAGAGTGGCCACAAGCGTATGGTGTAGTCGGGGATTACATGCCCGTAGGTATGCTTAAACAACAGGTTTACCCGTTTAAGCGCACTAAATAAGTACGGAAAATCCGAATAAACATAAAATAAAAGCGAGCAAGGTGTTACATTTTGCTCGCTTATATTATTAATATTAAATTTATTTTAGCTCTGCTAAAAACTCAGTAAATGTAGGTCTTTGATTTAGCGTAGGTTGCATGGCACATTTTGCCATATCGGACATTTTAATAAAGAGCTCACTATGCCTATCATCGCCAGTTACCGTGCCTAATAAGTCTTCAATTAAACACCCTAATGCACGTACTTCAATTAACTCGATTTGCTTTTGTTGATAATCACTTAACATGGCTAAGTTTGTGGCTGCACCAAAATCACCAAATAATACATCAGCATCTTTGTTTATCATGGTGTTATGCGCATACACGTCGCCATGGCTTACTTTACAAATATGCAAGTGATGTAAGGTACTTACCATTTGCTGTGCAATTTTTAAAATAGCGTGAGTTGAGTAATGGCAATCATTATTAAAGGTATCACGCGTACAGGTTTCAAGGCTTGGAGGCAGGCCTAAATTAGCAAAGCTTTTATCTATTAGCTCCATTACTAAACCTAGCTGATCACTTTGATCAATGTAGGCAAGTACTTTAATTAAATTAGCGTGATCGCCTGCTTGTAAGCAGCAATTTACTTCATCAAGCGGATAGCCGTCGCTGGTAATTGCGCCTTTAAATAATTTAATCGCTACAGCACTTTCAATAGCTTGCGCTAAATGAATAACGCCCGATGCACCTTGGCCAATAACATGACTAAGTGTGTAATCGTTAAGAGGTTTATTTTCTAAGCTGCATTTTGTAAGGCACTGGGCTTTATTAAAATCGTTACCGGCGAATGCAAGCCAAGCAAGTTTAGGCAATTCAAACAGCCAGTCGTCTACGTGTGTTAAGTTATTAGCAGAGAGCCTAACAAGCTCAAGGTTTTTGCACTGCGCCATACTACTTGGCAGTTGCTTAAGTTGATTGCCTGCAAGCGCAAGCTTTTTAAGCTTGGTATAATTACCAAAATCTTCAGGCAATTCGCTTAACGTATTATCGGTGAGTATTAGCCACTCAATATTTTTTGGCAGGCTGTTTAAAGCAAATTCAGAAATTTGGTTACCTTTAAACGCGACCATAATTAAAGCAGGGCATTTAGCGAGCACTTTAGGAATATGCTTAAACTGATTAAACGATAAAAATACACGCTTCAGGTGTGTTAAACAGGTAAATTCATCAGGTAGTGTTGATAAGTTATTATTTGATAAATCGAGAACTTCAAGCGTGTCAGCTAAACTAAAGATTTCTTCAGGAAATGTCGTTAGCTCTTCTACCAATTGCAGGCGAGTAGCACCAACAAGTTTGCCACTTTTAAGCTCTTTAAGGGAGTTCATATTAATACCATGTTCTAAAAATGAAAAAGCCAACATAGCTGTTGGCTTAAAGTCGTTCTAACTTACTAAATCGCTCTTTAGAATTGCGCGTTATGGTAAACGTTTTGTACGTCGTCGCAATCTTCTAACATTGCTAAAAAGCGTTCCATAACTTCAACGTCTTCACCTTCAATCGGTGTTTCAATTTGTGGCACAAAGCTAATTAGGTCTTCGTCAAATTCAGTCACGCCCATTTCTTCAAGCGCTGTACGTGTATTGTTGTACTCTGTATGAGGAGCAAAAACAGTAACTTTACCGTCATCTACTTCTACGTCAGTTACATCAACATCAGCCATCATAAGAGCTTCAAGTACAGCTTCGTCGTCATCACCGTCAAATACAAAAATAGCAAGGTGATCAAATAAATGTGACACAGAGTTTTGAGCGCCAATTTTAGCATTTGCTTTGGTAAAACAAACACGTACATCAGCAAAGGTACGCTTGTTGTTGTCTGTTAAACAGTCAACAATAATCATACAGTTACCAGGGCCGTAACCTTCGTAACGTGTTGCTGCGTAGTCTTCACCGCCGCCGCCTTTTGCTTTTTCTATTGCGCGGTCAATAACGTGTGCTGGTACTTGGTCTTTTTTAGCGCGTTCAATTAAACGTCGTAATGATAAGTTACCATCTGGATCTACACCGCCGTTTTTTGCACAAATATAAATTTCTTTGCCGTACTTAGAATAAACTTTAGTTTTAGCACCCGCAGTCTTAGCCATTGAATCTTTTTTGTTTTGGTAAGCTCTTCCCATCTGCGTTTCGCCTTAATATATGTAAATAATAGAATAAAATTATAATGCGTATTCTAAAGGTAAATGCATTCAAGGGCTAGTAAGTATTAAAACAGATTAAATCGGTAACGTTTAAAAGCCATGTAAACTGTATTTTATTAATGGGATCATCGAGGGTTCTAGACGTTGGAATTATATCTATTGTGTGTAAATTTAATTCAATAAAAAAGCAACCTGTATAACAGGTTGCCTTACTAAGTAATAAAAAGTAAGTGTTACTTACCAAATACGTACACGCTCATCATCAGGAAGGTATAACGCATCGCCTGGTTTTACATCAAACGCTTTGTACCATGCATCGTGGTTACGCGGCGCTTGTGCTCTAAAGCGACCTGGGGCATGTGTGCCACCACGCAGTTGGTTAAGCATGCTTTGCTCAGTACGTTTTTCTTTCCATACTTGTGCCCACGCAAGGAAGAAACGCTGATCGCCAGTAACGCCGTGAATAACAGGCGCTTCTTTACCATTTAAACTGAGCTTGTACGCGTGATAAGCCATTGATAGCCCACCTACATCACCAATGTTTTCGCCAAGGCTATTTCGACCATTAACAAAGTTACCTTCTATTGGCTCGTATTTACTGTACTGCGCAGCCAGTTGATCGGCTTTTTTGTCAAATGCAGCGCGGTCAGCATCAGTCCACCAGTTACGTTGCACACCGTTTTCGTCTGATTTTGAACCTTGATCGTCAAATCCATGACCCATTTCGTGACCAATTACAGCGCCAATACCGCCATAGTTTACAGCCGGATCGGCATTTGGATCGAAAAACGGCGGTTGTAATATCGCAGCCGGAAATACAATTTCATTAAACGAGCTATTGTAGTAAGCGTTTACGCGTTGTGGCGTCATGCCCCAGCGGTTACGGTCTGTTTTTTGTAGCTCTTTTTCAACACTTTCTGCATGAAAAAATTCACGCATGTTTTTCACATTACCGATTAAATCGTTTTTAGTAATGCTTAAACCTTCATAAGACTGCCATACATCGGGGTAACCAATTTTTGGTACAAATGCAGCCAGTTTAGCGCGCGCATTTACTTTAGTTTCATCGCCCATCCATTCTAGGTTATCAATACGTTCACCAAGGGCTGTACGAAGGTTTTCAACCAGCTCTGACATTTGTTGTTTTGATGACTCAGGAAAGTAACGTTCTACGTATATTTTACCAATAGCAAAACCAAGCGAACTTGTACCCGACATTTCACTGATTGCACGCTTCCAACGAGGGCGAGGCTCTTGTTGTCCGTTTAGTTCTTTACCAAAAAAAGCAAAGTTAGTATTAAATACGTCTTCTGATAGTAAACCTGCGTTACCGCTAATAGCGTGATACGTTAGGTAGTCTTTCCATACTGCAATATCTTCTTGATTGATTAGCTCAATCATCGCTTTTATTGGCTCAGGCTGAGATACATTTAACTGAGGTACTTTATAACCTGTTTGCGCAAAATATAAATCCCAGTTAAAACCAGGATAAGCAGTGCTTAAATCGGCGCGTTCAATTTGGTTTAGCGTTAAATCGCGATTACGGCGCTTTTCACGAGGCCAATGACCTTGTGCAATTTTGGTTTCAAGATCAACAATTGCTTGAGCACGCTCTGCGCTATTTTCTACTCCTGCAAACTCAAGCATGTCAGCAATGTGGGCAACATAAGCTGTACGGGTTTTAACAAAGCGCTCAGCGTCTTCAAGGTAGTAAGAACGATCGGGTAGACCTAAGCCACCAGCACCTAGTGACATTTCATATTTATTAGGGTCTAGGCGATTAAACCACATGCCGCCGCCAAAAGGGGCTTTATTACCGGTTAACCAAGACTTACCAAACATCTCAGCTAAATCGTCAGTTGACGCTATATCACTAATTTCACTTAATAATGGCTTGATAGGCGCGACACCGAGTTTATTAAGTGTTTCGGTATCCATATAGGCATTGTAAAAATCAGCAACGAGTTTTTCTTCTGCGTTTAAATCTTTACGTGCTGCTATTTCTTCAATAATAGCTTTAACATCGTCTTCGCTGCGCTCAGCTAATCCAGAAAATGCACCATAGCGGGTTTTATCTGCAGGCATTTCGTAGTTGTCATACCACGTGCCGCTGGCATACATAAAAAAGTCATCGCCTGGTTTAACGGCTTCGTTACGGGCTGTTAGATCAACACCAAAACTACCTAACTCTGCTTTTTGTGTCACTGCTGTAGTGGCTACTTTAGGTTGTTGTTCGTCTGTTTTTGTTGTTTGCGGTTCTGAACAACCGGTAATAAATGTGGCAGCTAATGCTGCGGCAATTAAGCTCTTTTTCATTACTTACTCCTGAGTATCACTGATTGAATTTAAGCTGCAGTGAATTATTTTTATTGTTACGAATATTTAACTTATCGATTGTTATTGATATTAATCAGACAAACAAATCTTTTGAGGTGAATCACCACAGTGCTCGATAAAACTAATATAGGAGTAAAGAGAAAGGCTAATAGGTTCTATAAACGCTTTATTTAGCTCGAATACTTGAAGGTATCCGAGCTAAGAGGGGTTACACACTATTTATTTTTTATGCTGAAGCTCCCACATACGGGCGTATTCTCCGGCGAGTGTAAGTAACTCATCGTGCTTACCTTGCTCAATAATTTGTCCGGCTTTGAGCACAATAATGGTGTCTGCATCGGTAATAGTAGAAAGGCGATGAGCAATAACAATACTCGTATGATTACTGGCAACTTCACGCATTGCAGCAAGTATTGCTTGCTCAGAATGAGAGTCGAGTGCGGATGTTGCTTCATCAAAAATTAAAATAGGGGACTTTTTCAAAATGGCGCGGGCAATAGCAATACGCTGTTTTTCGCCGCCGGATACTTTTAAGCCGCGCTCGCCAACCAGTGTTTTATCGCCTTTATCAAGTGTGCCTATAAAGTCTTTTAAATGCGCCATAGCAATGGCTTCGTCAATTTCAGCATCGCTTGCTGATGGTCTACCGTAAGCGATATTTTCACGAATGGTGGTGTTAAACAGCACAGTATCTTGCGGGACTATTGCAATGGCTTTTCGTAAACTATTAAGTGTTACTGAGTTTATTGCTTGATTATCAATACTAATTTCACCAGCGCTTGCATCATAAAAACGATAAAGCAGTCGCGCTAATGAGCTTTTACCAGCCCCACTGGCACCAACAATGGCTACTTTGCTGCCTGCTTTAACATTAAAGCTAAGATTATTAAGAATAGGGCGATACGCATCGTAACTAAAACTTACATTATTAAATGTTATTTCACCTTGTCTAATATTGAGTTCTTTAGCATTAAGTGCATCGGTTATTTGTGGTTTTTTGTTAAGTAGTCCAAGCATGTTTTCAAGGTCGGTTAGCGCGCGTCTTATTTCGCGGTACACAAAACCTAAAAAGTTAAGCGGTAAAAACAACTGAATCATATACGCGTTAATCATCACAAGTTCACCAATAGAAAGCGTACCTACAACTACCTCGGTTGAGCCCAACCACATTAACGCGGTAATAGCACAAGCAATAATAAGTGCTTGGCCTGAGTTGAGGGCGAGCAACGACATTCTATTTTTTAAACGGGCTTTTTCCCAGTTTGCTAAAAATGTGTCGTACGTTTTTGCTTCAAACTGCTCATTATTAAAATACTTTACAGTTTCATAATTAAGTAGGCTGTCTATGGCGCGGGTATTACTTTGATTGTCGGCAGCATTTGCTTCGCGAATAAAGCGGTTTCTCCACTGGGTAACAACCACCGTAAAGGTAATATAAATAGCAACTGCCAGTAATGTAATAAGCGCAAACCAAACAGAAAACAACGTGCCAAAAATAATCGCAACGGTCAGTATTTCAAATAAAGTAGGCACAATGTTAAACATTAAAAAACGCATTAAAAAGCTTAACCCGCTCGTACCGCGTTCTATATCGCGGCTAATACCACCGGTTTGCCTATCTAAATGAAAAGCCAGCTCAAGTGAGTGCAAATGCTTAAATACTTTTAAACCAATATCACGCATAGCGTGCTCGGTTACGCGAGAAAATACAGCATCTCTTATCTCACCTAAAAATACGCTAGCAAAACGCAGTGCACCGTACACCAATAACAATAAAGCAGGGATAACTAACAGTGGGTTAATTGACTTATCTACCGAGTCTATTATTTCTTTAAGCGCCCAAGGCATTAACAAAGTGGCACCTTTTGCGCCTATAAGCGCCAAAAGTGCAATAAAAACACGGCCTTTAAATTTTGTAAGGTAGGGCCAGAGTGTTTTTACACTTTGGCGTAAATTCATGGCGTCTGGTCGTTTTTCTGTGCTTTGTCTGGGGCGCATTAGTGATCTCTGTTAAAACTAAATACTTAATTAATAAGCATTGTATTTTAAATGCTTGCCCTTATATACTACGCATCCCCTATTTTAGTTTTAAAACGTGAATGTTTAAATTTAGAGTGTTTTTAACTGCCTTTTTGCTACTTGCTGCACTTTTTAGTGTGCAGAGCAATGCTATGGGCGCCTCACAAAATTTAAATATAAATATTAGCACGCAGGTTTCTCCTACTGATATTACCGATTTAACTAAAATACAGCCTATTAGTAAGTCTGTAGATACTTCGCAACATAAAAAAACGCATCAAACCGATTTTAACGCGCACCAACCAAGATTAACTGCCAATAATTCATCATTGTTTTTGCATACTGTGCAAAGTGAGCCTGAATACGATGTGGTTTTTGAATTTTTTGCTCAAAATCTTGTTAGGCATATATTTTTACGACCGAGAGCCGTTAACCGCATACAACCTTGGTATACGCTTGTAACTAATAGTAAAAAGTCGCGCTTAAGTGGCTGGAAAGACGTTAACTTACTCTACACTGCCGTAACTACCTACCACGCTTAATTTTCCTTATTTAATTTTATTAGGTTTTAACTTTTAAAGTTTTAGCCTGCAGATTAATTGTGCTTTTAAAAAGTACGTTGCTAGCTTTGCTGGCAATAAGGATTCAACATGTTAAGTTTTAAAAAAGATAAAAAGCCGTCCACGGCTAAGTTCAAATTAAGCTATATAGCCATGCTAATAGTACTGGTTTTATTAGCTATTAGCGCATTACCAAACCTATATCCAAATAAATCGTGGTTGCACGTAAGTAATAGCCCGCACAGCGAAACGCAATCTTTACCGAGCACTAAAACCCTAGTTACTTTTTTAAATAACCAAGGGCTTGAGGTTGAGCAGGGCTTAGATAAGCAATCAACTATTAATGTACTTTTAAACGAGCCAACTAAAAGCGCTCAGGCGCAAGCGGCTATAAAAGCGCAATACCCAAACACGCAAGTTAAAATTGTTGAGCATGCAACCAGCCCTACATGGTTACAAAATTTTGGTTTATCACCAATAAAGCTGGGCCTTGATTTAAATGGCGGTGTGCTATTTGTACTAGACGTAGATTTAGATAAAGCCGTTGATGAGCAATTAGTCAGCGCGTATCAACAAGCTAAATCAATCATTATTAAGCAAAAAGCACATGGCGTAAAAGCGCAGCAAACTCAGCACGGGTTTGAAATAAACGCATTGCCTAATGCAACCGACAAGTTAACCCCAGTTATTGAAGAGCTACAAAGCCGATTTGCTAATTTAGCCGTTATAACAAGCAATAATGGCAGCGTTAAAACTGCCAAATTTAGTTATTCGGAGCAAGGCCGCAGCAGCTTTGATAAAGAAGTAATGGGGCAAACACTTACAACCCTTCGTTCACGTATTGAAGAGTTAGGCATTACCGAAGCGGTAACACAGCGCCAAGGAAAGCATCGTATTCGTATAGAGCTACCAGGCGTGCAAGATCCAACCGAAGCAAAACGTATTATTGGTGCAACAGCATCGCTTGGTTTTTATCAATTAAAAGAAATTGGCGGGCAAACATTTAATATGCAATCGGGCGGAACCATAAAGCTCGATCCTGTGCCAATTTTTACAGGGGACCATATTAATAATGCAAACATAGGCCGCGACGATTGGGGTAAACCATTGGTACAGCTAAGCCTAGACGGCCAAGGAGGGGATGCAATGTCGGCGTTTTCAAAAGCCAATATTGGTAAGCCAATGGCGACGGTTTACTCTGAGTATTCTCAAAACGCTAAAGGCGAAGTAGTTAAAAAAAGCGAAGTTATTAACGTTGCCAATATTGCTCAGCATTTAAGTTCGCGTTTTAGTATTACCAATATGAAAAGCCAACAAGCGGCAGCCGATCTGGCATTGTTACTACGCGCAGGCTCGCTTACAGCGCCCGTTACAATTGTGCACGAACAAACAATAGGGCCAAGCCTCGGCAGCGAAAATATTAGTAATGGCTTAGCCGCGCTTATGTTAGGCATGGGTATTACGCTTGCATTTATGGCGCTTTGGTATCGCCGTTTAGGTCTTATTGCAAACGTAGCACTTATATTAAATTTAACGTCGCTTGTGGGTTTAATGTCATTATTACCAGGGGTTGTGTTAACGCTGCCGGGTATTGCAGGCTTGGTGCTAACTATAGGTATGGCGGTAGACACTAACGTAATAATATTTGAACGTATTAAAGAAGAACGCCGTAAAGGCCGTGCACCATATCAAGCTATTCAAGAGGGGTATAAACAAGCCGCAAATACAATATTTGATGCCAATATAACCACCATGATCACCGCACTTATCTTATACGGCATAGGCTATGGGCCCGTTAAAGGTTTTGCCATTACATTGACACTGGGGCTTTTAACGTCTGTATTTACAGGTGTGTACGTATCAAAAATATTAAGCCAAACGTTGTATTTAAAAATGGGTAAAAAAGCAGGAGTAAAAGCACATGCTTAAGACTTTTTTGAAAGGTGAAAAGGGTACACGTTTACGTTTTATGGGCATGCTTTTAAGCGCCATGTTAGTGTTGCTATCCGTATTTACGCTTACGCAAAAAGGGTTAAATTTCGGCTTAGACTTTACCGGCGGTTATTTAACTGAGTTTACAACCAGCCAAAGCGTTGAGCTAAAAGAGCTTCAATCGTTTATTGCTAAAAATCACAACGGTGAGTTTGAGCTAACCGCGCAAGGTAATAGTCATTTTCAATTAAGAGAAGCGCCAAGTTCATCAGCCACAGCTAATAGCCTTGATTGGCAAAGCGCTGTTACACAAAACGATGATATAAACGCACAGGTTTTATCGTCGGCTTATATTGGCTCACAAGTGGGCGATGAGTTATTTGATCAGGGTTGTTTAGCCATGTTTGCTGCAATGATTGCGGTAATGATTTACCTTGCAGTGCGTTTTGAATGGCGATTAGCGGTAGGGTCTGTGGTTGCGCTAGTGCACGATTTAATACTCGTACTTGGGTTATTTTCACTATTACAAATTGAATTTAACCTAACCGTACTGGCAAGTTTACTGGCTATTATTGGTTACTCACTTAACGACTCAATAATAGTAGGGGATAGAGTGCGTGAGCTTTTACGTGTTCAATCAAACAATATACTTAGCCCAGCGACTATTATTAATAATGCGATTAAAAGCACACTAACGCGCACCTTAATAACGTCGGGTACCACACTTGCAACGGTTGCGAGCGTTTGGTTACTTGCAGGCGCACCACTGCAAGGCTTTGCTATTGCATTATTTACCGGCATTGTAGTTGGTACGTTCTCGTCTATTTGTATAGCGGCAACCTTGCCAGAGCTATTGGGCTTAAGCGCTAAAAACTACGAAGTTAAAGTAGATGCCCACACGCAAAAATTATTAGATATGCCATAAGGTTTTTAATAAAGCACAAGCAAAGAGCTGCACCAACCAACGGCTCTTTGCTTGTTTAATGCTAATTTAAGCCCCGCTAGTATTCCCACCAAACTTGCGGGGTTTAAAATAATGGTTTTAAGCCTAGCAAAAATGTTAAACTAACTGCCTTATTTTTACTGCCAGTATTGTATTAATCCCCATGAATAAAACCCACGTTATCGAACATCTTCGTTTTGCGCTAGAAGCGCAGCTTACAACAGCAAAAGTAGCGGCAAAAACCGCGCATGACACCGCCACACATGAAGAAAACATAGCCGAAAATAAATACGATACCTTAGGGCTTGAAGCCGCTTATTTAGCACAAGGCCAAGCCCAGCGCGTAAACGATTGCTATAAAAGCATAGAATTGTTTGAGCCTGCTTTTAACGAAAAACCAACCGACAAAATAGCTATAGGTTCGCTGGTATGTTTAGAAGATGATAACGCAGCGCAAAAATGGTTTTATTTAGGCCCAGCCGCTGGTGGTTTAACGGTAAATGTTAAACAGCACGCAATTGCTGTTGTAACACCCGGCGCACCAATGGGTAAGCAGTTACTAAATAAACAGATTGATGATGAAATTACGTTAACAATTGCAGGTAAAGCCCACGAATATGTGGTGGTAGAGATTTTATAAAGCTTTGGTTTTTTTAGAGAACACCATCTGACAAAGCTATGCCAACGTAATAATCGCTTATTTATATTCATAAATTAATTGTCGGATGGCATAGCTTTGCCATTTATCCAACCTACAGCTATGTTTTGATACCTAACATAGTGAATATGTAATATTTAAATGTAGGTCGGGTAAGCGAAGTGCCATCCGACAAAGATAATTTTGTCTCATAACATTATTAAAAGTCGTTTTGGTGCAAAACAACAGAGCCCATTTTATTACATGGGTAATCATCTGTTTACATTAAAGTTATTTAGTGGAATTATTGGGCTAAGTAATACACGTCGTTTGGGGGTATAGCTCCCACAGTTGTGTTCAAGCTGTTATGTATATTAGCAATATTTGTCACAACTAATTTGGAGATATTTTTGTCTTTATTTAAATTCAGAGAAGTGAATACTAATAATCTTTCTGCTTTAGCTAATAATCAGCTCTGGTTCTCAAGCTTAAATGATTTT
This sequence comes from Pseudoalteromonas sp. SG43-8, assembly GCF_014164245.1. Classification (NCBI taxonomy): domain Bacteria; kingdom Pseudomonadati; phylum Pseudomonadota; class Gammaproteobacteria; order Alteromonadales; family Pseudoalteromonadaceae; genus Pseudoalteromonas; species Pseudoalteromonas sp. SG43-8. The sequence continues at coordinate 929,821 of NZ_JACJEX010000001.1, read as the reverse complement.
AATGATCCTTTTGAAGGTGCCCATATTAAAGACCACCATATAAATATTGATGAACTTACAAACTTTGAATGCAAAATCAAAGATGAAGTTGGTGTTGAAGAATATAATAAAATTCTCTCAGAGTTAGAGTTGGTCGATGGGAAATATGCTCAAACAGAGCTTTTTAAAAAATTTGCAGAGCATGATTTAGATAAATTTATAAGTATTGTTCATAATTCCAAAGTCATTTGTTTCTCAATGGAAGATGAAACTAAAAATCCTCTGACAAATAACCTAATGTGGTCACATTATGCCAATGGGCTTAGAGGGTTCTGTTTAGTTTTTAATGGCGATGAATTATTAAAAGACCTTTTTAAGTCAACAAAGGAGTCTATGAGACCCATTATTGTTGAGTATAAAGATAAACCCAACATACTAAAATTAAATGAGTTTATACATTCCGAAGGTCTTTATAGTAATTCAGATATCAATTTTGTTCAAAAGGTCACAGAAACAATAGCCACTAAATCAACTGATTGGGAATATGAAAAAGAATTTAGAGTCATGTCATTGAACCAAGAATCTTTTCATAATTACTCACCCAGTTCATTAAAAGAAATAGTTATTGGTGACAAAATGCCTGAAGCGGAAAGGAATCTACTTTTAAAAATTGTGTCTGGGCTTTGTAAAAATATATTAATTAAAACGGCTCGTTTGCAAAATAACAGCTATAAAATCGAAATTGTTTAGTATCAAAATATTCATAATCGGGTAGCCAGAGCTCTCTAACCTAAAGCCCCACATCACCCATCCTAATTACCAACACGATAAACTATTACCTTTGTTCATAAATCTATTGTCGGATAGCATGGCTTCGCCATTTATCCGACCTACTAGTTAGCCTTTTTTACAAACTTTGCTGTTACCATCATTTCGCCAATGCCATCTACTTTACAATCTAGCTCGTGATCTTTTTTATCAAGCACTCTTCTAACTACCGCTTTGGTGCCAATTTTAATTACTTGCGAGCTGCCTTTAATTTTTAAATCTTTGGCTACTGTCACTTTGTCACCATCATTTAGCAAAGTGCCATTGGCATCTTTAACTAAAATTGCGTGTTCATCGCTTGTATTATTAGGGTTCCACTCATGGGCGCACTCGGGGCAAACAAGCAGTTGTTGGTCCTCGTAAACATATTCACATTGGCATTTTGGGCAAGCAGGCAGCGACATTTTTAACTCTCATAAGGTATTGTTTTGCGTATTTTAATCTGCGTTATTAGTTAATCAATATTTTTCATCTTCACGCTAAAAATATCTCGTTTGTGCGTTTTTAAAAAAGGGCATATAAAGCACATGTCGCTTAAGCAATTTAAGCGCTAACTCGTACAGTAGGTACCTGTTAAAGCACCCATCATATTAAGTGATTCGCGCAATGCCCACTTAGTACGATGGGTGTTTCTATTTATAATGCTTAGTATTTTACTAAGCATGCTTTTTATATTTTGACTTAACTAGGAAAAGTCGTGTTTAAAACCTTAATTGTGGTTGATAACAACGAGCAAACGCTTGCTCAATCGTTCGAAAATGTAATTACGTTTAATACCTACTTACGTGATTACCCAAAACATAACGAACCAAAAACACGCATTATTAATCTGTGCGACTCAAGCCAATACTTGAGCAAAGGTTACTATTGCTCATTACTTGCAGAGGCGCGCAAGCACCAAGTTTTACCCAGTGTAAAAACCATTAATGCTCTTCGTAGTGGCCAAGCTCCTATGTTAAATGTGGGCCAAATAGATGGCACACTTTACTTTGGTAATGCCCAAAACGATTTACAATCAAAAGCGGCAAAGTCGGTATTTAAACAATACCCAGCGCCTATTTTATTTGTTGATGAACAAGGATTATTGCAACAAGGGTCTTTGTCGTCTTTAAGCGAGCAGCAGTACAGCGAATTTGTAGCCAAGCTAGATAACTTTACTAAAACGCAGTGGCGTATTAGTTCTGTGCAACGTCGTTTTAGATGGGACATGGCAATACTTGTTGATCATAACGAAAAAGTACCACCGAGTGACAAAGACGCCATTGCACGTTTTATTAAAGCAGCGGCTAAACACGGTATTTATGCACAAGCATTAAGCTTTGACGAAATTGATAACATTGCCCAGTTTGATGCGTTATTTATTCGCCAAACTACAGCGATTGACCACCCAACCTATCGCCTTGCAAGCAAAGCGCAAAGCCTGGGTTTAGTGGTTATTGATGATGCTGAGTCTATTTTGCGTTGTTGTAATAAGGTGTATTTACACGATGCATTTAATTATCAAAAAGTGCCAAGTTTAAAAACGGTTGTAGTGGCTGATCAAGCAAATGAAACGCTTGAGCAATTAGAAGAAGCGTTTACATATCCACTTGTTTTAAAAATGCCTGAAGGGTCGTTCTCCAAAGGTGTGTTTAAAGTTTCAAACCGTGATGAGCTTGCCGCTAAGCTTACAGAGCTGTTTGAATATAGCGCATTAGTGCTTGCACAAGAGTACATGTATACCGAATACGATTGGAGAGTAGGTGTGTTAAACGGCCGTGCAATTTATGCATGCCGCTATTTAATGGCGCGTAACCATTGGCAAATTTATAACCACGATGCTAAACGTTTTTTCTCTGGTGGCTTTGAAACTCTGCCAACCTTTGAGTTACCAAAAGCGGTATTAGATGCAGCATTAAAAGCATGTAAAACAGTGGGTAGGGGGTTATATGGCGTAGATGTTAAAGAGCATCAAGGCAAAGCATATGTACTTGAAGTAAACGACAACCCAAGTATTGATCACAAGGTAGAAGACGGCTATTTAGGCGACGAGCTATACATGATCATTATGGATGAGTTTAAACAACGCTTAGAAGCACGAGGCCGTGGGTAATAACATGAGCAACCTTGTTATTCGAAAGGCGCTTAGCAGTGATTTAAATGCACTGATTGACGTTGAAAATGCTTGCTTTAATAACGATAAATTAAGCCCGCGTAGTTTAAAGCGCTGGCTTAGTGTAAAACACGGCATTTTACTCGTTGCCCAAAATGGCGAGCAAGTATGTGGGTATGGATTAGTGTGGTGCCATAAAGGGACTCGTTTAGCGCGTTTATATTCGCTTGCTGTTTTACCCACAATGCAAGGTAAGGGGATTGCAAAAGCACTGCTTACTAGCCTTGAAAAAGAAACGTGTGAGCGTGGGCGTATTTACCTTCGTTTAGAGGTGGCTGTAAATAACGAAGGTGCGATAGGGCTTTATAAAATCTTGGGTTACAGAGTGTTTGGTCAATATAGCGATTATTACGATGACCACAGTGACGCACTACGAATGCAAAAAAATATTCGACAAACAAGTGAGTTAAAAGTGGCGCGTTTAACGCCGTGGTATCAGCAAACTACCGAATTTACGTGCGGACCTGCTGCGCTATTAATGGCAATGGGGGCACTTGAGCCAACAACTGAGCTTAGCCAATCACATGAGCTGGCACTTTGGCGTGAAGGTACCACCATTTTTATGACATCGGGTCATGGTGGTTGCCATCCATTTGGTTTGGCACTTGCCGCTCATAAGCGTGGTTTTAAAAGCGAGGTAATGGTTAATACCACAGAGCCTTTGTTTTTAGATGGCGTACGTAACGAAAACAAAAAAGTGGTACTTGCCACCGTGCATCAGCAATTTGTAGATGGTATTGCACAGGCAAATATACCGCTTACGTATAAAGATGTAGAGCTTGAACATATTGAGCAGTGGTTGAGTAAAGGTTTTAGTGTGCTGTTATTAATTAGTACATACAGTTTTGATGGTAAAAAATCGCCACACTGGGTGTGTGTTACGCACCTTGATGAGCACTGCGTGTATGTTCACGACCCATTTTGTGAGCCCGGCAGTGATAAACAGCTCGCAATAGATTGCCAATATGTACCTATTGCACGAAGTGATTTTAGTAAAATGTCAGCGTTTGGTAGCCAACGTTTAAGAACGGCGGTGGCTATAGCTAATAAAATATAAGGTTAACAGTGACTTTTTTAGATTTAATTGATGTAGCCCCGTATTCGTGGGCAGCTATTGGTACTGCGGCTTTTTGCGGTGCTATTATTGGTATAGAGCGCCAGTTGCGCGGCAAACCTGTAGGCATTCGTACATCAGCCCTAATAACGCTGGGCACGTATTTGTTTTTATCCACTGCGTTTAATTTACAAGGGGATGTAATAGATCATTCTCGTGTAGTGGGGCAAATAATTACAGGTATTGGCTTTTTAGGGGCAGGCGTTATGCTCGCAAAAGATGGTGCGGTAGTTGGCGTAACCTCTGCTGCAACCATTTGGGTGCTTGCATCAATAGGCGTGATGATAGCGACCGAAAACCTTGGGGCTGCAATAAAACTCTCGGTGTTGGTGGTCGGTATTTTATACGGTGTAGACGTACTTGAGGCTAAATTTAAAAGCTTAAGCAAAGGCGTACACACTAAAGTAAAAAACTATCAAAAGCGCTATTATCGAAAAGAATTTAACGAATCAGAACGCCACTAAAAGTGGCGTTTATTAATTATAGCGTAATTGTTTGATATTGGATGGCATCTTCAATAGGAGCTGGGCGCCCAATAAAATAGCCTTGTACGTTATCAACGCCTAGTTTTCTTAGTGTGTTTAATTCATCTTGATTTTCTATACCCTCAGCTACAATTGAGCAATTAATAGCTTTGGCAAATCCGCATAGTGCTTTAGCTAATAAAAACTTTCTACGGTCTGTGTTTATATTTTGAGTGAGGCTTATATCTAACTTAATGATATCTGCCTCTAATTCTAAAATATGTTGAAAAGACGAATAGCCAGCTCCAACATCATCTATAGCTAATCTTACGCCTTTGCTTCTTAATGGTTGAAGTGCAGTTCGCATCGCTTGGTAGTCTAAAATAGGTGAATGTTCAGTCACTTCTAAAATTATTCTATTACAATCGATGCTTTGTAATACTTTGTCTATTGAGCCTGATAAAATATGCTGAGGTGAAGTATTTATAGTGATATAAGCTTTTTCATCAAATTGATCTAAGCAATGTAATGTATTTTGTATAGCAAGTATTTCTAATGTTTCTCCTAAACCCAGTTTTTCAGCATCTTTAAACCAAATATCAGGTGTTTTATAGGGTTCAATAAAAAAGCGTGACAGAGATTCATAACCCGAAAGTTGGTTGGTTGATAAATTAAATATGGGCTGAAAATAAATCGTAATATCGTTTGTTTTTATAATATTTTCAATAAGCGACTTTGACTCGTTATTTAAAACGTCAGACTGAACTTTTTTTTCGATTAACTCAGTAGCTATTTCAGAAATGAGCCTAAGAAATGACAAATCTTTGTCGTTCAGGGCATTGTCTAATACGGTTTTATAACAGCAAAAAGTTCCATAAACTTTTCCGGTGGATAAAATAATGGGTACACCAATATAAGAGCCAATATTTAGCTTTTCTGTGACTGGCATGTTGCGGGTTATTGGGTGCTCAAGAGTATTAGGGATTATTTGTTCTAGCTCGTTATCGGATATTTTTTTACAGTAAGTTTCGCAAATTGGATCTGAATTACCTACTGATACGCATGTATTTGTAGTTTGGTTATCTACCACTTTAAAAACGCGATCAGTATTGGTGAATTCTGAAATAAACGCGACTTCCATACTCAAATGTTTTCGTACAAGTGAAAGTAACTTTAATAACTTTGATTCAATAGAAGCATCGCTTTGTGGATCAAAAAGGTGCTTACTAAGTTTATCTCTCATGCAGTTACCTTGGTATGGCGTAAATTATATTATTGATAAGAGTATAATTTATGTATAAAAAAATGCCAATTTAGAGTGCCGTCGCTGGTTAGCCAAATAACTTTCTCCTAACTACTTTTCTGTAGCCACTGGGTGTTTGGCTTAATACTTTTTTGAACACGCGGGTTAAATGCCCTTGGTCGTTATATCCTACTTCTAAAGCCACTTCTTGAATTGATAAATTTGATGATGCTAATAACTCTTTCGCACCTTCTACGCGTAATTGTTGCCAATACTCAATAGGGCTTTGATTAGTGGCGGCTCTAAAACGGCGGGTAAAAGTACGATAGCTTAAGCTAAATTGAGCTGCGACTTCTTGCAGGTTTAACTCGGTGGCTAAATTTGTTTTTAGCCAAAACTGAATTTGCGCAATTAGCTCATCGGGGTGGCGGTCTACTGCACCTTCTAAGTAGCGTTGATCTTCATAGGGTTTGCGTATTTCGTGCGAAAAATTACGCTCTACATGCTGCGCGGCGGCTTTTGTGTAGTACTGGCTGATAATATGTACGATCACATCTGCAAGGGCATTAAGGCTTGCTACGGTATACATGCGCTCTGATTGGGTTATAAAAAAGTCGGGCTTTAAGCGCACCTGCGGGTAGTCATGGCTAAATTGTTTGGCGTAATGCCAATGGGTGGTAGCAGGGTGGCCATCAAGTAAGCCAGCCTCTGCTAATAAACAGTTGCCAGTACCGACACCAATTATATGGCTGCCTGCGCTAAAGCTTTCGCTCAGCCAATCAACTATTTCTTGATTTGTTCGCACCACTGGGCGTGGGTTCCGCCAAATACCCGGCACTATAATCAAATCGCTGTAAGGCGCGTTAGTTGTTATGCAATCAGGATTTATAGCAAGGCCTGCACGGGTGGGTATAGATTCAGCACTTTTAGCCACTAAATTTATAGCAAGTGGCCTAAAGCTTTGCTTATCAAGATGCCCTTTAGCAAAGGCCTCGCCGGCTCTTAGCATTTCTATAGGCAGCGTTAAACTAGTCACTAATAAATGCGGATATACCGCTATAGCAATGTTTAAAGGTGGATTAGTGTGTTTATCAGTCATATAAATGCTCCGACCAGTACCTTTTGGCCTTTTGTGCTTGATATTTGGCTATTAAAGCACAATGTGTGGTGCATAATCCATTTAAACTGCCTCTTCTCCTTATAACACGTTTCTAAAAGGTAAATTATGACAGCATTACCCGTTATAGTAGGCATGGGTGGCATTAACGCCGCTGGCCGTACTTCTTTTCATCAAGGTTATCGCCGTATCGTGTTAGATAGTTTAAATGCTCAAGATCGCAGTGAAACATTTTTAGGCCTCGCCACACTGATGAATCTAGTAAGCGTTGTAAACGGCCAATTACAAGATACACAAGGTAATAATGTTGAGCAAAGCGACATAGAAGCACGCTTTGGTGAGCAAATTATTGCTGGTACTCTTATTCGTAAAATTGAAAAAGAACACTTTGATGCCGATGCCACACCGTGGCAGCAAAAAATGACACTGAGCGCATCAAGCGATAACGCAATTGTGTTTGAAACGCGTGCTCGCGACTTACCTGCACCTGTTCCAGCTAGCTGGCAGGTTGAAGAGCTTGAAGGCAAAAAAGTTAAAGTAACTATTGCAGCCGACTTAGACGTAAAGCACGACTCAACACGCGATAACCCAATTAAATCTGCTGGGCAATTTCCGACTGGGTTTGATCCATCAGTTATGTATAACAGCCGCTATCAGCCTCGTGGTTTGCAAGCCACTATTTTTGCAGCTACAGATGCGATTAAATCAACAGGGCTTGATTGGCAGCATATTATGAATAGCGTAGAGCCAGATAAAATTGGTACCTATTCAGCATCGGTAATTGGCCAAATGGACGACAAAGGCCTAGGTGGTTTAGTAAAAGCGCGCCAACAAGGCGACCGTGTTAGCACTAAGCAGTTAGCACTGGGCTTAAATACAATGTCTACCGATTTTATTAATGCCTATGTTACGGGCAATGTAGGGACTACGTTTTCGACCTCGGGCGCATGTGCAACGTTTTTATATAATTTACGTGCAGCGGTTAATGACATACAAGCAGGGCGTACACGCGTTGCGGTTGTCGCAAGTGTTGAGTGTGCTATTACACCAGAAGTTGTAGAAGGCTTTGGTAACATGAGCGCACTTGCAAACGTTGAAGGTTTGCGCCGTTTAGATAACTTATCAAATGATGAAGAACCTGATTACCGTAATAGCAGTCGCCCATTTGGAGATAACTGTGGCTTTACATTAGGTGAAGGCGCGCAAGTTGCTATTTTAATGGATGATGCTTTAGCCCTTGAGTTGGGCGCTGATATTATGGGCAGCGTACCGGATGTGTTTGTAAATGCAGATGGCGTTAAAAAGTCGATTACATCACCTGGACCTGGTAACTATATTACAATGGCAAAATCAGCCGCACTTGCTAGCAGCTTATTAGGTAAAGAAGCACTGCAAGAACGTAGCTTTATTTTAGCGCATGGCTCAAGTACACCGCAAAACCGTGTAACAGAGTCTTTGATTTATCATAAAGTAGCGCAAACGTTTGCTATTGATAACTGGAAAGTAACAGCGCCAAAAGCGTATGTTGGCCATACTATTGCACCTGCAAGTGGTGACCAGTTAGCGATTGCGTTAGGCATATTTAGTCATAATATTATGCCAGGTATTACCACAATTGATAAAGTGGCTGATGATGTTTATAGCGACCATCTTGATATTCGTAATAGCCATTACGAATGCGCTGATATGGATATTGCTTTTATAAATTCAAAAGGCTTTGGCGGAAACAATGCAACAGCGACTGTACTTTCACCAAAAGTAACAATGCAAATGCTTGCTAAGCGCCATGGCGATGATGTTATGACTAGTTACACACAGAAAAATAGTGTGGTTAGCGCTTCGCAGAAAACGTATCAAACGCAAGCAGATTTAGGCCAGTACGAGCTTATTTATCGCTTTGGCAACGGACTTATTGACGACAACGACATTGTAATAGACGAGCAAAGTATTCAGTTACCAGGCTTTGAAAAAGCAATTACGTTTAGCACAACAAACTCCTATCAAGATATGTTTTAAGCACACATACTTGTTAGCAAGGCGCTTTTTAAGCGCCTTTTTTAATGTCTATTATTTTGTGCTAATTTGTATAAACGCTATATATATTTAGCAATTAAGGTATGTTTGTGGCTTCGCTCCCAAACAATGTATCGCTTAGCGAGTAGGGTTGTTAGCCCTATTACAACGGCTATAAATAAAAGCGTTGCTGTGTAACTCATGCCATAACCTTCAGGCAAACCAACGAGAGTATCTGCGTAGGTCATATCGCTAAAATTAAAGCCAAGAATAGGTATAAGTAACCAAGCAATAGCATGTAATAAATACAAATGCACAAGGTATGAAAACATACTTGTTTTACCCAGTACTTGTAAAAAGTTATGCGAAAAATCGGTTTTTAAACCACTTAATGCCTTTAAAGAAATAAGTCCAAGGCCAACTGTAAGTAACATGAACTGAAGCGAAAGCGGATACTTTGTTGGGTTCAGAAACGACATAACAGTGAGCAATGAGCTTGTATGTATAGCAAACTGTGACATATCACCGTATAAGTTAAATCCACGTAAAACGCCATAAAGCGCAAGGCAAGTAACCCCTAATAACAATGCGTGATTCATCACTTTTTTACTGTATTGTTGCGCTTTGTAATAAACACCAGCGCAATATGCCAATGCCATTAAGCCAACAATGGGGGCAACTGGGTAGGTTGTTCTAATTTGAAAATCAAATGGGAGATCAAGTACATTTTTTTGATGTGCAATGGACCAAGCAGTATGTGCAAATGTATTGGGCTCAAAGCTTGTTCCATCAAATAAATTATGCCCAAACACGAGTAATAACCCTGCTACAAAAATGGCATAAATGCCCAGGAAACGCAGCAGTCCTAAAATAACAAAGCCCCAGCCGATAGCCCAAATAACTTGTGCGTATAGCATTGGGTATAATGGGTTAAAGCTCCAAGACCACGAAACAATAGTAAATTCAAACAAAATTAGCACTAAACCACGAATAATCAAGCTTTGTGAAAATGCTTTAGTGGATACATATTTATACTCTGTTATAGCCGCAGATAGACCTGCTAAGAATACGAAGAGTGGTGCGCAAAAGTGAGAAACAAAACGCGTAAAAAAGGTAACGGGATCAGTCCCTGGAATGGTCATCGGATCGGTAACTGAGTAATTAAGGCAATAATACATACCATGGTCAATAACCATAAATATAATTATAATGCCCCGTAATATATCAATATGATGTAAGCGGTTATCGGTTGAAGGTAGCGACATAAGACAGCTATATAGAGTGATTTAAAACTGTATTTATTATATGTTATATTGTATCAAATTGAAATCGTGTATTTATATTTTGTCAGTGATTATACACACGTAGTACGACCAATATTTGCTCGCATTACTTGTAATAATACTGCTAATTATCACTTAAACTTTTTTACATACCTTAGCGTTATAAAATTAATAATGGCAAGCAAAATGGCTATTTCGTAACGGCTATAGGCTACAGCTATACCAATTAAGCCCATATTCCAAATACTGGCTGCGGTTGCTGTACCGGAGGTTGATTTGTTATTTTTCAAAATTGCGCCACCGCCAATAAAACCAATGCCAGTAATGATGCCTTGCAACATTTTAGATTGAGCTTCTGCGCCATCTAAAACCGACATAGCTATTAATGCATACCCACACGATGCAACAGCAACAAGAGGAAAGGTACGAAGGCCTGCACCATCATGGCTACGCTCTCTGTCGTAAGCCATAGGTAGCGCAAGTAGGTATGCAATACCTAAATGTATTAAGTTATCGATGATTTCATTCCACTGTAAATCAATTTCCATTATTGAGCCTATGCGGGTTAATTTTGTTAATAATAAGCAAGCAGCGGGCCATTGCATAAATAACTAATAATCAATGGTTTATTGTAGGAAGCTGAGTTAAATAAAAATTATTGAGGAAACTTTTACATGTTTTTATTACTATTTTACGCGATAGTTAATTTGATCTGAGTTTTAAAGCCCCGTATTCATTTATCATATCTAAAAGACACCTATGTGAACCTTTTGCCTTTAAATAAAAAATTAAGTACACCCACTAAGCATGAAAAAACAGCGTTACTATTTTGCGCTGGGTTATCTGTTTTTGCTTTTTTATTTCCTGAATTTCTCACAGAACACTTACAACCTACCATTAATAAAATTTTAGGTTATTTAGGATCACCATTTTTTATATTGCAGCTGGTGGGTGTTACAAGAAAGTTTATAAATGATTTTAGGTAGTAATACTTACATTTTTTTACAGAGTTACAATAAAAAACGTATACAATTTAGGTAATATTTTGTTTAGGATGAATGATGAAAACAATTATTGTACTTTTGTTTTTTTATTGCCTTTCTGGCTGTACAGTTGCGGGCGCTATTATTGATGGGCAAGCACAATCTCAGGCGCGTAATGATAAAAATAGTATTAGCCCGGCGCAGTCAACACCTTATAAAAACCCACTAGAGCCAGTACCTACAGATAAAAACGGATTTAACTTTACTGATATGGGATTAAAGATAGATTCAGCTCTTGTTAGCCTAGTTAAAGGGGAAAGCACTACTACGCAAGTATGTAGGCAGGTCACTAAAAGTCTAAAAGAGTGTGTAGAGGTAGAAAAGTCATCTCTACACACTAATGAATCTAAGCAGTTAAAAACTGATGATGAAATAATAAGTGTTGGTCAATAAAGCTGCTTATAAAAAAGTAGCTATGATCGTAGCCTGCTTGCATTTCAAGTGTAAGCGGGTAGCCTTTTTTATCTGCAATAGCGACTAAGTTTTCTGGCTTAAGTTGCTCTTGTAAAAAACCATCGGCATCACCTTGACTCACTAACATAGGTAAGTAATTAGCTTGCTCTGCGTTTTTCATCAGCTCGCAGCTGTCGTATTGCTTCCAAAGCGCTTTATCATTTCCTAAATAACCAGTAAATGCTTTTACACCCCAAGGACATTCAATCGGATTTACAATAGGGCTAAAAGCCGAGGCACTTACAAACGCAGTCGGGTTTTTAAGTGCAACCATTAATGCACCGTGTCCGCCCATAGAGTGACCGCTAATTGCTTTTGTGCTTGTTATTGGAAAATGTTGTTCAATCAATGCTGGTAATTCACTAACAACATAATCGTACATATTAAAATGGGTGTTGTAAGGAGCTTGCGTGGCATTTACGTAAAAGCCTGCACCTTGCGCAAAGTCGTAGCTGTCTTCATTAGGGACGTTTTCGCCACGCGGGCTGGTGTCAGGCGCTACAATAGCAATACCCAGCTCTGCTGCTTTTTTAAATGCACCGGCTTTTTGCATAAAATTTTCGTCGGTACAGGTTAATCCCGATAACCAATAAAGTACCGGTACTTTATTTGCTTCACTTGCGCCAGGTGGTAAAAATACGGCAAAGCGCATAGTGCAATGTGTACTTTGCGAGCTGTGAGTATATTGCTTATGCCAACCGCCAGACACTTTTACACTTGAGGTATTTTCTAACATACTTAATCCTTAAAAGCCGTAAACTTAAAAGTATTACGGCTTATTATTTAACGTGCTTAGCTGTTATCAGTAATGAATGACTGTACGAATACTTTTGCCTTCGTGCATTAAATCAAACGCTTCGTTAATTTCTTCAAGGCTCATTGTGTGAGTAATAAAGTCGCTAAGAGCAAATTCACCTGCCATGTAACGCTCAACAATTTCAGGAAGTTGTGAACGGCCTTTAACGCCACCAAATGCACTACCACGCCATACACGCCCAGTTACCAGCTGAAACGGACGGGTTGATATTTCTTGGCCTGCACCTGCCACACCAATAATTACCGACTCACCCCAACCTTTGTGGCAACACTCAAGCGCTGAGCGCATAACGTCAACATTACCAATACATTCAAACGAGTAGTCAACGCCGCCATCTGTCATTTCAACAATAACTTCTTGAATTGGCTTGTCGAAATCTTTTGGATTAATTAAATCAGTTGCACCTAGTTTTGTAGCTAAATCGAATTTAGTGGTGTTTATATCAACACCAATAATACGACCTGCACCAGCCATTTTTGCGCCAATAATCGCAGACAAACCAATACCGCCTAAGCCGAATATAGCAACAGTGTCGCCAGGCTTTACTTTAGCTGTGTTGGTAACTGCGCCCATGCCTGTTGTTACACCACAGCCTAGTAAGCAAATCTCTTCTAGTGATGCTTCTTTATTTACTTTAGCAAGTGAGATTTCTGGCAATACAGTGTACTCAGAGAACGTTGATGTCCCCATGTAGTGATAAATTGGTTGGCCATCTTTAAAAAAGCGTGTAGTGCCGTCTGGCATTAGGCCTTTACCTTGTGTTTCGCGCACGGCTGAACACAGGTTAGTTTTACCTGAAGTACACATTTTACATACGCCACATTCTGCAGTGTATAAAGGAATAACATGATCCCCAACTTCAACACTCGTTACGCCTTCGCCAACTGCATAGACAACACCAGCGCCTTCGTGACCTAAAATAGCAGGAAATATGCCTTCAGGATCTTGGCCCGATAATGTAAATGCATCGGTGTGACATACACCTGTAGCGGTAATTTTTACCATTACTTCGCCTTTTTTAGGCATCATCACATCAACTTCTTCAACACTAAGTGGTTGATTAGGACCCCAAGCAATCGCCGCTTTTGATTTAATAAATTCAGACATGTGTTTTATTTCCTTTAACTGGCTATTAAAAAATAATTGTAGACCCAATTTGCTTGGGTGATGTGCTTATTTTATTTGTTTCTCAAATAATGATAATCTCAATTTTATTAAAACACTTTTACAGTATGGTAATAATGGCGCGTTGGGATGGAATTGATGAGTTTATAGCGGTTGGTGAAGAGGGCAGCTTTACTGCTGCTGCAAAAATGCTTGGGCTTTCGGTTGCGCATATTAGCCGCCATGTAACAGCGCTTGAGCAACGTTTAAATACCCAGCTTTTAACCCGTACTACTCGTAAAGTGGTTTTAACTAAAGAAGGCGAAGTGTATTTACATCAAATAAAGCACTTACAACACGCTATGGACGAGGCAACTCAAGGTCTTGCTCAACAACAAAGTACACCTAAAGGTAAAATAAAGCTCACAGCACCCGTTATGTACGGAGAGAGTTTTATTATGCCCATAGTGCATAATTTTATGAAGGATCATCCTGAGGTCGAAGTTGTTGCCACACTAAGTAACGAGCAAGAAAACTTATTAGAGGGCGGATTTGATTTAGCCATAAGGTTAGGGCATTTAAAAGATTCGAGCTTAAAAGCGCGTAGGTTAAGTGCGCGGCGTTTTATTATGTGCGCGGCACCACAGTATTTAGCGCGATTTGGTGAGCCGCATACTTTAGGCGAGCTAAACAGCCATGAATGTTTAATTGGGAATAGTAGTTATTGGCGCGTAAACGAAAATGGGCGCGATAAACACATTAAAATAGCGGGGCGGCTACAGTGTAATAGTGGTTGGGCGCTGGTGGATGGCGCAAAAAAGGGGCTTGGTATTGTACAGCTCCCAGACTACTACATTGAAAACGAAATTAACTCAGGGCAATTGGTGCCTATTTTAACACCCTATCAACCACAGCAAGAAGGGGTATGGGGCGTATATCCACCAAGGCAGTTTGTGGCCACTAATGTACGGGTATTGCTCGATTATTTAGTTAAAGGGCTGAAAGCTTAACAGCGAATTAATGGTTAAGCATGTATTGCTGTAAATATAGCCAAGTATCAGATTTTTAAATTATTTCTTACATTTTACGCCATACCCAAAGGCACTTTTTTCGTGCTACTATTGCTCAATACTTTTACGATAAGTGTTAAAAATAATATGTTTCAACCGGTTAGCTTATTTATAGGGCTTAGATATAGTCGCTCATCTAAAGGAAATGCGTTTATATCGTTTATTTCGTTTTTTTCTATTGCCGGTATCGCTATTGGTTTAATGGCATTATTTACGGTAAGCAGTGTAATGAACGGGTTTGAAAATAGCCTCAAAACCAATATGCTCGGACTTATTCCGCATGTTGAAGTTAGCGCAGGTAAACACACTGCCACCCAAATGAATACCCTTAAAACCGACCTCGAACAATCTCCTTATGTTGATCATGTAAGCTTATATCGCCACGGCGAAGCTATTTTGCAAACAAATAAAGACTTGCACGGCGTTTTACTACAAGGCCTTTATAACGATAGTGGTTCTTTGTATAAAATTACCGATAAAATAGTGCAAGGCGATTGGAAAACTGTATTAAACAAAAATTACAACATTGCTATAAGTCGTTATTTGAGTCGTAAATTAGGCGTTAGCGTGGGTGATAAGCTTCGCGTTATTATGCCTAATGCTTCAACGTATACACCTCTTGGGCGAGTACCCAGCCAGCGTTTATTTAAAGTTGCCGCAATATACGAAACCGGATCTGAGATAGATATGGCACTTGCGTTTACAAGTGGCGCTTCACTACAACGGGTATTAAAGCTGGATAAAAACACTGCCCCAAATTTAAGTGTTTCATTGCACGAACCTTTCGAACTAGATGAGTTTATTGAAGCAAGCCAGCGTATTTTACAAGATCATAATTATAGTGATTGGCGCAGTACCCAAGGTACTCTATTTGCAGCCGTTGCTATGGAAAAGCGCATTATGTCTATGTTGCTTGCCCTCATTGTATTGGTGGCTGTATTTAATATTGTATCGGCATTAACCATGATGGTAAGCGAAAAACAAGGTGAAGTGGCTATACTACAAACGTTAGGTTTAACACCTTCGCAAGTGCAAAAAGTGTTTATGGTGCAAGGCTTATATAACGGCGTAATTGGTACCGCAATAGGCGCATTTTTAGGTGTAATATTTAGTTTATATATAAATGAGCTACTTGCATTAGTGGGCTTAAACTTATTGGCGGGTATAGAGCTTCCGGTAAAATTTGATATTTTGAGTTTAGTAATAATAGCGTTTGCCAGTATTGCTATGAGCTTTTTAGCTACCTTATATCCTGCGCGTAAAGCCGCAAAAGTAAAACCAGCAGAGGTATTACGTTATGAATGATTTAGTAATTAGTTGTGAAAATTTAAGTAAAGTTTATCAAGATGGCAGCAACCAAGTTGAAGTATTAAAAGGCGTTGATTTAGCGCTGCAGCAAGGTGAAATGCTCGCTATTGTGGGGAGTTCTGGCTCTGGTAAAAGTACGCTTTTACACATACTTGGCACATTAGATACCGCAAGCTCAGGTAGCGCTAAAATTAGAAACCAAGAAGTTGCAAAACTTTCGCGAACAGAGCAAGCCGCATTTAGAAACCAAAACTTGGGCTTTATCTATCAATTTCATCATTTATTAATGGAGTTTAGCGCAGTTGAAAACGTAGCTATGCCATTATTAATTAAAGGCTTGAGTGCAAAAGAAGCCAAAGCTAAAGCGCTCGATATGCTCGAAAAAGTAGGCCTTGCACATCGCAGCTCACATAAACCGTCTGCGCTTTCTGGTGGAGAGCGCCAACGCGTGGCTATTGCCCGTGCACTGGTTACAAAACCTGCTCTTGTGCTTGCTGATGAACCAACCGGTAATTTAGATAAACAAAATGCGATTAAAATTTACGATTTAATTAATGAGCTTAACCAAAGCTTAAACACCAGTTTTGTGGTAGTTACACACGATTTAGAACTTGCCGATAAGCTAGGCAAAATAGCTTATTTAGACGATGGAAAACTAGCTATTAAAGAGTCGCAGCATGTTGCTTAGTGCATTTTTAAGTAAACGTTTTAGAGCCTATTCAGGCCACAAAGATGAAAAAAACGGCTTTGTTAGTTTTATCGCTAAAGCGTCGACTATTGGTATTTTATTAGGTGTCGCGGTTTTAATTGTGGCGCTGTCGGTAATTAATGGTTTTGAGCAGCAACTAGTACATAGATTGCTAAGTGTTGTGCCGCAGGTTGAATATGTAGCACCAAGTAGACCCATTGCAAATTGGTCGCAAAAGGTTGAGGATTTACAAACACAACCTCACGTAACAGGGGCTGCGCCATTTATTGCCGTTAACGGAATGGCGCAATATACAAGCCAGCTAAAAGCGATAGAAATTCGAGGTGTTGAGCCATCGCTCGAGAGTAATGTATCGGCGGTAAACCAGTTTACCAGTGGTAAATTAGTGAGTCAGTTAGGCCTTGACGATGTAATTTTAGGTAAGCAAATAGTAAAACAGTTAGACGCCAAAGTAGGCGATAACATTACATTACTTATTCCGCAAATTAGTCAAAAAGGTCAATCATTATTAGCGCCTAAACGCGTAACACTTAACCTTGCAGGTGTTATAGAAATGGGCGGACCGATTGATAGTACCGCTGCATTTATACATCTTAACAAAGCACAGCAAACATTGGGTTACGATGAAACCCAAGTAACAGGGCTGCGTTTAAGTGTTGATGATGTGTTTTCGGCGCACCAAATAGCGCTAAAAGTAGGGCAAACTATTGACGACTACGTGTATGTTTCCAGTTGGTTTAGAACCCAAGGTAGCCTTTATCAAGATATTCAAATGGTGCGTACCATTGTTTATATTGTGGTGTTTTTAATTATAGCGGTAGCCAGTTTTAATATTGTATCGTCCTTAGTGATGGAAGTACGCGAAAAACAAGGCAATATCGCGATTTTAAAAACCATGGGCGCGAAAGACAGTACTATTTTAGCCACCTTTGTAATGCAAGGCTTAATGCAAGCATTTGTAGGCGTGGCACTAGGAACACTAATTGGTGTGGTATTAGCGCTTAATATAAGTGAGCTTTTTACGTGGATAAGCCAATTATTTGGAGCCAATCCACTTGAGGGCGTTTATTTTATAGAGTTTTTACCAAGTAAATTAGTACTTGAAGACATTGGTATTACAGTGATTGTTACGTTTGTGCTTGCGATACTTGCTACCATTTATCCTGCATGGCAAGCAACACGCGTAGATCCTGCCAAGGTGCTTGGTAACTAGGTATAAGAAGCTCAGATAAAAATTAATAGGGTGGTATTAGTAAACCTGTTAAACTAGGTGCTTATTTAAAATTAAGCAATAACTGCTTGGTTGCTATACCTCACTTTGGGATTTACTTTGACTAATAACGATATTTTACGCCGCATTCGCTACACTTTTAACTTAACTGATACTGCTATGGTCAATGTTTTTGCATCAGCAGAGCATACGGTCACCAAAGAGCAAGTAATTGCATGGTTAACTAAAGAAGGTGAAGAGGCTTTTACCCCAATAAGTGATACTGAGTTTGCTAGCTTTTTAAATGGGTTTATTAATACCCAACGTGGCAAACGCGAAGGTGAGCAACCAGAGCCAGAGAAAAAGCTAAACAACAATATTATCTTTATGAAGCTACGTATTGCTTTAAACATGAAAGCAGAAGATGTTATAGCAACACTTGCACTTGTTGATTTTGATTTAAGTAAGCATGAGTTAAGCGCATTTTCTCGTAAAGTAGATAACAAACATTACCGTGTTTGTAACGATCAAATATTACGCATGTTTTTAACCGGCGTACAAAAGCAGCATCGTCCAGAAGAGTCTGCTGAGTAACTGGTTTTAGCTAATTAGCTTTTAGTTAGTGGGTTTTTTGCGAGCGCAATGCAGTATAAAACCCATTAATTGTTATATTTTCAAACAAACCCATACCTAACCTAATACTTCTAAAACTCCCTTTGAAAATATAAAAATTCGCTTGGCACTGTTCTAATTTTAAATCTGTGAATTTAAATTCATCTTTAATAAATAAAAATCAAACTTCCAATCAAAAATAATTCACGCAGCTGGCGTTAAATATCTCAATTTTTCATGCTAAGGTAATAGTTAATTATATTAAATTAAGACCTTAAAGCATGAATCATAAACTTGATCACGTTTACTTTAACATCTGATAAATACTTTTATTATTAACACGGAAGAATAATTATGAATTATATCCATAGCACAATCGCACAATTAAAAAATAGTAGTCCTGCACAATGCGAGTTTTATCAAGCTGTTGAAGAAGTACTTGAATCACTCGAACCTATCTTAGAAAACTCAGAACAATACAAAAAAAATGCCATTATACAACGCTTAGTTGAGCCTGAACGCCAAATTATGTTTAGAGTTCCTTGGGTTGATGATGAAGGCAATATTCAGGTCAATAAAGGCTACAGAATTGAGTTTAACTCTGCACTTGGCCCCTATAAAGGTGGCTTACGTTTTCACCCAAGTGTGAATGCCAGCATCATTAAATTTTTAGGGTTTGAGCAAATTTTTAAAAATGCTTTAACAGGTTTACCAATAGGTGGTGGTAAAGGCGGGGCAAACTTTGATCCAAAAGGTCGCTCAGATGCTGAAATAATGCGTTTCTGCCAATCATTTATGAGCGAGCTCTATCGCCATATTGGCCCTACAACCGACGTACCCGCTGGAGACATTGGAGTAGGGGCAAGAGAAATAGGTTACTTGTTTGGCCAATATAAACGTTTAACTGGTCGCTATGAAGGGGTATTAACAGGTAAAAGCTTGTTATGGGGCGGATCGCTAGTACGCAAAGAAGCCACGGGATACGGCGCTGTTTATTTTGCTGACTACATGCTGCAAGCGCGCGGCGATAGCCTACAAGGTAAGCGCTGCTTGGTTTCGGGCGCAGGTAATGTTGCTATTTATGCCATGGAAAAGCTTTATCAAATGGGGGCAACACCAGTAAGTTGCAGCGACTCTCGTGGCACTGTGTATCATGAGTCGGGTATAGATTTAAATCTTATTAAATATTTAAAAGAGCAATCGCGTGATTGCTTGAGCATATATAAACAAACTCACCCCGATGCTATTTATATTCCTGTAAATGACTACCCTAAAGATGGGCACGCTGTTTGGCGCTTTAATGCTGCCGCTGCTTTTCCGTGCGCCACACAAAATGAATTAACACAGGCAGACGCTAACGCATTATTATCCGGCGGTTGTTTATTAGTAAGTGAAGGTGCAAACATGCCTTCAACAAAAGAAGCTATTGATTGCTTTATTGCTGCAAAAATTGCGTATGGGCCAAGTAAGGCCGCCAATGCTGGCGGCGTTGCGACAAGCCAATTAGAAATGGCGCAAAATGCGAGTATGCAAAGTTGGACCTTTGGAGAAGTTGACGAAAAGCTAAAACAAATTATGAAAAATATATTTGTTACCGCCAACGACACAGCTACAGAATTTGGTGAGCCTGGAAACCTTTTATTAGGCGCTAATATTGCTGGTTTTAGGCGCGTTGCAGATGCAATGATTGAGCAGGGCGTCGTTTAATATTAAAGCTGAACAATAAGGCTTTACTATAATGTGATTTTAAAACTAGCCATAAAATTGAGTATATTATGGTTAGTTTTAAATATTAACGCCATTAGTGAACTATAACCCTATAAAGCTGGGCTATAACAGCGTAGGATCAAGTTACTTTCGAATGAAAATTAGGTTTGCACTTTAGGTGCATTAACATATAAAAAATTATGCAACTAACTGCAAAACCATCACTTCCTAATGCGTTACTTATTTCTATTAGCACACCACAATTTAAAGGCGACGAAGCAACAGAATCGCTTGCAGAGCTTGCTCGTTTGGTAACTACGTTAGGCTTTAAAGTAGTAGGTACACAATCGCAAAAGCAAAGTTCTACCCAAAAAGTTAATGTACTGGGCTCAGGAAAACTAGCTGAAATAGCACACCTTACCGGCAATAAAGGGATGGTTGAAAACGAGCAAGAAGATGATTTACTTGATGAAGACCCTTTAACCGAAATATCGTCAGAAATTCCGTCAAACAATTTAGATTTTGCATGTGCCGATGTAGTGGTATTTGACTGTGATTTAACGCCTTCTCAACTACGTAATGTTGAGAACCAGCTGGGTGTAGAAGTATTTGATCGCACCGGTATTATCATTGAAATATTTAGCCGTCATGCGCGTACTAAAACAGCAAAATTACAAGTTGAAATTGCTCGCCTTAATTATGTAGCGCCACGGCTTCGTGAAACATCAACAGGTGATAAAGAACGCCAAATGGGTAAAGGTGCGGGTGAAACCACACTTGAGCTAAATCGCCGTAAGGTGCGCGATCAGTTAGCAGAATTAAAGCGCGAACTTGTTAGTGTTCAAGATGTAATGATGGACAGACGTACGCAGCGCTCTGAGCTATTCTCAGTGGCTTTAATTGGTTATACCAATGCGGGTAAGTCATCAATGATGCGCGCAATTACAGGTAGTGATGTAGAAGGCGAAAACAAACTTTTTGCAACGCTAGATACCACTGTTCGCGCGCTGTATCCGATTACCCAGCCTCGTATATTGGTTTCAGATACGGTTGGTTTTATTAAAAAATTACCTCATGATTTGGTTGCTTCATTTCATTCAACGCTCGCTGAGGCACATGATGCGTCGTTACTGTTATATGTTGTAGATGCTTCAGATCCTTCTTTTCGCTCACAACTTGAAGTAGTACATAAAGTACTGGCAGAAGTTGGGGTAGAAGGTAGCAAAAAATTATTAGTACTGAATAAGTCAGACCAATTAAGTACTGATCAACAGCAGTCGCTAATGGATGAGTTTCCTGATGCGATGATGACCTCTACACGTAATCCAGATGATATTAGTGAACTGCACAAATACATTATTGGTATTGCTCAAGAGGACATGATTGAAGAAGAGATTGTTATACCGTACACAGCTAAAGGTATTGTGGGCGAAATCCGATCGAGTATGAGTGTTGTTAAAGAAGAATATGAATACAGCCATATTAAATTAACAGTGCGCTCGAGTGCGATTGATTTAGAACGTTTAAAAAAGAGAATGTTGAATTTATAATAAATTCAGTACATAAAAAGCACAGCTAATTGGCTGTGCTTTTTAGTATTAGTCCTAACATACGTAAATTTAACGCTGCTAGCTCTGAACATAGCTCTGAGATAAATTCCCTATCCAGAGCCTCAGTTACTTAAAGACGAAACTAGGAAAAAGCGTTGTCGCTTAGCTCTTCTTGCATTTGCTCGCGCATTTTAAATTTTTGCAGTTTACCTGTTACTGTCATTGGGTAGTTTTCTACAAAACGGATATGTCGTGGCATTTTAAAGTAGGCTAGTTTGTCTTTTAAAAACTCACGAATTGCTTGCTCATCAAGTACAGCATCTTCTTTTGGTTGGATCCAAGCGCACACTTCTTCGCCATACTTTTCATCGGTTATACCAAATATGGCAGCATCTTGAATGCCAGGGTAGGTGTAAAGTACTTCTTCTATTTCTCGAGGGTAAATGTTTTCGCCGCCGCGAATAATCATATCTTTTATACGCCCAACAATCGTAACAAACCCTTCTGTATCCATGACACCTAAATCGCCAGAGTGCAGCCAACCTTCGTCATCTATTGTGGCTTTTGTTTTAGCTTCGTCATTCCAATAGCAGCGCATTATGCCTGCACCTTTACTACACACTTCGCCAGGTTGACCAATTTTTTGAATGTTACCCAGCTCGTCAATTATTTTAACCTCGGTATGGGCAAGGGCGCGGCCAACTGTCGTTACTTGCCGCTCAATTGAAGAGTCTGTTTCGGTAATGTTGTTTATGGGGCTGCACTCCGTTTGCCCGTAAGCAATCAGTATTTGATGCATGTTCATTTGTGTTTGTACTTTGCGCATTACTTGCTCTGGGCATGTAGAGCCTGCCATTACACCCGTGCGTAAAGTACTTAGGTCATAATCGTTAAAATTACTCAGCTCAAGCTCACTAATAAACATAGTAGGTACACCGTGCAGCGCTGTACATCCTTCTTGTTGAACTACATCAAGCGTGGTTTTTGCATCGAACGAATCACTTGGGTAAATGGCTGCTGCACCTTTACTAACACACAATAAGCTACCCAATACCATTGCAAAGCAATGATATAACGGGATAGGGATACATAACTTGTCATCGCTCGTAAAGTGCATAGATTCGGCGACGAATAGCGCATTATTTAAAATATTTTTATGAGTGAGCGTTGCGCCTTTTGGGTTGCCTGTTGTACCTGATGTAAATTGTATATTGATGTCTTGATCAGCATTTAAGTTTTCACCTATTGCTTTTAATTCAAGCTCATGAGCTGCTGTTGGCAAGTTAATAACATCATTAAAAGAGTGCATACCAGGAGATGCTTCATCGCCAATGCGGATTATATTTTTAAGAGTGGGTAGTGCTTTTAAATTAAGTGCGTACTTATCGCAAGTTGCAAGTTCTGGAGCCAAACCATTGAGCATTTCTAAGTAATCACTGCCTTTAAAATTTGATGCTGTGATTAGAGTAGAGCATTCAACACTATTTAAGGCGTATTGTAATTCGTTAGGACGATATGCCGGGTTGATGCACACCATTATTGCGCCAATTTTTGCCGTTGCAAATTGGGTTAAGCACCACTCAATATTATTAGGAGACCAAATACCAACGCGCTCACCTGGTTTTACGCCAAGGGCAAGTAACCCCTTCGCAAGCTGATTAACTTCTTTTTGAAATTCTTTATACGTTAATCTAATAGCTTGGTGATGAACTACAACAGCTAACGCCCCTGGGTTTTTGTCGACAATAAAGTCAAAGTACTCGCCTATAGTTGAATTTGTTAAAGGTGTGCTTTGTATACCTTTAAAGTAGCTTTGAGATAACGGCAAGTGATTTATTTGCTCTACTTCTTTTACCGCAATAGTGTGTGTGTGCATTGCTCTCTCCATGAAAATGTGTGTGAGTTATGTAAACTACAAAGTTAAAATAAACACATATTGTCGACAAAGAGAAGTGCAGTTAGACTAATGTATTATTAGATTAATAAAAGCTAATACTACTTTTTAGACACAAAAAAACGCGTCTTACAATGTAAGTACGCGTTTTTAAACGAGTAATGAGTTTACATTTCGTCGCTGCGGTATGTTTTTTTCATGATGTAAACGTAAGCGTTTACAAAAGCATTTTCTTGGTACTTTTTAAGGCCAGTTTCTTCAAAGGCAATAGGTATTGGATTACGTTTAACTTGTTCTTTAATTTCTGTTGTAGAAATCACGCGAACATCTAAGCCTTCAATTAATTGAATAGCAGTTTCCATTTTAAAGCCTTTTGCACTGCCAGCAAATTTACCTTTAGGCTGACGCTCACGAATTGCAACAGAATCAATTTGGTAATCTTGCATTAGTTTTGCAAAATCGAATTGAAATTTACGCATTACTTCAGTGTCGTTACCGTTACCTAAGGTAAAGCGTGTTTGGCGCACATCGCGAATATCAAATACGTCATTATCTTTACTTAAAATACAAAGTAGTACATCACTACCGGTAATTTCTACACCACATGTTCTCATGTCTATTCTCTAAAATAACTTAATTACGCAGTATTATACGCAACGCACATTAAAATGCGAGTGTGGGTATAGTTGTAGGCTCGTAATTAATGCATTGATGCTTTTATATTTTAATAAAATGATTTTTTTGCTTTAAAAGCTACATTTTGTGGATAAAACGGGTGGATTTCACCCCTTTAAACTTGTAATTAAATGCGCGGCACGCGACAATATATCTTTGTAGTTGAATAGACTCCTCATCTACATATATTAGTCAATGCTTATTCGTAAAAGCGTTGTCGAGTCATTCTCATTCTCATTTAATTTATTAAAAATACACGTGATACATTGTAGGTGTCACCACTGTAGCAAGGATTTATAATGCCAGTTATTACTCTTCCAGACGGAAGTCAACGTAGTTTTGAAAACCCTGTAAGCACGCTTGATGTTGCAAACGACATTGGTCCTGGTTTAGCTAAAGCGACCATTGCGGGCCGTGTAAATGGCGACCGTGTTGATGCATGTGATAAAATTTGTGAAGATTCTCGTCTTGAGATCATTACCGCTAAAGACGATGACGGCCTTGAAATCATTCGTCACTCTTGTGCTCACTTAATCGGTCATGCAGTTAAGCAACTTTTCCCAGACGCAAAAATGGCAATTGGTCCTACCATTGATAACGGTTTTTACTACGATATCGATATGGAACATTCATTATCACAAGATGATCTTGAAGCAATTGAAAAGCGTATGCTGCAACTTGCAAAAACCAACTACGACGTAGTGAAAAAAACAGTAAGCTGGCAAGAAGCACGCGATACATTTGAAGCGCGTGGCGAAACATACAAAATAGAAATTTTGGACGAAAACATCGCTAAAGATGACCGCCCAGGGTTATATCATCACGAAGAATATGTAGACATGTGTCGTGGACCTCACGTTCCTAACATGAAATTTTGCCAAAACTTCAAAATAATGAAAGTGGCGGGTGCATATTGGCGTGGTGATTCAGAAAACAAAATGCTACAACGCATTTACGGCACCGCGTGGGGCGATAAAAAGCAACTTAAAGCGTATTTAAAGCGCCTTGAAGAAGCTGAAAAACGCGATCACCGTCGTATCGGTAAAGCGCTTGATTTATGGCATTGGCAAGAAGAAGCACCAGGCATGGTATTTTGGCACAACGATGGTTGGAGCATTTACCGCGAGCTTGAAGAATTTGTACGTGAAAAATTACGCGAATATGAGTACGAAGAAGTAAAAGGTCCAATGATGATGGACCGTTCACTTTGGGAAAAATCAGGTCACTGGGAAAAATATTCAGAAGCAATGTTTACCACTGAGTCTGAAAAACGTGAATACGCAATTAAACCAATGAACTGCCCTGGTCACGTGCAAATCTTTAACCAAGGTTTAAAATCGTACCGTGATTTACCACTTCGTATGGCTGAATTTGGTTGTTGTCACCGTAATGAACCATCAGGTGCACTACACGGTTTAATGCGTGTACGTGGCTTTACACAAGATGATGCTCACATTTTCTGTACTGAAGAGCAGATAATGGACGAAGTGTCAGCGTGTATTAAGATGGTTTATGATACATATGAAACATTCGGATTTGAGAAGATTGTAGTTAAGCTATCTACTCGCCCAGAGCAACGCATTGGTGAAGACCATATGTGGGATAAAGCAGAGCTTGCTTTAGCTGATGCACTTAAGCTAAACGATATTGAATTTGATTATCTTCCGGGAGAAGGCGCGTTTTACGGTCCGAAGATTGAATTTACTTTGTACGATTGTTTAGACAGAGCGTGGCAGTGTGGTACAGTGCAATTAGACTTTGCATTACCGGGTCGTTTAGGTGCTACTTATGTAGCAGAAAATAACGAGCGTCGTACACCTGTAATGATACATCGTGCTATTTTAGGTTCTATTGAACGCTTTATTGGCATTTTAACTGAAGAGTACGCTGGTTTATTCCCGACGTGGCTTGCACCAAAGCAAGTGGTAATTATGAATATTACCGATAAACAGGCTCCTTATGTTAAAGAAGTTGTACAAAAATTAAATAAACTTGGAATTAGAGCCGCTGCTGACTTGAGAAATGAGAAGATTGGCTTTAAAATCCGTGAGCATACACTGAAGCGTATTCCATATTTACTTGTTGTTGGCGATAAAGAAGTTGAACAGCAAGAAGTAGCAGTGCGTACTCGCACAGGTGAAGACCTTGGCAAATTTAATGTTGATGATTTTGTAGCTAAAATTAGTGAAGAAATTAAAAATCGACAGTAAAAATCGAGCGTGTAAGGCATTAACAAACAGCCATTTACACGCTTATATTATTGATATTCTTGGAGGAACGTACTATTAGAGGCGGCAAGAAAGGGCAACAAACAGCTCAAAAAAATCGTATTAACGAAGAAATTACAGCGCAAGAAGTTCGTTTAATTGACATTGAAGGCGAACAAGCTGGAATTCAGTCATTACAAGACGCGCAAACTATGGCCGATGCAGCGGGTGTTGATCTTGTTGAGATCAGTCCAAACGCTGAGCCGCCTGTTTGTAGAATCATGGACTACGGTAAGTTCATCTTTGAAAAAAGCAAAGAACTAAAAGAGCAGAAGAAGAAGCAAAAGCAAATCCAGATAAAAGAAATCAAATTCCGTCCTGGTACGGATGAAGGTGATTATCAGGTTAAGCTTCGCAACTTACGTAAGTTCTTAGAAGCTGGTGATAAAGCTAAGATTACTATCCGCTTCCGTGGTCGTGAAATGGCTCACCAAGAAATTGGTATAGAATTATTAAACCGTATCAAAGCCGATTTAGAAGAGCTTGCAGTAGTTGAGTCTTTCCCAAATCGTGTTGAAGGCCGCCAAATGGTTATGATGATGGCGCCTGTTGCTAAAAAATAATTTTTAAGCGATAATACGCACCGAAATTAGCTCAGGTCTGCAAGCAATATGCGAATATTCACCTGAGTTAACCGGTCTTAAAGCAAGATTGCGGCATTTATGTTGGGTCTTCACCGGAACATGGCAGTAAGTTAGGCCTAAAAGTGGAGCTATAGAAATATATCTCACGCCTGCTTACTAATTTAAAAGCAATACAATTGGAGTTATTGCAATGGCTTATAAGCTAAAAAGTCACAGTGGCGCTGCTAAGCGTTTCAAAAAGACTGCTTCTGGCGGTTTCAAGCGTAAACAAGCGCATCTTCGTCATATTCTGACTAAGAAAACTTCTAAGCGTAAGTTACACCTACGTCCTAAGATGATGGTTCATAAAAATGACCATGGTCTAGTTTCACGTATGTTACCGTTCGCTTAATAGGGGTTTTTAGAAATGGCAAGAGTTAAACGCGGCGTTGTCGCACGTGCACGTCACAAAAAAGTTTTAAAACAAGCAAAAGGTTACTACGGAGCACGTTCACGTGTTTACCGCGTAGCTTTCCAGGCTGTTACTAAAGCGGGTCAATACGCTTACCGTGACCGTCGTGCGAAGAAACGTACTTTCCGTCAATTATGGATTGCACGTATCAATGCTGCTTCACGTCAAAATGGTCTGTCTTACAGCCGTTTTATCAATGGTCTTAAAAAGACTTCTGTAGAAATCGATCGTAAGATCCTTGCAGATATCGCTGTTTACGACCAAGTTGCATTCGCAGCGCTTGTAGAAAAAGCAAAAGAAGGCCTAGCCGCTTAAGCTTTTTTATATAAGTATTAAAAAGGAGCCTATGGCTCCTTTTTTTGTGCCTGTAATTTAGTAACTTAACCCAATGAGTAATACTAATTCGCTTAATTAAATGATCTATTTTGAGGGCGGAAAAACGTGTTGATAGCTAGGCAAAAAATTCGCTATTTAGTTGTTCTCGGCAATTGCTCCTGTATTGCTCTACCTTCTGCATCCATGCAGTCATAAATGAGAGTTTTTTAACGCAGGTAGCGACATGTTTAGCCCCGCAAAATGATTAAGTATTATTGCACATTGGTATAATACTTAATAAGGTTATAAAGCCTAAAAACACAGGTGTGAATGAGTGAAATGTATTTGGCTGCATTTTTTTGTTGAATCACCGCAGTTTCCTCATTATAAAAAATTTAGTTGATATAATTTATATAATTAAGGCGTTTGTTAGAGAATTTTATGTTTGCAAGTTTACTCATTTTATCTGCAAGTGTGGCGTATGACGCACACTTACCTCCACTCATTGAGTGGCAGGGGAAAAGCGTAGAGCTTTTACAAAAACAAGGGCCGTTAACTACTGACTTTGAGTTATCTGCAGGTGAAGCGTCGCCCGATTATGCAAATACAATGGCATTTGTAGATAGGTTAGTTGCTGCAAACCCTACTCAGTTTCAATCTCAAACCATTGGCTATAGTAATAGTAAGCGTGCAATAAAAATGCTAATTGCCAGTGAGCAAGGTTTTTTTGAAGCAAGGCAAATGGCTAATAGCACTAAGCCAACTATTTTTATCCAGGCAGGAATACATTCTGGGGAAATAGACGGTAAAGATGCCATGTTCATGTTACTCAGAGATATAGCGACGGGTAAGCGCCGTGACATTTTAAAAAAGGTAAACATATTATTTATTCCTATTTTAAATGTAGATGGCCACGAACGTAGCAGTGCATTCAATCGCATTAATCAACGGGGCCCTGCAAAAATGGGCTTTAGAACAAATGCTAATAACCTTAATTTAAATCGTGATTTTACTAAATTAGATACCCCAGAAGTTAGAAGTGTTTTAAAGGTTATTAACGACTACAACCCAAATTTATACATTGATGTACACGTTACCGACGGCGCAGATTACCAATACGATGTGACTTATGGTTACAATCCGGTATTTTCGAGCGAATCGCCTGCGGTATCAGATGCATTAAACCAGTTTTTTAAACCTCTCATTGACGATACGCTAGCAAAGCAAGGACACACGCCTGGACCACTTGTTTTTGTTATGGATAAACGTGACTTTAAAAAAGGGTTAGCGGGCTGGGTTGCTACGCCACGTTTTTCAAATGGTTGGGGGGATTTAAAGTCATTGCCGACTATTTTAGTCGAAAATCATTCATTGAAGCCTTACAAGCAACGTGTATTGGGAACTTATGTATTTTTAGATGGTGCTATTACTGCGCTATCAAAGCACAGTCATGGATTAGCTAATGCAGTAAAAAAAGAACAAGAATTTGTTCCTAAACAGTTAATAGTAAAGCGTGGCTATGCCAAGCAAGCTGATACGATTGCGCAGTTTAAAGGTATTGAATATTCATCAAGCATGAATTCACTTTCGGGTCAAAATGAAGTGAAGTATTTGGGTAAAGCACATACATATACTGACTTACCTATTTATTGGCAAAAAGATGTACAACATACAGTTGAAGTACCTAAAGCTTTTTTTATTCCGCCTGTATATAGCAACATTATTGAGAAACTAAAGTTACATGGTGTCTCTATTAATAAACTTGAAGGGGCAAACACACAGCCTTTGAAAGTTGCAAAGGTAGCAGACTGCACGTTTGATAAAGCACCATTTGAAGGGCGTTTTAGAGTATCAGCAACTTTTGATTACGTCCCTGCTATAAATGTAGATTTAGATGGTTGGTATCAAGTCAATACTCAACAAAAAGCAGGTGAATTAGCAGTTCATTTATTGCACCCGGAAGCCCCTGATTCATTTTTTGCGTGGGGTGAGTTTAATACTATTTTTCAGCGTACTGAATATATGGAAAACTATGCGCTAATTCCGTATGCACGCCAAATGCTAAAAGATAACCCAAAGCTTGCGCTTAAGTTTGATGAAAAACTTAAAGATAAATCATTCGCGAGTGACGCAGAAGCTCGATTAAACTGGTTATATGAGCAAAGTCCATTTTATGATCAAGCGTACTTAAAGTATCCAATACTTATGTCATTCGAAGAAGAAGTTGTTATTCCAGATCAAAAAAGTAAAGAAATTTAATATGGAAATCATAACTATACCTGTCACTGCCTTTGCACAAAACAGCCGTATTATTTGGTGTAGCGAAACTAAACACGCTGTGGTTATCGACCCAGGTGGCGACACTGATAAAATAATAACGGTCCTTAATAAGCATAAACTAGCATTAAGTGCTATTTGGTTAACGCACGGGCATTTAGATCATGTGGGTGGGGCTGATATTTTACGAAATCAATTTAACGTACAAATTATTGGTCCACAAAAAGATGAGTACTTCTGGTTTGAAAACTTACCTATGCAAGCACAGATGTTTGAATTTAAACCCATTGAACCGTTTTATCCGGATATTTGGCTAAACCATAACGACACAGTGAGCGTAGGAAAACTTAGCTTTTTAGTTAAACATTGCCCGGGGCATACACCCGGTCATATAGTGTTTTACCAACCAGACTATGAGTGCGTTATTGTCGGTGACGTTATTTTTAAAGGCTCAGTAGGGCGTACTGACTTTCCTAAGGGGAACAGTGAACAACTTATTGAGTCGATTAAGGCGCATATTTTAACCTTACCTGATAATACTAAAATATTGGCAGGACATGGTAGCGACACTACGGTGGGATTTGAAAAGAAAACAAATCCTTTTGTGAGTGGTAAGTTTGGTTAAGTTGCTTATTTTAAGTTTACAAACTGCATAAACATTAAAAATAAGCAGACTGAGTTTTAAAATGGTTGTATAATTTAACCAGTTTATTTGATAAATAAGAAATAAAATGTCTCTAAATCACGTAGATCGCCAAATATTGGCACTTTTACAACAAGATGCTAGTTTATCAACCGCAGAAATTGCAGATAAAGTAGGCTTGTCTCAATCTCCATGCTGGCGTCGAATCGCTAAGCTAGAGCAAGATGGTTATATAAAAAGCAAAGTGGCTCTTTTAGATGAGAAAAAACTTGGCTTTGATATGCTTGTATATGCACATGTGCGTTTATCAAATCACGGTAAAAAGAATCTTGCTGAGTTTGAAAAGCTGATCATGAGCTACGACGAGGTAACAGAGTGTTACACTATGGCTGGTACCATGGACTTTATGCTACGCATAATTTCACAAGGCATAGAAGGGTATGAGCATTTTGTGCGTGATAATTTACTAAGCTTAGAATACGTCCAAGAAGTACATTCTAATGTAACAATGACATGTGTAAAACGCAGTACTTCCCTTCCTTTGTAAAAGCACTTCTTTTAAAAGCTAAACCATTTTTAGTTTAGCTTAACCACATAATGACAATTGTTAACTGAGCGCTAATTTGGTAGAATTTAGCGCTTTTTTTGATACCCATTACACCATTTGAGGACCTCAATGTTTAACTTACTCAGTAGGGCGCCTAGCTCTGCTAAAAACGATATTCTATCTGGATTAACTGTGGCGTTAGCCTTAGTGCCAGAAGCAGTTGCGTTTGCCTTTGTTGCAAATGTAGAACCTTTGGTTGGTCTATATGCCGCGTTTATCGTTGGTTTAATTACGGCTATTTTTGGTGGTCGCCCTGGTATGATTTCAGGTGCAACCGGTGCACTAGCTGTTGTCATGGTAAGTTTAGTGCTTGATCACGGTGTTGAGTATCTATTTGCAACAGTCTTGCTGATGGGAATACTGCAAATTCTCGCGGGTGTATTTAAGCTCGGTAAGTTTATCCGTATGGTTCCTCATCCGGTAATGCTTGGTTTTGTAAACGGGTTAGCAATTGTTATATTTTTAGCTCAGCTAGGGCAGTTTAAAGTGCCAGACGGTATGGGCGGACAAGAATGGATGACAGGAAATCCATTATTTATCATGCTTGGCTTAGTTGCATTAACTATGGCAATAATCCACTTTTTGCCAAAATTGACTACAGCAGTGCCTTCATCTCTAGTTGCTATTGTAACTGTAACTGGATTAGTGATTGGGTTTGATTTAGAAGCGCATACAGTATTAGATTTCTTAAAAGGAATGACAGGCGACGAAACAGCAACAATCGCTGGCGGCTTACCTGAATTTCATATTCCTATGGTACCGTTTACTTTCGAAACGCTACAAATTATTTTTCCTTATGCACTTATTTTAGCGGCTATTGGTTTAATTGAATCATTATTAACGCTTAGCTTAATTGATGAGATTACAGAAACCCGTGGTCATAGTAATAAAGAATGTATTGGTCAAGGTGCTGCAAATATTACCTGCGGTATGTTTGGTGCAATGGGTGGTTGTGCAATGATTGGTCAATCAATGATCAATATAAATTCAGGTGGTCGCTCTCGTTTATCAGGTATAAGCGCTGCACTTATGCTACTTGGTTTTATTATTTTTGCCTCTAGCTTAATTGAAATGATCCCATTAGCTGCACTTGTTGGTGTTATGTTTATGGTAGTACTTGGTACATTTGAATGGGCAAGCTTTAAAATGATGAAGCGCGTACCATTATCTGATGCATTTGTAATTGTTCTTGTGTCGGGCGTGACGGTTATTACTGATTTAGCGATTGCTGTATGTGTGGGTGTTATTGTATCGGCTCTAGTATTTGCTTGGCAGCATGCGAAGCAGATATATACAACTAACTACATTGATCAGGAAGGCGCTAAGGTGTACGAACTACATGGTCCGTTATTCTTTGGCTCTGTTAAAAGCTTTTCTGAGTTATTCGATGTGAAAAATGATCCTAAAAATGTGATTGTTGAATTTAAACACAGCCGCGTATCTGACCACAGTGCAATAGAAGCAATTGATACACTTGCTGACAAATACACAAAAGCAGGTAAACAACTTCATTTACGTCACTTGAGTAAAGACTGTACGCAGTTGCTTCATAAAGCACGTGATTTAGTTGAAGTGAATGTGATTGAAGATCCAACCTACAAAGTAGCATCAGATAAACTAGCTTAATTTACACAAGGCTATTGATATTTAAAAAGCGGAAGGCGGATAACCTTTCGCTTTTTTAGTGTCTCGACTATTTGTTTGCGGTAAGACTCTTAAAAAGCAAGGCAAGCTGTAGTGCTATGCAAACTCATAAATCTATATAATAAGACTACCTAATTTTGTGAAAATTAGCCCTACATAGGTAAAAATAATAAAAATAACAAACGCCTATTTTATGGAATTAGTTTTAACCATACGGAGTAAACATCTATTTTGAACTGGCAATCATTAGTCGATAACAGGCAACGTTTTTTTTGGCTTTTGCAAATCGCGGGCTGGATTGGTTACGCGTTAGTAAATTATATCGGCTCTAAAGTATTTGAAATGCGTGATATATACGTATTTGTTATTTTATTGAATGCTTACGCTGGTTGTTTGATGACAGTGCCGCTTAGGTATATTTACCGTAAAATTTGGAATGCCTCGCCCTGGGTGTTAATGATTGTAGTATTTGGTGCCTCTTATATAACGGGCACTCTATGGGCTGTCGTTCAAAAATTCAATCTATGGGAAATATACCGCCATGGTTATAGACCAGAGGAGTGGTTTTATTACCTGCAGCAAGGTTTAGATTCGGTTTATATTATTTTATGTTGGAGTGGTTTGTACTTTGGCGTTAAATATTATCAGTTATTACAAAGTGAGCGACAAAAAGCGTTAAAGGCCACAACGATGGCACACGAAGCGCAACTAAAAATGCTCAGGTATCAGCTCAACCCCCATTTTCTATTCAATACACTTAACGCTATTTCTACTTTAATTTTGGTTAAAGAAAACAAAGATGCTAACTTAATGGTAGCAAGGTTAAGTGACTTTTTACGTTACACACTTAATACCGATCCAATTAAAAAAGTACCGCTTGAGCAAGAGCTACATGCTCTCATGCTTTATTTAGAAATAGAGCGCGTCCGTTTTGATGAGCGATTGAAAGTAAATGTAGATATTAGCGAGCAAGCAAAAGAGGCTTTAGTACCGAGCTTAATTTTGCAACCAATTATAGAAAACGCGATTAAATATGCCATTGCCCATCTGACAGAAGGTGGTGTAATTGATATTAAAGCACAAGTATTTGCGAATGAATTATTACTAGAAGTGGGTGACAACGGCCCAGGCACTGAAATACTTGATGGCCAATTAGTTAACGCTCAAGGTGTAGGTGTTGCTAACACCAAAGATAGATTAAAAACGTTGTATGAAAATAATTATTCGTTTGTATTATCACATAATACGCCAAGTGGATTAAAAGTTAATCTGCGAGTACCTTTTGAGAAGGCTGTGAAAAATGACTAAAATAAAAACACTCATTGTTGATGATGAACCGTTAGCGCGAAAAGGTTTAGCGGTAAGACTTGAAGAATATTCTGATATTGAAGTAATTAAATTGTGTAGTTCAGGCGCTGATGCAATTGAAATGTGCCAAAGCGAGAAAATCGATTTGGTTTTTTTAGATATTCAGATGCCAGGTATGAATGGCTTTGAGGTGGCAAGAGCGCTTAGCGAAAGTACAAAAGTACTACCTGCTATTGTATTTGTAACTGCTTTTGATCAGTTTGCTGTAAAAGCATTTGAAATTCATGCTCTCGATTACATTTTAAAACCCGTTGATGATAACAGATTAAAACAGGCGGTAGAAAAAGTGCATACTTATTTAAAAACGCAGCAAGACAACGCCCATAAGAAAAAACTAGCGAGTTTTGTAGCCGGTATTACTGGTAATAATTGCGAAGAAATATTAAAAAAATTAGCCACTGGCGATACCTTAACAGATAGACGTTACCCAGAATCGCTTGCAGTAAAAGAGCAGGGTGAAATTATACGGGTACCTGTAGCGACTATCCAATGGGTTGATGCTGCAGGTGACTATATGTGTTTACACTGTGAAGATGGACAAACGCATATACTTCGTAAAACAATGAAAGAGCTTGAGCAAGAGCTAGACCCTCAGTTATTTGTGCGTGTACACCGCAGTGCGATAGTAAACACAAAACAAATTAGTAAGCTGGTTACACAAGTAAGTGGCGAGTATTTATTAGTACTTGAAAACGGACAAGAATTAAAAGTGAGCCGTAGCTACCGAGATAAGGTTAAAGCGGCATTAGCAAGTTAAAGCCAACGCTTTTATTACAGGCACAAAAAATGCGAGCTAAGCTCGCATTTTTTATATTTAGTAATTATACCAATCCGCAACAATACTTAGTTATTTTGCGGGGCTAACGTGTCGCTACCTGTGTTAAAAAATTCTCATTTACGACTGCATGGATGCAGAAGGTAGAGCAATGCAGGAGCAATTGCCGAGAACAACTAAATAGCGATTTTTTGAATAGCTATCAACACGTTTTTCTATCCTCAAAATAGATCACTTAATTAAGCGAATTGGTATTAATTATGCGACAGTTACAATTTTCATTGTGTTAGTTGCGCCCACAGTTTCCATTGAGTCACCGTGAGTAATAATTACTGTATCGCCAGACTGTAAAGAACCTTGAGAAACTAAAGTATCAAGTGCCGCTTTTACCATACCGTCTTTTTCAGTTTTTGTAGAATCAAAAAATACTGGGTAAACACCACGATAAAGTGCTGTTTGACCTAATGTACTCGCATGGCGTGAAAGCGAGTAGATTGGTAAGCCAGAGCTGATACGTGACATTAATTTAGCCGTGCTACCAGATTCAGTAAGCGTGATGATAGCTTTAACAGAATCTAAGTGATTAGCTGCATACATAGCAGAAAGTGCGATAGATTCTGCATTGTTAGAAAAACGACTATCTAAACGATGCTTAGAAACATGCGTTTCTTTTTGAGATTCAGCACCTAAACAAACACGTGCCATAGTTGCAACAGTTTCTTCAGGGTAATCACCAGCAGCTGTTTCAGCTGAAAGCATTACAGCATCTGTTCCATCAAGAACAGCATTTGCAACATCCATAACTTCTGCACGTGTAGGCATAGGGTTATCGATCATCGATTCCATCATTTGCGTTGCTGTAACTACAGTACGGTTTAATGAACGAGCACGACGAATAATTAGTTTTTGCTTGCCCATAAGAGCTGCATCACCAATTTCAACACCTAAATCACCACGGGCAACCATTACAGCGTCAGACGCTAGAATGATGTCATCAACAGCTTCTTGTGTTTCAACGGCTTCAGCACGTTCAATTTTTGCAAGTAGTTGTGCTTTTGAACCAGCAGCTTCAGCAAGTGAGCGTACGTAGCGCATATCGTCGCCACTACGTGGGAATGATACGGCAATGTAATCTACGTCAATTTCAGCGGCAGTTATTAAATCTTCTTTATCTTTTTCAGTAAATGCTGGAGCAGTTAAGCCACCACCTAAACGGTTAATACCTTTATTGTTAGATAAAACACCGCCAACAGTTACAGTACAATGTACTAAGTGCCCAGCTACTTCATCAACAGTTAGTTGAATAAGGCCGTCATTTAGGAGTAGTAAGTCGTTAGGGCTAACGTCGTTAGGTAATTCTTTATAATCAATACCTACAGAGTTAACATCGCCTTCGCCTTTTTCCATTTTTGCATCAAGAGTGAACTTTGCACCCACAGCAAGCGTTACTTTACCTTCTTTAAAAGTAGAAACGCGGATTTTAGGGCCTTGAAGGTCAGCAAGGATAGCAATATGCTTGCCTAATTTTTTTGCAATATCGCGTACAGCTTGCGCACGGTCTTTATGATCTTGGGCAACACCATGTGAGAAGTTTAAACGTACTACATTAGCCCCAGCGATAATAATTTTTTCTAAGTTGTTATCTCTATCGGTAGCAGGTCCAAGGGTAGCGACTATTTTCGTGCGTCTTAGCATCAATTTCTCCTGTTTGCTTGGTGAAAGCATGTTGACGTTATTTTGTTGAATTAAAACATCTATATTAGATTAAAATATTTTAATTATGTGCAAACTTCAAAGGTTTGCCACTATTTTATACAAAACTATTGTGTCATCATTATGACACCGGTGTCAGAATGCGTCAATGATCTTAATTTCAATTAGCGTTGCTTTTAGTCACCCCGAGAGCATTGATGTTTGATATAATTACGTAGCTTATTTATCTGTAATAAAAAAGCATGTTGTATGGGCTCATAGTTAGTATTTTATGACTGTATGAGTATAATGCACGCGGTATTATTTAATTTATACACTGAATTTTCTAACCAAATAGTTGTTACCGAGGAGGACACTAGATGCAAGTTGCATTAGTAGGGTTAGGCGTTATGGGAAAAAATCTTGCCCTAAACTTGATTGAAAAAGGGATAACGCTAGTCGCTTATGATAAAAACCCACATGCGGGTGAAGAGTTACTAAGTTGTGCCAAATCA
This sequence comes from Pseudoalteromonas sp. SG43-8, assembly GCF_014164245.1. Taxonomy (NCBI): domain Bacteria; kingdom Pseudomonadati; phylum Pseudomonadota; class Gammaproteobacteria; order Alteromonadales; family Pseudoalteromonadaceae; genus Pseudoalteromonas; species Pseudoalteromonas sp. SG43-8. The sequence goes on along the minus strand of NZ_JACJEX010000001.1, from coordinate 892,338 downwards.
CAAGGCATGGCTGATAGGCTTCACATTGTCTCTGATTTAAGTGACATGGTAAGGCGTTTAGAGGCACCTCGTTCTATTTTATTACTTGTTCCTGCTGGTGAGTTAGTTGATACAGTTTGTAATGAACTTGTAGAGGCCGGCGTTAATTGTGACGATATGATAGTCGATTGCGGTAATAGTAATTATAAAGACGGTATAACGCGTAAACTCAAATACCAAAATAAATTTGAATTTGCCACTATGGGAATTTCTGGCGGTGCAGAAGGCGCTCGTCATGGTCCTGCAATGATGGCAAGTGGTTCAGAAGGTGGTTGGGAACGTATTGAGCCATGGTTTGAAAAAGTAGCTGCTAGCTATAATGGCGACTCGTGTTTTGCACGTGTTGGCCAATCAGCAAGTGGTCATTTTGTAAAAATGGTTCACAACGGTATTGAATACGCACTGATGCAACTTATTGCAGAAGTGTACCAATTACTTCGTTTAGGTACTAATCGTTCTCCACAAGAAGTAGCTGAGATATTTAATGACTGGTCAGAAGGTCAATTAAATAGTTACTTACTGTCTATTTCTAGCCATATATTGTCACTTGAAAATCATAATAATGTACCGCTTGCGGACTTAATTGATAATAAAGTTGGCGCTAAAGGTACTGGTCTTTGGACTGCGCAAAATGCACTCGAACTTGGTATTGCTGTCCCTTCACTTGTTGCTGCTGTTCAAGCTCGTCATTTAACTAATGCATGTAACACAACGGCTGCACAAGAGATGACATATGCATCTAAATCAACGAACAATGTTGAAATTGATTTAGAAGAGCTAAAAGACGCGTTCTTACTTGCAAGCTTACTTGCGTATCGTCAAGGTTTAGCGCTAATCAAAGGTGCATCACGTACTCATCAGTGGAAAGTAGATTTATCTAAAACGCTTCAAACGTGGCGCGCTGGTTGTATAATTCGTGCTGACTACCTTGATAGCGTTGCACAAGGTGTTGAATTTATTGACACTCTTGAAAAAGAGTCTAACTCTTTGCGAAAAATTACCGGTCAAGCAATAATGACTGGTTTAGCATTCCCTGTATTGGGAGCTACACAAACGTATTTAGCAACATTAACTACACCGAGTAATGGGCATTTAGTTCAAGCCCAGCGTGATTACTTTGGTGAGCACGGCATAAAAACCCACATTGGTGAAATGTGTCATTTAACTGATTTAGTAGATATAGACGCTAAAGTTAGATAAAAAACAGTTGTTTAAAACGATAAAGGCACGCTATTTAGCGTGCCTTTTGTATTTTTAGCTCGTAAAAATTATCGGCTTAACTCACCACGTAAGTTATCTTGCATTAAATGACGAATCGTTTCGACTTCAAGCTTTTGGCTAAATAAATAATGTAACTTAGTTAAACATGCTTCAAGGGTCATATCATACCCACTTATTACACCAATATTTAATAGCGCATTACCTGTTGCATAGCCACCCATGTTTACATGACCTTTTAAGCACTGAGTTAAGTTAACAATTACGACGCCACGTTTACTTGCTTCTTCGAGTATTGACAAAAAGCTCGGATCTTGTGGTGCATTACCTACACCAAAGCTCAGTAGCACCAGTGATTTAATATTGCCATTGACCAAGCTTTTAACTACCTCTTGGCTAATGCCAGGATACAAATAAAGCACCCCGATAGGTTGAGGTGTAATTGGTGTAACTTGCAGCTCATTTTCAACATATGGGCTAAGTTGACCCTTAATAAGTTGAATATTAATACCTGATAACGCTAAGGGGTCTAGATTAGGCGAGGCAAAAGCATTAAACCCATCCGCGTGTGCTTTAGTTGCTCTATTACCTCTAAACAGTTGGTTATTAAAAAAGAGACTTACTTCAGCAATAGGATAATTTGCAGCTAAATACATGGCATTAAGTAAGTTTACTTGGCCATCAGAACGTAATTGTGAGAGCGGAATTTGTGAGCCGGTTACAATCACAGGTTTAGTCAAATTTTCGAACATAAATGACAGCGCTGAGGCTGTATACGCCATAGTATCAGTGCCATGGAGCACCACAAAACCATCATAATCTTGGTATTTATCTTTGATATCATTAGCAATGAGTTGCCAATGCTCTGGTGACATATCTGAAGAATCTATAAGAGGGCAGTATTCGTGAATATCAAACAAAGGCATTTCATCACGATTAAATTCTGCGTTATTCACTACGGTTTCTGTTAAAAAACCTTCAGCCGGAATATAGCCTCGACTCGATTTTTTCATACCTATAGTACCGCCAGTATAAGCGATATAAATGCGTTTACGTTTCATAAAAAAAGCCCAGTAAAAAAACTGGGCCTAGTATAACGTTAAGCAGCTTTAAATACAGCTGATTAGGTGAAGCTATGCACTTTTATTGTGCAACGTTACACACTAAACAGCGTGCGTATACACCTTGTGGATCGTTGTAATCTTTAAGGTTTTCAACTTCAGTACTTAATTGGTTAATAACACTTTGTAAATTAGCTTGTGTTGCTAACACAGATGTTTTTTGTGTTTGCAAACCAAGCAAAGATTTAATAGACGCATTACCAAAAATGTTTTGGATCATTTTTTCTTGCGAGCTTAAATCTTGTTTAATAGTTTTAACTTCATAATGATTAAGCTTGGCAAGTGCAGCAGCGGCTTCAATCGCACCTTGTTTGTCGCCTAGCTTATCAACCAAACCTAGTTCAAGTGCTTGAGATGCAATCCATACACGGCCTTGGGCAATTTTGTCAACCTGCTCAGGCGTCATATTACGCGCATCAGCAACAACATTTAAAAAGCGTCCGTATGCTTCCTCAACGTTCATTTGAATTACTTGACCCATTTTTTCATTTAGTGGACGAGTGATAGAAAAGCCAGCCATTTCGGTTGTTGCAACGCCATCTGAATAAACACCAATTTTCGATAAGGTTTTCTCAAATGTCATAAAGGTACCAAATACACCAATTGAACCTGTAATAGTACTCGGTGCTGCCCAGATTTCGTTTGCAGCAGAGGCAATCCAATAACCACCTGATGCAGCCACAGAACTCATTGAAGCAATAACAGGCTTTCCAGCAGCTTTAAGCGCTAATACTTCTGCACGAATAACTTCAGAGGCAAACATACTACCGCCACCAGAGTCGATACGTAGTACAACAGCTTTAACTTTATCATCAAGGCGTGCTTTACGAAGTAGGGCAGCTGTAGAGTCACCCCCAATTTCGCCCGCTTTACGCTCACCATCAACAATCGTACCTTTAGCAACAACTACCGCTACTTTTTCGGTAATAGGGTTATCAATTTCAATAGGCGGTTTAATTAAGCTTAAGTATTCACGAAATGAAACTTGCTTAAATGTCTTACCATCTTCTTGTGTGCCCACTAAATCAATTAATTGTTTGCGAACTTGCTGATTTGTTTTTAAAGAGTCAACCCACTGGTGATCAAGTGCATATTTACCTGCATCGCCATCGGCAGCTTTCATTTTTTCTAGATATACGTCCATTGTTTCGTCAAAATTTGACTCATCAAACGGGCGAACAGCGGCAACATCTTGTTTGTATTCGCTCCAAAGAGCGCCTAACCAAACGCGGTTAGCTTCTTTAGCTGCATCGGACATGTCGTTACGAATAAAAGGTTCTACTGCTGACTTAAAAGTACCAACACGGAAAATATGCTGCGTTACTTCAAGCTTTTCAAGTGCATCTTTAAAGTAAAGCGGGTACATGCCATAACCTTCAATACCTACGCTGCCGTATGGGTGCATAGCTATTTCGTCAGCATGCGATGCAATATAGTATTGCGCTTGAGTATAGTAATAACCCGATGCAATTACTTTTTTGCCAGCTTGCTTGAAGGCATCAATAGCCTTTGTAATTTGCTTAAGTTTATTTAAATGTGCTTTAGGCATCTCTTGTAAATCAAGAAATATCACCGTGATACGATCGTCTTTAGTCGCCTCGTTTATTACTTCAACAATATCATCGAGTAATATTTCGCTTGGTGCTTCAGAACCAGAAGTTGCATCACTAATTGCGGCTTCAACTGGGTCTATATATGTTTTCTCTTCAACAATAGGGCCATTTAAGTTAAGCCTAAGTACAGAGCCATTTTCAACTATTATTTGATCATCGTCACTTGAGAGTGACACAAAGAAAACAATTACCAGTAATAAAAACAAAATGTTTAGTATTAAGCGACGAGAAAAATTAATTCCAGCCCAAATACCTTTAAATACCTTTGCTATCAAAATAGCTCCTTAATTTGGTACAGTTAATACATTAGTTCCATCTTAGCCTAGAATAAAAATAAATTTAACTGCTAAATCGTAACGAAGTGTTTATGAACCTATATAAACGTAAGTTTTTACTGCTATTTTTAATTAAATGCATGCACATATTGCTTATTACTTGCCATTAAAGCAGAATTAGCTAATGTATACAGGTTAGACCAGTTAACGGGACACAAGATGTTAGAACAACAATTACAACTAAAACACACACAATTACGTAACCGGTTGGTTATGGGCTCAATGCATACAGGTCTTGAAGAGGGCTGGCATAACCGCAAACGCTTACGCGCATTTTATGAAGCACGTGCAAAAGGTGGCACCGCGATGTTAATTACAGGCGGATATAGCCCTAATTTACGTGGCAAGCTAACACCTATTTCTTCCTCATTTAATAGTTATTACGATGTGTTTAAGCATCGCGCTTACACAGATGCTGTGCATAAACACGGTGGAAAAATTTGTTTGCAATTATTACATGCTGGACGTTATGCATACCATCCTTTCAATCAAGCACCAAGTGCAATAAAAGCACCTATTAATCCTTATAAACCTAAAGCGATGTCGCTTGGCTCGATTAAAAAAACAATTAAAGACTTTGCGCATTCTGCCTATATGGCTGAAAAAGCCGGCTACGATGGCGTAGAGGTCATGGGTTCTGAAGGGTATTTGATTAATGAGTTTATGGCGCCGCACACCAATAAACGTGATGATGAGTTTGGTGGCAGCTTAGAAAATAGAATGCGACTTGCACTTGAAATAGTTAAAGCTGTAAGAGCAAAAGTATCTGAAAAATTCTTAATTATTTTTAGATTGTCGGTCATTGATTTGATTCCAAACGGTTCAACACCAGAGGAAGTTGTTATTCAAGCTACCGAACTTGAAAAAGCGGGTGTTGATATATTTAACACTGGTATTGGTTGGCACGAAGCGCGTGTACCGACTATTGCGAGTATGGTGCCACCGGGTGCATTTAAAGAAGCATCAAAGCGTTTAAAAGACGTAGTTAATGTCCCTGTGATTGCTGTTAACCGAATTAATACTCCAGAAATTGCTAACGATATTTTAAATGCAGGCGAGGCTGATTTAATTTCGATGGCACGTCCATTATTAGCTGATCCTGAGTTTTTTAATAAGTACGTAAACAATCAATCTAAACAAATCAATATTTGTATTGGCTGTAACCAGGGTTGTCTAGATCACGTATTTAAAAATAAACGTGCTACGTGTTTAGTTAATCCACAAGCTGCATTTGAGCTAGATTACCCGCTAGAGCAAGCAGCTAAAGCTAAAAATGTATTAGTTGTCGGTGCAGGTCCTGCTGGTTTATCAGCAAGTTGTTACTTGGCTCAAAAAGGGCATAACGTCACGTTAATTGATCAAAAATCGCAAATGGGTGGCCAATTTAATTTAGCCATGCAGATACCGGGTAAAGAAGACTTTAACCATACACTTACTTATTTCACTAATGAGCTCGAGCGATTAAAAGTAACTGTGGAGCTTAGTAAAGCTTACGACGATTCAATGCTTAAAGATTATGATGATATTGTTTTTGCAACAGGCGTTAGGCCGCGTGAAGCCTCTATTAAATGTAGTGATGATAAGCGTGTGTTTGCTTATGACGAAGTTATACGCGGCGAAGTAGAATTGGGCAAATCAATCGCTATTTTAGGTGCTGGCGGTATTGGTTTTGATATGGTTGCTTTTTTAAGTGAACATAAATCACAATCTATTAGCGAGTTTAAAACGCAATGGGGGATTGAGTGTGATGCACAACCTCATAAAGACGAGCGCCAATTGTATATGTTAAAACGCAGTTCGGGTCGTTTTGGTAGTGAGCTTGGTAAAACCACTGGTTGGATACATCGCCAAGTTGCTAAACAGCATGGTGTTAAACAAATTGCTGAGTGCCAATATCAAAGTTTTGATAAAAATGGGTTAACAATTAATGTTGCTGGAGAAGTTCAAGTACTGCCGGTAGATACTGTTATTGCGTGTATTGGTCAGGTTTCTAATAGCGAAGTGCTAGAAGGTTACACAGATAACGCAAAAGTGCATGTGATAGGCGGAGCCAAATTGGCTGCTGCAATTGATGCTAAACGCGCTATCTTTGAAGCCCTACAAGTGGCGAGAAGTATTTAACCTTTGTAAATAAATTGAAATGGTTTATCAATTTATACGGTCTTTGTTGTTTGTAGTCTATAACTTAATAAACATTGAACACACAGGATACGCATGAATAAACTAATCAGTTTTTATAACATAATATTGGGTAAACTATCGTTTTTAGATGGTTTACCTGCTTTACTATTTCGCTTGATTTTAGCTCCTGTTATGATCATCGCAGGTTATAACAAACTTGCTATAAGCACTGAAACAGAAGGCTTTCTAAATAACTTTTTAGCATCGCCTGATGTCGTTCAATGGTTTGGTAATAGTGAATGGGGTTTAGGCTTACCGTTTCCTGATTTACTAGCTTTCTTAGCTGGATGGAGTGAATTTTTAGGTGGTTGGTTGTTATTATTTGGCCTTTTAACTCGCTTAGTCAGTATCCCGCTTATGTTCACAATGGTTGTAGCGGCTACTTCAGTACATTGGCATAACGGGTGGTTTGCAATAGCGCCGACTAATCCAGAAACAAGTGCTGCGCAAGTACTTGATTGGCTATCTATCCCTGGTGCAAAAGAAAGCCTCGAAAACTCATTAGAAGTACAAGACAGGATAGGGAAAATTCGAGGCTTAGTTGAAGAGCACGGCTTTCCTGATTACCTATACGAAAAAGGTAAACCATCTATTTTAAATAATGGCATAGAATTTTCGGCAATTTATTTTGCTATGCTCCTAAGTTTATTTTTTATGGGCGGTGGGCGTTTTGTTAGTATTGATTACTGGTTAAAGCGAAACGTTATAAAAAAATAACGCATTAAATGTATTTTATTAACGGCTGCATAGTTGACCCTTTGCGGCCGTTTTGCATTTTTAATTTCTCGGTATTTATTATTTAAGGTTTTAAATGTTACTCTATCGTTTTGAATTTTGAGGAATCGTTATGAACGCTATCGAGCTTTTACTTACCCGCCAATCAGACTCTAAACTAACAGAGCCGGGTCCTACGCCTGAGCAGCTCGACATAATTAAGCAAGCAGCATTACGTGTTCCTGATCATGGATGTATAGCACCGTGGCAGTTCATCATTGCTCAAGGTGATGCACGCAATAAACTGGGTGAAATTTACCATCAAAGTGCAGTGGCAGAGCAACAGACAGAAAAAGTAATCAATCGTGCTAAAGAGCTTCCCCTTCGTGCGCCTATGATTGTAATAGCAATCGCTAAATATCAAGAACACCCAAAAGTTTCTCGTATCGAGCAAGTACAAAGTGCAGGCTGTAGTGTATTAGCAATGCAACAAGCTGCATTTGCTCAAGGTTTAGGTGGTGTTTGGCGCACAGGTTACTTTGCACAAAGTAGAGCAGTCAAAAAAGCGCTTAACTTACATGAGCAAGATGAAATTGTAGGGTACTTATACATAGGTACTCCTCAAGTCGAGTGTAAAAAGTCACCTCGCCATAAACCAGAACATTATTTTAGTAATTTGTGAATAGTATGAACTTTATGCAATTTGTATAGTCATAATTCATTAAGGTTACCAAGAGTAATATAAAAGAGTTAGTGGTTTGGCTGTGAGAAGCGCTTGGAAGCACAAAAGTTAATAATTCTTCTTCAGTTTGTTTTTTAATCGGTTGTTTTTTGATACATTATGGAAAGTCTTAATAAAAATAACGATAAAGAAGACGAAAACAATGGGAAATTTATTTTTACAGGAAAAAGAAAACTGGCTTGCGTGGTCAATTTGGGGAATTGTTGGTGCTTTTGTAACTTTGTATGTTGCAATGAGTACAAATGCAGCGCATTTTATAGCAGGCTCTGCAATAGGTATGCTAATACTGTTAACTTTGTGGATGCAACAGTCTAAACGTTTTGACTTTGGACGGGCATTTAAAGTGTGTTGTTATGTTTTAGCGCTAAGTGTACTCCCCGCTTTTATGTTTGTAATAGTGCCAAGTGATGATTTAAATCGGTTTGACTTAATTTTTCAAAGTGTAACATTCACGGCACTGAGTTTATTGGCTTGTTTGATTTGTTCTTGGATTGCTCGCAGGCCCAAACAATATTACTGAGTATTGAATTAATAAGCGTGTTGCAGTAAATAGCGCAACAAAAGAGCAATGTGACTTGTTTTTAATCGTTTAATTATTATTTACGATTAATTTATATTTAGCTCTTTACAAGTAACACGTTTAACCATATTATTCGCGCCGTACGGAGAGATGGCAGAGTGGTCGAATGCACCGGTCTTGAAAACCGGCATGGGTTTATAGCCCATCTAGGGTTCAAATCCCTATCTCTCCACCATTATTTAAAAAAAACCGCCTTATAGGCGGTTTTTTGCTTTGTGGAGTTTAATTAATGACTAAAGCAACAAACCTATCAACCTCACAGCAATTAATAAAACATCTTTTATTATGGGTGGTATTTGGTTACTGCTATCAAAGTGCTATTAGCTTGTTGGCAAAAATGGCGGTCGACGCACAGCCAGAATATCCATTAATTACCGCTTTTGCTTATGGTCTTGGTTTTAATATTTTGGCTGCCCATCTTATTACTAAATATGATAAACATTGGCCAGTAATTGGCTCTGCTTTTATTGGTTTAGTAGGCTTAGTTGCAGTGCCATTTTTACTGTCTGGCGAACCTGGATTATTAGCTACTCCTTTACTTGTTGGAATTTTATTCACTTTACCGCTTTGTAGTTATATTGTTGGCCTAATTAAGCTAAAACTCAGCAAAAACTAGCCCCAAACGGGGTTTATTTTGTGATAGCATATACGTGTCTTTTAACTAACAAAACGTGAAAAACACATTATGTCAGATAATTTTACTACAGATGCTGAAAAAGCAAGTTACGGTATTGGCTTACAAATGGGTGAGCAACTTAAGTCTAATCCTTTTGAAGGCTTAAACCTAAATTCAGTATTTGAAGGCATGAAAGATGCGTACGCTGGTAGCGCATTTCAAGTTGAGATCCCTGAGATTCAAGCTGCATTCGAAAAGATTAACGAAGAGATCCAAGCTCGTCGTGAAGAAGAATCTAAAGTACTTTCTGCCGAAGGTATTGCATTCTTAGAAGAAAACGCAAAACGTCCTGAAATCACAGTAACTGAGTCTGGTCTTCAATACGAAGTACTAGCGACTGGCGAAGGCGAAAAACCAACTGCTGAGTCTACAGTACGTGTCGATTACCACGGTACACTAATTAACGGTACTGTGTTTGATAGCTCATACGAGCGCGGTCAACCAGCTGAATTTCCAGTTGGTGGCGTGATCAAAGGCTGGACTGAAGCATTACAAATGATGCCTGTAGGTACTAAATGGCGTATCTACGTTCCTCATGAGCTTGCTTATGGTGAACGTGGCGCAGGTGCTGCAATCGCACCTTTCTCAACGCTTGTATTTGATGTTGAACTACACGAAATCATTTCTTAATTTAAATAAACTTTAAAATTAAGAGTTTAAAAAGCCGTATTCAATCTGAATACGGCTTTTTTGTGTCTGTAATCTAAGTGTTTTATACCAATTCGATTAATTAAGTGATCTACTTTACGCTAAGAAAATAGGGTTGATAACAAGGCAAAAGCTTTTTTAACTAATTGTTATCACTAATTGCTCCTGCATTGCTCTACCTTTTGCATCCATGCAGTCGTATTTCATAATTTTTTACGCAGTTAGTGCAAAGTTTAATCCCTTGAATTGATCAAGTATTATTGCCGAACGATATTATATATTCTAAAAATAAAAAAACCGCATTAATAAAATGCGGTTTATAAACTAAAAGTATTTTTAATTATTAAAAATAGCCACGAACACCAAAGCGGAAGTTTCTGCCTGGTAGTGGTGCTTTATCTTTAATAAATGAGCTATGTACAAAACCTAACTCATCAGTAATGTTATCAACGTTTATATACAGCTGTGCATCGATACTGCCTAAACCTAATTGGTAATTAGCTTGTGCATCAAATAACGTATAGCCATCAGTTTGAGTTTCAAAGGCAGTTACATCGTTTTGATCAAAGTAATGAGTACCCGTTAATGTTAGTTGTAAGTCACCTAAATCGTACTGTAACTCAGAGCCTAATTTATTGGCAGGGATACGTGGTAAATTACCTTCGTCGTCTTTTAGTTTTGCACGAGTTGAGTCACCAAATACTTTAACCATAGCGCTTGGTGTTACTTGGTAATGCGCGTCAAACTCAATTCCATAAAGCTCTGCGTCTTTACTTGTAAACTGATAAACCGCAACAGCATCGTCATGTGCACCAATAGCTGATTCTAAACCATCTTCTTCATCGTAAACTAAACCCGTATTTTCTTGAAAATAAAAGTTTTTGATATCGTTATAGAAAAAGTTAACGGTGTAACCAAAATCACCGCTAAAGCGTCTAAAGCTTAAATCTAAGTTTGTTGAAGTTTCCTGCTTGATATTTTCTGGCTCAAAATGCGCTTCATTATCTTCAATATTGTAACCAAGGCCTAGCTCGTACGTGCCAGTTGCGATGTGTAAACCGTTAGATAAAAGTTCTGCCGAAAGCGGTGCTCGTTCTGAATGAGAAATACTCGTAGCGATACTATGACCCGGCTTGTATTGCCAAATGGCACCAGCAGAGGCACTTAAATTGGTAAAACTTTCATTATACCCAATGGTTTCTTCGTCGCTGTGATCTATTTCTACTTCATCGTGGCTATGCTCGTGTGCCGTGATTTGGCTTTCAATTTTGTAATCTTCAACACGTGCGCCAAGTTCAATTGTAACGTCGCCAAATTCACGCTCTTCTAGTAAATATAATGCGTTAGTTGTAGTTACACTTGCAGGTGTAAATGCTTCTTCACCAATTGCATCGTAGTCAGAATCGCTGTAGTGATAGCCCATCATTCCGTGCCAATCAGCAAACTTATGCTCTACATTTAAACGTGCTTCAGTCGTTTTATTTTTAAAAGTAGTACCAATTTCGCTATCTTCAATTTCGCTGTGCGAGTAATCTGTATAGCCAACACGTAGGTTGATGGTTTCAATCCAGTTATTATGAAGGGCGTAACTTACAAGCCCTTGCCAGCGATCTTGCTCTAAATGTGCATAAACTGGCTCTTCAGCTGCTTCATCTTCATGTTCTGCATGCTCTTCTTCAGTTTCACCTTCGTGATCGTGATGATGCTCATGCCCAGGAATACCGTAATCAGTATCAATGCTACCGTATGAAAAACCAATCGTTAAATGATCGCCAACATAGCTGGTACCAAAGTTAAGTGTTTCGCTATCAATAAATGTGTTTTCTACAGAATTCTCTGTTTCTACATCGCCATCATCGTCGGCAATAGTAAAGGTAGGTGTTTGGTAATCATCGCCACTGCGCTTAGTGCCATCAAAATGAAAGTTAAAGCCTTCATTACCTGTTTCAAGTTTTGCAGCTACTGTGTTTGAGTTTGACACTGTATCGTGGCTGTATTCAGCAGCACCCGTAAGCTCGTCGATATTGTCTGTAGGGATGCGGTTATCAACCACGTTTACAACACCGCCAATTGCACCAGAGCCATAAAGTAGGGTACTTGGGCCACGTAATACTTCAATTTGTTCTGCTGCTAGGCTGTCGCTTGATGTTGCGTGGTCTGGGCCAATGCGTGATGCATCGCTGGCATCTAATCCATTTTGTGTGATTTTAACGCGAGGGCCATCTAAACCACGAATAATTGGGCTTGATGATACAGGGCCAAAGTAACTTGCATTTACGCCTGGTAAACCTTTTAGAGTTTCACCAAGAGTTGGTTTTGATTTATTTCTTAATTCATCACCTGAGAGCACGCTTACTGGCGATATCATCTCGAGGCTATTTTTATGAAGTGCAGAGGCATAAACAACCACTGTCTCAACTGATGTTGGTTTAAGTGACACAGACAGATTATTTGAAGATTCGCTTACAGCAATACGAGAGTCTACGTAGTTGTCTTTACTAATATGTAATTGGCTATTTGCATCGATTTCTATAGCAAATTCGCCTAAATCGTTACTTTTAACGCTTTGGTTTTTGCCATGCACATGAATTGAGGCATTTTTGATTGGTTGATTTTTATCATCCATTACTTTACCAGTAACAGTGGCAGCCAAAGCTGATTGAGAACATAAAACAGAAAAAATAGCAGAGGAGATTAATGTTAACTTTGTCATGGATATATTGGTTCGCGGTTATTATGTTGTGATATAATATAACACCGCAAAATCAGTGAATCAACAATGTTATAGTATAACTTTGTGTTTTGCGATGAATGATCTAAAAATGACGATTAAACCAATTTTATAAAAATTATAATAATAGGTATGTTAATAGAAATACCTATTTATTTAAGTGCGAGTCTCATAGCGCTGCAGGTTTATCTGGGTATTTAAGAGCGGCTATCTATCATTATCAAATCTAGTTTATGCTGCGCTCTTGTCTGGTTTGTTATATCTATAGATTCAATCATTTCGCATTCGTCGCGGATCATCTCTGAAATAAGGCTAGGGTAGTGGCGGCAGTCTTCTGGACGGTCAAGGTAAATACTGCAGGTATACATATTTTTAGCGAGAGGCTCCTTTTTAGGCGCAATTTCTAAAAATGGGCACACTTGAAGTCTTAAGCCTGTTTTTGGGTCAAACCAAATTTCGTTGTTTTTAACGTACTCATAAATTTCGGGGTTAAAGAGCTCCCATAAACCTATTTCTTCTTTCGTTGCGCTTAAGTCGCCGCCACCATATTTAATACAGCATTTACCACACTGGTTGCACTCTTTCATAATTTGCTAATTTAGTTGGCTGTTAACACATTTAAGTTAGGTATTAGTGTAGCACCAAATTTATTATTAACGCTCTACTGAATTGCCCCATTGTTTGCTTTTTGGGTGTGTAAAAAAGTTAGATACAATAACTTAAGTTAAAACCCCTTGTTACATTTTATATAGTACAGGCTTTATTTAATGCTTTACTCTAAGGTGGCGAAAAATATTATGAAACCTGCTTGGGTAGCTGTGTAGTTATTAAATGTTGCTGAGCGGGATCCCTAAGTAGGATGTAATTATGAAAGAAGCTGTTACTAAGTTAAAAACAGAATTTAATGCAAAGTTATTATATTGGAACAACCTTAAAAGTAGCAAAGCCAAAGCGGCAATCATCTTATTATTTATAGTTGTCATTGCACTTAAAGTGTTTACGACCATCTTTACGTTGGATTGGGTTGCAAGTTTATTCAGTGTGTGATGTTACTAAGAGTAATTGCGATAAAGTTTAATTACAGTGTGTTTAACGCCTACGCGATGTTCATTATTAATGTATTATTACGCTATACACCAAATTAAATAAATCAGTTGTTTAAATACATTTTATAATGACTGTAATGATACATTTTAGCTAAATTGAGTCAGTACATTAGTTTAGCTGCACTAAAGGATAACCAGTGATGATGAATACAAAAATATATAAAGCGGTACATGACCTAGCAGAAGATTTAATGGCGGCGGCTAACAAAAATAACCGAGAAAAATTTGAATCTTTATTTGTTCAATTAAAAGCGATTTGTATTGAAAACGAAAACACTTCAAAAGATCACCCAGTACAATGGGAAACTTTAGCTGATTTTACCGAAGAGCTAGAAGAGGCAATCACGACTTATGAAAAAGCATTAGAAAAGTCTGTTGCGATTAATAACAAAGATCACATGTCGTCGGTTTCTTTTTCAATGGCTACACTGCAGCTAGAACTTGGTCAAAAAGACGAGGCTATTAAAAATCTTCAAAATGCTAAGGTTAGTGCTAATAAAATTGAAGATAAAGAGCTTAAAGCTGAGATACACGATCTACTAGAATCACTTATTGAAGAAGAAGGGTAAATACTTAAAAGTATGAGTTACCCATATTGAATACTATTTATTTGGATTTAGCTTAAGTTAGTACAATTTAATGAAACGCTGATGGTTTATACCCTCAGCGTTTTTTTATGTTCGCTATAAATACTAAACCAAAATATAAGGCTTACTATTGAGCTAGCTTATTCATAAAATCGATAATGTACTTTGCAATTTCTACTGGTTTTTCTTCAACGCTAAAGTGCCCTGAATCGAGTAAATGCAGTTCAGCGTTCGGTACATCTTTTAAGTATGCTTTAGCGCCTTCGGCTATAAACGCAGGGTCGTTTTTACCCCATACAATTAACGTTGGTGGTTGGTACTTGCGTAAATAAGCTTGCCACTTTGGATAGTCGAGAAGGTTGTTGTAGTAATCTTGTAGCAATTGCACTTGAATTACTCTATCGGCTTTGGTTTGTAAAAAGTGAAGATCGTGCGTCCAGCTATCTGGGCTCATTATTTCTGGGTTACTTTGTACGTCTCGTAAATACTGATTATTAATAATGGCTTTATCAGATGTGAACGAATAAATTTTATCACTCTGCGCTTTCGAACTATCTTCATTCGCGGCTTTAAAAAATGCTTGCCTCGGTAGGGTTAGCCCCTCTAAATACGCATTACCATTTTGTACAATAAGTGCATCAAGTTTATTAGGGTTATTTAACAACATTCTAAAGCCTACAGGTGCCCCAAAGTCTTGTATATAAAGGCTGTAGCGCTTTACTTTAAGTGTTGTTAGTAATCCTTCAACGTATTGAGCTAGTAATTCAAAAGTATATTTTTGAGTTTTTGGGTTTGGGCGTGCGCTATAACCAGAGCCTAAATAATCAGGTGCAATCACATGATAGCGACCTGATAAGAGTGGGATCAATTCTCGGTAGCTGTGTGAAGACGACGGATACCCATGTAAAAGTACAATGGTTTGCTTATGCTGCGCGCCAGCTTCTCGGTAAAATATTTTTTTACCATTTACATTTGCATATTTGTAAGTGGTTTTTGAAGGCCATACAGCATCAGCTGCATATACTTGAGCGGTAAACGTAGATATTGAAATTAATAAAAACACAATAAATGAGACGATGTGAGCAGGTTTTACTTTAAGGCTTTTTTGTATATCTAGGTGCATTAGTAAATTCGTTATTTTTGGTAATGACGCTTTATTAATTTACTAGACCTATTATTTACACATTTATATTCAGATAATAACGTTGTAGTTTCACAGCAAAGAAGTGCACAGCAGGAGTAAGTGCAGCTTTGGACCTTACAAGATACTGATAAGCCAACAGTGGGCTAGGGCGTTAGCTCTTTATTGGCCGCTTTTTTGTATTTGAAATAGCTTATTAAATAAACGGCTATTGGAATCGTTGGGCTTAAAAATATGTGAGGATGGAAATAGATACCACGTTCGTCATATAGAAACACATATAACACGACCGCAAATGTTGAAGGTAAGGGGAAGATGATTGCACCGTGCCCAACAGCAGCAAATAGTGTCCACGAGAAAACACTAGGCCAAAGCACTGCTCTGATGTAAGCACCTTTATTAGTCGCTTTAGCCTTTTCAGCGTAATTACGTGAAACAAAATAAGATATTACTGTTGGAAACAAAGTTAAAATGATACTTAGCAGTATAAGCATAGTGATACAATTCCTTTTGATATTATTTGCATAACCCAGTTTTTCACAATGTATTAATTGGTTTGAGTTGATACCGTTTTTAAAGCAGCAATTTGCTTAATTTCATCAGCTGTTAATGCTTGATATAACCTAGGATAGGGCCAACCATAGCCCCATCTGAAAGTCGATGGTATATAAGGACTGCCACCAAATCGAACTCCAACAAGCATAAGGTTTGCTATACTCGTTTCGCCGGCTTCAATAACACACTGTTGCAAGGCTTTATCTGCTTCTAAACGTTGCCAATAAGTGCCACCTTGCCAGTAGGCGTAGTCGTGCGCTTTGCAACATGCAAGCCACAACTTTTTATCTTTTGTGGTGCCATCCGGAAAAGCACTACAGCCATCTGATGTGAACGGTTTTATATTTTCAGCATTTACTGTATTACTTAATATGGCCAGTAAGACAATAAGACTGAAACGTATTACTTTCATGTGAAAGAGTGTATTAGTAAAATTATACATGATTTTAAGTGTTACTGTTTTAGTTACAAATAATAACACTTTAAAAAGTATAAAAAAGGGTTTTACTGTTTATAGACCGGTTATGCTTGTATGATAATTTTGATTTAGAGCTTTTTATTTAGATATTTTATGCGTTCTATTTTCTTCGCAAGTTGCTAGATGTTAATACTAAAAGTGCTGGTTAAAAATTTACTACAATATTAGATTAAGGTTTATACATGGTGTGTTGCATTTGTACTTTAGGAGAGGAGCTGTGCTAGAACAAATAGAAAATTGGATTGACGCTACAAATTTAAAATACAGCAGTCAAAAAGTGAGTTGTGATAAATTCAGTAATGAATTTTATGGGTTTTATTCTAGCGAGTTTTTAAAAAACGCGTATTACGTTGTTGTAGACCAAATACCAAAGCCAGACTTTGCGGGTCTGCGAGAAATGGGTCTAGGTGATTTTGTCGATATGGACGCGGCGGGTATAACGTATAAAAATACCTATTATCTACTTCCTGAGGTTGCAAAAGATTTGAGGGTTCATTTTCATGAGCTTGTGCATGTAGCGCAGTGGCTTAAACTTGGTCCAGACGCGTTTATGATGCGTTACATTAGCGAAATCCAACATGTAGGATACAATGACGCTCCGCTTGAAAAAATGGCATATGCGCTGGATACGCAATTTGCAAGTAAAGGCAATAAAATAGACGTGCTTAGGCACGTAGCCCAAACGCTGTAACTCAATTTTAGGTTGAAAGGAGTTTATATGTACAGAATTATTGGGTGTTTACTTACTTTAGCGTGTATTAATAGTAATGCAGCATCGTTTGAAGAAGATATTGTTTCAGCTTTGCTTGAGCGTACAACTCATGATGTGACTTACGACGGCGCTTATCGCTCTATTGGCTACCCTGGTGGGGATGTACCTAAAAATATAGGTGTGTGCACCGATGTAATAATTAGAAGTTATAGAAAGTTAGGTGTTGATTTACAGAAACTCGTGCATGAAGACATGCAAAAAAACTTTGCGCTGTATCCATCTAAACGTATTTGGGGCTTAACTAAGCCTGATAAAATATAGATCACCGACGTGTTCCAAATTTACAAGCTTACTTTGAGCGCCATGCAAACGTATTGAGTATATCCAACAAAGTGAGTGATTATAAAACCGGCGATATAATAACGTGGATGTTACCAGGTAATTTACCTCATATAGGTATGGTGATTAATGAGTTATCTCAAGATACGGGTAACCCACTTATTGTGCATAATATAGGGCGTGGTCCGCAAAAAAGCGATATGCTTTTTGATTATAAAATTACCGGACATTACCGGTTCGTTCCACACTATTGATAAGTTTAATAAACGATAGATGTAAGTATTGATTTTTATTTCAGATCAATACTTACATTGCCATTGGGTTTACAGCAGCACAACAGTATTTCGCCTTCGCGTACAAACGCAAGTGGCTCTTCGTTATACTCAACACTGCCTGACACTAAAGTTGCTCTACAAGCGCCGCAATAGCCTTCACGGCATTGGAATGCGACGTCTATTTTCATGGATTCTAAGCAGTGTAAAAGAGAAGGGCAGCCAGCGGTAAATTCTATACACTGGCTGTTTTCTGCAAGCGTTATGCTTGCAGTAGACTTGCTACTCATTATAAATCAAAATCACCAAATTCTGATGCATCAACTTGAGAGTCTATTTGACCAACAAGGTATGAGCTTATTTCTGCTTCTTGTGGTGCTACTTGCACGTTATCAGACACTAACCACGAGTTTATCCACGGGATAGGGTTACTGTTATTTTCAAACTGTGCTGGCAAACCAATTGCAGTCATACGTGCATTGGTAATGTATTCAACGTACTGACATAAAATATGTTTATTTAAGCCAATCATCGAACCATCTTTAAATAAGTATTCGGCCCACTCTTTTTCTTGCTCTGCAGCATCAACAAACATTTTAATTGCTTCGTCGCGGCACTGGGCAGCAACAATCGCCATTTCTGGATCGTCCTTACCGTCTTGCATAATGTTTAAAATATGCTGAGTACCAGAAAGGTGAAGTGCTTCATCGCGTGCAATTAGCTTGATGATTTTAGCGTTACCTTCCATTAGCTCGCGCTCAGCAAATGCAAACGAACATGCAAAGCTTACGTAAAAGCGAATCGCTTCAAGAATATTTACCGACATCATAGCCAGGTAAAGTTTCTTTTTAAGCTCAAATAAATTAATGATAACTGTTTTACCGTTAATCTCGTGTTTGCCTTCACCGTATAAGTTGTAAAGCGATACAGAGTTAATTAAGTCATCGTAGTATTTAGTTACGGCATCAGCACGTTCGCTAATTTTATCGTTGCTAACAATGTCATCAAAAATAAGCTCAGGTGCTTGTGTTACGTTACGGATAATATGCGTGTATGAACGGCTGTGAATTGTTTCACTGAACGCCCACGTTTCTATCCATGTTTCAAGCTCTGGTAGCGATACAATTGGAAGTAGAGCCACGTTTGGCGAACGACCTTGTACACTATCAAGCAGTGTTTGGTATTTTAAGTTGCTTAAAAATATATGCTTTTCGTGATCTGGTAATGCTTGAAAGTCTAAACGGTCTTTACTTACATCTACTTCCTCAGGACGCCAAAAGAAAGACAGTTGCTTTTCAATTAACTTTTCAAAAATTGGGTATTTTTGTTGGTCGTAACGAGATACGTTTACAGTTTGGCCAAAAAACATTGGCTCTTGCATTTGGTTATTATGGTTTCGGCTAAAAGTAGTATAAGACATGTTTATCACTCAAAAAACTATCAGAAAAAGCGGGCTAAATGCCCGCTTAAAATAAAAATCAGCAGTTATATTTTACACGCGCCGCCTTCACAATCGTCATCTTCCACTTCTGGAGCATCTTCTTGTGAGTCTGAGGCGCCATCGCGAGTATTGTGGTAATACAAGGTTTTAACACCTAGTTTGTACGCGCTTAGTAAGTCTTTTAATAAGACTTGCATAGGTACTTTACCGCCTTCGAACTTGTTTGGATCATAATTTGTATTTGCAGAAATTGTTTGGTCAACAAATTTTTGCATTATGCCAACAAGCTGTAAATAACCATCGTTTGATGGAATGTCCCATAGTAGCTCGTACTGATCTTTTAAACGCTCATACTCAGGAACAACTTGTTTTAAAATACCGTCTTTACTTGCTTTAACGCTAATATGTCCACGTGGTGGCTCAATACCGTTAGTTGCGTTAGAGATTTGCGACGATGTTTCTGATGGCATTAATGCACTTAGTGTTGAGTTACGCATACCGTGCTCTTTAATACTTGCACGTAGTGTATCCCAATCAAGATGAAGTGGCTCATCACAAATTTTATCTAAATCACGTTTGTACGTATCTGTTGGCATAATACCTTGTGAATACGTTGTTTCGTTAAACTTAGGACACGCGCCACGCTCTTTAGCAAGCTCGTTTGATGCTTTCATTAAGTAATATTGAATAGCTTCAAAGGTTTTATGTGTTAATGCATTAGCGCTGCCATCAGAATAACGCTTACCGTTTTTAGCTAGGTAGTATGCGTAGTTAATTACGCCTATTCCTAGTGTACGACGACCCATAGTTGCATTTTTAGCAGCCGGTACAGGGTAGTCTTGGAAATCAAGTAAGTTATCAAGTGCGCGTACTGCAAGTTCAGCTAGCTCTTCAAGCTCATCAAGTGACTCTATTGCACCTAGGTTAAACGCAGAAAGTGTACAAAGGGCAATTTCGCCTTCTTCGTCATTCACGTTATTAAGTGGCTTAGTTGGCAATGCAATTTCTAAACATAAGTTAGATTGGCGAATTGGCGCAACTTTAGAAATAAATGGGCTGTGTGTATTACAGTGATCCACATTTTGTAAATAAATACGACCAGTACTTGCACGCTCTTGCGCAAACATAGAGAAAAGCTCAATGGCTTTAATGCGTTTTTTACGAATAGACTCGTCTTGTTCGTATTTAACGTAAAGTGCGTCAAACTCAGCTTGGTCTTCAAAAAATGCATCATAAAGGCCAGGCACATCTGATGGGCTAAATAATGTAATGTAATCATCTTTAATTAAACGAGAGTACATTAATTTATTAAACTGTACGCCGTAATCTAGGTGGCGAACGCGGTTGTCATCTACACCACGGTTATTTTTAAGTACAAGTAGGTTCTCTACTTCTAAATGCCAAAGCGGGTAGAATAATGTTGCTGCGCCGCCACGTACACCACCTTGTGAACAACTTTTAACCGCTGTTTGAAAGTGCTTATAAAAAGGGATACAACCTGTGTGATACGCTTCGCCGTTACGAATATGGCTACCTAGCGCACGTATTCTACCTGCATTAATACCAATTCCCGCACGTTGTGAAACGTATTTAACAATAGCTGACGACGTTGCATTGATTGAATCAAGGCTGTCGCCACATTCAATTAATACACACGAGCTAAATTGGCGAGTAGGCGTACGTACACCCGACATAATTGGCGTTGGTAGAGATATTTTAAATAAAGATACTGCATCGTAAAAACGTTTAATGTAATCAGTACGTGTTTCACGTGGGTAATCTGAAAATAAGCTTGCCGCAACTAAAATATATAAAAACTGTGCACTTTCGTATATTTCACCCGATACACGGTTTTGAACGAGGTACTTACCTTCAAGTTGCTTTACAGCAGCGTAGCTAAAGTTAAGATCGCGAGAATGATCAAGGTATGCATCAAGCTCATCTAACTCTTGCTCTGTGTAATCTACTAGTAAATGAGCATCATAGCGTTTATCGGCAACCATTTTTGTTACGTGGTCAAATAAACGTGGTGGCTCAAATTGACCGTACGCTTTTTTACGTAAATGGAATACAGCTAAACGTGCAGCTAAGTATTGGTAATCAGGCGATTCTTTTGAAATCTGATCCGCTGCTGCTTTAATGATGGTTTCGTGAATGTCCTTAGTACGAATACCGTCGTAAAACTGAATGTGCGACTTTAATTCAACTTGCGAAACCGAAACGTTGTTTAAACCTTCGGCGGCCCACTCAATAACGCGATGGATCTTATCCAGATCAAGAGGCTCTTTACGCCCGTCACGTTTGCTTACAGATAACTGTTGGTTCATTTGCCTGTATTCCTTGGGAATTATGTATTTTGACCAATGCTTTATACCTCGCCGAGGCAAGCTATATACTCATTTATTATAATTTTCGCCATATTTGCGAATTTAATTGAATAACATTTGGCCACAATATCTGGTGTTGTTCAATTTAGAGATCACAAGATAGTGTGGTCTGAGTTGTTTTGCAAGGGACATAATTGCCCCTATTTGTGGATAACTTCGGGATAACGTATTTGTGTTAGTAGACACTCACCTTCGAACAATCATTTAAGTTGAAATATGCAAAAATCAACTAATGATCTGCTAAATTTACGCATTTTAAAAATAAATTTTGACTGCTTTTTTTATCAGCAAGCTTTGCGTAAAAACTAACACAATCACAATATATAGTGTTTATTAATTAACATGGCACTATATATGGTTAAAACCATCAATTGGGCTTTGCCAGTTAAAATCAGCATTCCAGCTGTTGGCTTCATCAATACTTGGTATGTAGCCCCAAAGTGCCGTTGCTGTGCGCATACCTGCGGCTTTGCCTGCTTGTATGTCTCGCTGTGCATCACCAATGTACAAACAGCGTTTTGGTTGCACTCTCATAAGCTTTGCACAATGTAGCAGCGGTAAAGGGGATGGCTTAGCTTCAGCTAAGGTGTCGCCACTTATTACTACACTAGCATTTTTCAATGCGGGAATTGCTGCCACTAAAGGATCAGTTAAAAACCCTGGTTTGTTAGTCATGATCCCCCATTTGATCTTTTTCTGATCAAGGGCAATAAGCAACGATTCAACACCGCTGAAGCAATGCGTGTGATTTGCTATGTTTGCAGCGTATTCGTCAACTAATTGCTTAATAAGTTCGCTTTGAGGTTGTGTGTCCCATAACTCTTTAAAACCAGCCTCTAATAATGCGCCTGCGCCGTTAGATGCCGCAGGGCGGTATACATCACTACTAACTGGCTCTATTTTATTATTAATGAGAACTGCATTTAAAGCCGCACCTAAATCATCAGCGGTGTCGAGTAGAGTGCCGTCTAAATCAAATAAAAATGCATCGTACTCAATAAGGGGGAGGGGGGCTTGAGAGTTAGCCATTAAGCTAACTTCTCAAAGTACAGTATGTAATTTACGCTAACGTCACTATTGAGCGTATATTGCTTTGATAGTGGATTATAAGAAAGGCCTGTACTTGCACGAACTTTTAAACCCGCTTGCTCTGCCCATGCAATGAGCTGCGCAGGTTTTATAAACTTTTTATGGTCGTGTGTACCTTCAGGCACCATTTTTAAAAGCTTTTCAGCACCAACAATAGCGTATAAATATGCTTTAGGTGTTTTGTTCAGGGTTGAAAAAAACACGTCTGCGCCTGGTTTGGCAAGTGCAGCTACGGCATGAATGATAGATGCTGGGTCGGGAACGTGCTCAAGCATTTCCATACAGGTTATTACATCAAAGCCCTCTGGGTGTTGTGATGCAAACTCTTCTGCAGGCACTTTTATGTAATCTACATTTACGCCAGTTTCTAAACTGTGTAACTTAGCAACAGTTAAAGGCTCTTGCCCCATGTCGATGCCAGTTACTTTTGCGCCCATGCGCGCCATGCTTTGGCTTAAAATACCGCCACCACAGCCAACATCGAGTGTTTCTTTATCGAATAAACCTTGCGTTTTGTTTGCTATAAAGTCTAAACGTAATGGGTTAATTTCGTGAAGAGGTTTGAATTCTCCGTCTAGGTCCCACCAGCGCTCGGCGATGGCTTCAAATTTTGCTATTTCTGCGTGATCTACATTTTGATGTTCGGTCATAAAATACTTCCTCGTCAATCTGAGGCCATTATATAGGGCTAAATTGATAAATCGCAAAGTTTTGCGCCTGTAAATTAAAATTAATTGTGATAGCATGGCTGTTAGAAATAATAACAATACTCTTAATACCCAATACCGGGTTGTTGAGAGCTGATACTGAAGGAATGTGATATCAAATGACTGATCTCGCCAATGAAATTCTGCCAGTCAATATTGAAGACGAGTTAAAAAACTCCTACTTAGATTACGCAATGAGCGTAATTGTAGGACGTGCATTACCAGACGTACGTGACGGCTTAAAACCTGTTCATCGCCGCGTTTTGTTTGCAATGAACGAGCTTAGTAATGACTGGAACAAGCCTTACAAAAAATCGGCCCGTGTGGTCGGTGACGTAATCGGTAAATACCACCCACACGGCGACAGTGCAGTTTATGACACGATAGTTCGTATGGCTCAGCCATTCTCACTGCGTTATATGCTAGTAGATGGCCAAGGTAACTTCGGTTCGGTTGATGGTGATTCAGCAGCGGCAATGCGTTATACAGAAGTACGTATGGCTAAAATGTCGCATGAGTTATTAGCCGATCTTGAAAAAGAAACGGTTGATTTCGTTCCTAACTACGATGGCACTGAGTTCATCCCTGATGTTTTACCAACGAAAGTTCCTAATTTATTAGTGAATGGTTCGTCAGGTATTGCAGTAGGTATGGCTACAAATATACCACCACATAACTTAACTGAAGTTGTAAATGGTTGTTTGGCACTTATTCAAAATCCAGATTTAACTATTTTAGAGTTAATGGATTATATTCCTGGTCCTGATTTCCCAACGGCTGCAATTATCAACGGTAAGAAGGGTATTGAACAAGCCTACTTAACTGGCCGTGGTAAAGTGTACATGCGTGCACGCGCCGACATCGAAACCGATGAAAAAACAGGCCGTGAAACAATCATCGTTCACGAAATTCCTTATCAAGTTAATAAAGCTCGTTTAATTGAAAAAATTGCTGAGCTGGTTAAAGATAAGAAAATTGAAGGTATTAGTGCGCTACGTGATGAATCAGATAAAGACGGTATGCGTATCGTTATTGAAATTAAACGTGGTGACGTAGGCGAAGTTATTTTAAACAACTTGTATTCACAAACTCAGTTACAAACTGTGTTTGGTATGAATATGGTTGCGCTAATTAATAACCAACCTAAATGTTTCAATTTAAAAGAAATGTTAGAAGAGTTTATTATTCACCGTCGTGAAGTAGTAACTCGTCGTACAGTATTTGATTTACGTAAAGCCCGTGACCGTGCACACACGCTTGAAGGCTTAGCGATTGCGCTTGCAAACATTGACCCAATTATCGAACTTATTCGTAAATCCCCTACACCTGCTGAAGCTAAAATTGCTTTAACAGCGCGTCCGTGGGAATTAGGTAATGTACAAGGTATGCTTGAAAAAGCAGGTGAAGATAATGTTGCTCGTCCAGATTGGTTAGCAAGCGAACTTGGTATTCGCGATGGTCAATATTATATCTCTGAGCAACAAGCTCAAGCAATTCTTGATTTGCGTTTACATAAGCTAACAGGTCTTGAACACGAAAAAATCTTGACCGAATACCAAGCGTTATTAGAACTAATTGCTGAACTACTTTATATTTTGGCAACTCCTGAGCGTTTAATGGAAGTTATTCGTGACGAGCTAGTTGAAATTAAAGAGCAATATGGTGATGAGCGTCGCACTGAAATTAATGCAGCTGCTCACGATATCAGCCTTGAAGACTTAATTACTGAAGAAAACGTAGTAGTAACGCTTTCTCACGAAGGTTATGTGAAGTATCAGGCATTGTCTGATTACGAAGCACAGCGTCGTGGTGGTAAAGGTAAGTCAGCAACGAAGATGAAAGATGAAGATTTCATCGAGCGTCTATTAGTTGCAAATACACACGATACTATTTTGTGTTTCTCTACGGCCGGTCGTTTATATTGGCTTAAAGTTTATCAGTTACCACTAGCAAGTCGTGCAGCGCGCGGTAAGCCAATTGTTAACTTGTTACCACTTGAAGCTGATGAACGTATTACTGCTATATTGCCAGTACGTGAGTACGCAAAAGATAAATACATCTTTATGGCAACAGCATTTGGTACAGTTAAGAAAACACCATTAACGGCTTACAGTCGTCAACGTGCAAGCGGTATTATTGCTGTTAACTTAAATGATGGCGATAGCCTTATTGGGGTGGATATTACCGATGGTAGCAACGAAATTATGTTGTTCACTGATGCAGGTAAAGTTGTACGCTTTAAAGAAGCTGAAGAAACAACAGTTGTTGATGAAAACGGTAACCCAGTATTAGACGAAGAAGGTAACCCTGAGATTCGTTTCAAAGGTGTTCGCCCAATGGGTCGTACTGCTACAGGTGTTCGTGGTATTAAAATGGCCGATGATCAACGCGTAGTATCGTTAATTGTACCAAAAACTGACGGTGCTATTTTAACGGTAACTGAAAATGGTTACGGTAAGCGTACACAACTTGAAGATTACCCATCTAAGAGCCGTGCAACACAGGGTGTTGTATCTATTAAGGTGAGTGAGCGTAACGGTGCTGTTGTTGGTGCTGTACAAGTTGATGACAACGACGAAATCATGATTATTTCAAATCGTGGTACCTTAGTACGTACTCGCGTTAATGAAGTTTCTACGGTTGGACGTAACACCCAAGGTGTTATTTTGATCAGAACTATTGACGAAGAGCAAGTAGTTGGTTTACAACGTATAGAAGAGATTGAAGTTACAGAAAGTGACTTGATTGATATTGAAGACGTTGAAACTGTAGATACGGTTATTGATGAAGTAGCGGATGATAATCCTCCTTCAGAATAATTGATATTGAAAAAGCGGCCTTGGCCGCTTTTTTTAATGTTGTTGAAAAAAATTAATAGGGTATGAAGTTATATTCATTCACTAAAAGTCAAAGGTTTAGTGGGTGTGTATTGAGCATTCATGCTTAGTAGTTAAATTACTGGAATGAGGCAAAGGTAATGAGTAAATATAATTTTTGTGCGGGGCCAGCTATGCTTCCGCAAGCGGTTATGAAAAAAGCACAAAAAGAGTTTCTAGATTGGCAAGATTTAGGTGTGTCTGTGATGGAAATAAGCCATCGTAGCAAAGAGTTTTTAGCCCTTACAGCTAAATGTGAAGCTAGCCTTCGTCGCCTAATGAATATCAGTGATGAATTTGAAGTGCTGTTTATGCATGGTGGTGGCCGTGGTCAGTTTAGTGCTGTGCCATTAAATTTACACCAAGAAGGCAAAGTTGCGGTTTATTGCGAAAACGGCGTGTGGTCAAAAAGTGCAACAGACGAGGCCAACAAGTTTACTCAAGCAACCTCTATTGATGTGCGTAATGACGCCAATGGCGAGTTTTCTATTAAACAGGTTGCTGATTGGGTGTTACCAGAAGATGCATCTTACATTCACTATTGTCCTAACGAAACGGTTGACGGCTTAGAAATTTTTGATGTACCAAGCCACCCAACTGCACCGATCGTTGCTGATATGTCGTCAACTATTTTATCACGCGAGATAGACGTTAATAAATTTGATTTAATTTACGCTGGTGCGCAAAAAAATATCGGCCCGTCGGGCATATCAATCGTTATTGTTCGTAAAACATTACTTGAGCGTGAAGGCTTACCTAAACCAGGCATTTTAGATTACGCATTAGAAGCAAAACAAGGCAGCATGTTTAACACGCCTCCTACATTTGCTTGGTATTTAGCTGCTGAAGTATTTCAATGGCTTGAAAGTAATGGTGGCGTAAAAGCGATGGAAGTTCAAAATATTGCTAAAGCGCAGCTACTTTATGACTTTATTGATGAATCGAGCTTTTATACCAATAAAGTAGCTAAACATTGTCGTTCACGTATGAATGTTCCGTTTTGGCTTAATGATGAAAGCTTAAATGATAAGTTTGTTGCTCAGTCTAAAGATGCAGGGCTACTTGCTCTTGAAGGTCACAGAATAGTGGGCGGTATGCGCGCTAGTATTTATAACGCAATGCCTCTTGAGGGTGTTCAAGCACTTGTAGACTTTATGGCTGCTTTTGCAAAGGAGCATAGCTAATGGAGCAGCTTCGTTTAGAACCTATTTCTAGAGTAAATGGCACAGTAACCCTACCAGGTTCAAAGAGTCTATCGAACAGAATTTTATTATTAGCAGCACTTGCAAGCGGTACTACCGTTGTAGAAAACTTACTTGATAGTGACGATATACGCCATATGCTGGGCGCCTTAAAGTTATTAGGTGTAAATGTAACTTTAAATGATGAACGCACTGTAGCCACCGTAGAGGGAGTTAGTGGTGTGTTTAATACGCCGACTGAGCCATTGTTTTTAGGTAATGCGGGTACTGCTTATAGACCTTTAACAGCAGTACTTGCTGGCGTTGCTGGTGAGTACGAGCTAATAGGCGAGCCACGTATGGAAGAGCGTCCGATAGGGCACTTGGTTGACGCGCTACAAGCACTAGGCGGTGATGTTACTTATACAAAGCACAAAGACTACCCACCTCTTAAAATTGTGGGTGGCCAAATAAAAGGCGGTGAGGTTGAAATTGACGGCAGTATTTCAAGTCAATTTTTAACCGCTCTATTAATGGCAGCGCCATTATTTAACGGTGATACAACAATAGCTATTAAAGGTACTTTAGTCTCTAAACCTTATATTGATATTACACTTGATGTAATGGCACGTTTTGGGGTTAATGTTGAGCACTGTGATTATGCAACTTTTAAAGTTAAAGGTGGTCAACAGTATCAATCACTCGATCGCATAATGGTTGAAGGCGATGCATCGTCGGCGTCTTATTTTGTTGCTGCGGCTGCAATTGCAGGCGGTGAGATTGAAATTAAAGGCGTGGGTGCCAAGTCGGTGCAAGGTGATATAGGCTTTGCCAAAGTAATGGAGCAAGTAGGCGCAAAAATTGATTGGTATGATGAGCGTTTAGTTGTTCGCAAAGGCGAATTAAAAGGCGTGGATATTGACGCCAATGCAATTCCTGATGCTGCTATGACCCTTGCAACTGTTGCTCTTTTCGCTAAAGGCCCAACAGCCATTCGTAACATTTATAACTGGCGAGTAAAAGAGACAGACCGTTTATATGCAATGGCAACTGAGCTTCGTAAAGTAGGCGCACAGGTTGTAGAAGGTGAAGATTTTATAGAGATCACCCCACCTGAAACATTCAATGATGTTGCTGTTGATACTTACGACGATCACCGTATAGCCATGTGTTTTGCAATGGTTGCTGTTGGTGGAAAGCCAATAACAATTAATGATCCA
Source organism: Pseudoalteromonas sp. SG43-8 (assembly GCF_014164245.1). Classification (NCBI taxonomy): domain Bacteria; kingdom Pseudomonadati; phylum Pseudomonadota; class Gammaproteobacteria; order Alteromonadales; family Pseudoalteromonadaceae; genus Pseudoalteromonas; species Pseudoalteromonas sp. SG43-8. The sequence continues at coordinate 863,649 of NZ_JACJEX010000001.1, read as the reverse complement.
AAGTGTACCTATAAAACATTTCCCACATTTTTCAATGTTTTAGCGTCAGTCAGTGAATAAGCTAATTAGAAGTAATTACAAAAGTTACACACTAATAGCAGATATATTTTAATAACTGACGTATAATGTCGCGGTTTATTTAGGTGTGCATTGCAGGAGGTTTTAAATGCAGGCGTTATTAATGCCCGTGATCACCGTTGATGGCCCAAGTGGTTCAGGTAAAGGAACTGTTTGTCGCTTGTTAGCCGACAAGTTAGGGTGGGATGTATTAGATAGCGGTGCGATTTATCGTGTTTTATCTTTAGCTGCACTTCATCACCAAATTGCATTAGATAATGAAGAAGGGCTTGTCCCGCTTGCTGCAAATTTAGATGTGCAGTTTTTGGTAGATAGCCAAACTAATGCAGGAAAAGTTATTTTAGAAGGCGAAGACGTAACCACTACTATTCGTAATGAAGAAGTAGGCGCTGCGGCTTCAAAAGTTGCAGCATTACCTCGCGTTCGTGAAGCGTTATTACGTCGCCAGCGTGCATTTCGCACTGAAAATGGCTTAATTGCCGATGGCCGTGATATGGGCACTGTGGTTTTTCAAGATGCGCCGTTAAAAATATATTTAACAGCCAGTGCAGAAGAGCGTGCTCGTAGACGCTTTGTTGAGTTGAATACGCGCGGCCTTGATGTTACACTAAGTGGTCTATTACAGGACATTCAAGCTCGTGACGAGCGCGATATGAATCGCACCGTTGCTCCGCTTGTACCTGCAGAGGATGCTATTGAGATCGATACTAGCGATCTTAATGCACAGCAAGTGTTTGATAAGGTAATAACTTTATTGGATATTGCTATCTCTGAAGGTAAGCTTCCTAAACGAAGCTAAACACATTTTATGCGCCAGCAGGATGCCAGTGCTATTTTAACAACCCCATGCAGCATGGTTGCTTATTGGTATTAATATATGAGACGTATATTCGTATGTCAGAAAATTTTGCGCAGTTATTTGAAGAAAGCTTAAAGGGTTTTGAAGCAGAGCAAGGCTCTATCGTTAAAGGTACAGTAATCTCTATCGAGAATAACATTGTACTTGTAGATGCTGGTCTTAAATCAGAAAGTGCTATCCCTGCAGAGCAGTTCAAAAATGCTGCTGGTGAACTAGAAGTTGCTGTAGGCGACGAAGTAGATGTTGCACTAGATGCAATTGAAGACGGTTTCGGTGAAACTATCCTTTCTCGTGAGAAAGCTAAGCGTCACGAAGCATGGATCCGTCTTGAGAAAGCATGTGAAGAGCAAGAGACTGTTACTGGTGTTATCAACGGTAAAGTTAAAGGCGGTTTCACAGTTGAAGTTGATTCAATCCGTGCTTTCCTACCTGGTTCACTTGTTGATGTTCGTCCAGTACGTGACACAACTCACCTTGAAGGCAAAGAGCTTGAATTTAAAGTAATCAAGCTTGACCAAAAACGTAACAACGTTGTTGTTTCACGTCGTGCAGTTATCGAATCTGAAAACTCACAAGAACGTGAAGAGCTTCTTGCTAACCTTGTTGAAGGCCAAGAAGTTAAAGGTATCGTTAAGAACCTTACTGACTACGGTGCATTCGTTGACCTTGGTGGTGTTGATGGTCTACTACACATTACTGATATGGCTTGGAAGCGTGTTAAGCACCCTTCAGAAATCGTTAATGTTGGCGACGAAATCGCAGTTAAAGTTCTAAAATTCGACAAAGATAAAACTCGTGTATCTCTAGGCCTTAAACAGCTTGGTGAAGATCCATGGGCAGCTATCGCTGGTCGTTACCCAGAAGGTTCTAAACTTTCTGGTCGTGTTACTAACCTTACAGATTACGGCTGTTTCGTGGAAATCGAAGAAGGCGTTGAAGGTTTAGTACACGTTTCTGAAATGGATTGGACTAACAAGAACATCCATCCTTCAAAAGTTGTAAGCCTTGGCGACACTGTTGAAGTTATGGTTTTAGAAATTGACGAAGAACGTCGTCGTATTTCTCTTGGTCTTAAGCAATGTATTGCTAATCCTTGGCAGGAATTTGCTCGTCTACAAAACAAAGGCGATCAAGTTACTGGTAAGATCAAATCAATCACTGACTTCGGTATCTTTATCGGTCTTGACGGTGGTATTGATGGTCTTGTACACCTTTCAGACATTTCTTGGAATACACCTGGCGAAGAAGCTGTACGTGAATTCAAGAAAGGCGACGAAATCACTGCTATCGTATTGCAAGTTGACCCAGAGCGTGAACGTATCTCTCTAGGTGTTAAGCAAATCGAAGCTGACCCATTCAATAACTACCTTGATGCAAACAAAAAAGGTGCTATTGTTAAAGGTAAAGTGACTGAAGTTGATGCGAAAGGCGCAACTGTTGAACTTATCGAAGGCGTTGAAGGTTACATCCGTGTAGCTGATATCGCTCAAGAGCGCGTTGAAGATGCAACTACTGTTGTTTCTGTAGGCGACGAGATTGAAGTTAAATACGTTGGTGTTGATCGTAAGAACCGCACTTTAAGCTTATCTGTAAAAGCTCTTTTCGAAGCAGAAGAGAAAGAAGTACTAGAGAAGCTTAAGAAAGAAGAGCCAGTGTTTGAAAACGCAATGGCAGCTGCTTTCGCAAATGCACAAAAAGACTAATATATAATTAGTTTTTTAGTTGGAAGGGCATTTTTTGCCCTTCCTATATCTCTTTTTAAGGAAACGCTATGACTAAGTCAGAATTGATAGAAATACTTGCGGAACAACACGCACACGTTCCAGTGAAAGATGTTGAGAATGCTGTAAAAGAAATTCTTGAACAAATGGCCGGCTCATTATCTACTTCAGATCGTATTGAGATCAGAGGTTTTGGTAGTTTCTCTTTGCATTTCCGCGCTCCTCGCACAGGTCGTAATCCTAAGACTGGCGATACAGTTGAGCTTGAAGGAAAGCATGTACCTCATTTTAAACCAGGCAAAGAATTGCGCGACCGCGTAAATGAAGCATTGCCTAGTTAACTTAGTGGAGTAGTTACTTGTTCAAGGTATTAAAAATTATTCTGGTTGCACTATGCCTTATCAGTGCATTTGTATTAGGGTCACAAAACCCACAGTTAGTACAAGTAAATTACATTATAGCCAGTAATACACTACCTTTAGCTGTAATAATAAGTATCTGCTTTTTATTAGGTGTTTTGATTGGTTGTTTTATTAGCTTTAAATTGTTTTCGCAATTAAAGTGGCAAAACTACCGATTAAAAAAGCAATTAGCGCCTGAAAAAGATAAAAAAAAGCTTGCCGCGAATAAAGACACCTAACTATGATTGAGCTTTTGTTTTTACTATTACCCGTTGCCGCTGGTTACGGTTGGATTATGGGTAAAAACAGTGCTAAAAACCAAGCTCATCAACTTAATCGTCAGATCACTTCTGAATATAGCAAAGGCTTAAAATTTCTACTCGATAGAGAAGAAGATCAAGGCTTAGAGCATTTAATCAACTTACTTGAAGTTTCAGCCGACTCTGTTGAACACTATTCTACACTTGCCACCATGTTTCGCCGTAGAGGTGAATTAGACCGCGCAATAAAAATTCACGAACTTCTATTAAAACACCCAAGCTTAAATGAACAACAAGCTGCAACTAGCCGTTTAGAATTAGCCGAAGATTATATAATGGCCGGACTACTAGATAGTGCGGAAGAGCACTTAGTTTGGCTAGTTAAAGCAGGGCATGTAGAAGCGCTGGACCCTATTATCACTTTATATTCGCAAACCCGTGAGTGGGAAAAAGGCATCAACATGTTTGAAGCCCATAGCGAACTATTTTCAAAAGAACAGCAATTTAAAGCAATTGCTAATTTTTATTGTGAGTCAGCTTTAAGTGACAATACACCCCAACTAATGAGAAAAGCGATTAGCTTAAATTATAAAGCCGTGCGTCCGCTTTACGAGTTAGGGTTAGTTGCTTACGCAAAAGAAGATTACGTTAAAGCTATTTATTACTGGCGTGAACTTGTCTCTCAATTTACCTTGTTTGCTCCGTTGTTTATTGATGAGCTGGCACACAGTTATAAACAATTGAATTTGACGCATCAATTTCACGAGTTAGTCAGTGACTTGTTAGAGAAGGGCGGTGTATTAATTAAAATAAAGCATTGCCAAGCATTACTTGAGCAAGGTCACACCAAGCAAGCCTTTGAATTTTTAACTGATAGCTTAAAACGTCAACCTACTATTCGTGGTTTTAGTTTTTTACTGCAATTAATGGGTGACCAAAATAAAAATACTAAGGAAGTACTTAACGAAATTGATAAGCTTGTAACCTCTTATATTGCTACAAAACCAGATTTCCAATGCCAGCATTGTGGTTTTACAAGCTACACCATATATTGGAACTGCCCTTCTTGTAAGCATTGGGAAACCATTGTTCCAAGTCGAGGCTTAGACGGATTTTAATAACCCCATAATTAATAACTTTACTGCCATTCACTAGGATAGTTATGTCTTTCGAACACTCAAAAAAAATTCTTATTGCATTAGATTACGATGATCAAGAAGTTGCTTTAAACTTTGTTAAACAACTTTCTCCTGATACTTGCCGTCTCAAGGTCGGCAAAGAAATGTTTACCTATTTTGGACCTGCATTTGTTAAAGAGTTAATTGATTTAGGTTTTGATGTTTTCTTAGATTTAAAATTTCATGATATTCCTAATACAGTAGCTAAAGCGGTTACTGCAGCTGCTAAAATGGGGGTGTGGATGGTAAACGTTCATGCTTCTGGTGGCTTTGAAATGATGAGTAAAGCTAAATCGGCTCTAGAGCAATTTGGTGACAAAGCCCCATTACTTATCGCTGTGACTGTATTAACAAGTATGGATGAAACAGAGCTTAAGCGTTTAGGTGTTGATAAATCAGCTCAAGAGCAAGTTATTTATTTAGCTAAGCTTGCAAAGGAAGCTGGGCTTGATGGTGTTGTGTGTTCTGCACAAGAAGCAAAAGCTTTAAAAACAGAGTTAGGTGATAGCTTTAAGCTTGTTACGCCTGGTATACGCCCTGAAGGGAGTGATGCGGGTGATCAAAAGCGTATAATGACACCTAAGCAAGCTATAGATTCAGGAAGTGACTATTTAGTTATAGGCAGACCGATTACTCAAGCAGATAATCCTGTAAAAGTGCTTAGTGATGTTAATAACTCTATAGCTTAATTTAACAATAAGCAGTCATATAGTGCTAAAACCCCTTACCTTATGTGAGTTTTATGTTACATTAATAAAATCAAAATGTAGTAGGGGTTTGTTTTGAAGTTATTTTTTGGTTCTATAGTAATTGTTATTGCGGGTTTTTCAGTAAATAAGTACGTTTTTTCTAATAAAGCATACGATGGTGTAACAACCGTTACAGATATAATTCCAACGTACCCAGTCGATATGTTTGATTTTAAAAAAACAATGCAAGATTATGCTCATCATCTGTGTTACAAAAATGAAGATACACTCATATCTCAGCATGTAAGCGTTAGTGAATGTATATCAAAGCTTGATGATAAAAAAACAGAATGTGAAAAAAAGGTTTTTCGTTTGGCGCCGCTCAATCTTGAGTCGGAAGTTGAAGTGCTTGATTATTCAAGGCAATATACGCAATGTACATTGCCTTATAAATATATTTTAGGTTAATTACAAACAGGTATTATTAGTAATTACAGCCAATTATAATTAAGATCTTAAGCGAATGGATTTCGCTTCAATATCTATTAACTCTTGTTTAAATAAGCCACCAATTGCTTTTTTATAATTAGCCTTACTTGTAGAAAACATCTTTTTTATTGCTTCAGGATCAGACTTATCACCAAGTGGAATAACACCGCCTTCGTTTTTAAGCTTTTGCATAATAGTTTCACCAAGGTCACTTACTTTTCCCATACCTGGCTTTTCTAGTACAACATCAATTTTTCCGTCGTCACGTACTTTTTGAATATAGCCTTTAAGCTTTTGACCCACAAATAAGCTTTTAAATACCATATTGTAAAAAACAACACCGAAGTGCGACTCTTCAATTAATACTTTGTAGCCAATATCTGTTTTGCCAGCAACAATTAAATCCACTTCTTGTAAGTGAGTATATTGCGGCTCATCTTTTGATAAGAAACGATTAAAATTGTTTGAGGCACAAATACGTTGGCTTGCATTATCAAGGTACAGGCGTACTAAATAAGAATGGCCTTCTTGCATGCGTGGCTTTTGTTCATTAAAAGGTGCAAGCACATCTTTCTCAAGCCCCCAATCTAAAAATGCCCCAATACTATTTATTTCTTTAACGCGTAGTAAGGCATACTCGCCAACTTGAGCATGTGGTTTCTTTATTGTTGCTGTGGCTAAATTAGCATTGTCTAAAAAGATAAATACACTAATACTATCGCCCGCTTCAAGCTCATGTTTTATTTCTTGTTTTGGTAAAAATACTTCACCTAAATCATGGCCGTCTAAGTAAGCACCTTCGTTACTCACTTCTTTTACAAATAATGTTTGTGTGGTTCCTAGGTAACTCATAATTATTCCTGCTCAGGCTTTTTTTTACGGCGCATTGGTGTATCGCCATCAATGTTCATCGGTGCTTTAATTGGTGCTGTAGGCTTTTTAGGTTTAGCTTTGCGCTTAAATGCAGGCTTTTTAACAACGGCGGCTTTTTCTTTAGATTTGTCCCACGCTGCCTCAGGTTTTTTCTCTTTTAAACCTTTAAACTTAGCTTTTAAGCTCTCTACGCTCGCAAATTTTAATTCGTCATTTAAAAATGCTTTAATAGCTAAATAACTTGCCCAATCTTTTGGGCCAACTAATGAAATTGCATTTCCTTTAAAGCCAGCACGTCCTGTACGACCTATGCGGTGTACATACTCTTCAGCGTGTTTTGGTAAATCAAAGTTAATAACGTGCGTTACGCTTAACAAATCTAAACCACGAGATGCAACGTCGGTGGTAATCAATATTTTAAAGTTTTCGCGACTAAACGAATCCATGATATCTAAACGTTTGTTTTGCGTTAAATCACCAGCAAGCGCTACAGATTTGAAGCCTTTAGCATTAAGGGCTTCACTCAAACGGCTCGTGTCAGAACGCGTTGCTGTGAAGATAATACATTGACCAACATCATCTTGGTTTAAAAAATGCTCTAATAACGCTTCTTTATGATCAAGGTGATCTGCAAGGTATAACGTTTGTTTAATATCACTATGTTGCTCATTTGCTGCACTTAGCGTAATTTGCTTTGGTTTTTTTAATAGGTTACGTGATAGTGCATCTACTTGTGCATGGTCAAGTGTTGCAGAAAACAATAACGTTTGGCGTAATCGGTGATTAGCTTGCTCGTTAATCATTTTTAACTGCTCGGTAAAGCCTAAATCTAAAATACGATCGGCTTCATCAAAAATAAGCAGTTCTAGTCCACTCAATTGCAATGAGCGTTTTGTTATGTGATCAGCTAAACGCCCAGGTGTAGCAACTACGAATTGTGGGTCGTTTCTAAGTGCTTTTATTTGGTCATTAAAGTTTTCGCCGCCAAGTATTTTAACTGCCTTAATCGCTGTGCCAGCAATTAATAAACGCAGCTGAGTAAATACTTGCGTAGCAAGCTCACGCGTAGGAGCAACAATAAGTACACGGGGATCGCGTTTGCTGAGTGCTTTTTGTTTCATAACCCTTTGTACAGCAGGTAATAAAAACGCCAAGGTTTTGCCCGACCCAGTTTTAGACTGAGCGAAAATGTCATGCCCTGCAAGTGCGGTAGGCACTGCATGCGCTTGAATATCGGTGGGCTGGGTGATCCCTTGATGTGCTAATTGTGTTTCAAGGCGTGTATCAATCCCAAGATCAGTAAACTGCAATGTGTGTTTCTCCAAAATGAGCAAATTAACTCTATAAATTTATTAGCGCATTATAGCTTACACAGCTAGGTCGCTAACAGTAAAAACCAATCTATAGCGCTATTTTTTGCAATTAAACTAAAAAAGCGTAAAATACGCGCCCCATATGCGCCGGATTTACGATTCGGTAAACGCCAATATTGGCTAACAAGGCAAAATAGGAAATATAATGACTGTTGTTCATAAAGATAATGTAACGGGCGATCACTTTGTGGTATGTGCGCTGTATAAGTTTGTAGGTTTACCTGAATTTGAAGCTATCCGTAAGCCATTACTAGAAGTGATGGAAGCAAATGAAGTACGCGGTACTTTATTGCTCGCTGCCGAAGGTATAAACGGCACTGTTTCTGCAAAACGTGAAGGGATAGACAACTTATTAGCATGGCTAGATGAGCAACCAAATTTAAAAAACATCGTTACAAAAGAATCTTACGACGATGAATGTCCGTTTTACCGCACTAAAGTAAAACTAAAAAAAGAAATTGTAACAATGGGCGTTGAAGGCGTAGATCCGCTTAAAGTTGTGGGTAGCTATGTTAAGCCAAATGAGTGGAACGCACTTATATCTGACCCTGAAGTAATTTTAATTGATACACGTAATGATTACGAAATTGAAATTGGTACATTTCAAAATGCGGTCGATCCAAATACCAAAACGTTCCGCGAATTTCCACAGTGGGCAAAAGAAAACTTAGACCCTGAAAAACACAAAAAAGTGGCGATGTTTTGTACAGGTGGTATCCGCTGCGAAAAATCGACAGCCTACATGAAAGAGCAAGGTTTTGATGAAGTTTATCACCTTGAAGGCGGTATCTTAAAATACCTAGAAGAAGTGCCAAAAGAAGAAACCATGTGGGAAGGCGAGTGTTTTGTATTTGATAATCGCGTTGCGGTTGATCATGACCTACAAAAAGGCTCTTATGATCAATGCCACGCGTGTCGTATGCCAATTACAGAAGACGAAAAGTTAAAGCCTGAATACATGGAAGGCGTCTCTTGTCATCATTGTATTGAAGAAGTAACGGACGAACAACGCGCACGTTTTGCAGAGCGCCAAAAGCAAATAGAATTAGCGCAAGCGCGTGGTGAGGGCCATATTGGTAATGAAGCACAAGCTGTTTTACAGCAACGTAAAGAAGCTAAAAAAGCCCAAAAAGACGCTCAGCGCGGTAAATAAATTTATACAATAAGTATTACATTTAAAGAGTCTATTTAGGCTCTTTTTTTGTGCCTAAATTTGTACAGTAATTGTTTTCACACCCCGATGATAGTGTTAATCTGCAAAACAGATTTAGTCATTTTAATGCGCATACAGGAAGGGATTTATGCAAGCCGAACAAGTTGAAATCGCACAATTTTTAGCACAACATCCTCCTTTTGATGACTTACCTCAAAAAGCGCTTAATGAGCTAGCTCAACAAGTAGAAGTGGCTTATTTTAGAGCAAAAACAGATATCTTGAGTTTTGGACAAGACATTTCTGATTTGTATGTAATTAGAAGTGGTTCTGTAGAAATGTATCGCCGAAATGGCGAGCTGTATAATCGTTTGGCTACCGCAGGTATATTTGGTCAAATGGGTTTATTGATGAACCGTAAGGTACGTTTTCCTGCAACTGCTCTTGAAGATACGTTAGTATATTGCATAAATGTCGAGCTATTTAATCGTTACTGTGATGAGTTTGATGCGTTTGCTGATTACTTCGAAACAGACGGTAACGTGCGTTTGCATCAAGCTATTGTCGAGCAAGCCGATGGCAATGACCTGACAACCGCGAAGGTAAAATCATTAATTCACAGAGATGTAGTCACCGTAGATGCAACCTCTACGATACAAGATATCGCTAAATTAATGACCGAAGAGGCGGTATCATCAGTGTTGGTAACCGATGTAAATAAACCCATAAATGATGACCCAGAAGAAGATGATGGACAAGTAGTTGGTATAATAACCGATAGGGATTTACGCACTAAAGTAGTGGCTAAAGGGCTTGCCTTTAACACGCAAGCAAAAGACATTATGTCCACTAACTTAGTACTATTAGATGCTAATGACTATATTTTCGAAGCTGTATTGGCCATGCTTAGAGATAACTTACATCATTTGCCAGTAGTACAGAAAAGACGCCCAATAGGTGTTATCTCCCTTTCTGATATTTTGCGTTATGAATCCCAAAGCAGCTTATTACTTGTACGTGGCATACTGGCTCAACAAACAATAGAGGATTTGGCGCATTATGCACGCCAATTGCCCAATGTGTTTGTTCGTATGGTGAATGAAGATGCAAACTCACACATGGTCGGTACAGCCATGGCTGTTATAGGGCGTACATTTAAACAAAGACTACTTGTATTAGCAGAAGAAAAGTTTGGGCCACCTCCTGTGCCTTACTGTTTTATTGCTCTGGGCTCAATGGCTCGAGACGAGCAACTTATTGTAACCGATCAAGACAACGCGCTTATTTTAGATGACAGTTATGACGACGAAAAACATAACGCGTATTTTCAAAATATTGCCGATTTTGTGTGTGATGGTTTAGCGCAGTGTGGTTACACCTACTGTGATGGAGAAATTATGGCGTCGTTTAAAAAATGGCGTAAAACTCGCTCACAGTGGTTCGATCAATTTGCAGATTGGATCGCGCAGCCAAAACCACAAGCATTGCTTAATAGTTCTATATTTTTTGACTTAGACGGTGTGTGGGGTAAAACCAAGTGGGCCGACGAGCTTAAAATATTTATAGCAAAACAAAGTAAAGTAAATCGCGTATTTTTAGCTAATATGGCAGCAAATGCTAGAAATAGAACACCTCCACTAGGTTTCTTTAAAGGCTTTGTTATGGAGCATAATGGCCAACATAAGCGTTCAATGAACTTAAAGCGAAGAGGGACTGCACCTCTTTCTGATGTTATTCGCGTGCACGCATTGGCTATTGGCTCACGTAAACAAAATTCGTTTGAACGACTAGAAGATATTATTGAAGCTAAGCTGTTACCACAGGGTAAAGCGCAAGATTTACGTGACGCACTTGAGTATATTGCCATGATGCGAATTCGCCATCAAGCGTGGCAAATAGAGAAGGGCGAAGAGCCCGATAACGACTTAGATCCACATTTACTTTCTCCGTTCGAGCAACGAAACTTAAAAGAGGCATTTGCCATTTTAGAAAAAGCACAAAGCTATTTAAAATTTAGCTACACAGCAAACTCTGGTGTGAAGTAGCCTATGAATCCGCGTAATCATAAAGCAATTGATTGGCAAGCTAGGTATAACGAGCTTGCCAATAGCACCAAAAATAAACTCTTAAAACACTTTTATGCGGGTGCTTATAACCAAGACAAAGCTGCAATAAAAGACGTACCTTTTGTAGCAATGGATTTTGAAACAACAGGCTTAAATAGCCAAAACGACGATATAGTGAGTGTTGGTTTAGTGCCGTTCAATTTAGAGCGCATTTATTGTAAGCACAGTCGGCATTGGGTTGTGCAGCCTAGGCGCAACCTTCATGAAGAGTCTATTTTAATACATGGAATAACGCACTCTGAGGTGGACGACGCCCCCGACTTTAATCAAATTATAGAGCCTTTACTTGAAGCGCTCAGTGGTAAAGTTGTCGTGGTGCATTATGCCGCAATAGAACGTCACTTTTTAAATAATGCGTTATTGTTAAGGCTTAAAGAAGGTATTGAGTTTGCACTTGTTGATACAATGGAAATAGAAAAAAGAGCACTAAAAGCAAGGCAGGGTTTATTAGGCCGATTGTTTAACACAAAATTAGGTTCTCTTAGGCTAACAGATTGCCGTGCGCGTTATTCCCTACCAGCATATCAAAATCACAATGCGTTAACGGATGCACTTGCTACAGCAGAACTTTTACAAGCGCAACTGAGTTATCATTATCGTGTAGATACTCCAATCTCAGAGCTGTGGTTCTAGCTTTTAATGACCAAACAAAAAAACGCCGCAAAAATTGCGGCGTTTTCGTTACTAATTAAAAGTGTTACTTACTGAAAGTATTATTTAACTGGGCGAGGCTCAGTTCGTAAACCTAAAACTAAACTTAAACACATAAATAATAATACAATAGTAAATGGCAAGCCTGTAGAGACAGCGCCTGCTTGTAGTGCTTCAATTGCTTGTGTGCCACCAATCCAAAGTAAAGCAGCTGCAATTGCGCCCTCAACCGATGCCCAAAATATACGTTGTGGTACCGGTGCATCAATTTTACCGCCAGCTGTAATTGAATCAATTACTAATGAACCAGAGTCAGATGACGTAATGAAAAATACCAACACTAATAAAATTGCAATAAACGATAAAATATTAGATAAAGGTAATTCATCAAGCATTTGGAACATAGCTAAAGGTACATCAGTTAAACCATTAGTGCCTAACGCACCAACACCATTAACTACTTGTTCAATCGCAATACCACCGTAAATAGACATCCATAAAACAGTAACTAGAGTAGGAATAAGTAAAACCGCAATTAAGAATTCACGAATTGTACGACCACGTGATACACGCGCGATAAACATACCTACAAACGGTGACCAGGAAATCCACCAAGCCCAGTAAAACACAGTCCAACCATGCATCCATGTTTCGTCTTCACGACCGTGAGGATTACTCAATGGAATAATATTTTCTACATAGCCCATCACGGTAGTGGGTACATTACCCATTGCTACAGCAAAGCCTACTAAACATACAAACAATAATAATGAAAACGCAATTAACATATTTACATTACTTAGTAGTTTCACACCACCGTCAATACCACGAACCACAGAGACAATAGCTAAAAGTGTTACACCCGCAATAACTAGAATTTGAGAGCCAATGCCACCTTCTGTACCAAATACATGGTTAATACCTGCAGAAGCTTGTTGCGCACCTAAACCTAAAGATGTTGCAAGGCCAAATAACGTAGCAAGTACAGCTAAGATATCAATGATATGGCCAGGCCAACCCCACGCTCTATCACCTAATATAGGGTAAAAAATAGAACGAATTGAAAGCGGTAAACCTTTGTTATAGGTAAAAAATGCAAGAGATAAACCAACAACAGCGTAAATAGCCCAAGGGTGAAGACCCCAATGAAACATAGTTGCGCCCATTGCTAATTTTGCAGCTTCTGGTGTATTAGCGGCTACATTAAGCGGTGTTTCGTACCAACCAGTAAAGTAAGCAACTGGTTCAGCAACGCCCCAAAACATAAGGCCTATACCCATACCCGCAGCAAATAACATAGCAAGCCATGAAACGCGAGAGTGAGAAGGTTTAGCGTCATCACCACCAAGGCGAATATTACCGTAAGGAGAAACAATAAGTGCTAAACAAAAGAGTACAAAGAAGTTTGCAGCCCACATAAATAGGGCATCAAAATTATTAATAATATCGGTCTTGATACTATCAAGCGCTGTTTTTGCAGTTTGTGGGTCGGTAACAAGTATGGCGATTAAAAAGATGACAATCAGGCCCGCACTAGTTCCAAAAACAGGGTTGTGAATATCAAACCCCCACTTTTGTACGTTGTCCTGACCTACGGTGTAATCCGTGTTGTCAATACTATATTTGTCATGATTTTCCTTCATGCAATACCTCTTTAGTTGTCCTAACAAGCCAAAATAAATTCGGCGTCATATCGAATTACATTAGTCTTTAAATATTAAGTAAAAAGTAATACCGTAATTATTTGAAGACTAACTAATTTGAAGCGTGATCATACAGCTAGTAGTGTATGAGTTAAATATTAAATGTAAATGAATTTGTATTTAAAACGCTGTTTATATGGCCAAATTCATGATTCTTTCATTTAAAAGCCCTAAATTTAAAAACTCAGTGAACGTTAAAATTTAGTTTGCTATTAAAAGTATTAATTTACTTGATTAAGTAAAAAAAGATCATTTTTAAGTAGCTTAATTAATGCTTAAATATTAGGACTTGTTAGTCTTTAAGGATTGAAATTTATTTAATCTAGCGCAATTTAATCGCTCCTAGTTTTATAGCTTAGCGGTTCGGTAAAAGCTTATGCGTTATTTTTCATGCTTGCATGCACGTAAGAATAATCAAAAACCGGCTAGCAAAGAGCAAATTTCTCTTCAAGGCTATTATAATTTTATAAGCGGATAAGCATCTTTAATCAAGTTGTAATATGAATATGATTTAACACAGCACTAAGCTATATTTTATAAATAGATAGGCAAAGGATTAATACTATTATGCGTGAAAGCGTTACAAACGATACCAATCAAAACGAACTTGTTAAACGCTTTTGCAGCGTTAGAGACGAAAGCCTAGCTATTATTGAACCACTCACTGTAGAAGATTGCCAATTTCAAGCTATGGCTGATGCCAGTCCTACTAAATGGCATTTAGCGCATACCACGTGGTTTTTTGAAACGTTTTTACTTAGTGTTCATTGTAAACAGTACGCAGTGTTTAATCCTCACTACAAAATGCTTTTTAATTCTTACTACAATGGGATTGGAGATCAATTTAAACGGGCAAACAGAGGAAGCTTATCTAGGCCAGGTTTAGACGAAGTGCTAGTTTACAGAGAACATGTAGATAGCCGCGTGATTGAATTACTTAAGACTGACGTTAACCCGCACATTAAAGATATTATTGAACTTGGGTTACACCACGAGCAACAGCATCAAGAACTAATGCTTATGGACATCAAATATAACTTTTCAGTAAATCCATTATTTCCTCAATATAAAACATCGCTTTTAAATAGCCAAAAAAAATCAGCTGATATTAAACCCATTAATTTTATCAATTTTGAAAAAGCCATTATTAATATTGGCACAAATGCCAAAGATGAATTTGCATATGATAACGAGTGCCCCAAACACCAAGTACTAATTCATCCATTCAGTTTTGCTAATAGATTGGTCACTAATGGTGAATATTTAGACTTTATAAATGCCGGTGGATATAGCAATCCACAATATTGGTTAAGTGACGGTTGGGCGCATATTCAAAACACTCGTTTAACGCATCCATTATATTGGCATTACATAAATAACGAATGGTTTGAGTTTACACACTATGGATTGCAGCCTTTAAATTTAAGTGCCCCCATCAGCCATGTTAGTTATTTTGAGGCCAGCGCATATGCTAATTTTGTAAGGGCTCGCTTGCCTACAGAGTTCGAGTGGGAATATGCAGCTAAAAATACACCTTTAACAGACACTAATAATAACTACCTAACACCACAACAAGCAAAAGATAATACTGAAATAAACCAGTTAACGGATTCATGTTGGCAATGGACAAACAGTGCATATTTGCCATACCCCGGTTTTAAGCCTATTGAAGGAGTAGCAGGGGAATACAATGGTAAATTTATGAATAACCAAATGGTGTTACGGGGCGGGTGTGTGTTTACCCCTCAAAACCATTTACGACAAACATACCGAAATTTTTATTACCCATATCAAGCGTGGATGTGCAGCGGGATAAGACTAGCTAAGGATATAGTATGAGCCAAGTAACAGCGATTAAACAAAGTAACATAACCGACACTGAATTTTTAAACGACGTGATAAGCGGATTAACTCAACAACAAAAAACGCTTCCGTGTAAGTATTTTTACGATGATAAAGGTGCTGCATTATTCGAGCAAATAACATCCTTACAAGAGTATTATGTTACACGTACGGAGTTGTCTATTTTAGAGGAATACTCGCAGTCGATTGCTCAAATGCTACCTGAAAATCTCTCTATTATTGAGCCTGGGTGTGGTTCGGGTAAAAAGGTCGCGTATTTATTAGCGCACATGGCAAACGTAAAAACCTTCGTACCGTTTGAAATTTCTGAGGAGATGCTCAGTTATTCACTTGCACATTTGTCACCGTTATTCCCAGATTTGGCAATTTCGCCATTACTAGGAGACTTTACACATAGCCAAATGGTTAAACAGCTAACCAAAGACACCGCTTTAGATAGTCAAACCAATTTGGTGTATTTTCCAGGCTCTACTCTTGGTAATTTTGCCCCAGTTAAAGCTATAGAAATTATGAATAATTTCCATCGCTTATGTGGTGTAAACGGTTATGTATTAATTGGGGTTGATTTAGTAAAAGAGCGCCAAGTGTTACTCAATGCATATAACGATAAAGCGGGAGTCACCGCCGCATTTAATAAAAATTTACTACAACGTATTAATAACGAGCTAAACGGCACATTTAATATAGATAACTTTAGCCACGAGTCACGCTTTAACGAGCAACATAGCCGTATTGAAATGCATTTAGTAAGTAACTGTAATCAAAGCGTGATTATAAATGATCAGCAAATAGACTTTATTGAAGGCGAAAGTATCCATACAGAAAACTCTCATAAGTACACGCTCGAGTCGTTTAAGCAGCTTGCCGCGCAAGCTAATTTAAAGTTAGAGCAAACATGGCAAGACGATAGTAACTATTTTGCATTGTGCTTATTAAGGCCGCTTTAAACGTTACTTAAGTTTAGGGCGTGTTGATCTTTGATAGTTGAATTTGCAGCAATATGTTTGGTTTTTAGGCAAGGCAGAGCCTATGAAGTGTGGTTATTCCACATAAATAGGCGATAACGCAGCATAAATGCCAAACATGTGCTGCCCTTCGGGTTCTGCCTAGGGGCGATAAACTCTTTGTTGCTCGATTTTTATTTAGCCCACTAGGTTACAAACCTCGCGCCGCGCTTTAATCGGCCCTAGATTGAACAAATTTCAATTCGCAAAGATCAACACGCCCTAGTAAATGACAACTTTAGCATTGCTAAACTCATAGCTTAGCAATGCACCATTATTTGATTGCTGTATAAGCTTAGCTTTATTTAAACCATGTAGTCTAAATAGCAGGGGGGCAATAACAGATACCGCAGAGCCCGTTGCACTGTCCTCATTTACTCCAAACTGGGGGGCAAAATATCTAAAATGCGCTATGGCATTTTTTTTGTCTATATTTTTTATACTAAGCGCTATAACTGCATTTTTGTGGAGTTTACTCAAAGCTTTAAAATCAACGTGTAAGCTTTTTAAATCGTCTTTTTCAACGTCTTTACTAAATTCTTTATTAAATTCTTCATTAAATAACACAACCGTATAACCGTTATTTTCGCCGGCACTGTAGGCTGCTTTTATTGCTAATGAAAACACACTTTGTAACTCACCTTTAGCCAATTCGCTTTTTTTAGACTCTATACTTTTTAGTAACAACTGTGCGCGTTGTTTTTTTACTCTTATAATAAAGCGCTCATTACTCATTGATGTAAATACTTCAGGGCAATAACCAAAATATTTTATTAAAAAATTAGCGGCCGCTAAAGTACCATGCCCACAGCGTTTAATTTCACTTGTTTGGTTAAACCAGCGAATATTACAATGGCGTTTAGTTATCTCATTTTGATTTAAAAATACGGTAGCAGGGTGATTTGATTGTGATGCAATATATTGCATTGTTTTTGATGTTAACCCAATTTTATAAATAACAATTAAAGCACTTGAGCCTTTTAAGTTATTTGCAGGGCTATAAAAAACAGATTCGGTGGAAGTGAGTTTTATACAACGAAGCGTAAGCCATTTGGGCTTACGCTTCGTTAAAAAAAGAGTGTTATCCTTTGCTTGCATACGCGTCGTTATGAACGCCCGCAGCGCGACCTGATGGATCTGCATTGTTTTGGAACGATGCGTCCCATGCAAGTGCTTCAGGAGTCGAACACGCTACCGATTTACCATGTGGTACACATTTAGCTGATGCATCACCAGGAAAGTGCGATTCAAAAATAGTACGGTAGTAGTAAGCTTCTTTTGAATCTGGCGTATTAATAGGGTATTTAAATTTAGCATTTGCAAGCTCTTGATCGCTCACTTGCTCATTTACAAACTCTTTTAACGTATCAATCCAGCTGTAACCAACACCGTCTGAAAATTGCTCTTTTTGGCGCCATAAAACTTCATCAGGTAAGTAGCCATCAAAACCTTCACGTAAAATGTGTTTTTCAATTTTGCCATCTTTACACATTTTGGCTTCAGGGTTGATACGCATAGCAACATCAACAAATTCTTTATCAAGGAACGGTACACGTGCTTCAACGCCCCATGCTGCCATTGATTTATTAGCACGTAAACAGTCAAACATATGCAGTTTTGATACTTTACGGTTTAGCTCTTCATGAAACTCTTGTGCGTTAGGGGCTTTATGGAAGTATAAGTAACCACCAAATAGCTCATCAGCACCTTCGCCAGATAACACCATTTTAATGCCCATCGCTTTAATTTGGCGAGCCATTAAGTACATAGGTGTAGAGGCACGAATCGTTGTTACATCATACGTTTCAATGTGGTAAATCACTTCACGCAGTGCATCAATACCTTCTTGAATGGTAAAAATGATAGGGTGGTGAATAGTACCAATCATGTCAGCTACTTTTTGGGCCGCGGCTAAATCAGGTGAACCCTCAAGGCCTACTGAAAAAGAATGCAACTTAGGCCACCATGCATCGCTTTCGTCGTTATCTTCAATACGTTTTGCAGCAAAACGCTGGGTAATAGCAGAGATAACCGATGAGTCTAAACCACCAGAAAGTAATACACCGTAAGGCACGTCACACATTAGCTGGCGTTTAACGGCCGCTTCTAATGCATCTTTAACGTCTTGTGCTTGTGCGCTGTTATCTTTAACTGCATCAAATGTTTCCCAATCACGCTTGTAATAAGGTGTCATTTTGCCATCTTTGCTGTACAGGTAATGCCCTGATGGAAATTCTTCAATATGCTTACAAATTGGAGAAAGTGCTTTTAACTCAGAAGCAACGTAAAAGTTACCGTGCTCGTCGTGACCAGTGTAAAGCGGGATAATACCAATATGGTCACGGCCAATTAAGTAAGCGTCATTTTCTTCATCGTATAAACAAAATGCAAAAATGCCATTTAGATCATCTAAAAAGTCAGGCCCTTTTTGTTTATAAAGCGCTAAAATAACTTCACAGTCTGATTGAGTTTGAAAAGTAAAATCAACATCTAGCTCTGCTGCAAGTTCTTTATGATTATAAATCTCGCCATTAACCGCTAAAATATTTGTTTTTTCAGGATTGTATAAAGGCTGTGCACCGCTTGATACACCAACAATAGCTAAACGCTCATGTACTAAAATAGCTTTTTCAGATGCATATACACCAGACCAATCTGGGCCACGGTGTCTAAGCAGCTTTGACATTTCAATTGCTTGGGTACGCAATTGAGCGGGATCAGATTTAATATCTAATACCCCAAAAATTGAACACATAGTAACTCCTCATTCCTATTATGTGTGCAGCAAAGCCAATTTGCTGTGCTGCGAAACCTTGTTTTATCAGAAAAAATTACTCAAGTCACATAGCTTTTACAATTAATTAAGAATAATTTATGCACCAAGTTGTATGTAACCGCACCAAAGTGGTCAATGCGTGGTGCCTGCTGCTATTTTTACGTCGTTATTATTGTTCAAAGCTTGTGCAATCATCACTTTTAGCGCGTTAATAACAGTGTCTTCACACATGCTAGGTGCGCCATTGTGGTGCACAGCTTGGCTTGGTAAATAAGGAATATGCACAAAGCCACCTTTCATTACAGCGCAGTGATCATTTATGTAATGCATAAGGCCATACATAACGTGATTGCATACATACGTACCTGCCGTATTGGAAATGGCAGCAGGTATATTGCTGTTGTGCAATGCTTGTAACATGCGCTTTATTGGTAAGTTTGTGAAATAGGCATCAGGGCCATTTTTTTCTATTGGTGTATCGATAGGCTGCTTACCTGCATTGTCTTTAATGCGTGCATCGTCAACGTTTATTGCAATACGCTCAATTGATATTTCGCTGCGCCCACCGGCTTGGCCTATACATAAAACAACCGCCGGATTATGTGACTCAATGGCGTTTATAAGCTGACTAATAGACGTATTAAACTCACAGGCAAGTTCTAGTGTACATATTTTGTGTTTCATGATGATAGTTTCATCAAGTTTTTGCACTGCTTGCCAAGAAGGATTGATAGTTTCGCTACCAAAAGGCGCAAAGCCGGTTATTAATACACACGCCATAGAAGAAGTTGATTTAGTCATTACACACCAAGCTATACATTAAAATAATATTAACGGCGAGTAAGGTAACTGCCGTCTGAATTTGAACCTTAATTACATAGTACTTATTTTTTAAGTTTAAAAGAGCTGCAGGAAGAATATTAAATTTGCTGCCATAGGCGTCATTAACATACAGCAATAGCCGCTATACATGCCGAGCGGAACTAATGGAGCAGGGCTTGCGCCCATGACCTCCAATTAAAAATGCCATACCTACACAATACAGAAAAACCAGTATAAAACGATTATCAGGGCCAATAATTTAAGTCGAACATAGTTTTCCTATTTATTTTTAGAATATTTTTATAGGTTATTTTTAAGTGCAAGGCTCAATTGATGCAGGTGTCCGTCAAGTTTCTGCTTCGCCTTTGCTGCTTCTTCAAACGTTACATATTTAAACTCAACAGTATCTAAAGGTCTAAACTGTGCAAATTGACGTAAGTCGGCTTCAATAACAGTCCCTAGCAGAGGGTAGCCCCCTGTAGTTTGGCCATCATTTAGTAACACAATCGGCTCTCCACTTGGTGGGAGTTGAATACTCCCAGGGCTCACCCCTAATGATGGCAAAGAGTGCGAATGGCCCAAATTATTTTTATGCTCAAGCCTTACACCCATTCGGTTACTATTATTGCTGACTTTAAAAGCGGTAGACACAAAGTTGCTAAGTAAAGGCTCGCCTAATAAGTCGGCATGAGGACTTGGATGCAGGCGTATAAGCTTGCGCTGGGCGGGAGCAATTGCGCCTACCTTTATAAACTCTCCATAATAAGGAGTAATAGGTATTTCATCACCAGTGGTGAGAGATCTACCTTCAAAACCACCAAAACATGCGTTTAAATCTGTAGATTTAGAACCCATAACCTCAGCATTTTGTATACCGCCTTTCACTGCTAAATAAGCTCTTAAGCCTGCTCTACCAGTAGCAAAACTTAGGATTTGTTTGTTTTTTACTGCGTATGTCCAACCAGGATAAATTGCATGTCCATCAAGGGTTGCTTGCAAATCTGCACCATGAAGCGCAATTACTGTGTCGCAGGTAAATTCCAGTTCGCACAAACCTACAGTTATTTCTAAAACGGCATCATTGTTGTTATTGTTAAGTAATCTATTAGCAATGATTTGTGCAATAGGGTCTAGGCTGCCCGCTTTGCTTACACCTAAATGGCGGTAGCATTCACGGCCAAAATCTTGAATTGTAAGTAATACACCACTTTTAAGTACTTTAATCATGATTTGCTCCTTTATTAACGAGCGGAACAAATTCAAGCGTATCGCCTGGTTGAATTAAACAAGGTTGCTCAGAGGTCGAATCAAACAAAGCAGTATCTGTATGACCTATTATATGCCAACCACCTGGGGTATCTGCGGGGTAAATGCCGGTTTGTGCAGCACCTATCGCAACAGAGCCTTTAGGAACCCTAGTGCGTGGCTCATCACGTCTTGGTGTATGTAATTGCTCATTTAAGCCATGTAGGTAAGCAAAACCGGGCTGAAAGCCTAAAAATAAAACGTGGTACTTGGTTTTACTATGAATATTAATAACTTCATCGGCACTTAAATTATGATAGCGAGCCACGTAATTAATGTCCTCACCCTTGTATGAGGTTTTGATTAAGTGATGCTGCCCCTTAAAAGTACTCGTTTTAATCTCATTCCACAGCGAAGGTAGCACTTGTAACCACTTATTTAAGTGTTTATCTAATTTTAAATAGAGAGTGAGCGAGTTCATGGCGGGCACTAAATCGCTAAATTCATCAGTGCTTTTACAGTGGCTAGCTAAAGCCCAAATTTTCTTTTGAATAGAGAGTCTATCTGTAGCGTCTAAATGCGATGCATCAAACAGTAAACTACTGTTTGTTAATGCATAAATATGAGGAGCTGGCTTCATTAAATAAACCTATTTGTACAACATTATTTAAACGTAACACAGTTTTATTAATTTATTTACACCATTGCGACTAAGTGGTTATGTTTATTGCCCAACTTACTTTAAGAGTAGTTTTATATTCAATTAATCGTATTTAACTTATTGAAGACCAAAACTTAATACGCTTCGTACTAAATAAGTAATTAGGTTGAAATAAAAATTAGGATAAGGAGGTCTTAGTTAGCACGCACTTGTTTAAGAGGTACTTTATGAAACACCAGCATTTATTATATTTATCAGGCGCTGCTATTATATTTAGCGCAGGCAGCTTTGCTTTATCTATGGAAAAGATTGAGCACAGTAATGTAGAAGCCACCATGCATGTAGAAACCATTGTACTTGGATCGGGGTGTTTTTGGGGAGCCGAAAAACGCTACGAAGCGCTTAATGGCGTTATTGATGCTGAATCGGGGTACGCTGACGGTAATGGCTTTAAAGCTACCTACAGAAACATTACTGATCAGTCTCGTCGTTTTGACGAGAACAATTATGCTGAAGTTGTACAAGTTATGTATAACAGCAATATAATTTCAGCAGAAGATCTCTTAAAAAACTATTTTGAAAGTCACGACCCTACACAAAAAAATCGCCAAGGTAACGATATTGGTACGCAATATCGCTCAATTGTATTAACGACTACTGATGCGCAAGCTAAAGTAGCTGAGCAAGTTAAATCGCAATATCAGCAGCTTTTAACTGATGCGAGCTATGGCAAAATTGAAACAGTTATTAAACCGCTTCAAGGTTTTGTATCGGCAGAAGAGTATCATCAAAATTATTTAGAAAAGAACCCTAATGGCTATTGCCCAGATCATTCTACCGGTGTTGTTTTTAATAAAACACCTGTAGAAAAAGTAGATAACACGGCTTTATTAGCAGGAAAGCAAATAGTGGTACTTGATTCACGTGAATACTGCCCATATTGTGAAAAGTTTAAAAAAGCAGTCGCAAGTGATTACAAAGGAACAATACCAATGTCGTTTCGCCATGCTGACCAACTTGATGATTTAACTATTAAGTCAGCCACGTGGGCAACACCAACCATTTTGTTTTTAGAAAATGGCGTTGAGGTATATGGCCGTCAAGGTTACGCAACGCCCGAAGAGTTTTATAAAGCATTAGGCGCTTTTAAATTAGGTAACAGTGATGCTTATAAAGTTGCATTTGATGCACGAACAGATAGACCTTACTGTAAAGAGTACAAAGAGTTTAAAAATACACCAGACGGCACTTTTGTTGATAAATTAAGTGGCGAGCCACTATTTGATACAAGCGATAGGTTTAACTCAGGTACTGGTTGGTTGTCGTTTACTCATCCTGTAAAAAACAACGTAACACAGCACGACGATAGCAGTTGGGGCATGACACGCATTGAGCTTCGCTCTAAAAGTACAGGCATACACCTAGGTCATTTATTTCCTGGTGAAGGTCCAAGAGGTCGCGATCGTTACTGTATTAATGCAACAGTCCTTGATTTTGTACCGAGAGATAAAAGCTAAACCCTTTCTTTGCTAAGCCTGATTTTAATCAGGCTTTTTTTTGCATAAAACAAAATAGGCTTATCATAATCTTTGCAAATTTGTTAAAATTAAAGCGTGCAGCTAATTGTCAATAATATTACTTAGGTTATTAATGAATCAATTTAAAAAAATAGCAACGCAGTTAATATATTTGCCATTCGCTTTACTGCTTTTAATAAACAACGCTAAATCAGCGACTCATTACGTAGTAGGCGTAGAGAATATAGAATACCTTCCATACTACGATGGTAGTCGGGCTGATAACCGCGACTATTATGGTTTCAGTCAAAAGTTACTTACCTTGTTTGCCCAGCAGCATGACTTTAAGTTTGAGTTTTACACACTACCTATTAATCGACTTTACAAAGAATTTGTGGAACATCGCCATGTCGACTTTAAGTATCCAGATAACCCTAGCTGGAAACCAAGCTACAAAGCTTCATTTATTGATGTAAATAAAATTATTTATTCGCAGCCAACCGTTGTAACTAAAACGGGGATTGCGAGTTTAAATAAAAATATCACTACTGATGAATGCATTAGTTTTGCAACGGTAAGAGGGTTTACGCCTCAAAGCTTTAAACCGTTAATGAATAATGAAAACGTTGAGTTAATAGAAACAGCTAACGTAATTGAATTAATAGAGTTGCTTTTAAAAGAGCGGGTGGAGTGTATTTACATATCTAACGATGTATTAAATTATAACCTCCTAAAATACTTTAAATTAACCCGAGCTGTTTATTTTCAAAACGAATTGCCGACAGATTTACAAGCCTTTTTATTATCGTCGATTGACTACCCTGACATAATCAAGAAATTTAATACCTTCTTGATTTCACATAAAGTGCAAATAAGTAAATTAAAAAAAGAATATCAAATTAAAAATTAACTAAAAAAGCCCCGTAAGTTATAACTTACGGGGCTTTTAAAAGTATTAAACTTATATTGCATATCATGTGGTTTGCGCCAAAAATAAAAACAGTTCAAGCCAAGTCACCACCTAACTTGAACCGCTTTTTCACACTGACAACATCTTCACACACAATATAAAGATTCTGTTTACTACGCTTTGGTAGCTTTGTATTACATATCATGTGGTTTGTGCCAAAAATAAAAACAGTTCAAGCCAAGTCACCACCTAACTTGAACCGCTTTTTCACACTGACAACATCTTCACACACAATATAAAGATTCTGTTTACTACACGTTGGTAGCTTTGTATTGCATATCATGTGGTTTGCGCCAAAAATAAAAACAGTTCAAGCCAAGTCACCACCTAACTTGAACCGCTTTTTCACACTGACAACATCTTACACACACAATATAAGATTCTTTTCACTGCTACGTTTGAGTTACTAAAACTCTAAAGGTTGCATTTATTGCTCTTAAGAAACAATTTAACTAAGTTGTTTTGAGCTGATAAAGCAACTTTAATATTTAACTTTATTTTCGACAAACGATAAAAACAAAACCAATGAGTGAAAAAAATTAAACTATAGACTTTAGTCTAATGTGTGGCGCTAAGTTTATGTATTTAATTAAAAAATATTATTAAAAATTGCAGAGAGATTTAGACGAGTTCAGTAATACAACACAGAGTAGGTTGTATTACTGAACTCGTCTAATAGGGGATTATTCTTGAATTTTTCTAAACGTATTTACAACCCACTTCGCAAATAAATCAAGCGGGTGATTAGGCGTGCTTGATTCGTGCTGCACTAAATAGTATTTATCTTTAGTTGTTAAAGGCTGTTCGAATAATTTGTAAAGCCATTGCTCATCTAGCCAGCTTTGGCTAATAGGCAGTGGAATAAGTGCAATGCCCATGCCTTGCTGCGCTGCACGCGCTACACCAAACATGCTATCTATTTGAATAATCTGCGAAGGAGAAAAGTCATCAATCCCTGCTTTTTCGGCCCACTGATGCCAAGCCCAAGGGCGAGCTTTGTGCAAGATTAGCGGAACTTGGTTAAGGGCTTGACGATGATCGTCCCTCCACTGATCGAGCAATTTTTTATTACATGCAGGAATATATTCAAGGTTAAACAACTCAGTCGCTAACCCTTCAGTAGGTTTACCTGAGGACAATACAATAGATAAATCGCTATGACGCGTTAATTCTTTGCGTGTTTTAAGCGTGTCCATTTGCAGGTTTATATTAGGGTGTTCTGACGTCCACTCACTTAATTTAGGCATGAGTAATTCGCTGGCAAAAAATTCAGGCAGCGTAATCGTCAAATTTGTATTTTGCTGCATCTGACTAAACTCATTAATGGTGCTCTCTAACATTGTGATGATAGGAGACACAGCATCAAAAAAGTTTTTACCCGCTGTGGTTAAGCTAATTGAACGGGTTTTACGTTGAAAAAGCTCAATACCAAGTTGTTCTTCAAGTTGTTTTATTTGATGGCTTACCGCAGACGGCGTTAAGTACAGCTCATTAGCTGCATGCTTAAAACTTAGGCTTCTTGCGGCAAAGCAAAAAGAGCGAAGGCCACGAATAGGAGTTTGCATGTTTTCCAGAATTATTTAATTTATTGAGACGCCTTACTTAGGCAAAATTTGAACCAACTATTTAATCTTTAAATATCAGTAGGTTAAAAATAAAATTAACGCTAGTTCACAAAAAGGGTGCAGGCTATCCACAAAATAGTGCAAAGAATCTAAGCGCTTACATTTAATTTATATTTGTATTATAGATAAAATTTACTACAGATGTATGAATGACGGTAAAAATAATGACAAAAGATAAAAAAAATCCCTCGTAAGAGGGATTTTGGGTAACTCAGCGCCATTGGCACTGGGAATGAGGTCGGTACAGGGTAAAGCGTTATTTTAAGCTAAAGCCTAAAAAACCATTTCTGGAACTTCACCGTCAACAAGTAATTTACCTGCTGTTTTACTAATGATTTCATCAACAGATACGCCCGGAGCACGTTCTAATAGATGAAATGCGCCGTCTTTAACTTCTAATACGGCTAAATCTGTTACTATTTTTTTTACGCAATTAACGCCAGTAAGCGGTAAAGAGCAGGCCTCTAATAGTTTAGAGTCACCATGCTTACTTGCATGGGTCATAGTAACAATAATATTTTTCGCGCCAGCGACTAAATCCATCGCGCCACCCATGCCTTTAATCAGCTTTTTAGGGATCATCCACGATGCGATGTTGCCATTCTGGTCAACTTCAAATGCACCCAGAACGGTTAAGTCTACATGACCACCCCGTATCATGGCAAAACTATCTGCACTATTAAATATGGCTGCACCAGTGGCTGCTGTCACGGTTTCTTTACCCGCGTTAATCATATCGGCGTCTAGCTCTGCTTTAGTCGGGTACGGGCCCATGCCTAAAAGGCCATTTTCGGACTGTAACATAACTTCAATATCATCTGGTACATAGTTTGCGACGAGTGTCGGAATTCCTATGCCCAAATTTACGTAGTAACCATCTTGAAGTTCTTGTGCAACGCGCATTGCAACTTGTTCACGTGATAATGCCATAATTTTGCTCCTGCTTAATCTCGTGTTGTTACACGTTCAATGCGTTTTTCAAAGCTGCCTTTAATAACGCGATTTACAAAAATACCCGGGGTATGAATTTGGCTTGGTTCAAGCTCACCCGGCTCTACAATTTCTTCTACTTCGGCAACGGTAATTTTGCCCGCTGTTGCCGCCATTGGATTAAAGTTCATGGCGGTGTGTCTAAACACTAAATTACCAAAGCGGTCGGCTTTCCACGCTTTAACAATAGCAAATTCACCCGTTATAGATTCTTCTAAAATATACGGGCGACCATTAAACTCTTTTACGTCTTTGCCTTCAGCAACTGGAGTACCGTAACCGGTTGCGGTGTAAAACGCAGGTATACCCGCGCCACCAGCACGCATTTTTTCAGCTAGTGTACCTTGAGGCGTAAGCTCTACATCAATTTCGCCACTTAATAACTGCTGCTCGAATAGGGCATTTTCGCCAACGTACGAGGCAACTACTTTTTTAATTTGTTTGTCTTGTAATAAAATACCTAAACCAAAGTCATCAACACCACAGTTATTAGATACTACGGTTAAGTTTTTTGTTTGCATGTGCTTAATTTGTTTAATTAAGCCCTCAGGAATACCACATAAACCAAAACCACCGGCAATAATGGTATCGCCGTCTTTTAATCCTTCCATTGCAGCTTCGTAACTAGAAACTACCTTATCAAAACCGGCCATGAGTCTCTCCTCATTGTGTGCTATTTGTTGTTAACTATCTTTAATCATCATTTCATAAGATAGCTATTTAACCTGAACTCTGGTTAATAGATTTACTAACATATGAATCAGGGTAATATTTAAATTTATTTTCTCTAGCCAGAGATTTTCAGTGAAAACAAGGCGAATTTACGCGTCAATAGCTGGCCTATTGCAAGTAAATTCAACGCAGTTAGTGCTGAAAATAGCTGTTCGAGATAGATTTATTATCCAAAGCTCAGGTTATTTTGTGTGCAGTGCCACAGATACTTTGCTCACAGGTTGTTTACCAAGTGCTTTGGTTATCTCCCAGCCAGCGTCACTTAACCTTTGTAAATCAATTGAGTGTTCAATGCCAAGCCCTTGCAGCAAGTAAACTACATCTTCGGTGGCAACATTTCCTGACGCCCCCTTAGCATAAGGACAGCCACCAAGGCCCGCAACTGCCGCGTCAACCGTTGCAATACCTAGGCTTAAAGCTGCGTAAATATTTGTGAGCGCTTGGCCGTATGTATCATGAAAATGCACGGCCAACTTGGCTTTATCAATGTGCGTTAAAAGTAACTCGATTAATTGCGTTACTTTTTTTGCGGTGCCAACACCTATGGTATCGCCAAGGCTTACTTCGTAACAGCCTAAATCTAATAGCTTTTGCGATACACTTAGTACTGCTTGCGGGTCAATATCACCCTCATAGGGGCAGCCGAGTACACAGCTTACATAACCACGTACACGAATATTATTAGCTTTAGCAAACGCCATTACTTCGCTAAAACGTTCAATACTTTCGTCTATTGAGCAGTTGATATTTTTTTGACAAAACGACTCACTTGCAGCTGTAAATATAGCAAACTCTTTAATACCAACAGCGTGCGCTGCTTGTGCACCTTTTAAGTTAGGTGTAAGGGCGCTTAAATTTACATTGGGTAAATCAAGGGCTGATATTACATCCGCTGAGTCTGCCATTTGTGGCACCCACTTAGGGGAGACAAACGCGCCAGCTTCAATATCTTTTAAGCCAGCAGCACTTAGGGCGTTAATAAGCGCTACTTTATCGGCTGTGCTTACTGTTTTTTCGTTTTGTAGGCCGTCTCGCGCGCCAACTTCAACAATACGTACTTTATTTGGAAAGGCACTCATTATGCACCTTCCTCTGTTGTATCTTCGACAATAGCAAGTAAGGCTCCATGCGTTACTAATTCGCCTTCACCAAAACAGTAGCTTCTTAAAATGCCGTCGTGTGGTGCGTTAAGCGTGTATTCCATTTTCATGGCTTCGATAATAACAACCGCATCGCCTTTGGTAATTGTGCTACCAATGTCGATTAAGTGCTTAACTACTGTGCCATTAAGCGGCGCCGCAAGTGGCAAAGCTTCGCTTTCGTGCGAACTAATATAATGTTTATCAACTAGTTCAAGCTTAGTTTGCAGTGCTTTATTCATAACAGTGACAATATTGCCCGCAGTACTATTACCAACCGTAGTTACGTGCGCGCTATGTTTTTCACCATTAATAAATACAGTGCACAGATTATTATTTAATGTGCCTTGTAGGTTAAATACGTGCTCGTTATGCGTAATACTATAGCCCGCTGTCGTTTTTATAGCGCTTAGCTGTAAATCGGCAAAAGGGACTTTAATTGCTTGTGGTGAATTGAGTGTAAAACCACTCAGTTGTTGCCACGGGCTTGCACTGTTTTGCGCATTTTGGGTGTTAGTTAGCGATTCTAAATACGCAAAAGCAGCAATAAGCTGACTTGCTTGTAATAACGGTTTATTAACCGCAACTAACGAGTCACCTTGCTCAGCAATAAAGTGTGTGCTTGGCGCACCTTGCGCAAACGTAGGGTGGCTTGCTAAATTATGTAAAAAGCCAATGTTAGTGCTAAAACCCGCTAAATGAAATTGCTCAAGGGCTTGTTGTAAGCGGCTCAGTGCTTGTTCGCGATTGTCGTCATGCACAATAAGTTTTGCAATCATCGGATCATAAAATGGGCTAATTTCGTCGCCTTGTGCAATGCCTGTATCAATGCGTACAAATTCGCTGTTAAGGGGTGTGTGTAGTGCTTCAATAGTGCCCGAGCACGGGATAAAGTCGTTAGCTGGATCTTCTGCGTATATACGCGCTTCAAAGCTATGACCCTGCAATTGAATATCACTTTGTGTCAGTGGCAATGTTTGCCCACCCGCAATATTAATTTGCCAATTGACTAAATCTACACCCGTTACCATTTCGGTCACAGGGTGTTCTACTTGAAGGCGCGTATTCATTTCCATAAAGAAAAATTCATCGCCACACAGTAAAAACTCAACCGTACCTGCGCCTCTATAATTTATAGCCAGTGCACAACGTACAGCCGCTTCGCCCATTTCTTTGCGTAGTTCGTCAGATAAACCCGGAGCAGGGGCTTCTTCAATTACTTTTTGATGACGACGTTGCAAAGAACAATCACGATCGCCTAAATAAACACAGTTACCGTAGTTATCTGCAAATACTTGCACTTCAACATGGCGAGGCTGGTTAACGTAGCGCTCAAGTAATACTAAATCGTTACCAAAACCGGCAATCGCTTCACGTTGCGCACCTTGTAGTGCGCTCATAAAGTCTTTTGCTTTTTGTACAACGCGCATACCTTTACCACCGCCACCAAAGGCGGCTTTAATTAGTACAGGGTAGCCAATTTTTTCAGCTTCACTTTGTAAAAAAGCAGGGTCTTGTTTATCACCATAATAACCAGGTACTAATGGCACATTAGCAGCTGCCATTATTTCTTTAGCGCGGGTTTTAGACCCCATTGCTTCAATACTGCTTGCTGGTGGCCCTATAAAAGCAATGTTATTAGCTTCGCAGGCTTTAGCAAATTCGCTGTTCTCAGATAAAAAACCATAGCCTGGGTGAATACAATCAGCGCCGCAGTCTTTGGCAACTTGTAAAATTTTGTCTGCTACTAAATACGAATCTTTACTTGGCGCGGCACCAATATGGTAAGCCTCGTCAGCCATTTTTACGTGCTGGGCATGTTTGTCTGCATCAGAGTATACCGCGACCGTGGTTAAGCCCATTTGTTTTGCGCTGCGCATTACACGGCACGCAATTTCTCCACGATTGGCAATTAGTATTTTTTGTAATCTTTGTGTCTTCATAATCAATCCTACAGTTGCCAAGCGGGTGAGCGTTTATCAAAAAAAGCACTTAGCCCTTCTTGACCTTCTTCAGATACGCGAATTTTTGCAATACGTTCTGCGGTAAGCTCAATGAGTTCATCGGTTATTGGTTTATTTGCTACATCATTAATTAATGCTTTTGCGGCTTTTACTGCAACAGGTCCGTTATCAATCAGTGTTTGCAGCATGTTATCGAGCGCACAGTCTAAATTACCGGTTACTTGATGAATTAAACCAAGTTGCTTAGCAGTATGTGCATCAAACACTTCAGCCGTTAAAAAGTACCTGCGAGCAGTGCGTTCACCAATGGCTTTAATGACATACGGGCTAATAACAGCGGGGATAAGACCCAGCTTTACTTCGCTTAAACAAAATTGCGCATCGTCTTTACTAAGGGCTATGTCGCAACAGGCAATTAAGCCCAGTGCACCACCAAAAGCAGCACCTTGCACAGCACAAATTGTAGGATGCGGGGAGCTTGCCAATACCTGCATTAATTTAGCCAATTGCATCGAATCAGCTAGGTTATCGGCGTAGTTGTTATCCGCCATCGATTTCATCCAGGCTAAATCGGCGCCAGCTGAAAAGTGTTTACCCTCTGTTTTTAAAACCAAAGCACGAATATCAAGCGTATTTGCATGTTCAATACACTGGATCAGCTCATGTATTACTTCGCTGTTAAATGCGTTTCTTTTTTCTGGGCGACTTAACACAAGTACAGCCACATTAGATTTTGTTATTTGTAGTGTTACTGACATTTTGCGCTCCGGTTACATTCTAAATACGCCAAATTTCGAATCACGTTTTGGTGCGTTATTCGCAGCTGTTAACGCAAGACCTAATACATTACGCGTATCGGCAGGGTCTATAATGCCGTCATCCCACAAGCGTGCGCTGGCGTAATACGGATGACCTTGCTCTTCGTACTGATCAATAATTGGCTTTTTAAAATCACTGATTTCTTGCTCGCTCATGCTTTGACCTTTGCGTGCTAAACCATCTTGTTTAACTTGCGCCATTACACCGGCTGCTTGCTCGCCGCCCATTACCGAAATACGGGCATTAGGCCACATCCACATCATGGTTGGTTCAAATGCACGGCCACACATTCCGTAGTTACCTGCGCCGTAAGAGCCGCCAATAAGTACTGTAAATTTAGGCACATCAGCACACGAAACCGCCATCACCATTTTAGCGCCGTGTTTAGCAATGCCTTCGGCTTCGTATTTTTTACCCACCATAAAGCCGGTAATATTTTGTAAAAACACTAAAGGAATATTGCGCTGAGCACATAGCTGAATAAAGTGCGCGCCTTTTTGCGCCGACTCACTAAATAAAATACCGTTATTAGCCACTATACCAACCGGGTTGCCATAAATGCTGGCAAAACCGGTGACTAACGTTTCACCAAAATAGCGTTTAAATTCATCAAATGATGAGTCATCCACTGTGCGCGCTATTACTTCGCGTACATCAAACGGCTTTTTAAGGTCGGTGCCTACAATGCCATAAAGCTCATTAATATCGTAACGGGGTGGTTTTACATCATCTAGAAAAGGGGCAGTAGGGCGTGTGTAGTTAATGCGCTCAATACATTGGCGCGCAATAGACAGCGCATGAGCATCATTTTCAGCAAAGTGATCGGCAACACCCGACACTTTACAGTGCACATCGGCACCGCCAAGCTCTTCGGCGGTTACTTCTTCGCCGGTTGCTGCTTTTACAAGGGGCGGACCTGCTAAAAATATAGTGCCTTGATCTTTTACAATAATGCTTTCATCTGCCATTGCAGGTACGTACGCACCACCTGCGGTACATAATCCCATTACCACGGCTATTTGTGGAATACCTTTACCCGACATACGGGCTTGATTGTAAAAAATACGACCAAAATGCAACTTATCTGGAAATACATCATCTTGCTCAGGCAGGTTAGCACCGCCCGAATCTACAAGATAAATACACGGTAAGTGGCAGCGCTCTGCGATGTCTTGTGCGCGTAAATGCTTTTTAACGGTAAGCGGAAAATACGTACCGCCTTTAACCGTGGCATCGTTTGCAATAATCATGCATTCAACGCCTTTAACACGGCCAATACCGGCTACAACGCCTGCACAAGGTATTGCTTGTTCGTACACACCAAAGGCAGCAAATTGTGAAATTTCTAAAAACGGTGAGCCTTCATCAATTAATGTACTTATACGGTCGCGAACAAATAATTTACCACGGCCTTCGTGGCGCTCTTTTAATGCAGCGCCTCCGCCTTGGCTAATTGTTGCTACTTTACTACGTAAATCATCCACCAGCGCTGACATATTTTTATGGTTTTGCACAAACGTTGGGTCGTGAGGATTAACGCTCGATTTTAAAATAGTCATGGTTTAATCCTTAACGGCTTTCTGTGAAAAGTTCGCGGCCAATAAGCATGCGGCGAATTTCGGATGTACCAGCACCAATTTCGTATAATTTAGCGTCACGAAGAAGACGGCCCGTTGCGTATTCGTTTATGTAGCCATTGCCACCTAAAATTTGAATCGCATCTAGTGCCATTTTAGTTGCAAGCTCTGCTGCGTATAAAATGGCACCGGCTGCATCTTTACGGGTGGTTTCGCCTCGGTCACACGCTTTAGCTACCGTATATACGTATGAGCGCGCAGCATTCATTTGTGTATACATGTCGGCTACTTTGCCCTGAATTAACTGAAATTGACCAATAGGGGTATCAAACTGTTTACGCTCATGAATGTACGGCACCACTATGTCCATACACGCTTGCATTATGCCAAGCGGGCCCGCTGCAAGTACTACGCGTTCGTAATCAAGGCCACTCATAAGTACTTTAACGCCTTCGTTTAAGTTACCTAAAATGTTTTCCTCGGGCACTTCGCAGTTTTCAAATACTAGCTCACAGGTATTTGAGCCGCGCATGCCCAGTTTGTCGAGTTTTTGCGCTGTTGAAAAACCAGGAAAGTTGCTCTCAACAATAAACGCGGTAATACCTTTAGCGCCGGCGTTTAAATCTGTTTTAGCGTAAATTACTAACGTGTGCGCGTCGGGACCATTGGTGATCCACATTTTATTGCCGTTTAAAATGTACTTATCGCCTTTCTTTTCGGCTTTAAGTTTCATCGATACAACGTCAGAGCCTGCATTAGGCTCGCTCATTGCAAGAGCACCAATGTGCTCACCACTAATAAGCTTAGGTAAGTATTTTTCTTTTTGAGCTTGTGTTCCGTTACGGTTAATTTGATTAACACACAAGTTTGAATGCGCACCATAGCTTAAGCCAATTGATGCACTAGCACGGCTTATTTCTTCCATAGCAATAACATGTTCTAAGTAACCTAAACCGGCGCCGCCAAGTTCTTCAGATACGGTCATACCTAGTACGCCCATTTCGCCCATTTGACTCCAAAGTTGATTTGGGAAAGCGTTATCTAAGTCCGTTTTTTCAGCAAGCGGGGCAATCTCCTGACTCGCAAAACTGTTTACGTGGTCGCGGATCATATCGGCGGTTTCGCCAAGGCCAAAGTTCATTTCTTTATATAGTGAAATAGTGCTCATGATTCATTCCTGTGTGACGTGTGTGTTGTCAGTGTGTTGTTATTTTAAAAATAAACTTACTCGTCTATTTTATTAAGCGTGTCTCTGCAGCGGCGCTCGGCCGTCACCAACTCCATAAGAACAACTTTAATGTCGTCCATTTGTTGAGATAGGTCTGCTTTTTTTTCTGAAATAAGGTCAAGCATAGTAACCAACTGCTTAGCGCTTGATTTATCTGCGTCGTACAGTTCAAACAAACGACCGGTTTCGGCCAATGTAAAGCCCAATCGTTTACCACGTAATATTAGTTTTAAACGCACTTTATCGCGTTTTGAATAAATACGGGTTTGACCATTACGTTCTGGCGTTATTAACCCTTGGTCTTCGTAAAAGCGAATAGAGCGGGTTGTAATGTCAAATTCTTTAGCGAGTTCGCTAATGCTAAATGTTTGTTCATTACTGGCCGGCATTTTGGCTGAGCTTGCAAAGTTTGTTTGATTATCTGGTTTCATAATTGTATTTACCTCATTCGAATAACTCCAATATAAGTGAAGTTTACGTAAAGGTAAAGCTTGGTGTGATTTGAAACTATTTATAAAGGGATGTTTAAGCGAAGTATTAGTTTATATTATTAATATTCAATGGGTTATTTTTATTTTATCAGTGTAGTCTAACCGATGGAAAATAATCCTTACACTTATAAAACTAAAAATTAAGCTGTTTTTAGTTGACGTTGGCGTAAACGTTAGTATTGTGTAAGGGTATTAAATAATAAATGAATACTAAATTAATAGAGCAAATATACTAACAACTATTTGCATATAAATACAATGGAGTTAGTTATGACTTTAGAATCAGTGGTAATTGTAGCAGCAAAACGCACCCCAATGGGTGGTTTTATGGGAGCGTTAAGTGATGCGCAGTCTACCGAGCTTGGCGCAACCGCCATTGCAAGTGCACTTGCACAAACTGGTTTAGCTAATGATGCAATAGACGAAGTAATTATGGGCTGCGTATTACCAGCAGGCCTTGGACAAGCACCCGCACGCCAAGCAATGTTAAAAGCAGGCCTTGCACTTAGCACTGGCGCTACAACAATTAATAAAGTATGTGGCTCTGGTTTAAAAGCGGCCATGCTTGCAAACGATTTAATTAAAGCAGGCTCTATTCAATCTGCTATTGCCGGTGGCATGGAAAGCATGACAAACGCACCGTACTTCATACCAAAAGCGCGTGGCGGTATGCGCATGGGACATGGCGAAATAAAAGATCACATGATGAGCGATGGCCTTGAAGATGCTTACGACAACAAAGCAATGGGTTGTTTTGCACAAGACACCGCCGACGAATACGGCATTGGCCGCGAGCAAATGGATGCGTTTGCATTAGGCTCATTAAGTAAAGCAAAAGCAGCAATACAAAATGGTAGCTTTGATAACGAAGTTGCACCCCATACAATGCAAACACGCAAAGGCGATGTAACAGTATCGATTGATGAGCAACCAGGTAACGCCCGCCCAGAGAAAATTCCTACCTTACGTGCTGCTTTTAAAAAAGACGGAACTATTACAGCCGCTAATTCATCGTCAATTTCAGATGGTGGCGCGGCGCTTATATTAATGAGCGAATCAAAAGCAAAAGAGCAAGGCTTAACACCGCTTTGTAAAATTGTGGCGCACAGCACGCATTCTCAAAAACCAAGTGAATTTACAGTAGCGCCAGTAGGGGCTATGAACAGCGTGCTTGAAAAAGCAGGTTGGGATGTAAACGATGTTGACCTTTGGGAAATTAACGAAGCATTTGCCATGGTAACCATGCTGGCTATTAATGAGTTAAAACTTGATGAAAGCAAAGTAAACGTTAACGGCGGTGCATGTGCACTTGGCCACCCAATTGGTGCAAGCGGCGCGCGTATTTTAGTAACGCTGATTCATGCCCTTAAAAACCGAGGTCTTAAAAAAGGCATTGCGTCTTTATGTATTGGTGGCGGTGAAGCGGTTGCTATGGCCGTAGAAGCGTATTAACTAGGTATTAAATAGTTATAAGAAAGCTGTACGAATAACTACAAAAGCGCTGCACTAATAATACTAACAAAGCGGCGCTACCAATTTTAAAAGAGAACACACAACTCACACACTAGGATTTAATCATGCACCAAGTACCACTACTTATTAATGGCGAATTTATTCAATCAGCATCAAAAGAGCTTATCGATGTTATAAACCCAGCAACTCAAGAAGTACTTGCACAAGTGCCATGCACCACCGAGTCAGAAATGGACGCGGCAATTGCCTCAGCTTCTGAGACGTTTAAAACATGGAAAGACGTACCTATTACTGAACGTGCTCGCATTATGATGAAGTACGCTGCGCTATTAAAAGAACATCATGATGAGCTTGCTACCATTATTTGCCACGAATTGGGTAAAACATTTGAAGATGCAAAAGGCGATGTTTGGCGCGGTATTGAAGTAGTAGAACAAGCAGCAAACGCACCATCATTAATGATGGGTGAAACAATGGAAAACGTAGCGCGTAAAATCGATACGTATTCTTACATGCAGCCACTTGGCGTATGTGCGGGCGTAACCCCGTTTAACTTCCCTGCAATGATCCCCCTTTGGATGTTCCCGCTGGCAATTGTGTGTGGTAACACCTTTATTTTAAAACCGTCTGAGCAAGACCCACTTACACCAATGCGCTTAGCAGAGCTATTTATTGAAGCCGGCGCACCAAAAGGCGTATTACAAGTTGTTCACGGTACAAAACCACAAGTAGACCGCTTACTAGAAGATAAAGCAGTACGCGCTATTTCGTTTGTTGGCTCGTGTGGTGTAGGTGCTTATATTTATTCTAAAGGCACGCAAAACCTTAAACGTGTGCAAGCCTGTGTTGGCGCTAAAAACCACATGGTTATTATGCCTGATGCAAGTAAATCGCACGTTGTAAACAACCTAGTAGGCGCATCTGTCGGTGCTGCTGGCCAGCGCTGTATGGGTATTTCTGTTGCTGTATTTGTAGGTCAAGCAAGTCAGTGGGTAGATGAAATTAAAGCAGGCTTTGAAAATGTACGCCCAGGCGTGTGGGATGATGCAAACGCGGCATACGGTCCACAAACATCAAAAGCAGCAAAGGCACGTATTTTATCACTCATTGCTGGTGGTAAAGAGCAAGGCGCTACCTGTTTAATTGATGGTTCTGACTTTACGGTTGAAGGGTATGAGCAAGGTAACTGGGTTGGCCCAACGTTATTTACCGATGTAACCAAAGAGATGGATTTATACAAAGAAGAAATATTTGGTCCAGTACTAGCGTGTATGTTTGTAGACACGCTTGAAGAGGCAATCGCCCTTATTAACGACAGCCCTTACGGTAACGGTACCTCGTTATTTACGTCAAGCGGCGCAGTGGCTCGTAAATTCCAACACGAAATTGAAGTAGGCCAAGTAGGTATTAATGTGCCAATTCCGGTGCCACTTCCTTTCTTTTCGTTCACTGGTTGGAAAGGCTCGTTTTACGGCGATACTCACACGTACGGTAAGCAAGGTATTCGCTTTTACACAGAAACTAAAACAATTACATCACGTTGGTTTGAAGACGACATTGCGTCGGGTCCAAATATGAGCATTAACTTAAAATAATCGTAATTAAAAAATGAGTAAATAAAAGAATAATTAATAATAAAGATGGGCGCGAAGGCTACTTCACACACAACACACATAAGCCTTCGCCGCTCGTCACGAACGACTCCCGTGACGGGAAACGCTAACAACACAACTTACACAATTAAAGAGGTCTACCATGGACTTTAACTTATCTGAAGATCAACAAGCCTTTGCGCAAACAGCACGCCAATTTGCTGAGTCAGAACTCGCACCTTATGCAGCAAAATGGGACCGCGAACATATTTTCCCTAAAGACACGATTAAAGCGGCAGGCGAGCTTGGTTTTTGTGGTTTATACACGCCAGAGGAAGCAGGCGGCCTTGGTTTATCTCGTTTAGATTCGAGCATTATTTTTGAACAACTTGCTATGGGCTGTACAGCAACAACGGCCATGTTAACCATTCATAATATGGCCACCTGGATGGTAGCAAGTTTTGGTACCGATGCCGTAAAAGATAAATACGTTGAGCAATTAGTCATGGGCGAGTTACTTGCCTCTTACTGTTTAACAGAGCCAGGCTCGGGCTCAGATGCCGCATCACTTAAAACAAAAGCCGTGCTTGAGGGTGATGAGTACGTTATTAACGGCTCAAAAATGTTTATATCGGGCGCGGGCGAAACCGAAGTATTAGTTGTAATGGCACGTACAGGCGGCGAAGGCGCTGCGGGTATTTCGGCATTTGTAGTGCCTGCCGACGCAAAAGGCGTTGAATACGGCAAAGCAGAAGAAAAAATGGGGTGGAACGCACAACCTACACGCCTAATTAGCTTTGAAGATGTGCGCATTCCGGCGCATAACTTATTAGGCGCAGAAGGCGAAGGCTTTAAATTTGCGATGCAAGGCCTTGATGGCGGCCGAATTAACATTGCCACATGTTCAATTGGTACAGCGCAAGCGGCGCTTAATACCGCCCGTGAATATTTAAAAGAACGTACACAATTTGGTAAACCATTGGCTGCGTTTCAAGCATTGCAATTTAAAATTGCCGATATGAACACCGAGCTTGTAGCTGCGCGCCAAATGGTTAGGCTTGCTGCGTTTAAACTTGATAATAACGACGTTGAAAAAACCACTTACTGCGCCATGGCTAAACGTTTTGCTACCGATGTTGGCTTTACTGTGTGTAACGAC
This sequence comes from Pseudoalteromonas sp. SG43-8, assembly GCF_014164245.1. Lineage (NCBI taxonomy): Bacteria > Pseudomonadati > Pseudomonadota > Gammaproteobacteria > Alteromonadales > Pseudoalteromonadaceae > Pseudoalteromonas > Pseudoalteromonas sp. SG43-8. The sequence continues at coordinate 824,449 of NZ_JACJEX010000001.1, read as the reverse complement.
GCACTGCAAATTCATGGTGGTTACGGTTACATAAAAGAATACCCGCTTGAGCGCCATGTACGTGATGTACGCGTTCATCAAATTTTAGAAGGCACTAACGAAATTATGCGTGTAATTATTGCGCGCCGTATTTTGGCTGAGTCTGCAAGCGACGTTTTATAAGGAGCAATGTATGTCAGAATCTAAATCTAATCCGAGTATTGAACTTACAACCGAAGGTCATGTTGCTATTTTAACGATGTCTAACCCGCCAGCGAACACGTGGACAAAAGACACCTTAATTGATTTAAAAAATACCGTTAACGCGCTTAATAATAACAAAAATATTTATGCATTAGTACTGACTGGTGAAGGCGAGAAGTTTTTTAGCGCGGGTGCCGACCTAAACGTATTTGCTGGTGGCGATAAAGGCGTAGCCGCCGATATGTCGCGTGTATTTGGTGAAGCATTTGAAGCGCTTACTAATTTTAGAGGCGTTTCGGTTGCAGCCATTAATGGTTATGCAATGGGCGGCGGGCTAGAGGTGGCGCTTGCGTGCGATATACGTATTGCTGAAGAACAAGCACAAATGGCATTGCCTGAGGCTAAAGTAGGGTTATTACCGTGTGCGGGTGGTACACAAAATTTAGCATGGCTTGTAGGTGAAGGCTGGGCAAAACGGATGATTTTATGCGGCGAACGCTTAAAAGCCGATAAAGCCTTGCAAATTGGCTTAGTGGAAGAAGTAGTACCACAAGGTGAAAGCTTTGCGGCAGCACTAAAACTTGCCAACCAAGTGGCCGATCAAAGCCCCTCCTCAGTTGCAGCATGTAAAACATTGATTCAAAAAGGGCGTCATCAACCAATGGCAACTGTATTGCCTCTTGAGCGCGAGTTATTTGTTTGTTTATTTGATACCGAAGATCAACAAGAAGGCGTAAACGCCTTTTTAGAAAAACGCCGCGCTAACTGGGTAAACGGCTAATGAGTGCTTTAACAGTATTAAATAACGCCGATGAGCCCGTAGTATTTGAAACTGCAACCGCAGAAAACGGCAGTTTAATTGGGCTTATTACACTCAATGCGCCAAAATCCTTAAATGCACTTAATTTTGACATGATCAAATTACTTGAGCCGCAATTGCGAGCTTGGCAAGACGATGATGCTATTGCAATGGTGTTGTTAAAAGGCGCAGGCGATAAAGCATTTTGTGCTGGCGGCGATGTTGTAAGCCTTCATCATGCAATGGCGCAAGGTAAACCAACAAGCTTAGTTGAAGAGTTTTTTACGCTTGAGTACAAGCTTGATTACCTTATTCATACCTTTGATAAACCAATCCTTGTTTGGGGTAATGGCATAGTGATGGGCGGCGGTTTAGGGCTAATGGCCGGTGCTAGCCACCGCGTTGTTACTGAAACATCTCGCATTGCCATGCCAGAGCAAACCATAGGTTTATACCCTGATGTAGGCGGCAGTTACTTTTTACATAAAATGCCACAAAGTGTGGGGCTATTTTTAGGGCTAACGTCGGCATCAATTAACTGTGACGACGCGCGTTTTGTATCGCTTGCCGATCACTTTATCGATAGCAACAAATATGATGGCATGCTTTCGCAAATTTTAGCAGCTAAATGGGGCAAAACCGCAAGCTTAAATCATGAGCGTTTAACTAAGTTATTAACCGATTTAGACAACCAATCTGCGCGTATGCCAAAAGGCAATATAAAAGCTAATTTAAAAACGATTCAAAAGCTGGGTGAATTTACAACCTTGCAGGAGCAAGTTGATTATATTTTAGGGCTAGCTACTGACGATAAATGGCTACAACGCGCCCAAAAGTCACTTAAACACGGATGCCCACTAAGTTGCGCACTCGTTAGTGAGCAATTAAAAACAAGTAAAGGCAAAAGCTTATTAGCGTGTTTTAAAATGGAGCTGGGTATGTCGGTTCGTGCTGGCGAAGTAGGCGAGTTTCAAGAAGGTGTAAGGGCGCTATTAATAGATAAAGACGGCGCACCTAATTGGCAATACAAAACATTAAGTGATGTACCACAAACAATAATAGACAGCTTTTTTGTTAATCGTTTTGGCGAAAACCACCCACTTAATGGCTTAGACACGCCAATACACAAATAAAGGAAAGACGATGACTAAACTCAATATCGGTTTTATCGGCTTAGGCAATATGGGCGGCCCAATGGCGGCTAACTTAATTAAAGCTGGACATACTGTGAGCGTGTTCGATTTAAACCAGTCGGTCGTAAATGAACTTGCAAGCAAAGGCGCAAAAGCCGCAGTTGATGCAAAGCAGTGCGCAACAAATGCTGACGTACTTATTAGCATGTTACCTGCGGGCAAACATGTTAAATCGTTGTATTTGGGTAATAACGACGACAGCGGCTTAATTAACGTGCTAAGCAATAATACATTAGTCATTGATTGCTCAACAATAGATGCAGAATCAGCACGCACTGTAGGCAGCGCACTTGGTAAACAAGGCATCAGCTTTGTAGATGCACCGGTATCGGGCGGCGTTGCAGGCGCAACTGTTGGCACTCTTACTTTTATTGTAGGCGGCGAAAAAACAGCGTTTAATAAAGCAAATACAGTGCTGAGTGATATGGGTAAAAACATATTTCATGCAGGCGATATTGGTGCAGGGCAAGTAGCAAAAATATGTAATAACATGCTACTTAGCATTTTAATGGCAGGCACTAGCGAAGCACTGCAAATGGGTATCAACAACGGCCTCGATCCTAAAGTACTTAGCGACATCATGACCGCAAGTTCGGGCCGTAACTGGACGCTTGAACTTTACAACCCTTGCCCAGGTGTAATGGATACAGCCCCTGCAAGCAACGATTATAAACCAGGCTTTATGGTTGATTTAATGGCTAAAGACCTAGGCCTTGCCATGGAAGCCGCGCAGCAAAGTAATTCATCAACCCCAATGGGTTCAATGGCTAAAAATTTATACACTATGCTACAGCACCAAGGTGCGGGTAGTGATGACTTTAGTGCCATTTTTAAACTGTTTTCTAAGTAGGAGCAACGCGTGGAAATTAAAAATAACACGGTAGTAATAACCGGTGGCGCACAAGGTTTAGGCTTTGCAATGGCGCAAAAGTTTGCACTTATGGGTGCCAACATTGCTTTAATAGATATGGCGCAAGACTTATTAAACAACGCATGCGAGCAATTAACGCAGCTTGAAGGTGTAACTAGCAATATTAAAGGTTATGCCGCAAACGTAACAAATGAGAGCGAAGTAGAAAACGTATTTAATACCATTAATAGCGATTTTGGCCACATTGGTGTGCTAATAAACAACGCCGGTATTTTACGCGACGGCATGTTTATAAAGGCTAAAGACGGCAAAGTCGTTAAAAAAATGTCTCTTGAGCAATTTCAATCAGTGATTGATGTAAACCTAACAGGTGTGTTTTTAGCCGGGCGGGAAGCTGCAAGCCACATGATTGAATCTGGTAAAGGCGGCGTTATAGTTAATATGTCGAGCGTAGCGCGCGCAGGTAACATAGGCCAAACAAACTACGCGGCATCAAAAGCAGGCGTAGTGGCACTTACCACCACATGGGCTAAAGAACTTGGCCGATTTGGTATACGTGTAGGCGCTATTGCACCAGGTGTAATAAGTACCGCCATGACCGACGCCATGAAGCCAGAAGCCAAACAACGTATGCTCGCGGTAACGCCAGTAGGGCGCTTAGGGGAAAGCGACGAAATTGCGCATACTGTACAATACATAATCGAAAACGACTTTTTTACCGGTCGCGTGGTAGAAATAGACGGCGGCATTCGTTTGTAAACCGAGGTTGATTAAGGTTGATTAAAAAAGCATGGCTGTTTTGGGCTGTGCTTTTTTGTTTTAAATCGGGGAGTTTATAATCTTGAAAAAGGCTAATAACGGCGTTGGCAATTTGTTGTAAAACATGGGTAGTATACCCGCTGAATTAAAACGTAGAACATTCTAGCGTTCCAATTAACGGCGTTAAAAACTTCTCATATAGATAAACTATATAACCCAAATTTTGCCTTGTTACTGAGATATTTATAATCTTGAAAACGGGCTAATAACCCCGTTGGCACCTTGTTGTAGTACATGGGTATATATTTGTGTGGTACGCACGTCACTGTGACCTAATTGTGTTTGTACTGTACGTATATCAGCACCGCTTTGCAGTAAATGCGTAGCGAAAGAGTGGCGTAAAGTATGTGGCGTAACATGTTTGTTAATATGTGCATCAAAAGCGGCTTTTTTAACAGCGCGTTGTAATTGTTTTTCATCGATATGATGACGTCTTAATTGCTTACTCTCAGGATCAATGCTTAATTTATGTGATGAAAATAAATATTGCCAGCCCAGCTGTCTATTGTGGTTTGGATATTTTTTACGTAATAAATGAGGCATGTAAGCGCCGCTATACAAGGGGTTTTTCAGATCTAATTGCAGGTAACTATCAACTAATTGTATTTGAGAACGTAATTGCGGTGTGAGCTCTACGGCAAGGGTTACAACACGATTTTTGCCTCCTTTGCCATCCCAAATTCGAATGCAGTTATAGTCAAAGTCAATATCGTGTACCCGTAAACGCAGTACCTCCATTAATCGCATACCACTGCCATAAAGTAATCCACAGGGTAAATAATGCTTTGCAGAGCACACTTTAAAAAAATTATTTATTTCTTGCTGCGTTAAAACTACCGGTAGTTTAGTTGCTCGTTTGCTCTTAATAAAACTTAATGATAATGAAAGTGGCTTTTTAATCACTTCTTTAAATAAAAAGCTCAACGCATTTAAGGCTTGTGTTTGAGTGTTAGGAGCAACATTTTGTTGGTTGACTAAACGAGTTTAAAAAGCTAAAAAAAGTTCGACCTCATTGTCTCCCATCGTTGTTGGGTGCCTCATAGAGTTAAATCGAATAAACGAAGCTATCCAGTATATATACGCTTTAATAGTACTTTTAGCATAACGCTTTAGATACATTTGTTCGGCTATCATAGTTAAAAAAGGTGATTTCATGATATGAATCTCTAGTAAAAGTTAACTGTATATATAGACAGTGCTTGTTGTTTTGTCCAATATTACTGATCTCCACCATTTCGGTGTATTTGTGCATTGATTAAAAATAATTTCCAGTTAACTAATTGTTTACAGTTGTTTATTTGATGGTTAAGATAAATGCACTGTAATATATGGACATTTGTCGGTTTATAAAACGACAAATGTCGTAGACAAAGTTGTTATATTTCAGGGAGAGTCACATGAAGTTTTTAGTAGTCTTATTCACATTGTTGTTTTTACTTGGGTGCTCTTCTACTGGCCGAAATGCTAATTTGTATTCTCCACCACTAGAGACCGTTCCAAGTGTCGTTTTTTGGGGTGAAGATAGTCCTGGGAAGTTCCTGGGGAAAGGACATGAAAAAGTCTATTTATGTCGAGTCGATGGTGCCTTCCAAAACAGTTTTACTTTTGATAAACCGACGAGAGTTGAATTGGGGGAGAGGGAAATAAGCATTTGTTACAATGAAGGAGCAAACCACGCTGAGGCTCCCATCAAAGCAACTTTTGATAGGAAAGCTGAATACCAAATAAAATTAGGCGAACATAGTTGGACAGAAGTTAACTTTTCTGTCGTAGATAAGAACACTGGAGAGTTGGTTATAGGGCCAATTAGTGTACCCAAAGTAGCTGGTGATATCCCCTTATTGATATTCGCGCAATGAAATATAACAAATACATGAACCGGATTTTGGCAAGAGCAGCCAAAACCGGTTATGTAGGGTGTTATGTGCTAGGGAGTTAGTATTGGTCAAAATAGTAGAAGAACTAATTGTTAGCGGGAAATGGCTCTATGATGAAGCTGTAGATATGGAGGCTCATATTATTAAAACTAATTTCAAGCCTGGTTCTGGCGACCACGAAGATGAACCTGTCGTTAGAGAGGATCGTTTTGGTGAGTTTTATGGTCTTCATATTGGCGCATACTCAAATACTTCTACTTTTCAGGGAGGAGCATATTCGTCAATTGAAGAAGCACAAAAATATGCGTCAACGGTGTGTCCATCACTAGTATGGAACAAGCGTGAGCCTCGCACATAACAAACAGCTCAATCCGACCTCCACTGCGTTGCTCGTTTTGTGCTTTTCCGCTACGCTCGCACAAAACAATCAACTCCGTTCCGGCGGCTTAGCTGGGCGTTATATGCACAAGGAGGTTCGGTGAAGTTTTTAACATTAACGTTCTTAATTTTATTTTCGACTATATCACTAGCTAAACTCGCCCCATCTAAATGGAGTGATTTAATCCATAATTCAGAGTTTATCGTTTATGGAGTAGCTCAAGAAATTAAAATTACTGACTTAGGAACTGGTCAGGCTAAGTACAAAATAATTGAAAGTATTAAAGGTAAATATACTGAGAAGTACATTACGGTGCATTGGTCTTCAGAAGTGCATGACCAAAGAGTTTATGAAATTAACACTAGTAGCGTACTTTTCGTTAAAAAAGACTCTAAAGGTAACTACGTTGGTACTTCCTACGGAAGATCTTTCTGGAAGGTCAATATAGATTATTCAAATAGAGAAAATAGTTATATTAATCTATTCGGTTCTTTGGGTTTGGTTCAAGATACTCCTGAATCAATTACTGAGTATTTTTACCCAGAAAGATGTGGTGAAATAACGGACTATAAAGCTCGAAAAATAAATTTAAATAAATTAATTCAATATATTTCAGAAAGCTATTAAGTGGCTTGGTCGAACTATAAGAATTTCAAGAAGGACAAAATACAGTTGGCTTTTTGTTCACTACGTTCACCTATTTTAGCCAACTTTATTTTGCCTCTTAAATAGGCGTTATAACCAAAGGAGCTGTAGTGGATGGAATCAAAAGTAAAGTTAACTGGTGGCACGTTATTCGTAATAGCGTTAATTGTTCTCTTTTTGGGGAATGCACGTTCCATAGAAATTGTAGAAAAACTAGATGAGATACAGTCTGATGTTTCTAGCTTAAAAAGTGAAGTTGCATCTTACAAGCAGCAAGTTGAAATATTGAAAAATGAAAACCTTAACTTAAAAGAACAGCTTAGAAGTGGTAATTAGTTATAACAAGCTGTTAAACAAGGACAATGCTCCTGACCCGTTTTAGTGGACACCTCCTCATCACTTTGAGGAAAATAATGATTAGGATGACACCTATCCTAATCATTAGGAAAAAAGCCAACAAAAACAGTATGAAGAGTGCATTATTATAAATAATGAATCACGCAAAAAGCTGAGCTATGTAGACAAAATGAAAGTAAAAATAGACAGCCCAATCGGGCTACGATAGCTGTTTATTAAAGAATGGCAAACGACTCGGCTGTATAGAACCGGCTTTCCTTTAAATAAAAAGCGGAATATTACAGTGAATAAAGGCATGAATAAATTGACCTTACGGGGTCAAAAAAAGTGAATGCCTTTACTTTACACTGCGGCAACTGTATTGCCTTGTTCATAAAATAGAAAAGTTGCAAAAGACGATGAATTAAGAAAGGGAGGCCCTTTTACCCTAAATTAAAGCTACTCAACCAGCCGCAACCCCTTCCAAAACGCCAATTAAAGCAATATCAAACACTTTTTTATATTCTGCGTAAAATTACAGTAATCAATTGAACGAAAATAGGAACTCAGCTATGGTTTGTTTATCAATAAAAATAAATAAAAAACGAGTTAATCTACAGACTCGTTAGGTTGCTCATGAAGAATGTGGGCTATTCTACTCAAAATAAGGATTTTTTATGAGTTTATTTAAATTAGTTAGTTTATTGATCAAGTTTAGTTGTTTGTTGTTGCTTTTAAGCGCCCCAAAATATCTTCATGCTGAGGATAAAGCCTACCCTCAATTTAGCGGTTATTCACCTAAATCTAAGTTAACAATAAACTTTGAACCTGTGAACATATTATTAGAATCGAATGTTCTTGATATGGGGCCATCCAGAAGAATAAATGCTAAACTTGACAAACCTCCGATAGGTACTAGGTTAAGAAATGTTTTCCCCAGTGCTACCCATAATGAAAGTAACAGATTCACATATGAGTTGATAAAATCTCCTAAACAAAAAAGTTTAGTCAATGATGTTAAAAAATATTTAGAATCATTGCCCGAGAAAAACAACCTTAATTTATATTCAAAACAAGAGCAATTGGCCTATTGGCTTAATCTTTATAACATTACTTTAATTAACGAAATTGTTAAGCGGTATCCAATAGTTAGTTTAGAAAAAATATTAACTGGTCCTGACTCACTATTGGATAAAAAGCTAGTAAATATTGGTAGTCTTCAGTTGAGTCTCAGTGACATACAGTATGGGATTTTAGATAAAAACTATAGTAAAGAACCTTTAATTATTTATGGTTTATATCAAGGGTATATCGGCAGCCCAAATATCAATAAAAAAGCCTTTTCAGGTAAAAATGTATATAAGCTATTAAAAAATAATGCAACAGATTTTGTCAATTCGAATAGAGGTACAAAAATTGATTCTCTAAATAGTTTAGAGGTCTCAAGTTATTATGCGAGAAATGCTGATTATTTTCCTAATTTTAGCAATGACCTCAAACTTCATCTGTTGCAATTTGCTGATAAAACAACCCAAGAAATAATAAATAAGTCGGATAAAATTGAGCCCATTATAAATAATTGGGCAATTGCTGATCTATTTGGAAGTAAAAGAGTCTTTGGTGGGGGCATATCTACTAACTCAGCAGCATCAATAGGAATGTCAAGAAATTATGCGTTGACCGATAAAGTCACTAAAGACGCGAACACAGGTGGAAAGTTCAGACTTTCAGCTAGAGAAATAACCAGGTTAAAGGAGTTAATGAGAGTAAGAGCTAAGAATTACGGTGAGACATCCGTAACGATAACAGACCTAGAATTACAAGATGAAAACTAAAATTTACAATATATGAACAGTAGCTCAGTATTGTGAGCAAAAAATAAACAAAATAAACTAGGCACCCATCCTAAATTTCATGAAAAACACTAATAGATTGAACCAAAATAGGAAGTCAGCTATGGTTTTTTATCAACAAAAAAAAATAAAAAACGAGTTAATCTATAGGCTTGTTAGGTATACAAGGAAGTATTGAGTTTGGTGTTGATCCTTAAAGAAAAATTCAAAACTATTTTTGAGTCTACTTTCTTAATCGTTGTATTCTTACTTTGTGGGTTGGCAATTAGTGAGATCCTAATTCAGCCGTTTGCAAAACTCGTATTAATATCTATATTCTTTTTAGCATGGTTTATATTGCTAATTTATGGCTTAATTTACAAAGAGTCTTATATGTTTAAGTGTTCTGTAAAAAGTAGATTATTAATATACTTAGCTGAGCAGTTTATATATTGTTCTTTGATCATAATTACAGGTATTGTTCTCTTTCGAGCAGTGTATACCTAACAACACCTCTGAGGTGGACAGCAAGCTCTAAAGCTCACTTCCCACCGCAAGTTTTAACAGTGGTGATCTCTTACTTTTCAATGCCGCTAGGTAAGTTGATTCATCTTAGGGCGTATGTAGATTTAAACCCTATTTTACTTATTTAGTTCTTTTCTTATAATTTCAGCTCCAGCGCTCAAGGCATTTAATTTGCCGTTAGCTATATGGTGAGGTAGTGGAGCCATACCGCAGTTTGTACACGGGTAGAGTTTGTCGGCATCTACAAATTGCAGTGCTTTACGCAGCGTATTAGCTACTTCCTCTGGCGTTTCGATAGTGTGATTTGCTACATCAATTGCGCCTACCATTACTTTTTTACCGCGAATGAGTTCTAGTAAATCCATTGGTACATGCGAGTTATGGCACTCTAGTGAGATAATATCGATATTAGATTGCTGAAGCTTAGGAAATGCTTCTTCGTACTGTCGCCATTCAGATCCTAGTGTTTTTTTCCAATCTGTATTTGCTTTAATGCCGTAGCCATAGCAAATATGCACGGCGGTTTCGCATTTAAGCCCTTCAATTGCGCGCTCTAAACAGGCAATTCCCCAGTCGTTTACTTCATCAAAAAATACGTTAAACGCGGGCTCATCAAATTGGATGATATCAACGCCTGCAGCTTCTAACTCTTTTGCTTCTTGATTGAGAATTATGGCAAATTCCCACGCTAGTTTTTCGCGGCTTTTATAATGATCGTCGTAAAGCGTGTCAATCATGGTCATTGGGCCTGGTAATGCCCATTTTATTGGTTGCTTGGTTTGCTTGCGTAAAAATTTAGCGTCTTCAACAAACACTGACTTTTGGCGGCTCACAGGGCCAACAACAGTGGGTACGCTTGCATCGTATCGGTCACGAATTTTTACTGTTTTACGTTTTTCAAAGTCAACGCCATTTAGGTGCTCTATAAATGTAGTTACAAAGTGTTGCCTTGTTTGCTCACCATCGCTAACAATATCAATGCCTGCTTGTTGTTGGTCGAATAATGACAAGCGTAGGGCGTCGTGTTTGCCTTGAGTTAATTCATCACCTTGTAATTTCCAAGGTGACCAAAGTGTTTCTGGCTCTGCAAGCCATAAAGGCTTAGGTAAACTGCCAGCGGTAGATGTAGGTAGTAAGTTTTTCATAATAAATAATGCCGTATATTTTAGTTAATTATTAAACGTAGCGTTAAGCGCGTTATTACTGGTTGTTACTATTAGTTGTTATGACAGATAGCGAGTAGAGAATTGCTCAAGGACCGTTTGGTACGGCTTGATAAAATGCTCTTGCGCAAACTTGCCTTGCTCACTGGCTAACTTGCCGCGCTCTTCTCGGTCATACACAATTTGCGTTAGTGAGTGATCCAAGTTTTTTAAGTTTGGTTTATATGATTTACCCGCTGTTGCGTTGGCATTATAAATCTCTGGTCTGTAGATTTTTTGAAACGTTTCCATCGTACTAATGGTGCTTATAAGCTCAAGATTGCTGTAATCATTAAGTAAATCACCAAAGAAAAACAATGCTAAAGGCGCGGCACTATTTGGTGGCATAAAATAACGTACCTGTAAGCCCATTTTTTTGAAGTATTGCTCAGTTAAAGACGATTCATTTGGTTCGTATTCAACGCCAAGTACCGGGTGTTGGTTTTCAGTGCGGTTGTAGGTTTTGTTATCTGACACACTTAGGCATATAACAGGTGGTTTTTTAAAGTTTTGTTTGTATGTATCCGAATTTACGAATGACTGAAATAGTTTGCCATGTAAAACCCCAAAGTCATCAGGAATACTAAATTGAGGCTTGCCTTTATTGTGCTCTTGTAGGAGTACGCTAAAGTCGTAGTCACGCACATACGATGAAAAGTTGTTTCCTACAATGCCTTCAATGCGCTTATTAGTTTTATGATCAACAATATTTGTTTTTAATATTTCGATTGATGGGAAGCTTTCGCCGCCGTCTTCAATACCTATCTCAACAGAGACAATTTCAAGCTCTACAGCATAACGCTCACCTTTGGTGTTATCCCAGTGGGCTAGGGCATTAAAACGGTTGTTAATCATGTTTAAGGCGTTACGCAAGTTTGCTTTGCGGTATTCACCTCTGGCTAAATTAGCAAAGTTGGTTGTGATACGCGTATTAGTTGATGGATGATAATTTTCGTCGAGTGAAACGCTCTTAATATTAAATGTAAAATCTTTTTTCATCGTGTTTATATCCAATTTTATAATTTAAACCTAATTGATGCTCTGCGCTTTATTAGCCTTGCAACTTACTTAGCTGGTTTTGTTCAGCGGCTTTAAGTTGTTAGTAATAGTGTTTAGCACTAAGGGATGAGTAATTTATACGTGGATTGGCATATGAAGAAAAACGGTTTAATTTCACATAAAACATGAGTCATATTCATTACACATTATTGTTAGATGCGATTACGTAGTAATTGACGAAAAAAAGGCATATATCGATAAAAATAAAGTATGGATGTTTAGCCGTTTAGACTTCTTTGGTGTTGATGTGTACTTTATTCATGTTGAACATGAGGAATATTCAAAGAGTTTTTTTGTAGCTATATCAGTATATTAGTTTGTTTTTAGCGTATTGCGTCGCTGTTTATAATAAATGTCATCACGGGTAAGTTCCAGCTAGCTATATAAGTAGATACCTTAGCTAATCTAATCTCAAAAGATAAAAAGACTTTTCTGAGTACGTATATAAATGCCTGTAAATTAATAAAAGGCTATAAATCATATTAATAGCCATGGCAGTACGTTAAGTAAGTTATACTCGTTTTTCATCACCTCACCTATTGAGTATTCGTGGATATCAAAGGCACTTGTATTGCATCAACTATTGATGAGCATGGCCCTGTTTATGTATATCAAACAAAAAAGAGTCTTATTCTCAGCTTTGACGGAAAAATTTATCAAAGCTGTATTAAATTAAATAATATTAATGGGTTAAGCTTAGCTTATACGCAAGCTATGATGGCTGCGCTTTTTTTTATTCCGCACTTAAAAACCGCGATGATAATGGGACTTGGGGCGGGCTCTATCGCAAAAAGTCTTTATCATGCGTTTCCCGCGCTGACTATACATACCGTTGAATATCGTAAAGCCGTTGCTGATATGGCTATAAAATATTTTGAAGTTCCCGTGTCAGAACGTTTGTTTATTCATATTGATGATGCGGCAAACTACATGAAAAACACGCAGATAAAAACGGATGTTATTTTTTCTGATTTATACAGCTCAGAAGGGATGGAGTCAGATCAGGTGCAATCATCCTACTTACGTGATTGTAAAAACGCGCTCACTTTTGATGGTGTTTTAGTACTTAATATTTGCCATACCAAAGTTGGGCAAAGAGAAGCGTTTGATCAACTACTTGAGAAAGAATTTGCAGGACAGATTTTTAGTTTTATTATTGAAGGCGGGAATAAAATTGTTTTTGCTTTTAACAATAAAATGCCTGTACTTAGTGAGGATGAATTACTTGCTAAGGCTTACGCGTTACAAAAATTAATAAACGTCCCAATGACGCGCTATGCCGAGCTTTTATTTAATTAAAAATGGTTAGTTTGATGTACTGTTAAATGGCGCGTTTAAATCCATCCATCTATCTGTTGTTCATTTAAACTTGGTTAAACTAATCATTCTCTGAATAAAAATAATAAAGTACGTACCCGTACGGAAACACTCATACATGGATTACTGTAAAAATATAATCGCTAAATTTATAAGCGCGATGCAAAAGCGGCCTGGATTATTGGCTGTGTTGGCGTTTTTGTCGGGCGTAGCCAGCTTTGCACTTGTAGATAGAAAAGAGTCTTTTTCGCAAGTTATTGCGATATTTTTACTTATTAGTTGGTTGTGGCTAATTATTGATAATTGGCTACGAGACAAAGTAGAAGAAAAATTTGGTGTGGCTGTATCTCCTAATGTAATGCGTTTTGCTCTACAAATGGTACAACAAGAAAGTCTATTTTTTGCTTTGCCGTTTTTTTTAGCGGTTACGCAGTGGGACCATCCTCAAGCGTTTTTTACCTCCCTCATTGTGGTGTGTGCGGTTATATCGGTAATCGACCCCTTTTATTATAAGAAGCTTGCTAAAAACCGTACGTTATTTAGTGTGTTTCATAACTTTGCTTTATTCGTTGTTTTACTTGTTACCCTACCTATTTTGTTAAACCTTACCACGAGCCAAAGTTTAGCTGCAGCCCTTGTAACGGCTGTAGTGGTTACTCTTCCGAGTTTAAACAATTTAATGCCTAATGCACGCTGGTGGCGCTTTCCTATTCTTGTATTGATTTTATGTGCTTTGAGCACTGCTGTGTGGCAGTTAAGAAGCTATGTGCCTCCTGCTGCGCTGCGATTAACCGATATTACGTTAGCTCATGAAGTTGATTTACAGCATAAAAAGCCAGTTGGGAGTATTAAACAGTTAGACTCTTATACACTGCATCATCAAGGTTTATATAGTTGGACCGCTGTTAAAGCACCAAGAGGCTTAAATGAAAAAATATTTCATGTGTGGCTTCATAATAAAAAGGAAGTTGATCGGATCACGTTAAATATAAACGGCGGGAGAGAGCTAGGTTACAGAGCATGGACCCACAAGGTAAATTTTCCTAGCGACTCTGTTGGTAAGTGGCAGGTAAAAGTAGTCACCGAATCAGGTCAGCTAATAGGTTTAACGAAATTTACTGTTACACCTTAATTAACTTAGCTGGCTGTATTTCAAACACATAGCTGATATAGTTTTTGTATTCCAAACTAATGGACATAGTTGATGAGTATTGCATTTGAGATTTTTATTTGGCTAATAGTTGATACTGGCTTGAGCTTTTTATTTTACTCGACCGGTTGGCTACTATTAAAAGTGGTTACGTTTGGGCTGTATAAAAGCGAGTTTAAAGACTTTGCATCTTATAAAGCGAGTAAAGCTAGAAGAGTCGACTTAACCTTCTTACTAGGTTTTGGTTTTTATGTTGCACTCATTGCCGTTATGGCTTATTTAAGTCATTAAATTTGCTAATAAATTAGGTTAAGAATAAGCAGCCTATTGAGTTGTTGCTGCTTATGTTTGTCCCGTTACCGCACTTTTTTTCCTACTTATACTTTTCCTGTTTTTGCAATAGGGAACACCTCACCGTGAGTACTATAACTATCATTTTAGCTATTAAATTAAGTACCTGCTAGAGAATTGCTCGGTGCGTATATAGCTTTGGTTTGCTGGTTAAAACCCGAGCTAATTGCAACTTGTAGTTTATGGGTAATACTTAGTAAATACTTCAAATCTAATAAATAAAACAATATATATGCATCTATTTATTTCGCTAACACGTTTTATAACAATACTATGCGCCACTTTTACCATTTATGATGGTTTTGGATTTAATAAATGACTCACTATTTAAAATATGTATTTGTTATTACGACTCTAGCGGTAGCAAATACAGCTTACGCACAAGCAAAAACACAAGAGCACTACCAAGAGCTTGAAGTGGGCGTAGGCGGAAATATTAAGCATACCCATACTGACGTAAATTATAAAAATAAAGAGTTTGATTTACATATTCACCCATTATGGGAGAGCCGATATGTTACCGAAGGTCGAGATAACCTTGTCGGTAATGGCATTGCATCAATTGCTACTGAGGTTAACTATAAAAACTTTGCGGTGATACCTTGGGCGGCAAAAGGTATTAGTAGTGATTATTCAGAGCTTAATTTAAATGCTATTTATACCGCTCACTTATCTGAGCGGATAGAGATGTATGTAGGCTATAACTATATTAAAGCTCGCGAAGATGGCATTGATGCTCACGATAATGAGCTAAGCCTCGACGTTGCGTATTTTTATGCAGACGATATTCAATTATTAAGTAGTGTTTATCATTCATTTGATGCCAGCGGTACATTTTTGGAGATGGCAGTAAAAAAAGGTTTTTATATTAACGATTTACTATCAGTAGATATTCAATCAGGCGTGGGGTTTAATGCGGGGTATGTTAGTGATGGGCACAACGGAGTAAACAACGTTAAGTTTACTGCAAACTTGTCGTATCAGCTTTTTAATCAGTTAGCCCTATACACATATTCAAGCTATAGCATTGCAGTTAATAAAGATGAAAAACGCTTTGCAGGTGACGAGACACTTCGAAATATATTTTGGGGTGGTGTAGGGCTAAGTTATCAATACTAGGGCGTACTTTTTCAAGGATGAGTTTGAAGCAGTGTGTTTTACTTTTAGGCAGTTCAGAGCCTACTGGGTAAAACTCTTGCTGCATGATTAAATCGATCTTAGGATCAAATAGTAACACACGATAAAATATGTTTAACGGCGCGGTTGTTGCTAAATTTCAGTTTTAAATTTAATTATTATTATGCTTTGAATCAATAAACAATGCGTATGTGTAATACACAATAACTAAAAAATGTTAGTGTTTAGCTATCGTTTAAAAAAGTTGAGAATTACATATGAAGTTTTTAGTATTTTTAGGCACAGTACGCGATAGCACTCCACCAAAACCAGCTCGCTTAGGCTTAAGGGTTTCTAGGGCTTGTATAGAATGCTTAACAGAGCATTTTGGCGATCATGAGTTTGAGCTAATTGATGCGTTGGACTTTCCTAGCGAAAACGTATTTAAACCACACTTTGCATACGCTAAAAGTAATGCACCTACAGAGCTCACTCTATTAGCTGATAAAATTAAAGCCGCAGATGGGTATATAATGATTAGCCCTGAGTACAATCACAGCATGAGTCCAGCTCTCGCTGACTTACTTAATCATTTTGGTAGCTCACTGTTCTCGTATAAACCAAGTGCAATAGTAACTTACTCAGCAGGACAGTGGGGTGGTGTAAGAGCGGCCATTAGTATGCGCACGTTTTTATCTGAACTTGGCTGTTTGCCGGTATCGGCTATGATCCACGTGCCAAAAGCGCAAGATGTGTTTAGTGAGGATGGCAAACCTGTTGCAGGGGAGAGTCAATCATCGTGGTTTAATTATTTCTCACGCACGTTTGGCCAACTAGTATGGTGGGCGCAGGCTGCTAAAGAGCATACCGAGGTGGTTGACCCACAAAGTTTTCTAAAAAGCTTTAAAACAGATCCTTCTCAGCGCAATGCCCCTTAATATGCGCTAATTAATTGTTTGGATTGATTATAGAAACATAGCTGCATATAGTGGTATCATTAACGCTACATATTTTTAATAATGCATAATACCAATTCGCAATAATAGTTAATCAATTTAAGGGATTAAATCGCTAACTGCATTAAAAATTTTTGATATAGAACAACTCAATAACGAAATTTTTGCTTTGTTATCAACACGATTTTCTTGCCTCAAAATAGATCACTGAATTATGCGTATTGGTGTAAGAAACAAGGAAATTGTGTCTTGAAATATCTAGCCTTACTAAGTGTGCTAACGCTTAGTGCATGTAGTTCTGTTCCCCATAAAGTTGAAATGAGCCAAAGTACAACTGCAAATATGAACCTTATCGCTTTAACTGAGCAAAGTGCACCAAAGGGTGTTGCTGGCACTTACCAGTTTCAAATTAAAGCGGCGGGAGCTCAGGGGAGTTGGTTGTATTTAAATACAGAAACAGATTATCGCGACAGGCGTTCTATTACTATATCAATACAGCCTAATGTGGTAGCAGAGCTTCAAAGTAAATACGGACAACCAGCAGACACCTTTTTTATTGATAAAACAATAGAAGTAACAGGCGAAGCTAAACGAGTAACTATCGATTTTATGAGCCGTGGTAGAGCCACTAATAAATATTATTATCAAACGCACATAGCTGTGTCATCAATTAAGCAGCTTCGTGTTATAGAAAGTTAGCAAAAAGCAATGCACTGTATTCATATACAGTGCATCGTAAAAGCTTACTTTGAGCTTTAACGTTTACACTTAAATTTACTGCTATGGCGCTACTTTAGCGCTGTTTTATTCCACGATATCAAAACTCTTATTTAACCTATTGTAATCTCATTACATAAAACTAATAATTGGTTAGTTTTATAAATTTGAGTACCTGTATTGAAAGCCAAAGAAATCCGCAATTTTTATATCAACGAAGAGCAATCTGTTTATTTGCTTTCGCACCGCGATGCTAAAAAACACCGCCAGTGGCTTAATATTTGTATTAAGCAGCTAACACTGCTGGGCTACAAAAACGTTGAAATGATTGGCTCGGGTGCTTTTGGTTTTGTGTTTGCAGGTGACGACGATAACGGCTCACCTTGGGTATTTAAGTTTTCGCGTATTACGCTTGCCCAAAGTGTACGCGACCGCCTAGAAGACGAAGCGTATATGCTTTCGCAAATTAATAACCCCTTAGTGCCTACCTTTTATGCATTTGAGCGAATTAAAAAACAAGGGATTTTAATGATGGCTCGGGCCATTGGAGAGGACCTTGAAAAAGTATCGCTTAAAACAGGGCGCTTTAGTGCCGCGCAAATAATGGCGTTAGCTGTTAGGTTACGTAATGTATTAATTGATTTACGTAGTCACAAAAACGGCGTTAGCCCACAACCTATAGTGCATGGCGATATAAAACCTTCGAACCTTGTTTGGGATGCAAACACTGACGCGCTTTCGTTAGTGGATTGGGGCAGCTCTGTGTATGCACAGCTCGATAGTGATGGTAACCCTGTTGCCAGTAACTTTATGGATTTAATGTCGGGCGATTTAAGCACAACGAATGCTCGTATGGGCGATGTGTACTTTATTGGTGAAGCGCAAATGTCGGGAGAGCAATCATCCCCACGATTTGACGAACAAGGTGTAGCCGCTACGTTGTATGCGCTAGCGTCGGCGCAGTCGTGCCGCTTTGGTGCGCAAGCCATCCCTGCAAGCAGCTTAGGGCTCCCAAAAGAGCTGGCTAAAGTGATTGATGGCATGCTGTCAAAAAGTAAGGCCATACGTGACGGTGCTGGTGATTACTTTATGCGTAACATTACAACTATGGCCAAAATGTATTTACCTGAGCTTGATAAAAAACAAAAAAAAGCAGATATCCCTTTTTGGTATGGCAACGATGAGCAGCCCGACACGGTGGTATATAGTTCACGAAAACAGTTTTTACGCCAAGCCGATCTTAACCAGCAATTACTTGATATAAATGATGCGCAACTTGACCGCTACTATAAAGAGTTTTTGTTTGATACAGGCGATACCGAAAAAGCATTTTTAGCATCAATAAGCCGATTAGCTAAGTACCCTGTAGTAGGTGGGCTTAGTTTTCATTGGAAGGATGAGTCAATGTTTGTTGAATCGTCTTTAATTATGCATGACGAATCATTGGGTGATGCCTTTAGTGATGCGATTAATAACACAGTGATGCTAGCCCAAGCGATTAATCAAAAGGGGTTATTTAAGTGTTGTTTGTTTGACGCCCGTAAAACCATTCAACTAGAGCGAGATGGAACCGGTGCATTTAAGTTTGATAGCCTACCAGAGCTTGAATACGAAGTTGTAAGCATGAAAGCAAACGACATAACCCGCCCGCATTCATACTTTGAAGACGGTAAAGACCCTGATGAGCAACTACAGCTACCAAAAAAAGTTATTAAGTGCGTATTTGAGCTTAACCAAATTCATCATACGGGGTGTATTATTTTTGAAGCACTGCCGGACAGAATGAAAATTCACCATTACTACCGTTTACTCGATTCGAGCAAAGAGGTTGAGTTTAAACGTTTGCTAAATAAACTAATGCAATACGCGGTAAATATTACGGACGTGGGTGTTGCGGGCTTTATGAAGTTACCATATAAAAACACCCGTGAGTTTAGTTTATGTGAGCAGCAACAAGAGCATTATTTTCCTAAAAATCCCAAGCTTGTATCTTTATAGAAAGAACCCTTCACTAAAGAGTATTAAATAAGAAGACAAAGATAAAAAAGAGCACAAATTGGTTTAACTTGTACTCTTTGCTACTTAATTATTTGGGTAAGTATTACTAATTATTAAACACCTTACTAAAGGGCGACGTTGGTGATAGCTCAAATTGATGAGTTAGCTTTTGCGTTTTATTAGTCGCTGTAATTTGATAATGCTGCTTATGCTCATTGTTACTAAATAGCTTAACGTTAAAGTTAACTTTGGTTAGTTTACTTGGCAAAGAGTAGCGCCCAGTAATGGTTACTTGGTCTATATTGTCGCTTTTATGTTTATGCGACGCTTCTGGGTTTAGTAAAAGTCCGTCAATAGTAAATTTATACTGATGATCTGCTAAATAAACGTTCTTTTTAACTCGCTTACTTATTAGTTTTTTATGAGCGTTAAACTCAATTATTGACACTTTGCCATCCTTGTTTTCATCAATCCCTTTAAAAGCCGACATAGGGATTGAAAGCACAATAAACACGTTATTATCAACAAAATTCAGCGTACCGTGATCTGCAACCATTAAATGCGCATTTGCTAATGTTGATGTGCTCAATAAGCCCAATGTTGACACACTTAACAGGTAATTTTTCATATAAGGCATAGCTTACTCCTAACTAAACGTCGCCTTTAACACAGCGTTGAAAAAACGGGTAAGTGTCTGTTGCGTAGTAGTGGTATATCCCATCAGGAAACTCAGGCGTTACACCAACGCGGCCATTACATTCATCTAAATCACCAGAGCCTGCTACGTATTCCCAATCTTGTGCAAATGTACCTAATGGGTATATATCGGTAGAAGGGCGGTTTGCGCTTACGGTTGTTATGTGTTGGTAGCTACCGGTCATTGCGGTTAGGGCTGAAGTTGCATCACTTGAGTCTGAATAGCCGTAACGTGCATATATAGGAAAGCCATCTGCTGCCCAGCCTATTAGAGTCATAGTGGTGCTATTGCCGCCTCGCATTGCTACAAAGCCTTCTGGCATACCATGATAGTGATATGTGCCATCGGGTTGTACATGTGCATTGTTGTCGTCTGTTCCAAAACTAAACGTGTCTTGGCTTAGGGCTTCTATATTCCAGTTGCCGCTATTGTCGCCTAAATCGCAATCGGTGCCTGAATCATCGCAACTTCCGCCTGTGCCTGCGTCTATTTTAATGCCATTAAGTACAACGCCTATCATTCCACGAGGACCACCAAGCATGGTTGCTTGTGTTGTTTCTATTGGCTCAAGTGTGTAGCTTTCATTTACTGATTGCTCAGAAATAGTATTTGGGTTATCAGCATTAGGGAATGTGCCTACTTCGTGATCGGGTATGCCATTAGCTACTAAGTCGCGTGTAGTTCCTGTACATGACCAATCTGCAGCGCTGGTGGCTTGTACTGATTCTGACTCGTTATATTCACTGTAGCTATATTCACAAAGCACGCCTTGGGTTGAGCTACTCGTACCTGTACCGTTATCTGAGATGGTTGATGATGAATCTGTAGTTGTTGAGGTATCAACTATGCCTTCGCCACCACCGCAAGCAACTAACGATGAAACAACTAGAGCCAAGGTACTTAGCTTTATAGCATTTACCCTATTTGAGTTTTTAATATTAAGTGCGTGTAGTTTCATTGCTGCTTACCTGATCAATTAAGTTACTCAAACAATAATCAGCAATTGTGCAAATAGTGTGTAAACAATGATGACAAATTAGCAATGTATAAATAGGCGAAGTATTAAAGCTAAGTTGAGATTTAACTTTATTGGATTGTGTTTTATTTTAAAATTTCAAAAAGTTAAACTAATGCTAAACATGGCAATATAAAAGGTTACCTTAATGGCTAAAACAAAACCTGTAGTGACGTTACAAAGTCACGGTATTTACTCTAAGTGGGATAACGAAAGTAAAGCATTGCCACAAATAGAGCAATTTACAACAAATGTAATAGCTGAGGTAGATGTTGAGTTTGGCTTAATCGTAAATATTAAAAAGGGTAAAGGCGAAAAGCTTCACTATTGTATATACCATCCAGATATTCCAGACAATGACGGTGATGTAATGGACCCCTTTGAAGGCGATGTATACGTTAAAAACAGTGATTGGAACTTTTACTTAGGCGATACGCTTTGGCTGCCAATAGAAAATAAGTTGGGTGATTGGCGTATGACGATTGAGCTAAATGGAAAAATTATTGCTGATAAAACTTTTAAGGTGGCATTAGAGGTAGAGCGTACTGAAACAGATTTTTGGAAAAACCGAGGGTATTGATTTCTATTTGTTAGCTATACGGCGTGGATGTAATAGAAATTAATAAAAGAGACTTGTAGAGCCATTTAAAATAGCTCTACAAAATTAAATTAGCGTGTTTAGTTACCCCAAGGGTTACTAGAATTAGAGCGTTGTTTACGATCGCGAGCACGTTGCTTTGATGCTTTTTTTTCCATAATACGTTTTGCATCACTAAAACTTAACTCACATGGCTCACCAGGTTTATGATCAGCTGGGATCACGCGATCACGTGGCGGTAATTCGTATTGCACATCATCAGGCTTAGGTAAGTTTTTAAGACGATAAAGGTAAAAGTTATCTACTTTTTCTTGTGCCCATTGTGTTTTACGTAAAAATTTAACCGCTGACTTTATATCAGGATTGTTTTTAAAGCAGTTAAGTTGTAAATAAGCGTGTAGGAGCTCCCACCCGTATTGTTCAACCAGCTCTTCAACCACTTGTTCTAATTTAACGCCTTGCAGTGGATTATTACTGAAAAGTTCTTGGTTGCTCATAGGTGTTGCCTCGTTATTAAAATACAAATTGCATTATAAATTTAATAACGGGGCTTTAACAGTGTAAATAGCTTAACTTTGACAATTAACTACAATACGACCGCGAATTTTGCCTTGCATAAGTAGCTCTGCGTTATCAATTACGTATTCTAGTGAAATTTCAGTCGAAATTTTATCTAAGTAATCAGCGCTAACTAATTTTGCTAAACGATCCCACGCTTCAATTCTGTCGGCTTTAGGGCGCATTACGCTATCAATGCCTAATAGTGACACACCACGTAATATAAATGGGGCAACTGAGGCAGGTAAATCCATGCCTTGGGCAAGTCCGCAGGCCGTTACTACACCCCCATACTTTAATGATGCACAAATATTAGCAAGTGTATGGCTACCTACTGAATCTATTGCCGCTGCAAAGCGCTCTTTTTGTAAAGGCTTACCAGGGTTTGAAAGCTCATTTCTGTCAATTACCTGTTTAGCACCTAACTCTTTTAAATACTCACTTTGATCTAATCGACCTGTTGCTGCTGTTACGTTGTAACCAAGCTGGTTTAATAAAAAAATAGCAAAGCTGCCTACGCCACCATTGGCACCGGTTACCAGTATTTCGCCAGACTCAGGCGTAATACCTTGTTTTTCAAGTGCTATAACACTTAGCATAGCGGTATAACCGGCTGTACCTATTTGCATTGCTTGTTTTGGAGAAATAGCTGCAGGCAAGGGGATTAGCCAATCGCTATTAAGTGCCGCTTTTTGAGCAAGCCCGCCCCAATGTTTTTCGCCTACACCAAAGCCATTTAATATTACGTTATCGCCGTTTTTAAATTCATCGCTGGTGGAATTTGTAACCGTGCCCACTAAGTCGATACCTGGCACCATAGGAAAACTGCGTACAACAGGGCCTTTACCAGTAATTGCTAAACCATCTTTATAGTTAAGTGTGCTGTATAGCACGTCGATAGAGACGTTTTCGTTTGGTAAATCACTATTTTCGATAGTTGATAATGAGGCGCTGTAGTTATTATCTTCTTTATTAATAACAATGGCTTTAATTGGGTTACTCATGGGATATCCTTTTAGACCGATCGTCTTTTAATTGGTAAATAAAAACGCATTAGGTTAATAATGCGCGTAAAAACATTTCTGTATACAAAGTAAGTGGAGTATTTGATTTTGTGAGCTTGGCGCGCATAACCGCACCTTCCCAGCCAATCCAAAAGTACTCACTCATCAATTTTGTATTTACATGGTTTGCAATAGTGCCTTGTTGCTTAGCTTGGTTTAAGCAAACCTCTACATGGCTTTGCCAAGCGGTGTAGCTTTGCATTAATCTGGTTTTAAACCCATCACTTAAATGGTTAAGCTCTTGATTTAAGTTACCTACTAAACAGCCACGTTTGTAATCGTATTTTTTCATTCCTTTAATTGCGCTTTGGGTAAAATTAACGATTCGCTCAAGTGGGGGAACATCTTCTTGCTGTAGGTAATGGGTAAGCTTTGCAATAAAGTAACTGTCGTATGCATCAACTAGGGCAATGCCGTAGGCTTCTTTACTTTTGAAGTAATGATAAAAAGAGCCTTTAGGTACAGCCGCTTTTTTTAAAATAGTATCGAGCCCCGTGGCGCTAAAGCCAAACTCAGTTAGGGTTTCTAGACCCATGCGAATAAGTAACGCTTTGGTATCGGCGTTCTCTCTGGCTATTTTAGGTGGGCGACCACGGCGTATTGGTGTTGATGTATTTTTGTTCATGTACGTATATTAGACCGATCGACTTTAAATAATCAAGTATAATATTAAATTGTTTAAAAAGAATGCAAATTGGGTGAATAAAAATAACCGAAATAAAAGTGTCACGATTACATTTTTGTTTGGAACTTAGTCAATATTAGTCGGTCACAAATAAAGCACATAAGTGCTTTTTAGCGATTATTGAGTCGCATTTTATTTAGCATAAAACCGGTCAAATTAAATGTTGTATGACCACTTACTTTTTTAAATGTTAATTCATTTTTGCATCAGCAGCTTAGTTAAAGTCAAACAATTTAATTGCTTTTACGATTTGAATTTTACATTTTTATTAACTATTCATTAAATGTAGATTTCACTAATGCTACACAATATACAAATAAAAAGGTGAGGATATTACCGATGAAGAGACAGAAAAGAGATCGTTTAGAAAGAGCTCATTCTCAAGGTTTTAAAGCAGGTTTAGCAGGTCGCTCAAAAGAGCTATGCCCTTATCAACAAGTAGATCCCAAATCAGAGTGGTTAGGAGGTTGGCGTGAAGCGATTGAAAACCGCAACATGTATAAAACCTAAAATCAATAATCGAATTTAAGCAAAAAGGCCTCCACGTTGGAGGCCTTTTTGTACGCATTTAAAAATTAAAACGCGCTAGTGTCTTGGAACAAGCCCACTTTTAAATCTTTTGCTTCGTAAATTACTCGGCCATCTACTTCTACAGTGCCATCTGCAACGCCCATGAACAATTTACGTTTAATTACGCGTTTCATTACAAGGCGGTAAGTTACTTTTTTATTAGTTGGTAAAATTTGGCCAGTAAATTTAACTTCACCCACACCTAGCGCACGGCCAAGACCTGGGCCACCAGACCAACCTAAGTAAAAACCAACTAGTTGCCACATAGCATCTAAGCCTAAACAACCTGGCATTACTGGGTCGCCTTTAAAATGACAATCGAAAAACCAAAGGCTAGGGTCAATATCAAGCTCAGCAACAATTTCGCCTTTCCCATGAATACCGCCATCAGCAGTAATAGAGGTAATGCGATCCATCATTAACATGTTGTCGCTTGGTAAACGGCAGTTACCTTCACCAAACATTTCACCTTGACCACACAGGATCAACTCTTCTTTTGTATAGCTATTTTTAGGTTCCATAACACTTATCTTCGCTTAGAAATTGCCAAGTACTTTAGCGTACACTTGTACGCTAAACAACTCGGAGCAGTTAAAAAATCAAAATATTGCATATTAAATCATCAATCAATCAACGCGATTGGTTTTTGCACTATAAAACCGCGCAATTACAATCAGAAATCATTATAATTAACGCTGTCTTATAACCAGTCTAAAGGAAGTTTATGATCCTTTTTGTTAACTCACTAACTGTGATTGATTTTTCTTACTTATGTAACAAACGCGGCGCCGTTGGCGAGAGCTGGATTGTTGATTTAACTTTGCACGGTAAACTTAACGAAGAGTCTATGGTTTTAGACTTTGGTTTAGTTAAAAAGCAAATTAAAGGTATTATAGATGAGTGTATTGATCACCGTTTAGCAATTCCTACAGGGCTTAATGGCACTGTATCTGAATTTGACGAGCATAAAACACTCGACTGTACATTTGGTGAAAATAATCACTTAGCTATGAGCGCTCCTCATCAAGCTTATTGCATGATTAACGCAGACGAAGTAACTGTTGAATCGGTTACCGAATTTTTAATTGCGACTATTTTACCGAAGCTACCAGATAACATTGAAAAAATTGAGCTGTCTCTTAAGCCTGAACACAGCCAAAGTTTTTACTATCATTACAGCCATGGCCTTAAAAAGCATGACGGTAATTGCCAGCGTATTATTCATGGGCATCGTTCTCAAATTGGTATTAGCCTAGATGGTATCTCTATGCCGCGCTTGCAAAAAGAATGGTCTCAAAAGTGGGAAGATATTTACTTAGCCACCAGTGAAGATCAAATTAACGCAGCTGATTTAAAACACATAACAGCCAAAGCGGGTGATGTATGTTTTGCTTATACATCGGCACAAGGCTATTTTGAAATGGCTATAAGCGAGTCTCGTTGCGACATTTTGCCAGTAGATACCACTGTAGAATGTATTGCTGAACATGTAGCTGGCCAAATTAAAGCCCAATACCCAGAAAAAGCAGTGAAAGTAACGGCTTATGAAGGTGTTGGAAAAGGATCGATTAGTTATGTTTAAAACACTTTTAGCAACAGCGCTTGTTGCCTCTGCTAGCTTTAGTGCTATGGCGCTTGAGTTAAAAGGACATTTAACACAAGGCGGTTTAGTTACAGGAAAGCTAGAAAACGCTAAATCAGTAAGCTTAGATGGCAAAAGCTTAAAACTTTCGCAAAATGGTGACTTTGTATTTGGTTTTGGTCGTGACGCTGAAACTACTCATATTTTAAAATGGGTAGATAACAATGGTAAATCGCATTCACAGCCAATAGCTATCACTAAGCGCGAATATAAAATTGATAAAATTACCGGCGTAGCTAAAAAATATGTCTCTCCGCCAAAAGAAGTTAGTGCGCGTATAAGCCGCGAAGCAGTTGCTGTGCGAAAAGCCAGAGAAGTAGACTCTGATTTACTGTACTTTTTAGACCCTGTTTTAAAGCCTGCAGAAGGGCGCATATCGGGTGTTTACGGTAGTCAGCGCTATTTTAATGGCGAGCCACGTCGTCCGCACTTTGGCTTAGACATAGCCAATAAAACAGGCTCTCCTGTTTACGCGCCTATTAGTGGTACCGTGGTATTTGCTGAACCTGATTTATACTACTCAGGCGGAACATTAATTATTGATCATGGCCATGGTATTACCTCAACTTACATTCACTTAAGTAAGCTTGATGTAAAAGTGGGTGATAAAATTGAGCAAGGTAACAAAGTGGCTGAAATTGGTGCAACTGGGCGTGTAACGGGTCCTCACCTAGATTGGCGTTTTAACTGGAAAGGCGAACGCCTTGATCCTGCATTACTTATGCAAGATACATTAGCAAACAAAAAGTAGAGATTATGACTGACGTAAATCGCGATGCAATAATTGCTCAGCGTATTGAAGACTCAACCACATCGGTAACTAAAACCGTGTTTCCAGGGCGTACTAATCATCACAATACTTTATTTGGTGGTGATGCACTGGCGTGGATGGATGAAGTGGCATTTATAGCAGCGACTCGTTTTTGCCGTAAGCCTTTGGTAACTATATCTTCAGATAGAGTCGATTTTAAAGAAGCCATACCAGCAGGTACTTTTGCAGAGCTAATAGCTAAAGTAGTGCATGTAGGTAACACCAGCTTAAAAGTTGACGTAGATATATTATTAGAAACTATGCACAAAGACGATAAGCATTCAGCCATTAGTGGCAGCTTTACGTTTGTTGCAGTTGATGATAACCACAGACCGACTCCGGTAGTATGCGACAAAATGATTTATGGTTTTGATTAACTTAAAGCTTTGAATATACGCTAAAGTAAATTTATATAAGCACCTTAATTGGTGCTTATATAAAACCGGTAAAAGAACACATCATACTAAATATTCATTAAGTATAACCTCAACAACAGAGCTAGTATTAACTAAAAGAAAGTAATCAAACTGGGGGGGATTGATAGGGGTGAGAGTTGTTGGATTTGGATACTAAAAAGGTATGCTTTTAACATACCTTTTTGTTTATATTTAGCTTTTAATTACATTTATTAAACTTACATAAATGTGATTAAAGTACCATTGCTGCAATCCAGCCAAATATCAGCAGCGGAATGTTAAAGTGAATAAACGTTGGAATAACAGAGTCTCTAATGTGGTCGTGCTGGCCGTCGGCATTTAAACCCGATGTTGGGCCAAGCGTTGAATCTGAAGCAGGGGAGCCTGCATCACCTAAAGCGCCCGCAGTACCAACAAGCGCAGCGGTAGCCATAACAGAAAACCCAAGGTCTAAACATAAAGGAACAAACAAAGTTGCAATAATAGGCACTGTTGAAAACGAACTGCCAATTCCCATTGTAATTAATAACCCGACTAACAAAATAACACCGGCAGCAAGGGGTTTATTACCATCAAAAAGAGCGGCCGTGCTGTGCACTAAGCTTGCTACATCGCCAGTGGCTTGCATAACAGATGCAAAGCCTTGTGCCGATATCATAATAAAGCCAATCATGGCCATCATCGCAACGCCTTTGCTAAATACGTCGCCGTTTTCTTCCCACTTAACTACACCAAAAACACTAAATATCATTACACCTACTAAGCCACCTAAAATCATTGAGCCACTTAGGTTTTGTGCAACAAGTGAGGCAAGTACTGCAAAAAGCCCGACAATCATTACTTTTCTAGGGTTTTCGACTTCAGCCGATTTACTAACAGTTGTTAATGGGAGCTCGGTGTATTCGCGGCGTTTTTTGTAGGTAATAAATACCGCAATAAGCAATCCAATAAACATACCTAATGCAGGAATTATCATCGCCACAGGGACTTGGGTATTTACAATGCCTAGGCCGTTATCAACTAGGTTTTTGTACAAAATAGAATATAAGTAAATACCCCCAAAACCATAAGGAAGCACCATGTAAGACGTTGCTAATCCAAATGTTAAAATACACGCTATAGCACGCCTGTCTAACCTTAACTGATTAAAAACAACGAGTAACGGCGGGATCAAAATAGGAATAAACGCTATGTGTACAGGGACTAAGTTTTGCGAAGAAATCGCACAACCTAAAATAATTAATAAAATGAAGTAACTTAAAAATGTTTCATTACCGCTGCCTTTTGCATTTACTTTAGCAAGTAGCTTATCAGCGAGAATACGTGTTAAACCCGACTTAGAAATAGCAACGGCAAACGCGCCGAGCATAGCATAACTTAGTGCAATTTCAGCTCCAGCTGAAAGGCCAGAATTAAACGCATCAACACTTTCTTTTATGCCCAAGCCTGCAGTAAGACCTGCAACTAACGCGCTTATGATCATGGCAACAATGACGTTAACGCGAGCCAGAGATAGCCCGAGCATTAAAATAACGCCTATAACAACAGCATTCATAGTATTCTCTATTTGGAAATTTTAATTAATTTTATCAGATCTTTAGCCTGAGTTTTACGCTCTTTCGTAAAAGGTTTTTTACCATAGCGTACTTGGTTAAATAACTGCCTAAAAGTGTTTATAGATTGTGCAGAATGAGGAAGTTGACCAGCAAAAAAGTCTAATTGCTGACTCGGTGTTAAATTATCGGGTGTATTTATTTTTTGTTTTTTAGCCCATGCTTTTACTTCATAAAACTCTTTAACCATAGGCGCTAATTTAGCTGGGCGTTTTGGTAAGTTTAAATAGATAAAATAACCTATAAAACAAAAACCAGCTGTTAGTAAAACCATTAATGGTACAAGCCAAATATTTTTACTACCAAAAATTGATTTTAAAAAATAATTTTGTTTTTCTTCGTCAAAACCAAGTACCCAGCTAGACCATTGATAATCGAGGTTTTCAAGTTCCAACCTTAACCAATTAATAGCGGGGAAATTACTTAAACTCACTAAACCAAAATCAAGATTACTTTTAAATTCGTCATTCAGTTCTTCGTTTTGCGAAAGCGAGCCATTTAAACGCTCTGGTGCGACAACAGCGGTTGCATCAAAAATAACCCAACCTTCGTTTTGTAAATATACTTCTACCCAAGCGTGTGCGTCGTATTGGCGAACAGTGAGCGTATTATTATCTTGATTTAATTCGCCACCTAAATAGCCACTTACTAGTCGAGCGGGTATACCTGCGGTTCTAAAAATGTACGCAGCGGCACTGGCATAGTGGCCACAAAAGCCACGTTGATTATCAAATAAAAATTGATCTATGGTGTTATCGCCGCTCATAGGAGTGGGTGTTAATGTGTAAGTAAATCCCGTACCTGCAAAGTACTGTAATAAGCTATTGTAAAAATCGCGGTCAGAGTGTGTATTTTGCTTTAAGCTTTTAGCAAGTGATGATGTTTTTACATTCTTTTTATTGGAGAGGTATTTGTAGCGTTTTTCTTCAAATTCGCCAAGCGGTAAAGCTGTGAAGTTAAAGCTATTTACATCGTATTGTAAGTTTTTAGCTTGGCGACTTTTTTTACGCAATAAACCTAGCGAATTACCTTCAACATTTGGTGAGTTACTACTGGAATATGCTAAACCATAGAGCCATTTTTGTGTAGCAGGCTCTGCAATAACTGAGTAGCTTGCAATAAGTTGCTCATCATTTTCGCTCTGCGTATTTGTTTTTACATTATTATATTTTAAAAAGTCAGACGTAAGCCACGCATTACCATTAAACTCATCATGGACTATTGCTCGCCAATAATAAGGCGCTACAGGTTTTTCTTCGTTAAATTTAGCTCTAAACACAAGTTCATCTGAGTTTGAAAGCTTTGCAATATCGAATGGATCGACTTGTTCAGAAAGCCCTGTTTTAGCAAGCTTAGGCCCAGGAAGCTGCCAAAAGGCGGGCATTTTTGGTAAAAAAAGCAGTAAAAATATAGCTAAAGGAAGCGCTAAAAGTAGCAATTTACCACTTTGCTTAGAGGCGATTTTTAAATTATGTTTGGACTCGAGTAGGCCAAGTACTGCAAAGTTTAATATGTATAAACAACTTACAGTTAAAGTCGTTAAAATACTTTGGTTAAACAAATACACCGATGAGAGTGAAAAAAACGTAAGCGTTGTAATTACATGATAGTGTTTTTTGGTTTTAGCCTGCAGCAGTTTAAATAAACTAGCAAGTAGCAGCATAGCCACAAATAAAATAACCGTATCCGACATGCCTACTGTGTAGAGCATTAAACCTAATGACACACCTGCGAGTATATTTGCCAGCCAAGCATTTGGCTTTGGTTTATTACTTAGCGTTATGTAAAAGTTCCATGCACAAATAAGTGTAAGTACACCAACAAAAACAAGCGGTAAATGTGATACAAAAAACACAATCAAACATGCATATATAAAAGACAGCGAATAATTTATTACTTTTTCATTTTTAAGTATGTCCATTACACATCACCATTAAATGAGCATAATAATTCTAAGCATTGCTGCTTATGTTGCTGTCCGGTATTTGTATTTATTGTTTTATTCGGCAGCTTTAACATAAAAGGGGTGTTTTTCTCGGTTGCTTCACACACTAAAAAGCATAACTGGCTTAAACGTTGTTCTGTATCTCCATTCATTAACGTAAAATCGAAGAGCGCATTTGCTGTTTTAAAGTCTACAAACTCTTTAACTAACAACTGCTGTGTTTTTGCGTAATGCTTCCACGACACTCTTTGCAAGCCCATCTCAGGTAAGTGTGGGATAAGAGACTCAAACTCTTCGCTACCAGATTGTGTAGAAATACCTTTATCGGCTTGCTCATCAAGCATAGAAACATGCGCATCACTGTGTACTTGTTCATGCGACGGGTATACAAATATATCTTCTTGTAATTGAATGTAGCTCCAAACAGTCATCAAACCAAAGGGATAGTTACTCGCTATTTTAATACGTTGCACTGAGTACTTACCGCGTGAGCTGTAGGGTAAGTTGAGTGTAAGTAACTGAGGTTTACTATCAACTTGGCCGGTATGTTTGTGAGTTTGCTCACTATCTTGATATGTTAAATTAATAGATTGGGTAACAGAAGGGCTTTGTAATTCAAATATAATACTCGGTTTTTGAGGAGCGTAGCTGTTAAATGCATCTTTAAATTTAACTGTTAAGCCTTTAGCGTTACTGTAGCCCATTAATACAGCAATAATCATTACCACAAACATAAGATAAGACATTATTAAAATTAAATTATTTTGATAATTAATGCCCATTACAAAGTTTAAAATAGCAACAATTACAAAGTACCAACCGAGGGATGATGGCAATACATAAATTGTTCTGTGTTCAAGTGTAATTGAGTTTTTTAAATGTTTATTTTTTAATAACTTATTAAATACACTTTGCTTAAATGATTTAAATAAAGAAGGGCGCTTAGCTGTTTTTTTTGGCATAAAAATTTATACCGGAACTAAAACGTTTTTTAAAATATCATTTACTTGCGCTTCACCTGACTCATTATGCAAACCTAATCGATGCTGACACACACTTGCAAATACAGCTTGAACATCTTCTGGCATTACAAAATCACGACCATCAATAAAGGCCCACGACCTAGCCGCTTTAGCCAGAGCCATACTAGCACGAGGTGATAACGATGATGCAAAAGCGTTGCTTGTGCGTGTGTAATTAACAAGCTCTATAATGTAGTCAATAACCGGGCTACTTAAAGCAATTTGGCTT
Source organism: Pseudoalteromonas sp. SG43-8 (assembly GCF_014164245.1). Taxonomy (NCBI): domain Bacteria; kingdom Pseudomonadati; phylum Pseudomonadota; class Gammaproteobacteria; order Alteromonadales; family Pseudoalteromonadaceae; genus Pseudoalteromonas; species Pseudoalteromonas sp. SG43-8. Next base: position 792,259 of record NZ_JACJEX010000001.1, on the reverse strand, counting down.
ATCTGGGTTTGAATTGCCGCTAACTCTTGTTGGTTAATACGCTTAGGTAATTGGCTGTAATCTCGTTTTTGCATATTCAAAATTAAGCGTTTTTCGGCTTCTTTAGGTGGAAAACCTAAGCTAATGCGCATTAAAAATCGGTCTAATTGCGACTCAGGTAACGGGTAGGTACCTGATTGATAAAGCGGGTTTTGTGTTGCTATCACAAAAAATGGATTTGGCAGCGTATATTTTTTTCCATCAACTGTTACTTGCTGCTCTTCCATTGCTTCAAGCAACGCACTTTGTGTTTTGGGTCCTGCGCGGTTTATTTCATCAGCTAAAACAACTTGGCTAAAAATAGGGCCTTTATGAAACGTAAAACTGTGCTCGGTAGAGTTAAACACATTAGTACCCAAAATATCAGCAGGAAGAAGATCACTGGTAAATTGTATACGCTGATACGATAAACCTAGCACAGCTGACAATGCATGAGAAAGAGTGGTTTTTCCCATACCAGGCAAATCTTCAATGAGTAAATGTCCTTCGCTAAATAAGCATGTAAGTGCCAGTTTTATTTGTTGTTGTTTACCAAATATAACACTCGAAAGATCGTCTATAATCGCAGTAACAGTACTATGCATGCTAACCTTATTATTATTCTATTATTTCAAGACGCTTCATTACAGTGTCTACTTTTTTTGTGTTGAAAGGTTTTGCAATAAAGCCTTTAGCGCCCATTTCCCACGTGTTTTGTACGTTTTCGAGACTATTGTGGCCAGAGCACATAACAACATGAGTGTGCGGGTAAGCACTATTAATGTATTCCAAAATATCTGCACCGTTAGAGTCAGGTAAATCTACATCTACAAATATAACGCCTGGCGGTTTATTGTTCATAATAGGTTTAGCTGAGCTAAAATCGGCGCTTTCTAATATATCTTCAAACCCTAAGTCAGTTAAAATTTGGTTTAGATAATCACGAATTTCCTTAACGTCATCAATAATGAGGATGGGCTCTAGCGGGCGAACAAATTCCATATGTAGGTTACTTCTATTTTGAATACATCTAAGTGCTTTAATACTAAGCTAACCCCATCATAAGCTCAAGAACGTTACTTAAAAAACACTAATAAATAAACTGTTTATATGTTTACCCAACAACCTATTTTTAAAGGATTACCTGCTTTCATATCTTCTACTAACTTATATTTTTATTAATAGTATTGAACAATAATGACGTATCCATAAGAAATTCCTTAATCCAATACAGTATTCAATCAAAATTTGATGTAACAAATTTGCTACTTAACTTATTGATTCAAAAATATTTACATACAAATTCGATTTTTTGTAAACGTTTTGTAATAAAAAATCGTTGACCTTCAAAATTCATTCTGTGATTATGCCCAGAAGATGGGCTTATGCTCACAAATGCAGTTTCATTAACCATTTAATGTTTTGCTCAGACAGCCTCATCTATACACACTGAATTAATACCAATTTCATTAAATGAAAATGCAATTTAATAAAGTTGGCATTACACACCACACTAAATAAAGAGCTTATTATGTTGAATAATAAAAAGACTAAATTTGCAATTTCTCTCATAGCGGCAGCTATGGCTACATCGGCTCCAGCACAGGCTGATATTTCTGAATATTTAGATCGCGTTGACGTAGACTTTTTACTAATGCAAAACTTTCAGTCAATTCAGGCTAAAGACGGTGCATTTCGTCCAGAAGATGAAGAACAAGAATCAGGATTTGGCCGTATTAGAGCAAATCTAATGCTTAAATTTCATATTAACGAATTCATTACTGCCGATATAGATATTGCAGAAGAGCCTAATGACTTTGGTGGCGAAGATCGTGACTTTTCATTTCACAACGATTTTGCAGGTGTTGAATTTGACTTACTAGGCCTTTATGGCACACCAAAAGAAAACGCAAATTTAACACTGCGTTTAGGTAACATTGGTGGGTCGCCTTTCCAATTTAAAGGTTTTCAAGACGGCGCAGATAACCAAAGTAATGCACTTATTGGTAATGGTATTACCGATTACGCAACCGCAGAAAACGGTGCACAGCTAAGTTACAGCGAAACTTTCGATAGTGGTGTAGTACGTGCGTATAATGTTACAGGTCACATTACGACTTCAAGTTTCGGTGAAGCATTTCAAGAAGACAGAGGTTATAACTACCGACTTCAAGGTACTTTAGAATTTGAAGGTGGCTTTAAAGCAGGTTTAAACTTATTAAAAGCGAATCAAGGCGACCAGTTACGTTTTGAAAATGGCGTAGCAAGTCTTAATGGTGTAACCACAACAAACTATCGCTTTGGCGATGGTGAAAACTATAATTTCTCAGCGTCACCTTCGAATGAGCGTGACACTCACGTTGGCGCAATGCCAGGGCTTGAGCAATCAATCATCCAGCTTAACTTAGCTTATCAACCATCTGACGAAACTAGTCTAATTTTTATGGTTGGTAAATCATCTGATGACTACACATTTGCAGATGCCGCTGGTAATGCAGTTGCCGGTATTACCTACTTTGGTACAAACGGCATAGCTGATGAAAATGGCACTACTTTTGATTCAAACAGTGTAATAGAAGGCGACTCATCGGTTGAGTACTTCGTGTTTGAAGCACAACAATATATTATTCCTAAAAAGCTATATGTAGCGGCTCGTTATGCAGAAGCCGAAAACACTTCCGACTTAATTGAACAAACAGACAACACAGTAGAGCGTATTCAAGTAGCCGCAGGTTACTGGTTTAACGATAAAACGCTTTTAAAAGTTGAGTATGTTAACCAAGAAGAAGGTGTTAATTCGGGCGGCCAAATCGGTAAAGGATTTGACGGCTTCACTTCTGAAATATCTGTTAAATTTTAAATCATTATCCAACTAGTCTAACTATTTAAACAAAGGACCTATAAAGGCACTTTGCGGGCAGTTTTATGCGTTAAAACTGCCATAAATAGAATTGGCAATAGATTGAAATTTAATAGCACTTGTTAAAGCATAACGTGTATGGGGAATACCCGATGAAAAATAAATTAATTATGCTCGCGTGTGGCTTTATAAGCATGGGCGCTGCGGCAAAAGAAACAATTACAATAGCGACTGTTAATAACGGTGACATGATCACCATGAAAGAATTAAGTAGTGACTTTACCAGCAAAAACCCTGATATAGATCTAAAATGGGTCACTCTAGAGGAAAACATTCTTCGCCAACGTGTCACTACCGATGTAGCAACAAAGGGCGGCCAATACGATGTTATGACCATAGGTACTTATGAAGTACCAATTTGGGGCAAACAAAATTGGATAAAAGAGTTAGATAATTTAGGTGAAAACTACGATTTAGACGATTTAATTCCGGCAATTCGAAGCGGTTTAACGATTAACGACAAACTTTATGCTGCACCATTTTATGGTGAAAGTTCAATGGTTATGTACCGCACTGACTTAATGGAAAAAGCAGGGCTAACTATGCCTAAAGCCCCAACATGGGACTTTATACGCAAAGCTGCTAAAGCGATGACAGATAAAAAAGAAGGTGTTTATGGCCTTTGTCTACGTGGTAAAGCAGGTTGGGGCGAAAACGTTGCGCTTATTACATCCATGGCAAATTCGTTTGGTGCGCGTTGGTTTGATGAAAATTGTAAACCTCAGTTTAATACCCCAGAGTGGGAAAATACCCTTCAGTATTATGTCGATGTGATGAAAGAATCTGGTCCTGCGGGTTCATCTGAAACGGCTTTAATGAAAACCTTGCACTATTTCAAACCGGAAAATTTGGTATTTGGATTGATGCAACCGTTGCAGGCGCATTTGTTACTAACAAAAAAGATTCAGAAGTTGCCGATAAAGTAGGGTTTGCACTTGCGCCAAATAACGGTCTAGGTAAACGCGGTAACTGGTTATGGTCTTGGACTTTAGCCGTACCGGCAAGCAGCAAAAAACCAGATGCCGCAATGAAATTTATTAGCTGGGCAACATCTAAAGAATACACTCAACTTGTAGCCGACAAAAAAGGTTGGGCAAAAGTACCGCCAGGTACACGTAAATCACTTTACAGTAATCAAAAGTACATGGACGCAGCACCGTTTGCGCAAATTACCTTAGATTCTATTCAATCTGCAGATCCTAAAAATCCGACCGTTAAACCAGTACCTTATGTAGGTATTCAGTTTGTTGCTATTCCTGAGTTTCAAGGAATTGGTACAGCTGTTGGGCAACAATTTTCAGCAGCATTAACTGGCCAAATGACTGTTAAGCAAGCGCTTAGTACGTCTCAGCACCTCGTTGAGCGAACAATGCGTAAAGCTCGCTATCCTAAATAGCATGTAATGGGCGGGTAACTGTCAGATCAAGTCTGAGCTAGTACAGGTAAGTACTCAAACTTACCCAATATTTTATGTCAATTCTATTTACTTGTTAGTTATAAACACTATCTCGCGCACGCTTGCTCGGTTTATGCTTCTTCCTAGTGTAATTTTATTACTTGCTTGGATGATAGTTCCGCTGTGTATGACACTGTATTTCTCATTTATTGATTACAACTTACTCGTTCCAGGGGATAAAGAGTTTGTAGGCTTTTTAAACTATGAATTTTTCCTAACTGATCCGGCTTTTTTTGAATCATTTTTTAACACGCTTTACCTAGTAACTGGGGTTTTACTTATCACTATTTGTGGTGGTATTGGCTTAGCTATTTTACTAGACCAAGCAATATGGGGACGAGATTACGTTCGCATTATGGTACTAGCCCCATTTTTTGTAATGCCAACTGTGTCGGCATTAGTATGGTAAAACATGCTAATGAACCCAGTTAATGGCTTATTTGCACATTTCGCGATTTGGCTTTGAACCTATCGACTTTTTTGCTCAAATGCCGCTATTTTCAATCATCATAATTGTGTCTTGGCAGTGGTTACCATTTGCAGCATTAATACTGCTAACAGCAATACAATCATTAGACCGTGAACAATTAGAAGCGGCTGATTTAGACGGAGCTGGGCCATTTAGTAAGTTTTTTTACATCGTTTTGCCGCACTTATCGCGCGCTGTAACCGCTGTTATTTTAATCGAAACTATATTTTTACTGTCAATTTTTGCCGAAATATTAGTTACAACCAGCGGTGGGCCTGGTTATTCGTCGACCAATATAACGTACTTAATTTACACGCAATCACTACTTCAATTTGATGTAGGTGGCGGTTCGGCAGGGGGCATAGTTGCAGTTATTATTGCAAATATAGTCGCTATATTTTTAATGCGCTTAATTGGCAAAAACTTGGAGGGTTAATTATGACTATAAAAGATAGCCGTCGTTCCAAACTAATTTATACCATTGCTGCATGTACAATAAGCGGCATGATTTTCTTTCCAATTTTATGGACGTTAATCACCAGCTTTAAAACGGAAGCTGAAGCAATTTCAGCAAGTCCAAGCTTATATGCATTCGATTGGACACTCGAAAACTACCGCGATGTACTGTCACGTTCGCAATACTTTAACCATTTTTGGAACTCTGTAGTTATATCGCTAGGTTCAAGTTTGCTGGGTTTATAAATTGCTGTACCTGCAGCTTGGTCTATGGCTTTTGTACAAACTAAAAAAACAAAGCATTTATTAATGTGGATGCTTTCAACCAAAATGTTACGGCAGTAGGGGTACTTATTCCGATTTATTTATTGTTTCGAGACTTTGCGCTACTCGATACAAAATTAGGTTTAGTAATTGTAATGACACTCATTAACTTACCAATAATGGTATGGATGCTGTACACCTACTTTAGAGAAATACCAAACGAAATACTTGAAGCTTCACGTATGGATGGCGCAACAATTGGAGAAGAAATATTTCATGTTTTATTACCAATAGCCTTACCGGGTATAGCCTCAACGCTCTTGTTAAATGTAATTTTGTCGTGGAACGAAGCTTTTTGGACACTTATTTTAACCGCTGCAAATGCTGCACCTTTAACGGCATTTATTGCCAGTTACTCAAGCCCTGAGGGGTTATTTTACGCTAAGTTATCGGCAGCATCTGCCATGGCCATTGTGCCAATTTTAATACTTGGTTGGTTTAGTCAAAAACAATTAGTGCGTGGATTAAGTTTCGGCGCAGTAAAATAGGAGAATACACATGGGCAGCATCACACTAAAACAAGTCACTAAAAACTTTGATGAAGTTAACGTAATTAAACCGCTCGACTTAGAAATTAAAGACGGTGAGTTTATCGTTTTTGTCGGTCCATCGGGCTGTGGTAAATCTACATTACTTCGTATGATCGCAGGTCTTGAAGATACCACCAGTGGTAATATAGAAATTGATGGCATTGACGCTACAAAAACACCGCCTGCAAAAAGAGGCTTGGCAATGGTGTTTCAATCCTATGCGTTATATCCGCATATGACAGTGCGTAACAATATTGCTTTTCCTTTAAAAAGAGCCAAGGTTAGCCCTGCAGAAATTGAAAGTAAAATTGCTAACGCCGCTAAAATACTTAATTTGACCGATTATTTAGACCGAAAGCCTGGGCAATTATCGGGCGGTCAGCGCCAGCGTGTAGCGATAGGGCGCGCAATTGTACGTCAGCCTTCGGCATTTTTATTTGATGAACCACTTTCAAATCTTGATGCGTCACTACGTGTAAATATGCGTTTAGAAATATCTGAATTACATAAAAGTTTATCTACAACAATGATTTATGTTACGCACGATCAGGTTGAAGCTATGACAATGGCAGATAGAATCGCGGTATTTAATGCCGGTATTATTGAACAGGTAGGAACACCTTTAGAGCTTTATAAAAACCCAGTAAACAAATTTGTAGCTGGTTTTATTGGCTCTCCAAAAATGAATTTTATAGATGCTCCACAAAATGAAGATGCGAATGTTAGTTGTATTGGTATACGACCAGAGCATATAACACTCTCTAGTGAGCAAGGAACGTGGGCTGGTACTGTAGGTGTAATTGAACATTTAGGATCGGAGAGCTTTTTACATATAAATATTGAAGGCAAAGGGACCGTAACAGTAAAAGCTGATGGTGATTGTCCGTTAAAATATGGCGACAGTATTCACCTAAGCGCACCGGCTGATAAAGTATTAAAGTTTGATAATAGCGGTTTAACAATTCGCTAAAGCCAATTTTTAATTACCTTAAATAGCACCTTTATAAGGGTGCTATTAACTAAATTCTAATTACATAATCCTATGAAACCTAGGTATTTTTTATTAAGGAATGGTATATTTACAACTATAAATAACAAAAACGTTATTTATAAATAGATACTCCAAAATTAATAAAATAATTTATATAGCAGCACATATAATTGAAATTATTTAATGAAAATAAGGACTTAGTTTTCCTTCTATTTTAAGAGGTTTACGTGGTAAAGCTATCAAATACAGAAATTAGAAAGCTAGATGATGCAGCCAGAGCAGGGTGGTTATATTATGTTGGCGGTAACACACAAGATGAAATTGCTAAAAAGCTAAATATATCTCGCCAATCTGCACAAAGAATGGTCGCATTATCTGTTAGCCAAGGATTAATTAAAGTTAGACTTGACCACCCGATTGCCAAATGTATGGATTTAGCAGAAAAATTAAAAAGCCGTTTTGGGTTAGATTCGTGTGAAGTTGTACCGAGCGATCCCTCTGAACCATCATCTACATTAGGTTTGGCTCAAGCTGGCGCGGCAGAAATAGAACGTCATTTAAAATCAGAACAACCCAAAGTACTTGCTATGGGAACCGGTCGAGTTCTACGTTCATGTGTAGATGAGCTAAGAACCGTTGATTGTCCGCAACATAAAATTGTAGCCATGCTAGGTAATATGGCTTTGGATGGATCGGCTTCACCTTATGATGTTGTAGTAAGAATGGCCGAACACACCAATGCAAAACATTATCCAATGCCATTGCCAGTTTTACCAAGAAGCATTGAAGAAAAAGAACAGTTACACGCACAACAAAATATTACCGGTAATTTAAAACTCGCTAAAGATGCCGATGTAACATTTGTGGGTATTGGTAGCTTAGGTGAAAAGTCGCCATTACATATAGATGGTTTTATTGATGCGCAAGAACTTAAAGAGTTACAAGATCTTGGTGCTGTTGGTGAAATGATTAGTTGGGTGTTTGATAAAAACGGTAAGCTTTTAGATTGCACAGTTAATCAGCGTGTAGCAAGTACGCAATTAAAAACAAATGCTAACAAACAGATTTATGCGATAGCTGCTGGTGAAGAAAAAGTGTTAGCCATTTTGGGCGCAGTAAGGTCAAACATGATCAGTGGATTAATTACTAACGAATATACAGCTGAGCGTTTACTTAGTATTGATTAAACAAATTGATAAATAAAGTATCTGTATTAGTAATACTAGTTATTGTAATAAAAACACTTAATGTCCGATACCGTCTAGTATTGGACATAGTAAGGGCGCATTTAAGCGCTCTTTCTATATATACATTAACTACCTATAATTTATATTATGTTAAATAGCATAAATAAATACATAACTAAGTTACTCACCTTCATTAATTAACGTATAAACGCGATATTTTGACTATTTAATAAGCATTAACCTACTTATCTTAATAGTTAGTGCCTTACCCATTTACGGTATTAGCTTATTGAACATATAAAAATACCGCTTAGTTATTAATATAATCAAGCGGTATTACAATGATTGCCTATTAGCTACTTTACACAATCAAACTTAACATATTGAAATTAATAGATTTAAATTATCCTAGTAATTCACTAGAATAATTTATCATTCATAAAATCACTAATAAGCTCAGACACTTTATCTGGATGTTCATCAATAACCCAATGTGCGGCTTTATCTATCCAAACCAATGACGAATTTGGAATTACTTCTTCTAACATTGGTGCATACTTTGGCTTTTGAAACTTGTCTTCTTTACCCCATATTATGAGTGTTTCATGAGGTAAGCTTTTAAGATCGCCTGTAATAGCTTCGGTATATTCTTTATTGAGCCTGCGCATGTTACTAAATAAAGCGGCTTTTCCTTTTTCATTACTCCATGGTGTTAAGTATATTTTCATCAACTCTTCAGTCATTACGTTCGAGTCGTAAACATCTTTGGGCATGAAATCTCTTAATGTATCAACAAATTCATCTACAGATGTTTTTTCTTCTACGCCTGGTTCTAGTAAAGGTTAAAATTCTGGTATTGGTCAAGAATCAAAACATACACTATCAAGTAAAAACAACCCGTTTACTTTATCCGGATGATTTACAGCCATTAATTGAGCAACACCACCACCAATATCATGTGTAGCAATATTAACTTTAGAAATACCGAGCTCTTCTATAAACTTACACATTATTCTACATTGCCCATTTATAGATACATCAGTGTTACTTGGCATATCTGATTCACCAAAGTTAAGTAAATCTGGTGCTATTACCCGATATTTTGAAGCAAGTTTGGCATCACATTTCGCCATAAAAATTTATTAGTCGGAATACCGTGTATCAATAATGAAAGTGTACCTTGTCCCATTTCTTGATAAGCAATTTGATGACCTTCTACTGTAACGCACTGTGTTATGCTCATGCTTGCTCCTCGTTAACTTTAAAAATTATAATATTTCGTGAACTATAAAATTGGAATATAACCTTATAAAGCAAATTCCATCCCAAGATGAGTATTTTTTAGTTATTCAAAAATTATAATAATTTAAAGTCAAACCCTTGTAATACTTGGGCTCTAGGCTAAATAAAAAATAGTTAACCGCCCTACTATTTAAATTTATCATTCCAAAAAATATCTAATATTTTCTATTAATACACTTTGCTTAACTGGCTTCAATAACAGGCCGTTAAACCCAAGCTTCACATACTTGTTATCACTATTTTCGTTTTCACTAAATGTATGAGCGATAATTTTTGTTGCTGATGCGTCAGCATGCTTTCTTATTTTTAGCATTGCGTCGGTGCCTGTAAATTGCGGCATTACTATATCCATTAAAATAATATCGTAAATATTTTGAGAAACCATAAGTAGCGCCTCTATAGCACTTGATGCGAAATCTATTAAAATATTTTCTTCGTTAAGCATTTTTCTAATTACTATTTCTATTAGCAAGTCATCATCTACTAAAAGCAGTCGTTTAGTTTTATTTATTGGCGTTACTTTAAACTCGATAACTTCAGCCATATTTTCAATAGTGTTTTTCATGTTTTACCTCATTACTGTTCCACTAATATACGCTAATTTATAACGACTAACGGGTTGTGATGCTTGTGAGCTACTGGCGTATAGGTAGTTTTTTGCAGCCTCGTAAGGGGCATGACGATAATTTATAGTAGGTACTTCACCGCGTAATACAACAGCATGGCGATCGGGGGCTATAGTTAGCTGCACGTCAGGGTGAATATCGTTTAAGGCATTTTTCAGTACGCTATAGTCTTCGGTAACACCAAGTAAAAATGTTTCCGAGCTTTTATCGTCGTACCACACCATCATAGATGTACGGCCCAACTTTTTAGCTAAAATTAGTAGCTCGCGACCATTAACCACGTTCACATCAAGCGTTGTTTCGTGGCCAAGTGCTATACGCGAAATATCACGGGTAAACACAAAGCGAGTATGTGTCCATTTAACTAAGTGTGATACTTTTTGTACCCGCTCACCATTTGCCTTTTCTATATAATCTAAATGACTTTCACTGCCTACGGCGCTAAAAGATATTAGTAATAGTATAAAAGTAAATTTTAACATAAGCCTTTCCCTCAATTTGCTTAATGTATAGATAGCAAGTATGAGACCAAACGCTTTTAGCTTTATTATCAATGCATTAAGATGTGTGAAAGTGTGTTTTATTATTTTGATTCGCAAATTGCAAATCAATAATTCATGAAGGGTTTAACCAAGAAATGAGAGTAGAGGCAGGTGGCGCAAAGCGAATAAAATAGGCTCTGCGCTAATTTTAGTTAATGCAAAGCAGCTGTAAATGGGATGCTTTCACAGATTTTAGCTTCTGCTGTAAGTAACTCTTCTAGGCGAGTATCAACTTCTTCTTTATCAAAGTATTCGTAAGCAAGCTCTACAAAAAGGTTTTTATGTTTTTCTTCTGACTTGGCAATCGCAACATAAAAGTCTTTTTCTTTACCCTCAGGAAGTGCTTGTGCAACTAAAGAAAAACGCTCGTGACCACGTGCTTCAATTACACTGCCAACCAGTAATCGGTCCATTAAAAAACCATCACGACCATGTCTAAACAGTGCACGTATGTGTTTTATGTACGGATCTTTTTTGTCGTCACCTAAGTTTACATCGCGCTCTAAAAGTAACTTAAGTACTTGTTTAAAGTGTATTAATTCTTCTAATGCTAAGTCGGTCATGGCTTTTACTAATTTACGTTTGTCTGGGTAATGCGAAAGCATAGACATAGCCATACCCGATGCTTTTTTTTCTGCAGCGGCATGATCTTGTAAAAAAGTATTAAAGTCAGCAAGGACAACTTCGGTCCATTCAAATGGGGTGTGGTATTTTAATTCAAACATGTTCTGTACAACTTAAATAATAATGCGGGGATTTTAACGTATTTGTTTTAAAAAATCTTGTAAGGCAGTAATTTATCTATGCGCCCTTTAGCGGTGGATTCAACTTTTAGCGGGTGTTTAATATCGTTCCATGCGGTGACTTTACCGCCCATATTCATTTTTTCAAAATCAGCTTTGTCACTTTTTAATGCTAAAAAATCGCATAGTTTTTTGTAGCTATCGGGCTTTGCTATATCAATGGATAAAAAATCGTTGTCACGATTCTTAAAGTACGTTTGAGCATCATTAAAATGTGTTTCATAGCAGTGAGCTAAGTAACTGTCGTCGCTAATATTATTAAGCGAAAGCTCACTAAATGTGTTTAAATAACAGCGTTTTATATGAATATTAAAGCCCCCGTCGCCGCGCGTTAAATTAGTGTGCATACGCGTTAAAAGCTGCTTTATTGATGGCAGCCATGAACCAAGTTCGCGCTCTAAATAAATAAACTTAGAGTCAGGATAATGAATATCAAGCGCTTTAAAATCGTTAAATATGGGAGTGTCGGCAATCGCGCTGGCATTTTCAAAACAGGCATTAGTATACGCGGTATGCGCTGTTGTAATGCCAAGCTCTAAAAATGCATGGCACACACTGGTTGTGCCTGTACGCGGTAAACCTATTATAAATATTTTGCTCATTAACTTTTCTTTAATTAACCGCGTGTTACTAGTAATACAAAGGCGCTGATAATCATGACTAAAAATGTAGTAATAGTACCTATTTGGCGGTATTTTAGGCTTTTTTCTACTATGCCTAAATTTTGAAACACACGCCCTACTAATAACGCACCACCTAATATATGGCAGTAATGGCTAGCAAGCCCTTGGTACTCTGCTAAAAAAAGCAAAATTAGAGCAAATGGCACGTACTCCATAAAATTTGCGTGGGCACGCACAGCACGTTGCAGCGTTGCATTACCGTTATCACCAAGTGATATTTGCTCCGCACGGCGCACTTTTATTACGTTAAAGCTTAAATAAATGTAAAAGAATGCGAGTAATGCAGCATAAGTTGAAATGATCACGGCGTTTTCCTGTTATTTTTATCGCATAAATATGCGCTCTATTATTGTGGGCGTGATAATAACACATAAATTTGAGCAGCATTATCAGAAGTTTAATAATTGCCTATGCTAAGCTAGAGGTATTAAGTTAGTAGAAAATACATAAGGATTTTATGTTTGTACCTCGCAAAGTAGCCGACAGTTACCGTGAAATGATTAACAGTATTGGCTTTTACCCTTCGATGCTTTCAGTGGGCTTTTTAGTATTTGCCATTATAACTATGTCGGTTGAATATTTAGCCCCTATTGAACAGCTAAAATCGTTTATATCGGTTGTACTTGTTGATAGCGCCGAAAACGCGCGTACTATTTTAAGCACTTTAGCTGGCAGTATTATTTCGCTTACTGTGTTTAGTTTTTCGATGGTAATGGTGGTTTTAAATTCAGCCAGCGCGAGTTTATCGCCCCGCGTAGTGCCTGGGCTTATTACGCGCAAATCACACCAAATGGTTTTGGGGTTTTATTTAGGCAGCATAATTTACTCTATTATTATGCTTATAAATATTAATAAGCTTGATGGTGGCAGTACGGCAATTCCTTCAATAGGTGTGTTGTTTGCACTTGTTTTTGGATTGATTTCATTAGGTTTGTTTGTATTTTTTATACACTCAATCTCACGTGCTATTCAAGTTGATAACGTGTTAAATGGCTTGTTTAGCCAAACTAAAAACGAAATTAAAACAATAATACAAAGACAACAAGAGAACCCAGTTGAGGACTTTCCAGACTTTAGCAAATGGCATTCGGTTAACAGTAAAACAGAAGGATATTATAAAGGCGTACATACCGATAAGCTGTGTGCTATTTTGGCTGAGCAAGATATAAAGGTGTATATATCTGTAAACCAAGGCTATTTTACAGTTAAAGGTTACCCGTTTTTAAAATGTAATAAAGAGATAGCAAACGATGAAGAGCTGATTAATAAAATTCTCGACTGCTTTATTTTTTATATAGAAGAGTACATTAGCGATCATTACCGTTATGGATTAACGCAAATATCAGAAATTGCAGTTAAGGCAATGAGCCCAGGAATAAACGATCCCGGTACTGCAGTTAAATCAATTGATATGCTGAGTATTTTACTTATTCAACGACTTTCAATTAACGATATTAACTACTCGTTTAAGCACAGTGATAATGCCCCATTGTTGTACCTTCATGAAACAAGCTTTGATGAGTTATTACATGACAACTTTACACCGCTGCGTAATTACGCCAAAGGCGATGCATACGTAATGACAAACGTGCTTGAGGCATTCAAAAATATTTTGTTTGTAGCCCATAAAGATACCGATGCACGAAACAGTTTATTTAATTATTTAAATGCGATTGTTGATGACATCAATGAACATGTAACTAATGAATACGACAGACGCGAAGTGACTAATATGCTCAACTCTATAGCGCGTATCAGCCAAGAGCAAGGTGAGAAGTTGGTGGCACGTTTTGAGCACCACCAAAAATAAAGTTTAATCTATGTAGTAAACAGCGTAGCTTGACGCTGTTACTTTAACCTCTCCAGAATGGTAGGCATCAGGTACATAGTTACTTGGTGCGCTATCAGCCATCATTACTTTTTCTGCGCGCATATAAGGCTGCGACTGCACATTGAGTGGACTTAGTGACGCGCTGTATAATCCTTTTAAGTCAACGCCATATTCGTCACTAAACTCTTTTGCTGCGTCACGTGCGTCTTTAATTGCTAACTTTTGCGCTTTTTTATGCAGCTCGTTGTAGTTGCTTGCTAAAAATTGCGTTTGATTAATTTCGTTAATACCGTTGTTAACTAAGCTTTGTAGTAACTCAGGGTATTTATTTATATCGCTGAGTTTTACTGTTAACGTACGAGAAACCTTAAAGCCTTTAAATTCTTGATTACCGGTAGTGCGGTTGTATTGGCTATCACGGTTTATTGAAATTTGCCCTGCGTTTATATCTCCCTCTTTAACACCAATCTTTTTTACGAGCTTAATTGCCTTGGCGATAGTTAAGTCGGTTTTATTTTTAGCAGCAATTAAGTCTTTATCAACTTCGGTAATACCTACACTTAGCTGTACGTAATCTGGCATTGTAGTAAGAGTCGCTTCGCCCTTAACATAAATATGAGGAGCATCGGGAGTCGCTGCCGCAAGTGCATCAAAGCTAAGTACGTTTAAAGCCAGTGCACTACCTAAAACAAAAGTCAGTGTTTTCATTAAGTCGATCCTTTAATTATGTAAAAGCAAGTAAACACCGTACGTGGTTAATTAAATATGAACAAGCACAAAAAAACAGGCAATTGCCTGTTTTTTGTTAAGCGTTGTAACTAATGCTATTACGCCATTTACTTTTAATTACTTATAAACCTAATTAAACACTACAACGTTTATAGTTACGGTATTTTGGTAACCAGTAATTTTTGTCGATTGCTGCCCATAATGCATCATCCGTAATCTCAAGAGCAACGCCTTCTTCGATTGCCTTTTTAGCGATGGCAAATGCAATACGTTTACTTAGCGTTTCAATTTCAGTCAAGGCTGGTAATAAACTACCTTTACCTGTGTTTGCACGCGGCGACGACTCTGCAAGCATTTCGCTAGATACACTTAACATTGCATCTGTAATGCGTGTCGCTTTAGCGGCAATAACACCTAAACCAATACCCGGGAAAATATAACTGTTGTTACATTGTGGGATTGGGAATATCTCGCCATTGTACTCAACAGGATCAAATGGGCTACCTGTGGCAACAAGTGCTTTACCGTCAGTCCACTTAATCACATCAGCAGGATTCGCTTCTACTTGCTTAGATGGATTACTTAATGGGAAAATAATTGGCTGTTCACAACCGGCATGCATAGCGCGTATTACTTGTTCTGTAAATAAGCCAGGTTGACCAGAAACACCAATCAAAATGTCAGGCTCAGCACAGTGCATAACATCAAGCAGTGATGCGTACTCGCCGCTGTACGTCCAATCACTTAACGAGCCTGTAGGTTGTGCAAGTGCTTGTTGGAAATCGCGTAAGCCTTCCATACCCTCACTAAGCAAACCAAAACGGTCAACCATAAATACTTGGCTACGCGCTTGTGCTTCTGAAATACCTTCAAAAACCATTTGGCTAATAATTTGCTCAGCAATACCACAACCAGCAGAGCCTGCACCCACAAAAACTACTTTTTGCTGGCTTAGGGTTGAATTTTTAACACGACACGCAGCAAGTAAAGAACCGACCGTTACAGCCGCAGTACCTTGAATGTCATCGTTAAAGCTACAAATTTCATTGCGGTAGCGCTTAAGTAATGGCATTGCATTTGGCTGTGCAAAATCTTCAAACTGAAGTAATACATTTGGCCAGCGACGTTTAACCGCTTTAATGAATAAATCTAAAAACTCATCGTATTCGTCTTGAGCAATACGCTTATGGCGTGCGCCCATGTACATAGGATCGTTTAAAAGTTTTTCGTTATTAGTACCCACATCAAGCATTACAGGCAATGTGTATGCTGGGCTTATACCACCACACGCTGTGTAAAGCGACAATTTACCAATTGGGATACCCATGCCACCAATACCCTGATCGCCAAGGCCTAAAATACGCTCGCCATCGGTTACAACAATAACTTTTACTTTACCTTTGGTAGCGTTGCGTAAAATGTCGTCAATTTGGTAGCGATCTTCATACGAAATAAATAAACCACGTGCGCTGCGATAAATGTCTGAGAATTTTTCACAAGCATCGCCCACTGTCGGTGTGTAAATGATTGGCATCATTTCTTCAAGGTGGTCACGCACTAAACGGTAGTAAAGTGTTTCGTTGTTATCTTGAATCGCACGTAAGTAAATATGCTTATTAAGGTTGTCGGTAAAGCTAGAATACTGCTGATAACAACGCTCAACTTGCTCTTCTATTGTTTCAAAGCGAGGAGGAAGTAAACCAGCAAGATTGAAATTTTCGCGTTCTTTTTTACTAAAGGCGCTGCCTTTATTTAATAGCGGTGTTTCAATTAGGCCAGGGCCAGAATGATGAATATATAAGTAGTTAGGATCAGTATTAGTTGTCATATTTCCAGGCTTTAACGGATTCTTAAGTTATGATCTGTCATTATCAGTGTTAGAGGTTTAATTGCAACGACAATTAAGCTAGTCAGACCATTGAGAGAAAATACATGCGGGCTTCACTGCCCGCATGCATATTATACATAATTTAAAATTTGATAGTGGCGTTATTATCAGTTAAATCAGATAACGCAACACCTTCACGGCGCGGATCAGCGCCACCATATAAGGTATTATTTTTAACTTCAACTGCGTGTAAGCCTGAGTTTAAATCAATAATACGCACATTGTGGCCGCGCTTGGTAAGTGCAGGCGCAATGGCTTCGATGGCAGTGCCTTTTTCAAGGCTGGTGTAATCGTTACGATTTGTTGTACGTGGTAAGTTAATAGCGTCTTGCGCTGATAAATTCCAGTCAATAACACCCACAACAACTTGTGCAACGTAATCGATGATACGGCTACCACCAGGTGAGCCTACAATTAAGCGTAAGCTGCCATCTTTATTAAATACCATTACCGGTGACATAGAGCTACGCGGGCGTTTACCAGCCTCTACACGGTTTGCTACAAGCTTGCCATTTTTACGTGGCGATAACGAAAAGTCAGTTAGTTGGTTATTTAAAATAAAGCCATTAACCATAACTGTAGAGCCAAACGCCATTTCAATTGAACTGGTCATCGACACAGCATTACCTTTACTATCTACAATAGATACATGTGAGGTAGAAGGTAACTCGTATGAATCATCCATTGCATAACTTAAATACCCTACAGGATTACCTGCTACCGCTTTTTGGTCTGTTTCGGTAATTAATTTAGCGCGTGAGGCAATATAATCTTTGTTTAAGAGCTCTTGTGTAGGTACTTGGGTAAAATCGGGATCGCCCATGTACATATCGCGATCGGCAAATGCAATACGCGAAGCTTGGCTAAAGTAATGAATCGCCTTTTCGCCGTTTGGCTTAAGTGCGCTCATATCTTTATGCTCAAGTAGGCCAAGCATTTGTAGTACTGCTACGCCGCCACTACTTGGTGGTGCCATAGAACACACGTTATAAGCACGATATTGAATACATACCGCATCACGTTCTTTACTTTTGTAATCAGCTAAATCTTGTACGCTTAATTTACCAGGGGCAATTTTAGAGTGTTGTACTGCATTAACCATTTGTTTAGCATTTTTGCCTTTGTAAAATGCATCAATGCCCTGCTTTGCAATGTCTTTGTATAAATTAGCAAGAGGTTGATTTTTTTTAACACTACCCACTTCAATTAATTTACCATTTGGGTAAAAGTATTCGTTAATAATTGGCATGCTCAACACGCCAGGGTTTAACTGTCGGGCTAATAAGCCATGTAAACGCGGCGAAACTACAAATCCTTGTTCTGCAAGTTCAATAGCCGGTTTAAAAAGCGCTTCCCACGGTAATGTACCGTATTGTTTATGTGCGCTTGCAAAGGCATGTAAAATACCGGGTACACCAACAGAGCGTCCACCTACTACGGCTTCAATCCATTTAACGGCTTTACCGTGTTTATCTAAAAACAGCGTTTCGTCTGCATTTGCAGGTGCAGTTTCGCGGCCATCAAAACTAGTCAATTTATTGTTAGCTTTGTTGTAATACATCATAAATGTACCACCGCCAATACCTGAGGATTGCGGTTCAACTAAAGTAAGCACTAGTTGAGTAGCAATCGCAGCATCTACGGCACTGCCGCCTTGGGCTAAAATTTGTTGACCGGCTTTTGAGGCATATGGATTTGCCGCAGCTACCATGTATTTATCACCTTGCACTACTTTTTTATGGATTAATCCGGTAGCAGCTTCAGGTTCGCGAGTTTCAATTTGAGTTGTTTGCTGTGCAAATGAAGGCAGTGATACTGCGCACAGTCCAATGGCAAATAATGAGTTAAGTTTAAAATGCATAAAAATACTAAAAACACTTAATTACGTAGTTGTATTTGGCATCTTAAAGTTAAACGGGCACAATATGCAAAAATTTTGACTAAAAAAATATAATAAAATGCTTAATTTACCTATTCAACCTCGTTATATATTACCGCCTATTATTTTGCTGCTTTTTAGTACCATTTTTGCTGCATTTGATTTAAATAGTTTACTTGAATTTAACCGAAGCCTAATTGATGATGGCGAACTGTGGCGAATTTTTTCTAGCCAATTTGTTCATGCTAATTGGGCTCATTTGGGATTAAATGCCAGTGGTGTTTTACTAATATGGTTACTACATGGCGAATACACATCCCCTACTCGCTACGCTTTTAATGTAATTTCGCTAGCACTGTGGTGTGGACTCGGTGTTTATTGGTTTTGCCCAAACATACATATTTACACCGGATTAAGTGCTCTACTGCATGGTGTAATTATTTGGGGCGCAGTTAAAGATATAACCGTAGGGCTTAAGTCGGGTTATTTATTATTTATAGGCGTATGGATTAAAATAGCGTTTGAGCAATTTAGCGGCCCTAATGCTGATATAGGAAAGCTTATTAACTCCACTGTGGCTATTGATGCACATTTAATTGGTGTAATTGGCGGGACTCTTCTTGCCATACCACTGGTTATAGAGCTCTTTAAAAAGAAAAAATAAAGTTAGATTTTGTTTAACCCAATAAAAACGCCGCATTAGTTAACTAAACCAATGCGGCGTTTTTGTTTTTATAATTAAAGCTTAAAGCGTTTCTTTAAATAATTTATGAATACGGCGGTATTCGTCTAACCAGCTTGAAGGCTGTACAAAGCCATGCGGTTCAACAGGGAATATAGCTGTTTCAAAGTTTTGTTTTTCAAGCTCTATTAAGCGCTGTACTAAACGCACTGAGTCTTGAAAAAACACGTTATCGTCAACCATTGGGGCATTAATTAATAAACGTTTGTTTAAGCCCTCAGCGTAATAAATTGGCGAGCTGCGCTCATACGCAATCGGGTCAACATCAGGATGGTTTAATATATTAGCTGTATAACCTGTATTGTAATGTGCCCAATCGGTAACAGGTCTAAGTGCCGCACCCGATTGAAACAACTCAGGCGCGGTAAACAATGCCATAAAGGTCATAAAGCCGCCGTAAGAGCCACCATAAGTGCCGACTGCTTTGGTATCAACGTTGGCATTTTGCGCCATCCATTTAACGCCATCGGCTAAATCTTGTGTTTCAGGCGTTCCCATTTGACGATAAATTGCGGTGCGCCAATCACGCCCATAACCTTTAGATGCGCGGTAATCCATATCCATTACTATGTAACCTTCATCAGCGAGCAATGAATGAAACATAAATTCACGAAAATAAACCGAAAATCCCATATGTGAGTTTTGTAAGTAACCCGCGCCGTGGTTAAAAATAACCGCTTTGCGGTTTTTACCTACTTCACCTTCAACGTAATCAGCTGGGTAGTACACTTTTGCGTATATTGGTTGTTCGGTATGGCTAGATGGCACGGCAACAATTTTAGGTGCAGTTAGCTTTTTAGCTAAAAACTCATCCGACACTGTATGGGTTAAGCGCGTTGCTTTTGTATTGGCTTGTGCGTCAGCTACATAAAGCTCATTAGGCATGGTAATTGTAGAGTGCTTAAGGAGTAACTTAGTTTCATCTGGGCTCAACGTGTAATCGGTCATGCCGTTTAAGTCAGTAACTTGCTCACTCTTACCAGTTTGCGGGTTAACACGGTAAATTTCGTACAGACCTGGGTGTTCAACATTCGCTTTATAATAAATTGCGCTGTTGTCACTGGTAAGCGTTAAGTTAGAAACCTCAAATTGGCCTTGTGTTAGCGCGGTTGCACTACCATTAACTGGTTTTTTATAAAGCTGGCTGTAACCCGACTCTTCCGATAGGTAATAAAGCGTGCTCGAGTTATTTAACCAACCAAAGTCGTTAAACGCGTAAGCAATCCATGCATCGTCATGTAGGCGATGTTGCGACACAAGTTTGTTGTTTTTAAAATCTACAGTCGCAAGCCAACGGTCTTTGTTGTCCCATGCTTCGAGCATGATAGCCACTTGCGAGCCGTCATCGTTCCATACTATTGGGCTTTGCTCAAAACCCCAGTCCATAATAAGGTTAATGCCACGAGGCGCCTTTTTAGACTTATATGTTTTACCATCACGTGCATAATTTTCTTTTTTCACTGCGGCTAAAACATCTTCGTCAAAGCCCGGTAAAGTATTAAAGCTAAGTGAAGTTTGCTCTTTGTTAGTTAAATTGATGTAGACAAGCTTTGAGGTTTCTTCTTTAGCATCTGCTACACGTCGGCGTGCTTTTTTAGGCTCAATGGTTGCATCATTAGTGATGTAATTTGGCATAATATCGCCATCACCGCGCCAATCTGTTTGCTTTTGTACAACGACTAATAGCGCATCACCATTTGGCGAAAGCTGTGCTTCTGCAACTTTATTACCGTCACCTAAGTAGTAAGCCGTGCTAGCAATTGAATCGTTTTGTTCATTAATTTGCTCATTACGTGCTTGCTGATCTTTTTTATTTTTTTGTTGAAGCGCCACAAATTTAATCAATTTATGCTGCTCTTTAGCAATATACGTGCTTGGCTCTTCAATCCCTTTTGGCTTATCAGCAAGTTTTAAGTTAGCAAGTTCATTGGTTAAGCCTGTTTTTAAATCAACTTTAAAAAAAACATTGCCTTGGCGGTAAACTAAATCGCCGTTATTTAAAAATTGTGGTTTAGACTCGCTTGCTGATGTCGCTGTAATTTGCTTAAGTTCACCGGTTTTTAGGTTTTTAACAAACACATTGCCTTTAAATGTGTAAGCCGCCATTGTTTTATTTTTAGAATAAACGGCTTTATTTGAACCCACAGTATGAAGTTTATTAAGCGCTACCTGCTCTGCTGTTTGGCTGTTAACAGATTGGCTAAATAAATTGCGTAGTGTATTACCTTGCTCTTTTTGAGCATAAATAATAGTAGCAGAATCGCTAGCCCAGTAAGCACGCTCTGGCTGATTGCCCATCCAATCATGATCGGCCATTGCTTGTTCTAGCGTTATTTTTTGTGAGCCGATATCTGTTGGCGTGTTTACAACCGCAGCAACCTTACTTGCTGGTAAAGCACTTTGCTGTGTTGAAGAGGTGTTAGCGGTAGCGCTACAGCCTACAAGCATAACACTTGAGGCAACAGCTAAGGCCACTAACGTTTTAGATGAAGAAAAATTAAAAATCATAGTGCTTCTATACGGTTATTATAATTAGGCCGTATTTAAGCAGAAGCACTCAAGCTATTGCAATTATTTAAGACAAATAGCCATTAAACAGGGTAAAGCTCAGTTACTAATTGTAATAGACGTTATTCAATTTCTAAATCAAGCCACACCATGCGGTGATCGCTCGATGCGTTTCTATCTTTAATTAAACGATATTCATTACTGGTTTTAGTTGGCCAAAACACCCCACCGTTCTTAATTTTTAAGCCATAGTTTGACGGTAAAACGTAATCAACACGGGCTTGCCAATTAGCACTGTAATTTTGTGCATAAGGCACATCATACTGCTCTTTAGCACCTTCACTTTTTGGAACAAAGCTTGCATTGATAAGTGGGTTTTTAAGTAATTGGTCGGTAGTATTTGTACGGGCTTTGTCCCCCTCAGGGGCTGCGTTTAAATCGCCTAAAATAACAAAACGAGAGTGAGCTTTTAAACCGCCTTTTTCGCCTTTATCGTCGTAAATATACTTAGCATTTGAAACGTAATCGGCTATTAACCTTACTTCATCGTGGTTACGCTTGCCGTTTCTATCCTCTTCACCGTCAAATACAGGCGGTGTTGGGTGAGATGCAATTACATGAATTGTTTTATCATTTACGCTAATAGGTAAATCCCAAAACGATTTAGAACTGAGTCTAAGTGCTTGCCATTCTTGTGCGTTATACCAGTTTTCACCTGTTTTAGGCATTACAGGCATTTGTGCATTTGGCATGTCTTTATATTTAAAGGTTTGAAGGGTTCTTACTTTATCAAAATTAATTGGGTATTTTGACAAAATAGCCATACCATAATGCCCTTCAAAAAAGCCAAAGCCTTGTGCATCGCCCATCACGCCATTTTTTTTGCCATCGTTATCTAAATCAAACTCGGTAGCTAGGCCTGTATTTACAGGTGCAATATAAGAGTAAGGGTAGTTAATAGCGGCTTGTTTTTGCTGACCTACATTTAAATAATGCTGATTAAAGTATTCAATGCCTTGCTCTTTTGGGATGTAATCAAATTCGTTAAGTAAAATAATATCAGGGCGAACACGCTGAATAATTTCCGCTATGTTCTTAATTTGCTGGTGGTTAGCTTTAAGTGCATTAACTAAAGCATCACTTTTAACTTGCTCACCTTTAGGCGTGTGATTAGTTGCATCCATACTTACATTAAAAGTTGCAACACGAAGAGATTCCGATGCAAATGTATTTAAGCTAAATAATGCAGTAATGGCTAGCACGCCAGATATTGTTTTTAGTTTCATTGTTTTACTTCACAAATTTAAAATTAGACTTTAACAGTATTACATATTCAAAGCCCATTTTTATGACAAAAAAATACCGGCTTAAGCCGGTATTTATATAAATGTATGATAGCTATTCACTGAGCACTAAATTGGCAGCTGCTTTTAAAATACCAGGATAATCTTGCTCTGGTAGGTACTCTGTAAGTTCACCAAGTTTGTCTGCAAGCTCACTCATATTAACAGCTGATACATTAATATGGCCCATTTTACGACCTGGCTTAGCTGTTTTACCGTACCAATGGCTCGTTACATCAACCGTTTTTAATACTTCACTTGGAATACTTGGTTGGCCTAATACGTTTATCATCGCAGTAATGTGTTTAAGCTCTGTATTACCAAGCGGCAAACCTGCAACAGCACGCATGTGGTTTTCAAACTGTGAGCAATGGCAGCCTTGTTGCGTCCAGTGGCCTGAGTTATGTACACGCGGTGCAATTTCGTTAACGAGTAACGTGCCTCTTACATCAAAAAACTCAATTGCTAATACGCCAACGTAGTTAAGCTCGTTTGCTATTTTTGTAAATGCATCGTTTGCTTGAGCTTCAACACTTTGATTATTTTTACCGGCAATAGAAAGCGTTAATACACCATTTGTGTGCTCGTTTTCTGTTAGCGGATAAATAGCAACATTACCGTGTTTGTCGCGTGCACCAATAATAGATACTTCACGATCAAACGGAATCATTTTTTCGGCAATAATCGTATGTGGCGCAAGTTCG
The DNA here is from genome assembly GCF_014164245.1 of Pseudoalteromonas sp. SG43-8. Lineage (NCBI taxonomy): Bacteria > Pseudomonadati > Pseudomonadota > Gammaproteobacteria > Alteromonadales > Pseudoalteromonadaceae > Pseudoalteromonas > Pseudoalteromonas sp. SG43-8. The sequence continues at coordinate 768,328 of NZ_JACJEX010000001.1, read as the reverse complement.
GTGCCTGATGCAATAAAATCAGCCATTTGTGACCAAATTTCGTCTATTTGATCATCCGATTTTAAACGCCATTGGCCTTTTCCATCGTAACCCGCTTGGCATGTTTTAATTACAAGTGGTTTACCTAGTGTTTTAACGGCAAGTTCTAAATGCGCTTTTTCAGTAATTAATTGGTACGGCGCACAAGTTACGTTTGTTTTATCAAGCAATGCCTTTTCAAGCGAGCGATCGCCACCGGTTTTAATAGCGGCTTTTCCTGGGTAAAACTTATTACTGTTACAGCAAAGGGTTAATACGTCATCAGGAATGTGCTCAAACTCGGCAGTAATGGCATCAGCGTTTGATATTGCTTGCTCAAGCGATGTGTTATAAATGTCACCGGTTAGCGGGTGCATAATTTGTTTACTGCCTACATCGTACGAAACAACGTTTAAATTAAGCGGCGCTCCTGCAAGGCTCATCATACGTGCAAGTTGCCCTGCACCTAATATTAAAATATTCATTATTACTCTGCAGGGTTTGGATTAGCTAATATAGTGTCGGTTTGAGCTTTACGAAACGCTTCAATTTTTGCAAAAATTTCTGGATTTTGACATCCTAAAATTTGTGCAGCTAATAAACCCGCGTTTGCTGCGCCCGGCTCACCAATTGCAAGCGTACCTACTGCAACGCCTTTAGGCATTTGGCAAATAGATAAAAGTGAATCAACACCATTTAATGCTTTTGATTTTACAGGTACGCCAAGTACGGGAAGCGACGTAAAAGCAGCCGCCATACCAGGTAAATGCGCTGCGCCGCCAGCACCAGCAATAATAACTTTAATACCACGTTCTGCGGCTGAACTTGCGTAATCAGCAAGTAATTGAGGAGTGCGGTGTGCAGACACGACTTTGGTTTCGTACTTAATGCCAAAATGCTCTAGCATAAGTGCTGCATGTTCCATGGTTGGCCAATCTGATTTTGAACCCATAATAATGCCAACAGTCATAAATACTCCTCAGTAATGTATTTTAAAAATAGCGGACTTATGTCCGGTTTTAGGCGGGTATTATACCCAAACCAAGTTTAATTGCGACTCACAAAAACAAAAAAAGCCATGTTTAAACATGGCTTTTTAGAGTTAACGGGTAAATAGCTAATTAAGCTTCTTTACTCGCTAGGTATTCTGCGTAGTTGCCTCTAAAGTCGATAACTTTACCGTCTTTAATTTCCCAAATGCGGGTTGCAACCGATGATACAAACTGACGGTCGTGAGATACAAACATCAATGTACCCTCGTAAGCTTCAAGGGCTAAGTTAAGCGCCTCGATAGATTCCATATCCATGTGGTTAGTTGGCTCATCCATTAACAATATGTTTGGTTTATGCATCATAATTTTACCAAACAACATGCGGCCTTGCTCACCACCTGAAATTACTTTAACTGATTTTTTAATATCGTTTTGAGAGAATAACATACGGCCTAAGAAGCTACGAACCACTTGCTCGTCGTCGCCTTCTTGTTGCCATTGCTCCATCCACTGAAACAAGTTCATGTCGGTTGCAAACTCATCAGCGTGATCTTGCGCGTAGTAACCAATATTAGCATTTTCTGAGAACTTAAACTCACCAGCTTTAGGTGCTAAGCGCCCTGCTAATGTATTAAGTAATGTTGTTTTACCAACACCATTTTCACCAATAATAGCAATACGTTCGCCAACTTCTACTAAACCTTCAAGTCCAGAAAACAACGTATTGTCGTCAAAACCTTGTGTTAGGTTGGTCATTTCAAGAGCGTTTCTGAATAACTGCTTTTCTTGGTCGAAACGGATAAACGGCGTTTGGCGTGAAGACGCTTTTACTTCGTCTAATTGGATTTTGTCGATACGTTTAGCACGCGATGTTGCTTGCTTAGCTTTAGAGGCGTTAGCAGAAAAACGAGAAACAAACTGTTGAAGTTCAGCAATTTGGTTTTTCTTTTTAGCGTTTTCGTTAAGTAATTGCTCACGTGCTTGCGTTGCTGCAAACATGTATTCGTCATAATTACCTGGGTAAATACGAAGCTCGCCGTAGTCAATGTCGGCCATGTGTGTACACACAGAGTTTAAAAAGTGACGGTCATGCGAGATGATTATCATGGTACAGTCGCGCTGATTTAACACGTCTTCTAACCACTTGATGGTGTAAATATCCAAGTTATTAGTAGGCTCATCAAGTAGCATAATGTCTGGGTCTGAAAACAACACCTGTGCAAGTAGCACGCGCAGCTTAAAACCCGGTGCAATTTCTGACATTGGGCCAAAGTGTTGGTCAGTGCCAATACCTACACCTAATAAAAGCTCACCTGCTTTAGATTCAGCAGAGTAACCATCCATTTCAGCAAATTCAGTTTCAAGATCGGCTACTTTCATACCGTCTTCTTCACTCATTTCAGGTAAAGAGTAAATACGGTCACGTTCTTGTTTGATTTCCCACAACTCTTTGTGGCCCATAATCACGGTATCGATTACTGAGTATTCTTCGTAGGCAAACTGATCTTGATTAAGTTTAGCAACGCGTTCGTTAGGATCAGTACTTACATTACCTGAAGACGCTTCAAGCTCACCACTTAAAATTTTCATAAATGTTGATTTACCACAACCATTTGCACCGATTAAACCGTAACGGTTACCATCGCCAAATTTTGCTGAGATATTTTCAAATAATGGTTTAGCACCAAATTGCATGGTGACATTAGCTGTACTAATAATAGCGCTACCCTCCAAAGGAGTAATGATGTATTTAAATTGCGCGCAGTTTAAACCAAAATGGCCTGTTTTTCTATGAAAGTTTAAAAGCAAACCACTGCGTTTTAGCCATTTATTATGGCTATGTAGTTAGTAGTAAAAATAACGGATTAGATTTAATGGTTTCGTTAATTTTTATTCAACTTATTCTAATTAAAATCCATAAAGTATGTTTTATAAACAGGCATAAGAGATTAGAAATTACAATACAAATTAGAGTAAAAACACTTTTAACGTGTTTGTGTGTCTACTTAACTCATTTTTGTTCACCCTATAATAATAAAAAGTTATATTTATGAAAATAAAGTACTTTTAGAGCTTTTACACTAGTTGCTACTTTTTAACCAAGATGAAATTAATTCAAATTACAATTTTTACACATCGCTAATTCCTCATCCTATTTACCTATCAAATCATTAAAAACGTAAACTTTTGCAACACCTGAAAAACAAAATTAACCTTTAGTGAATATCCGTTAAGTTTAACGATTACTTTTATTGAGTATTTTTCACTTTTGAGCCGTTTATTGCTTTGTTAGTCTTCGAATCTGAATTTTTACCTACGTAAAAAATTGACCAATTTACACAGGGCAACACACAAGATGAGCAAAAAATTAGCGACGCTTATTAGCGCAAGTATTGTATTCGCACCCGCTGTTTCGGCAGTAGAATTATACAAAGATGACAAAAATACTGTTGAAGTTGGTGGATATCTTGATGTGCGTGTAATTAATACACAAAACGAAACCGAAGTTGTTAACGGTACCTCGCGCATTAACTTTGGATTTACCCGAAAGCTTAAGAAAGACTGGACTGCACTCGCACTCGTAGAATGGGGTGTAAACCCTGTTGGCAGCAGCGATATTATTTATAACAACCGTTTTGAGTCTATCCAGGATGAGTTTTTATACAACCGTTTAGGTTACGCAGGGCTTTCGCACGAAAAATATGGCCAACTTACCATTGGTAAACAATGGGGTGCATGGTACGACGTAGTTTACGGCACAAATAATAGCTTTGTATGGGATGGTAATGCGGCTGGTGTTTACACCTATAACAAAGACGATGGCGCTGTTAATGGCACTGGCCGTGGAGATAAATTAGTGCAGTACCGCAATAGCTATAACGATTTTAGTTTTGCAGTACAAGCGCAGCTTAAAAACAGCGAATTTTATACCTGTGACGTAACCGACATTTCAGAAGAAGAATGTGAAGCACTTTGGAACTCTGGCGATAGTGCAGCCCAAGAAGTTGAATTTAATTACACATTTGGTGCGTCTGTAACTTATACCCCAACTGACATGCTAACACTTACAGCAGGTGTTAACCGTGGTGAGTTTGATTTAACGTTTGGCGATGGTTCTACTCGTAATGTTGAAGATTTAATTTATGGTGCAGGTATTATGTGGGGCAACATTGATGAGCCCGGCCTATACGTTGCAGCCAACGTAAATAAAAACAAAAACCACGACACAGATAACATTGGTCGCTTAATTAAAGACGCAATCGGTGTAGAAACATTTGCATCTTACCGCTTTGATAACGATTTTCGCCCTTTTATTGCCTACAACGTGTTTGATGCCGGTGATGATTACGTAATTCAGCCAAACTTTAACGCCGACCCAGAAGATGTGTTTAAGCGTCAGTTTGCTGTTATTGGCCTTCACTACTTAATTGACGAAGACACTATTGCCTACGTAGAAGCGCGTAAAGACTTTAGCGACTTTGAAAGCGATAACGACGATCAACAAGCACAAATGGAGCAGTCAGAAGATGACGGTATAGCATTTGGTTTTAGATATAAGTTTTAAATATAAGTTTATAAAACGACTACAACTTCCCTAAGCACAACCCTTTTAGCCCTTTTAACTTTTTTAACTGGGCTTTTTTTTATTCCGCCATACTTTTTTGAATACTCAATTTTGCATTTAAGGCTATTTCAAAAAAGGCATTAACAGCCGCATTGGTATCTGCTTTTTTAATTTGTAATAGTACCATTCACGATGCCCCTATTTTTAACGTTTAACGTTTTGCTGCTCATTACAATGATCGAGGAAAACTTTAATTAATCACTCATAGTCCACACTCGGCATTTATATTTTTAGTGGATGTAGTTACCGCAGGCTTTATTATTTTGACTACCTCTTTGATTACTTCTTTCTAATTTGACTTTATTGCTAAGTTTAGCGTTATAGCAATATCTAGTATGATGTGTTCTTTTGCTATAAAGCCACCAGCCAATTTATATTAACTGCATTAAGAGTATAAAAAAATGCTAAAACTATATTGAAATAGCAAAGTACTTACACTGCTTATTGCTGATCACAAAGGCGAAAGGCTGATTAAAAGCAGTAACAAATAGATGTGTATATGCTTCATGGGTACTGACGGTATTCTAATTTAATAGTTGTGAACTGTATATAAAAACAGTACATGTAATTGCTGTGCAAAAATAATTTAAACTTACCTTTTTTTGTAAGTCGTTAATAATATTGAACTAAGTAAATTGTTATAAAGCTGATTAAGCATTCTAAATACACAAAACAGTGTTAACTGTATATGCATACAGTTAACACTTGAATCTATCTAGCTTACTTTTTAATAAACGTACTATAACCAGCTAATGCCTTAGCCACACTAATTGATGGATTATCTGAATGCTCAGCACCTTTGTTTATAGCACTTTGCCACACAAGGTTATTGTTAGGGTTGGCTGTTAAAACGGTCTCTAAATTACTAAACGCTTTTAACATTAACGGATGCTCTGCCCCACCCACCGAAAGATATAAATAAGTAGGCGCCTTAACTTTGTTATCTTGAGCACTTAAAAACGCTTCTAAATTATTAACTACGGTCATATCGTCATACCAAGCCGCAGGGCTAAAAGCAAAATAGCCATTAAACAGTTCAGGTTTTGTATGCAGTGTATAAAGTACAAAGCTACCACCTGCCGAAAAACCACTTAATACACGGTTATTACTAAGCTTATATTTTACCGATAAATAAGGGAGTAACTCAGTTTCAATAAACGCTAAAAACTTGTCGGCTTCACCATTTGGTTCAATAAGTGTTTCATGCTCTGGACGCGCTTGTGTATTTACATCTTGGCGGGCATAAGGAGGTACTAAATCGCGATTACGTGTATCTGTAAAAAACAAATTAGGAATAGACACCAATATAGCCTTATCCCCTTTTTTGCTCTTAGCTTGTTTTGTAAGTGCTTTATCCCATGTATCTAAATTAAAGTTACCATCGGTTTTAATAATTAACGGATACGCTTTTTTAGGATTATAATTAGCGGGCAATCTTATAAACACTTTGCGCGACTCATTAAGCACGCTTGAGTTAATTGTTACATCTGTATAGGCCGATACATAATGGTTGTAATAGCGTATAGCTAAAATACCAATAGCAAAAATGACTACGGCTAAACTTAAATTGATAATATAGTGTTTTGTTATTTTTATTGCCATACGGCATTCCTTTCAATGTGTAGGAGTTATTTAATCGAGCTTAACCCATTGCTTTATTTCCAGCGCGGTCATAATAAGCTCAACCGAAAACGCGGCTAAAATCATGCCCATCACTCGCGTTAAAATAGACGCGCCGCCAGTACCAATTAGCTTAATAATTTTACCCGAAAGCAGCAATAGTATTAATGTAATACCCAACACACCAAGTGTAACAAGCGCTGTGCCTATTTGAGTAGTAATTGGGTGTATGTGGTTATCAGTAAGTAGTATTACCGCCAAGATAGCGCCAGGAGTCGCCGTTGCAGGTATAGCAAGCGGGAACACGGCTATATCGTGATCGGGGTCTTGTTTGGCTTTGTTAGAATCGTTTCCAAAAATCATTTGCAGGCCAAACAAAAACAATATAATTCCGCCCCCTAACTGAAACGACACCAACCTAATTCCCATCGCATTAAGTATTAGTTGCCCTATTAAAATAGAACCCAATAATACGCCCCCGGCATAAAGCACCGTTTTAAATGCAGTTTTACGGCGTTGTTGATCAGTTAAATGAGAAGTAAGCGCGGCAAACAGCGCCATAGTGCCTATTGGGTCAATGGTCGCCCAAATTACAAGCGCATCTTGAGAGAGTTTTTCTAGCATATAAAATCCTTGTTAAGCGTAAATGTTTAATAAAACACGGGTAACAAATTCATTTACTTACGCTTAACTATAATTGAAAGCCGCTATTTTTTGTATTTTATTTACTGAACTTTAAGGATTGAGGATTGAAAAAAGGTAAGCACTTATAATTGCCGTATTGAGTTAAAGTGATTTATGCCAGACAGAATTTTCTCTTAAACTAAACCCTAGTTTCATAAGTAAATTATGGGAACGTGCATTATGTGCACTCACCTCAGCAGACAAATGTTTAAGCGGAATATGCTTAATTAGAGTTTCAATAAAACCGGTCACCACTTCAAACATTACGCCCTTATCCCAAAAGTCAGGATGCAGCTCAAATCCTATAAACGCACTACTTTTACACGGGGTTAAATTATAAAGCCCACAAGTACCCATTAACTTTCCAGACGTATTATGTTCAATTGCAACTCTAATCACTTCGCCTTCGTAATATGCACTAATATCATCTTGTATTAATTGCTTGATTTGCGTTTTGCTGAGCGGTGTTTCGTAGTCGTTAAATTCTGACACATGCGGGTGGTTTAAAATATTAAATAAACACGCAGCGTGTTTGTGGGTAATTAAACGCAGCGTAACGCGTTCAAGCTTTGTGGTATTAAACATTTTATTTAAGTGGTTAGTTAAATTAGCTCTTTATGGGCAGGCATTATTAACTTACCATACCCCATTAACAAGCATTATCTTTAAAGCAAAAAGAGTGGATAACGTAATGAGTGACGATTTTCAAGTAATACAACCCACTACCACAGTATATTGCCCAAAGCGCGGCGAAGGCTGGACCTTAACAGGCATTACTAATATTAACGAGTTTACCTCAGTAATGTTTGACGGCACACGCTATACACTTCCAGCACGCGAAATAGTAGAAGAACTTCTTCCTAACCAATTAGCGCGTGAGCAAAATAGCTAACCAAACACATGCACAGTAAAAAGGCTGCAATTTTGCAGCCTACTATCTAATCAACGAGTTAAAATGCATCGTCTTCGCTGTAAACATTAACGTTTAGCTCGTCATCATTTTCAAATACCACAAACGAAATAGGCTTACAGCATACTTGGCAGTCTTCTATGTATTGCTCATCAATATCTGCTGCATCAAGTAATACTTCTATACTTTCTCCACAATAAGGGCAGCTTATTGATGTTTCTGTTAACTGGTTCATTTATCACCTGCTAATTTATATCACGAATGTTGTCACTTTAATGAACACGTAAGCATAATTCAACACCCCATTAAATAACGCATACTTGGCTAACCCAATTAAACCGTGCTACTAACTTAAATAGTGATCTTGTCACTAGCCTTATCCCTATAAAACCTGTCAAAGTACAATATTTTTCACCATAGATAAGTCGGCCAGCCCTCTACAATGAAATTGTATTAGCACTTAGCGGGTCTAACTTTATAAGTATTTATAAACTCACAGTACAGATGGATAATTTTATGAAAAAATCACTTACGCTTGCATTAACATCTGCCGTTATTTTGTTTAGTACATTTTCCCATGCAGCTAAAACCGAAAAAGCCGTTCTAGCTGGAGGTTGTTTTTGGTGTATGGAAAGTGACTTTGAAAAGCTAGAAGGCGTAACCGATGTAATATCAGGCTTTACTGGCGGTAAACTTAAAAACCCGACATACAATGGTAATCATAAAGGCCATTACGAGGCGGTAGAAATTACTTACGATCCGGCCATAGTAAGCTATCAGGGCATACTTGATCATTACTGGGTTAATATTGATCCTTTTGATGCAAGAGGCCAATTTTGTGATAAAGGCCCTAGTTATTTAAGCGCTATATTTGTACAAAACGACGAACAACGTAAATTAGCCGAAAAAACAAAAGCTGCAGTAGTTGCCGAGTTTCCTAACCAAACTGTGGTTACACCTATACTAAACGCAAGCACCTTTTACCCTATAAAAGGGAGGGAAAGCTATCATCAAGATTATTACAAAAACAATCCAATCCGATACAACACCTATCGTTGGAGTTGTGGTCGCGACAGCCGCCTAGAAGAAATTTGGGGCGACAGAGCAACCCATTAATCGCGTTTAATCAGGTGTTCCACTGTAAAATAGTGTTAAATCGCCGTGGTGCCATGCTTGATAGCCGATCAGAAGGTTATTTAGCCGCGCCAAGCTTTCAAGCATTTTATAACGAAATACTAAACACTTATATGCGCCCTATTTCACGTATGCTGTTCCCAGAAGTTATGGGGTTTGATACACAAACATTTGGCTTTTCAATTTATTATGAGCCAAATACAGATTCATCAATTCGCCCACATACCGACGCATCAGCTGTAACGCTTAACATTAACCTAAATTTACCAGGCGAAGAGTTTACAGGGTCACAAGTGGACTTTTATCACCCGTACACAGGTGACATTAAATCACTTACCTTTAAGCCTGGTACTGCCATGTTACATCGAGGCAATATTGCACACGCTTCCAAGCCTATTACCAGTGGCGAGCGAACTAACTTTGTATTGTGGTTGTATGGGGAGCGCGGTAGATTACCAGCACAAGGTGCACCGCGCATTCCTGTTGATGCTAAACAGCGCTGGACTAACCCAAATAAACCAAATGATGGCTATGCACCGTTTTAAGTCAGCGCTTTTAAAGTTTTAAATACAAATGGCTGCCTAATTTAAGCAGCCTTATAAAAATAAAGCTCATCCAGTAACCAACACGTTTTAAGTTTAGTAATATCAAAAAACCGCCCTATTCATAATCTATATTGTCGCCACTTATAACAATAGATAACACAAATTTTCCGCCTTGATTTTCTTATGTCCCTGTACTTCGCTTAACAAAGTACAAAATTTAGGGGGGGTCTCATATTTTTTTGTATTTAATTGATAAGCCACTGTAATGCTTAAGTTGGTAATTTAATAAATTGTGCTATCTTTTTACTATCTACATTATAAAAATACGAGCTAACATGTTGTTCCGAGGTACAATTGCCATAGCAATATTGGCAATTTCTGCTGCTAATAAAACCTATGCAAACGACATAGACGTGCAATTTAGTGGTTTTGCATCCTTAACACTCAGCTACACGGACGATTCAGATATTGGCTTTGCATCGAGTTATTCAAATGTCAACGAATCTGGTTTTTCAGCAACGCGAGATTCAATTTTAGGTGGGCAGGCTAATATATCACTCTCAAAAAATTGGGACTCTGTGTTTCAAGTAGTTATTCAAGATCATGCCTTTAAAAGCTTTGATAATTTTTTAGAGCTCGCCTTTGTGCGCTATCGCCCTACCCGTCATTGGGCTATTCGTGCAGGCAGGTTAAATAGCGACCTTTACTTACTATCGGAATACCCTTACGTAGGATATGCCTATTTATGGGTGCGCCCGCCTCATTCGTACTACTCGTTTGCAAACATTGCAGGAAATTTCGATGGTGTAGATGTGGAATACAGCAAAGCAATTAACGACGGTTTTTTACGTTTAAAACTTGCTTATGGTAGTACAACAGCCAAGCTACAAGCCTATAATGACGACTTTTTTATTGATTTTGATAACTTAACAACTTTTAGCGCAACCTACTCTTTAGATGCTTGGACTATGCGTTTTTCATTATCAAAGTCAGACTTTGGGGATTATAAGTTAACCTCTTTAGATGAGTATTTAGCCGCACTCAACTCAATACCACAAAGTATATGGCCGCAAGCGCAAAAAATATCAAACAAATTTAACACCAAAGGCAACAGTATAGAATACGCCGCGTTTGGGCTTACTTACGATCACAACAATTGGCTAATCCAATCAGAGATGGGTATTTCAGAATCCGATTGGATAGTTGCTCCGTCAGTTCTTAGTGGCTATATTAGTGCAGGTTACCGTGTAGATAACGCAATATTTTATACAGGTTTTACAGCGGCTAAACACCGACATGACGTAATAAAAGTAAACGATCCTGCTTTTCCGCCAAGCACTCCTGAGCAATTTTCAGTGCCTATACAACAACTCGCAGTTGCCAGTCAGTCTGCTGTTAAAGTTACCAATGTTCACCAACACTCAATTAACGTAGGCGTAAAATGGCAACTGTCTGAGCGCATAGCATTAAAAGCCCAGTTAGACCGCTTTGATATTAAGCCTCAAGGCGCTGGCTTATGGAGTCTTAGTAATCCTACAGATGTAGACAAAGGCCACAAAGTACATATGCTAAGTTTGAATGCTAGTATGGTGTTTTAACAATGATGAGCTATCGTAATTTACTCCTTTATCTGTTGCTGCCGCTTTGCCTGCTTCTTGTTAGTGTTAGTGTTTATGCTAAATCTACAGAGTTTGTAGTCGTGGTTAATAAAAGCAATGCGATTAACGCATTATCAAAACGAGAAATTATTGATATTTACATGGGCCGGTATTTAACTTTCCCTGATGGTGAGACCTCAAAACCACTTGATTTGCCCGCGCAATCAACACTAAAAAACGACTTTTACTTAAAACTGGTTAATAAAGACGAGCAAAAAATAAATGCGTATTGGGCGAGGCTTTTATTTTCAGGGCGCGCAAAGCCACCCACGCCTTCAACATCGGTAGAAGACGCAATAAATAAAATAGCAGCATCACAATTTGCGATTGGCTATATTCCGCTATCTCAAGTTACAGATGCAGTAAAAGTGGTATACACATTTGATTAAAATTATTAGCCAAAAACTCTACATACGCGTCGCTATATCAATTGCGTTAGTTGCTATTGTTGTGTCTTTAGTCTCGTCTATGCTCTCTTATTACTCAGGCTTTAAAGAGAAAAAAAATACAAACTACCTACTCGTTCAACAGTTAGCGCAAACAATGGAAAAAACAGCCGCTATTGCCGCTTACTTAAATGACAAAGAATTAAGCCAAGAAATTATTAACGGCCTACTCAGTAACGACTTAGTGCAAGGCGCAAGCCTAGAAGGAGAAGTAAACCCTAAAGGAGAGATGGATTTATTTATAGCAAAAGGATCTACTAACAAAAAAAATGAAGCTGTTTTAATTAAATTAGTTCACCCTTTTATAGAAGACACTTTTATAGGTGTACTCGCCATATACCCAGACGATAACTTTATTGAACAACAAGCACAGTCAGCGCTTATAAAAGAATTTATCTTAATGCTAATTCAATCCATTGTTATCGCATTTTTTGTATCGCTGGTAGTTCAGCGCTGGCTTACACAGCCAATTCAAAACCTAACCGACAGCTTTGCTAAAATAAATCCAAGCGAGCCAGAAACCCTAAAAATGCTAACCTTCAAGCAAGGCAAACGGGACGAAATAAGCCGTTTAACCCAAGGTATAAATGCCTTAATGCACGAGCTACATTTAACTATTAGTAATGAGCAAACACTGCGTAAAAAAACTCAAGAGCTAGAAGCTAAATTTAGACTTATTTTTGAACAAGCCAGCGCAGGTATTTGTTTACTCGATGACAAAAACATTATCACCACCTTTAACCCTGCATTTAAGCATTACTTTACCGTACCCGGCGAAGAAGAATTACCAACCTTGCATTTTCCTGAGTTACTTAGCAATGTAGACGAATTACAAAGCCTACTGGCAGATATTCGCTCTGCTAAAAACCCACCACAAACCACCTTAGATGTAGAGTGTAAAGTTGGCTATAAAACGGTATGGTTTCATTGTTTATTTGTAAGGTTAACAGACCAAAGAGATACCAAACGAAACCCCAAACAAGAGCAGCTAGTAGAAGTAATTTTACACGATGTAACCGAGCGCGCAGAACGCGAACAGCAAACCCGCTTTGAAGCCGATCACGACCCACTCACTGGCTTATTAAACCGACGCGCCGGTGAAAAACGCCTTAAAAAATCACTACGTGAATGTATTAAACATAATGAATATTTAGTGCTTATGATGATTGATTTAGATAAGTTTAAACCCATTAACGACACCTACGGACACGAAGCCGGCGACAAAGTGCTAATTGAAATAGCACACAGATTTAAAACACTTTTTCACGAAAAAAACGACATGTGCATCCGCCTAGGCGGTGACGAATTTATTGTTGCGCAGCAAATTAAAACCTACGATAAAACGGCAACACAACAAAAAGCGAACGCCTTACTCAATGAGTTAAAACACGATATTAATATTGCGCAAAATAAAACATGCGCAGTAGGTGCAAGCATAGGTATTGCAGTAGCCCCAAATGATGGCAACGAATTAGTTGCGTTAATGCTAAACGCAGACAACATGCTCTACCACATTAAAGAAACTGGCCGAGGGCAAATTGCATTTTACGATGAGTTTAAAAAGTAAAATGGTGTGAATTAAATAAGAGCACACAGTTTCCTTTAGTTACGAAAATAGACAGTAGAAGTGAATACTATAAAGTTTTCACGACTTTCAAATAGTCTTTATTATAAAAGTACGCTGCTAAACCAAAGTAAATAACAGGACCAAAATAAGCGATTGGGAAGTGAGCATAAATACTAAGATAGATAATCGATAAAATAAAAAATAAACTAACACTAAAGCAAACAACTGCCAAAAACCTGCCTAACCAACGTATAGATTGGGCAGCTATATTTAAAACAAACAAAGCAAGAGCACCAAGCATAGTAACTCCTACAGCGTTTAAATCTTTGCCATGTTCTAAACCGTCAACGCTATAATACATCATGTAATGAGCAAGCGGAGTCAGTGCTAATAAAGCCCAGAAACCATAACTGCTCCATGTTGATGAAACAAAATAGTCACTACCAATGTCAGGCGCAGGAAACGATGCTTTATATCTATTTTGGTTCATGTGGATTCCAGTTAAGCCGTTTTATATAAGTTGATAGCTAGGCTTTTATTAAAAACACAAAAGGCCAATAGACAATAAAAACTATCTGTATTATTGATTTTTATCAAAAAAATTACAACATGATTGCACCACTAACCACAATGCAGAAGAAAAATCGTACTATTAGCAATTAATCAAAGTAATAAAAAATCTAATTAAAAAGAATATTGAACAATAAACTTTTCAATTGATAGAATGCCCTACTTTTTCCCATAAAGAGATACAATGGCAAACTTCAATACTCATCTTAATACTGCCGTAATCATCACAGGCTTAGCCTCAGCCACCTTATTATCTGCAGGCCATATTGAATTAAAGGGCGCACTCTGGCTTTGGTTTTTAGGCTCTATTGGCGGCTTATTACCCGACATAGATTCAGATAACTCAACATCACTCGATACTATTTTTAACTTATTTGCACTCAGCGCTGTATTACTGGTACTGCATTACATAACCACCGAGCTCATTATTGAAATTAGCTTTATCGAGTTAATCGTAGTGCCGTTATTGGTGTACGGGTTTATGAAATATATTATTAGACCCATTTTTGAATGGATCACAGTACATAGAGGTAGTTGCCACTCTTTACTATTTATACTGTTATGCGCGCTATTAACGACTCAAGTAACATGGAAACTGAATGACCAATCAACCACACAAGCAGCTGTCTTTGCCTGGTTAACGGGTGGGTTTATTTTATTAGGCGGATTAATTCATTTATTGCTGGATGAAATTTACAGTGTAGATTTAAGTAATGTCAGAATTAAACGCTCTTTTGGCACCGCTTTAAAAATAGCTGACTTCGATAATAAGTTAATTACGCTAGCTTCAATTATTGCCATTGCAGGTTTAATCTATGTTGCGCCCCCTACAGAACAAACTATCACAGCGTTAAGTGATTGGTCTCACTTTATATTTCTATCTTAACAAAGTAGGTTTTAAGCTCTTTTACAGCATTGCCTGACTACAATAAGTGGCTTTTACAAAGTCACTTATGTCCATTGCTAGAATACGTGTAAAATGCCCTCTTAGTAATCTAAAGTTAATTCATAAAGAGAGTGTGAGACCTTGCATTTTTAGAGGCATAAATGGCTTCAATCATAACGACTTTGCCGATTTAAGTTTTAATCAAAATCCGTAGCTTGAGCCTATTTGTTATTAATTAATACTTTTGTAGGTTTGAGTGAAATAATTAAATAGCTTTACCTGTCTTCTACCCAAGTATGAGAGCTATTAAAGTTTTTTAAAAGCATAAAATATAAAATTATAAGAGGTACATAATGGAATTTACGAATAAACGCACCATGCTAATTACAGCATCGTTATTGTTGGTGTTAGCGATAACACAGGCTGTTTTTACTGCCCTTTACAGTGCAGAAATTAGTTTTTCAAGGCAGTATGCATGGGGACTAGAAGCCGTGGTTTTCACTCTACTTGTTGCCTTTGCGGGTTCTGCTATGGTGCAAGCACAAAACGCTCAACTAGGATGGTCGGCTATAACATTTAGCGCAATTCTTAACATAGTACAGGTAAGCATTGGCCTTACTTTGTTTTCAACATTTGGAAAAGTAGCGGGTGCCGTAGAAGGCGCACAACCTTTAATTAGTGGCGTGGTTTCTTTGTCATTCATGATTTACTACGCAGCTAAATTATTATTGGGATTAGCAGCTCTTGTTTTTGGCCTGTCTTTTATAGCTAAAGGTGGCAAAGCAATTGGCGGACTTACAGCCTTAGCTGGTGTGGTTGCTATGTTTGCCAATGCTATATTAATCATCTTTGGCCGTGATGGATTTATGCCATCAGGTGTTGCTGGTGCTTCGGGCATGATTGCAACGTTACTTTTGGCAATATGTTTGATTAGTCTTAACCGTAAACAAGACTAAGGCTAAATACCTTATTAATAAGGTAGTTACTTAAATAAGTTATAAACATCGGCGTGTATTAGAGATGCTAATTCGCCGATGTTTTACGTTTAAAGTGACGCCCACCTTCAACTTAAAACGTTCGACTACCGCATCCCAAGTTAATGCCCTCTTCGTAATCTAAAGGCTAATTCACAAAGAGGCTATGAGGCGCTGCGCTTTTAAAGAGGATAATGGCTTATATCAAAGCGATTTAACTCAGTTAAGCTTTGGTGTGTGAAGTCAAGATTTGACTTCATTTATTCTCGTAAATTCTTGTTACTTACGCTTTTTAATAAATCGAATTTCGTAATGATATAAACAGGTTCTTTTTTACATTCGACTTTATAAAGATATTGATTTTTAAGAAAATTAGTTTTTTCTTTTATTAAACTAATTTGCTCCCATGGTATTAAAAAACTCCTGGGAAATAGTAGAATCAACATCCGTTTTTGGCTTATAAATATACCTTGCTGAAATGATTTGATATTTAGCCAAGTCCGATATTCACTGTTTTTCTCACGAGAAATATCTGCCACATTCGTCAAGTACATACTGCTTGATTTTAAAAGTGAGGAATCAGAAATAATTAAATCCGTTTTATATTCTCTAGCTAGTTTAGGGTAATACCCAATAATGCTTTGGATATAATTGACTAAAATATAAAACAATAAAAATAAAATTAAGTATATAACAAAATCCATTTTTTAATACTCCTAAAACTTGTTCTGCACTGCTGACTAAGCTGAAATTTAAGATGGGTGTCTTGTTTATTTATCATTCTGTTTTTTTTTCAACCCAACCTTTAACTAAACGGTTTATCAAATTACCATTAATTTTTAAACCGTGAATCATTTCACAAGGTTTTCCATCTCCATCACCATCCATTTTTTTATTCGGGCAGTTATTAATAAAAAATTTAGGATGGGTGTCACTGTTAATCAGCTTTTCACTGTTAATCAGCTTTTAAAAGTAAAAGGCTGCTTTATTTAAGCAGCCTTTTTGATAGCCTATATATCATGAACAACTTATAAAATTACTTAACCTATAGCCTCTTGCTAGTTTTGTGTATTCTCAATAGGCCAATCTTTATGAGCTAAATATAACAATGCTATAAAATTAACTATAGGAATTAAAAAAAGAAAACCCATCCAGCCTTTAAAGCCAGCTCTAGTAAATACGCGCCAACCTGCAAACGCTATCAATGCCCAAATTGCGATAGCTATAATAAAACCCATTATACATTCCCCTTAAATCTAGGCCATTCTGAGAAAGCTAAATAAAACAAAAATGCTAAGTTCAATGCCGGAACCCAAAAAACAAATATTGGAATATCTTTAAACCCAGCCTTAAAATAAATTTTACTTATTGCATGACCACTTGCAAACCAAATTGCTAATGCAATTATTACTTCTATTACTACCACACAGTTCTCCTTTAGTATTGCTGGTGAAAAAAGCGAAAAGTTTATTGTTTAACTATCACCTTTTTTGTTATCAAGTTTCGTTTTAAAATCCCTTCATTGCTCTTTTAATATTATATTTTTAGCAAAATAAGGTAGGTGCCTTGTTTATTTCTCTTCTGCTCAGGGTTTCACCCCATTTGTTCCTATTAATTTGCGCAGTATATAATTGGTATTGCATTCATATCTTTAACCGCATGTGCGAAAGATGAAATTATCCAAAGTAACTGAATCACGTGACCAGAAACACTTTCACCTCGCTGAATTTTTGAAAATTCAGCGGTAACGGCAGCTTTAGACAAAAAAGAACAGCTTAGAATACATTTTCGGTGTAACTTATAATCTTTAAGTAACCCCTCTAAATAAGCTTCAGCCGTAGCTGGAGAACCTTTTCTAACTCTTGTTATTTGAGTATTAAACCCATTATTATTATATGTATTAGAAAATTTATCATCTATGCGCTCGACCATCTGAGCTTTAGTAAAATACATATTTCCTAGGTTTTTAATTCCTTGTCCCACTACATCATGAAGATTACTCGCTGAAGTACTTGCGCTGCCATGCTTTGAATGTATAAAACTAATGCTCGAGTCAGACCTATTAAAAGTTATATGATCTGCCCATTCAATTCCTAAATCATCGCATAATATAAAATCATCATTTTTATGTAAGCTCTCAATAACACCAAACATTGAATCTGCATCGAAGCATGTAATTGTATTAGAGAAATTACCTTTCTCTGACGTTACAGTTTGAATTTCAGCTTTAGGATGAAAAATTTCTAAGATACTATTTATTTCAGAAATTCCAGATGAGTCTTCAAAACAAGAACCCATAAAGTACATATATTTAGGATCTGTAAAAGTGACACTGTAATAGCCATTTTTCACGATGAATTTTTGCAAAGTGACTTCTTTTCCGTTTTCAATGACTCTAAACTTTGTCAAAATTTTAGATGTCAAAGTTAAGCTTTTTGCATTTTTCCGAAGTCTTGAACAAGACTCTCTTCCTATAACCTTACAATCTGAATTGAGCTCATAAACTATCTCAAGTAGTGTAAATAATCTGTTCAATAATTTTGTTGATACGTCTACATTACCTTTTTTAGATGATTTATATTTTAGGACTAAACCATCTTTTTCAATTCTCTCATATAGAGGCGTGCTTTCAACTAACAGTGCACTAGGTTCACATATATCTAAAACATCTTTTAATTCAACTTTTTTTGCAAATGAATCGAGAAAATTATTTCCACTAGAAGGGTTTTCAATTAATTCAACTTGGTCCTTCACCCATATGGCAATATCATCTAGGGATTTACGTTCTGATGATTCAACTAATCGACCCGTGCCAGAAATAGTTTTGGTAATAGATCCTTGTCTCAACTTTAAATAGAAAGGAATTGATCTACCCGCAGAGTGAGTCGAAAGTAAGCCTTTAAGGTCTGCAGCTTCATATGAACGAGCCCTCATTGCTCGATCTGAAACAGTCATATTTCTTAGTGCTATTTTTTGGAATTCTACATCATTGTCATCAAACGTCGCTGTTAGCTCCCTACTATCAATTAACCTAAAATGGTCTTTTAGAAACTCTGATGTATTAGCACAACTCTTTTTAAACACTGCTAAATAATTTCGATACTCAATCAATATGATAAAAGCATAAACTCTATCTTCTAATTTTTCATCAATAAAATAAACAGGTCGTACAGAAGGAAAGACACGAATTGAACACTTGTAGTTCAGATCTAATTCTTCGACAACTTTGTTTTCTCTGAATAACTCAACAACATATTCTGATCCGGCATCCATATTGTCCACAGCAGAGCCCAGTATGTTATTTACGATTGAATCATTGATTTCCGTTATAGGGACATAAAATTGAGCATTCTTAGTTAATTCTAAACGTTCGGGCATACATCATACTTCCTTGTAGTGCTAACAGAATATTAAACATCACTTTGGAGTAGTTATAACCTCTCCAAGCGACGTATCTTAGGTTATTCAATACTCACACTAAATAACTCTACTAGTAACAACTAACTACAAGAGTTATTCAATGACCTATGTTACTTACCCAAAACGACTTTTGATAATGTTATGGGGCAAAACTTACAACGCTGCATTTATATACAGCCATTAATTCTATTTTTTTTCAACCCAACCTTTAGCTAAACGATTTATAAAATTACCATTCATTTTTAAACCTTGTATCCCTTTCGCAAGGATTACCATCACCATCGCCATCCATTTTTGTGTTCGGGCAGTTATTAATAAAAAACACAGCCTCTTCTCGTGAGCGCATTTCAGTACAATATTGCCTGCCATCACACGTAAAATTTTGTGTGGTTTTAGGAATAACGAGTTTTGGGTATTTTTCATCAAAGGTGGCTAAATCATCATTGGTGGTTAAATCGTCATTGAAGATAACGGGTGTTTGGCTGCTTGAGTGAGTGTTGTATTTATTAATCGCATAAAAGCAAAGTGCAGCAATTAGCGCAATTGAGGCGGCTTTACCTAAAAAGCTACTGGCAAAATTAGATTTGGCAATGCGGTACGGCTGGTTATTGTGTTTTTGGTAAGGTGCTTTAAGCTCTGCAACGCCTTCTATGCTGCAGTTAACTGCTTTGGTTTTACCGTCGGGCTGTGTTGCTACTTCAAAGTAAATGGTGTCGCCTACTTTGGGCTTGCGGCTCATGTGTTTGAGTGCTGATATGTGTATAAATGTGTCGTGTTCTAGGGTGTCTGATTTAATAAAACCAAAACCTTTGTCGGTTTTCCACGACTTTAACAATCCTTTGTTCATGTATCCACCTGCTCTGCTTAAGCTACGTTTTACGCAAATTCCATTTAGTTAACACTTGTTATTATACGTTCCTAAATTAAAACCATGCAACTAAATATTCATATTGCGTTAATTTTACGCTTTACCTACTAAACCAAATTATTAAACTTAACCATTAAATTTAGCTAAAAATAAGCGTGCTAAAAACAACTAAACCTCAACCTGTTTTATTTATAATTTGCGGCCAAATGTCCTTTAATTCACATCAACCATTACGCACTCACACACCAGCTTAACAGCTTGTTTACACAAGGTTTTGTCATTAGATATTTCTATCTGAATTAACCGTTTTTAGTACGATTTTTCATTCGTTATTTACTTAATTTATCTATACAATCCACACCTTATTTTTACGCACGTATTTTAAGTGATTATCTCATGCTATTAACGATTGTTTATATTATTGGTATTACAGCAGAAGCCATGACTGGCGCACTTAGCGCAGGACGAATGAAAATGGATTGGTTTGGCGTAGTGCTGGTAGCCAGCGCCACCGCAATTGGCGGTGGTAGCGTACGAGATATATTACTAGGCAATTACCCGCTTACGTGGGTACAACACCCAGAGTATTTATTAATTACCTGTATTGCCGGTATTGTCACTACGTGGCTGGCTAAATGGGTAGTTAAATTTAAAGGCATATTTATGCGCTTAGACGCGCTGGGGCTTGCAGCTTTTAGTATTATTGGCTGCCAAGTGGGGCTAAATATGGGCCTGCATTATGGTATTTGTGTAGTGGCTGCCGTTGTTACGGGTGTTTTTGGTGGGTTACTGCGTGATTTAATATGTCGCCAAGCGCCGCTTGTATTACATAACGAGCTATACGCGAGTGTATCATTACTTGTTGCCTGTTTATACTTAGCGCTACACCATTATAATATTGATGACAACATAAGCATTATTGTAAGCCTTGTTGCAGGCTACTTAATACGTATGGCATTAATACGCTTTAAATGGCGCTTACCTACCTTTAGTTTATTAGAGCAGCACGCTAAATAAAAATAAACTTTAATACAAAATAAGGCAGGTAATATACCTATTAGCGTATTAATTTAATGCCCGCTTACATCACTTAACGCGGTTTTTAACCCGCTGTTATTTTGCTTAAGTACGCTAAAACTGCCATCGGTTTCTAACACTACTGCGGCTACATCTTCTATCGCTAGTATGCCTGCACCACGAATAGCGGCGCGAATTTCTGATTTTGTTACCCGCTGCGATTTAAGTGCAGCAGTGCAGTATTCACCATCACTCAGTAAAAGCGTGGGCTCTGCTTTTATAAGCGCAGCAAATTTTGACGAGCGCACACTAAACCACGTAATCACATATTGCAGCCCTATTAATACTACAAATGCAAGTATGCCCTCAGCTAACGGAACACTTTTTGAAATAATAACAGACGCCAATATAGAGCCCAGCGCAATGGTGACTATAAAGTCGAACACGTTCCACTTTGAAAGCGTACGTTTACCCGATACACGCAGCCAGAACACCAGTGCAATATAACCCAGTACGCCTATTGTAAGTACACGTAATAACCCCTGAATATCATCGTAAAACATAGTGGCTCCTTTTTTGTAAGTGCTCGTTATTTACTTACACTTTTTAATCTAATTAATTGCTTAATACCTAAAAACGTACCAAGTGGAATAAATAAAATCCACAGGTAGGCATAAAATTTTGAAATATTTATAAACATGGCTGAGCTGTTTATGCTTTTATTTAACCTACTATTTTGCACGTACGTATTTATAAAAAGCCCAATTAAAGCAGGAATAATTTGTATAAGTGATAATACAATGGCTGATGAAATATGCCCCGCGATTAACTTAGGATCGCCACCAGCAAATACTGTATACGCATTATAAAACCCACTAAAAAAACTCGTGAGTGCGAGTAATAAAAAAGCCTGTAATATTAGACTTAGTAAAGGTAAAAGTGTTTTCAAAAAACGTCCTAGTTTGTGTTAATAATATGCACAAGAGATGTTTAACAGCCCATTAGTTTTAATTATACGCTTTGCAAATACTGTGCTAGTAATTTAAAGGCAATTATAACGCGTTGAATTACCTAGAATGGTTTTAATTTAAGTGGCGGTTGATTATGATGGAACACGTAATACTTACACCCTTTTTATAATTTTCAGTAAGGATCACCATGTCTAACTATAACGAATCTCCAGAACAAGTTGAACAGGCCACTCAGGGCTTTGTTATGCAACAAACTATGTTACGTATTAAAGATCCAAAGCCGTCGCTTGAATTTTACCAAAATGTATTAGGTATGAAGCTGTTAGGTAAGTATGATTTTCCTGGTATGGAGTTTACGCTTTACTTTTTAGGCTACGAGCAAGAATTGCCACAAGGTGATGATAAAACTAAAGCAGAATGGGTGTTTCGTCGCCCTGCGCTAATTGAGCTTACCCATAACTGGGGCACTGAAAGCGACGACAGCTTTGAGGGCTACCACAGTGGTAACCAAGAACCTAAAGGATTTGGGCATATTGGTATTAGCGTACCGGATGTTTACGAAGCCTGTGAGCGCTTTGCAAAATACGATGTTGAGTTTGTTAAAAAACCAGATGATGGCTCAATGAAAGGCTTAGCATTTATTAAAGACCCTGACGGCTACTGGATTGAAATACTATCTGCCGAAGGTATTACTGATATTATTCTTTCTCAGTAATAATAAGCTGCTGTAAAAAGATCTTAGTTGTAATCTCCACCAGCAACTAATTACCAATTTAGAACCACTGGTTTTGTTACCTTGCTTTTAAGTGAGGTAACCCATTTAAAACGTTTTAGGTAATTAGTTACCCGCCCCGCTGTATTTTAAGCATAAAAGGAGATTTAAATGCTCATTGGCATCATAGAAGATCATCAATTAGTAAGAGACAGCTTTAAAAAGCTTTTAGAGTTACAACCAGATTGGAAAGTAATTATTGAAGCCTGCAGCGTAACAGAAGCCAAGCTGGCTGTAGAGCTTGAACAACCTGATATATTTATTGTTGATATATCGCTTAATGGCACTGAAACCGGCCTTTCTTTTTTATCGTACCTTGAAGAGTTTTTCCCGCATATTAAAAGTATTGTTGCCTCCATGCACGACCACGAACCTTATGTAAGCAATGCTTTGCGATTAGGCGCTTTGGGTTATGTGTCTAAGCGTTCTGCCTCTGATGAACTAATAGATGCAGTTAAAGCGGTCGCTTTAGGTAAAAGGTACATTAGTGAAGATGTAAATTTTTCGATGAGTAGCGAAAATTTAGCATTAACGGTGCTTACTAACAGAGAGCTTGAAGCCCTTCCGTTATTTTCTAAGGGATTAAACGCTAAACAAGTGGCGCAAATACTCGAAATAATGCCTAAAACAGCACATGTACACAAAGCAAACATATACAGCAAACTTAATGTTACTACCTCGTTTGAACTGCTAAAAATTGCAATTGATGCGGGAGTAATACAGTTAGATGAACTTACCTAACGCTTCTTCTTTATCTAATGTTAGTTTTACTACCACATACAAAGAGGTAGTTAAACAGTTATTGGTGGGGCTAATTTACTTTATTGCTTCACTCGCCGCTTTTTGGGTTAGCCAAAACCTTGAAACCGTACCCGAGAGCAGCGCGATATTTATTCCCGCAGGCGTAAAAATTGCGTTTTACTTACTCACTCCAACACGCTATTGGCTCACCTTATGGGTTGTGTCACGCGCTTTAGCTGCGCAGCTTGGTTTAACATACAGTGGGGTTTGGGAGTTTGATTTATTTCATGGCTTTTGGCAGGAACTTTGCTTTATAGCGCTTGTTTATGTGTTTAAAAATAGCCGTTGGCCGCCAAGCATTAACGACAGCCTAGGTATACTTTCGTTAATACTGCTTTGTGTTGCAAGTACATCTATAAAGTGGTTTTTGTTTGCCAGTGCATTTGAATTTACAAATGTATTGGTTGCAAAAGAGCTACTGCAGTATCAGTTAAACATGTGCTTAGGCGATATTACTGGCTCGTTGTTAATTGCCCCTTTTATTATGTTAATTTACGATTCTAAATACAGTTTTAACACAGTCAGGCTCACTAAATTATTTGGCCTAGTAGCCACTTTAGTGTGTTTTATATTAATTGTATTTTTTGTCTATGCGGTTCGCCCAGATACCTACCCGCTATTACGGCTTGCATCGTTATTACCTATAATTTGGTTTTCGTATAAGTATGGCTCGTTAGGGGCTGTAAGCAGTGCAGCGCTAATTAACGCGTTAATAATTGTTGAAGCAAGCATTACGCACGAGCCTAGCAATACCTACATTAGCCAGTTATTTATTTTAGCAAACGCAATTACCAGTATGGTTTTAGGCGCTGCAATTACTGAGCTTAAACGTAAAAACAACGAGTTAAAGCAAACCAATAAAGAGCTTAAAGAGCAGCTAACTCAAAACACGGCGCTTGCTGCCAAAATGGTGTCGGTGCAAGAAAACGAGCGAAAGCATCTTTCGCAAGAGTTGCATGACGAATTAGGGCAAAACCTAACAGCATTAAAAACAGATTTAGCTATTTTGTCGCACCTTAGTAACGATGATACCCAATCGTTTGTGACTACATTAAAAAACAATGCTAATTCGATGTATGACTCTGTTTATCAATTAATGCATTATCTTCGCCCGCGTGAGTTAGATGAACTCGGTTTAGAAAAGGCAATAACACAAGGGCGACTAAAAAACTTACTGTACAAGGCAAATATTAAGTATCAGCCACAATTTAAGTTAGATAATAGCCTTTCAAAAGATCACGAAATAGCTATTTACCGAATTTGCCAAGAAGCAGTAACCAATTGTATGAAGCACAGCAATGCTAGCAAACTGGTTATAAATATAATAAACAGCGACGAATTTATTGAGTTAACAATTAGCGATAACGGGACTTTAGTAACCCCAACAGATAACTCAGGTCACTACGGTTTAGCATTTATAGATGAGCGCACTACGGCATTAGGCGGAACTTTTAAGGTGTTTAAACAAAATGGCTTTACCATTAAAGTAAAGCTGCCTTTGAGTTTTGATAGCGCAATTAACTAGCAAACATGAACTTGTTTGGTATAAAATTTTTGCCTTAATTGGCCTTCGTCAAGGTGGTCGGGATTAACTTGGATCTCGGCTTGATTACCTAATAGCTGTAATAGCATTCCTTTTGATATTAGGTAGTTGCCTAAACTTGATTTTACAATGACTTCTTTGCCTATGGCTTCTTGTAAGCGTGGCGTAGGTAAGCTCGGATTGCTAATTGGTTTTAAGCCCTCAGCTGAGGTAAATAAGTTTATGCAATGCTCTTTAGCTGCAACAATACTTTCGTTTTTACTTTTAATCACATCTACATTATTTAAAAAATGAATTAGTGCTTGGTTAGCCCGATCAAACTCTGCTGATACGTCATCTATATTTCGGGCGGTTGCCCATTTTCGCACAACTATGTATTCGTTTTTTTTAACACGAATTAAGCTTATTGAGGCTCCTGTCATTCTGCTATTCCACTCAATGCGGTAGCAATCAGTTCCTACGCTGTGAAGCAACACGCTCATGCTTCCAAAATCCTTTGTACTTTCATCAATCAAGCTCATTTTCGATCCCTCACTTGCAAGTTGCAAGGAGTGTATAAACGATTGCTAAAGTAATAAATCATCCATATTCTTAATCGCTCTAGGAAAATGGCTTATATAAATTTTGGAATTAGTGGCTTTAAGTTAATAACTAATATTACATACGAAAAAGCGAGTGGTTTAGCTAATGCTAATAATTAATTTGTAAGTGATTTATAGCTTATTTATAAGCCCAGGCATCGGTTATTGTTACTTGGCAATTGTTATAACTGGCCGCTTTTTTTTGCGCAATACCTCTTACTCTAAAGTTTGTGGAGTCATTAGGAAGTATTATTAAGTCTTCGTCGGTTATTGATAGCGTATCGACTAGTGCGTTTTGATCTGTTAAAAAATCGACCTTAAACTTTATATTTTTAAAGGTGAAGTTTGATTCGTTTTTTACCTGCCCTATGCATGCAACATATAAAGCATCGCTTTCATTTTTAGTATGAATTTGGCTAACATTAGCGATTAAGTTTTTTTGTGCTTGATCTTCAAGCCCTGCTACATAAATATTTTGATAAAAATAAACCCAAAAATACCAACAATACTAAGTGCTAATGCACCAATAATAATGGGATTGTTTTCTAAGTTAGAATATTTAGCTTGAAGTGAGGTGCATTGCGGACATTTTTTAGCCCGTGAATCTATAGCGCTAAAGCACATAATGCATTCTTTAGTGTGTTGCACCTTTTCCATTACAATAACCGTCCTTGTTAAGTATTAAAACCAGCAGCATTGCTGACCTTAAGGTATTTTAGTTTACTCATGCTAAACAACCCCGTAAACACATATAGCTTAAAAAAGTAACGATTTTATAAAGCAATACAATACACTGTATATAAATACAGTGCGTTGTATTTTAGCATTTTAACGTAAACATAAAAAAGCCAGCGGTTAAGCTGGCTTAGAATATTTACTAACTTACATAGTTACTTAAATCGTTACTTGCGTAGTGCGTCGATTCGCGCATCAAGCGGCGGGTGCGATGAAAACAGCTCAGCAACACCTTTGCCACTTGCAATACCAAAGGCCATCATTGAGCCTTCTAATTGCGAAGGATGGTTTTGCTTTAATCGCTCAAGGGCTGAACGCATTTTATCAGCACCAACTAGTTTTGCTGCGCCGCTGTCGGCTGCAAATTCACGTTTACGGCTGTAACTTGCAACCACTATGCTTGCTAGCACGCCAAATAATACTTGGAATAACATATCGAATAAGAAGTATGTCCAGCTACTGCCGCCCTCTTCTTCATCGCTATTAATAAAGTTATCTACAATGCCTGCCAATACTTTTGCGGCAAATATTACAAAGGTGTTTACCACGCCTTGTATTAGCGTAAGCGTTACCATGTCGCCGTTAGCCACGTGCGATACTTCGTGGGCAAGTACGGCTTCGGCTTGATCTTTGGTCATGTTGTGCATTAAGCCTGTGCTTACTGCCACTAACGAGTTGTTTTTACTTGGGCCCGTTGCAAATGCGTTCATTTCTGGGCTGTCGTAAATAGCCACTTCTGGCATTTTAATACCTGCTTTTTGTGCTTGCGCAGATACCGTTTGTACAAGCCAATGTTCGGTTTCGTTTCGAGGCTGCGTAATTACGTGCGCGCCCGTTGATTTTTTAGCGATCCATTTCGACATAAATAACGAAATAAACGATCCACCAAAACCAAATACTGTGGCTATAAGTAAAATTCCGCCAAGACTACGATGGCTTAAGCCCAGCGCACTCATTATTATTGAAAGCACTACACCTAATACCAACATAACCGCTAGGTTAGTTAATAAAAACAAAAATATACGTTTCATATTGCCCTCACAAAAATAGGTTTGATCACCGAACATAAAATTAAATTAGGTTAAAGCAATCACTGCGTTATGACACACTATGTCATAACGTTAGCGCTATTCTGTGACAAACTATGTCATAACACAAGTGTTATTTATGTGTTTATTGATAATTTTTTTAGGAAGAGTTTTACAGCAAATTTAAATATGAAGTTTCTTTATAAATCAGCTTATTACAAGCTATGATTTAGCTCTGCCATATCAATCGGAAAACCACGCTCGTGTGCCAATATGCGTGCAACTTCGTCAATTTTTTCGCTGCTATTATGTTTAAGGTACGACCATTGGTGGGTACTGCGGTGATGATTTACAGCAGGATCGCTACTTATTATTCCTAATTTTATAAACTCACCCACTATTTGATCTGCCGCTATTAACGTTGACGATGCTTTTACATTTTCGGCCCGTGCGTAACTAATATGCGAATATAAACTTACATCGGCTACGCGCAAGGTGTCGTCATCACCTGGGATTTGTTGCCCGCCATATAAGGCATTATTTTGTTTATTAGCAGTTTTAAACGCAGGGACAAACTCGGCTACATAATCAATTGCTGTTTGGGTACGTGTTTGCAATGCAGCTTCATCCCAGCCATCTTTAATATAATGCAGGTATTTATTGGGAAGTTTTGGTTGTGCGCTCATTGGCGTGGCATCAGCTAAGCCATCATTAAACAATGTAATGTTGTTTGTCATGCCATGTATTTGAAAGTATCCGTTAGGGTAAGGGGTTAGCTGCGCCATACCTTCTGGCGTACCACGGTTACCATAAATAATTATTTCGGGTATTTGCCCACCAGCACCTTGCCAATGAGTAATGTAAGAGGCTTTAAATTCAACCATGCGTTTTACATCTACACCAACCAGGTCGTCAATAATACCGGTTTGAAAACCACACGCATTAATTAGGTAATCTACCTCAATGGTCTGTAAATCGGCTTGTGTATCGGTTTGAGTATCAGGTTGTTCATCAAGGCTTGGCTCTGATCTGTATTCAATGTGCCATTTAAGTGTTTGCTTATCATTATTGGTATTTATAACTGGCGATACGTTTTTAACACTGGTGCTTGTTAAAACATGAGCGTGTTTGTACTGTGCAAGGGCGAGTTGTGCACTGGCCGATAAACGAAATATATTCCAGCCATATTCTTGTGCAACAATAAGCGGAAACTTTAGCTTATTTAAATCTAAATGCTTAGCCACGGGTATCATCCACTCATCTAACGACGTGGGCTTGGCTACTTGTTTTTGTTTAGCAAGTTTTAGCATTTGCTCATAACTATATAACTGATAATAATGCTCAGGCTCGCCTAACACTTTATTAGCGCTGTCTTGCTGTACAAGCTCGCTGTAGGCTTTTACTAATTTATTTAAGCGCGGAAATAAATCTTCCGGTAAGTCGTCATCGCGCTTGGGTACGGCAAATACTGTAGGGCGAACATCTATGGTGTGAGGATAAAGGCGCGCAATATCTATACATTGCTTGAGTAAATCTATGCAGTCTTCGTCGGGTATTTCACGATATAAGTTGCCACCCGCGTGCAAATGGCACATTGGAGGGCCATCAATTAACGACTTTTTCTTTTCAAGTACATAAGTTTCTAACCCTAACGCAGCAAGTCTAATGGCTATTGTCGCGCCAGCTGTGCCCCCACCTATTATGCCTACGCGTTTTTTAGGTAAGCCATAGTTTAGTGCTTTTGGCTCAGCGCTTACGTGCGCATCTGGGGCGTAGTTTTCAATAAATGGGTGCGTCATATAGTCGTTATGTCCTTAGTAACATTGTCTTTAAGCAAGCTATGTATTTATAAACGTTTATATGTGTACTAAGGTTGACTATTTCAAGATTTACCTAAAAAAGTAACTTTTTTAAAACCACTTAAGTGTTTAAAGATAACGCACTAAGCAAGCTTTTGTATATTTGTAACTTAGGAGTTTGCTCGCTATATGGGCTTATAGCAAGTATTGGAAACGGTAAACGTGCTTTAAGTGAATCAAGGTTTGCTTGGTACTCGTCCATGTTTTTATCTACTTGGTTTGCAATCCAGCCAACGCAGTTTATACCCATACTTTGCATATGCGCAGCGGTTAGTAATGCATGATTTAAGCAACCTAGTTTCATACCAACAACCAGTATTACCGGCATTTTTTCTGCTTTAACCCAGTCGTATAAATAATCGTTTTTATTAATAGGTAATGCCCAACCACCAGCACCTTCGGTAAGTATAATGTCAGCGCCCTGTTGTTTTACGTTTTTATAAGCATCACTTAGTTTATCAATAGTAATACTCACCCCAACTTTCTCCGCTGCTATGTGCGGCGCAATAGGCGGTGAAAACGCAAACGGATTTACTACGTCGTATTTAGCGCTCACTGTTGCGCTTTCCATTAGTATTAGGGCATCGGCGTTTACTAGTTGATCGAATGCCATTTCGCAGCCAGCAGCAAGGGGTTTAAAGCCAATGGCTTGTTTTTTATGTTGGGCAAGTAACTTTAGTAGCAAACTGGTAACGTGGGTTTTTCCGGCATCAGTGTCGGTGCCTGTTATAAAAAATTCTTTCATGCTTTGCCTTATGATCTGAATCTAACTTTGGTTTAAGTTTTAACTTAAGCAATTAATCGCTTTTTTCAAATGGCTTTTTTTTAATGATAACAGCACCACATGATAAGACACACATGCTTTATTATTTATAAGCGGATACGCACTGCATACTTTTTGTAGCGCCGATTTGGTAAGTAAGCCTTGGCGCGTATTGGTATGATTTTGCGTTGTTGCACCAATAGCCTTAATTGAGGCAATAGCTTTTAAAGGTGTTGTGTATTCATCGGTGTAAATACGTTTTTTAGCACTATTAATAATAAAGCCCGCATTTTGGACTGATTGGTTTATATACTGTTCACTATTAAAGGTATTTACATGGCTGTTAGAATCAAGCGCTGCAAAAGCTGTTTTTATTTCGTTTAGTGAGCCCTCTACCACAGTGCTTATGTACGCCTGCCCGCCTGGTTTTAATATGTTGTAAAGCGATTGCATTAAAGCCGAAAAATTTGCAGACCACTGCACGGCAAAGTTACTGTAAATTACATCAACACTGTTTGCTTGCAGCGGCAAGTTATCCATATCGGCGCATATTTTTGATGTAGTTAAATCACTACTTTGTAGCATGTTTAAGCTCAAATCCATGGCAATAACGCTTGCAAACATACTTTGTAAGGTATGCGTATTAACAAGCGGACCTGCACCTAAATCAACACAAAGCTTATTTTTATTAATACCTGGTTTTATGAGCGCAAATAGATCGCTCGCTGCGTGTTTTTGTACATTTGCATGGGTGTTATAACGCGCTGCCGCCTTTGAAAACTTACTTTGGGTGGACTTTTTAAGCTCCTTGCTTAAATCCTTGTTTAACTCTATATCCAATTCGCTACTTACTAGGCACTGTTTTACTAAGCGAGTTTGCACTAGGTCTGTTTTTAATACTGGCTGAGCAGTCATGCTATTGCACCTACTAAATGTTTAACTAAATGCGTTATGTCTTGCTCGGTATGTGCGGCGGTTAAAGTAATGCGTAAACGTGAGGTGTTATGTGCAACTGTGGGCGGTCTAATTGCAGTGAGCCAAATACCCTGTTGTTTTAGTTTACCTGCCGCTTGTAGCGTTTGCTCAGCGCAGCCTAATACAATGGGCTGTATGGCTGTGTTTGACTCCATTACAGCAATATTATGGCTTTTAGTGAGTTGCTTAAATAATGCAATATTGGCATTTAGCTTATCGCGTTTATCATCAGCTGTTTTTATGCTTTTAATACGCGCAAGTGTGTGGCTTGCCATAAGCGGCGACATAGCAGTTGAATACGTGTAATCGCGATTAAATTGCAGCATGTAATCAATAAACTGTTTACTGCCTAATACACAGGCGCCACTACTAGCCACTGCTTTACCAAAGGTAATAACTAATATATCTGGCAGCGTTTGAGTAATAAACGCTTCGCAACTGCCTAAACCTGTTTTACCTAATGCACCAAAGCCGTGTGCGTCGTCAATCATTAGCCATGCGTTGTGCTGTTTTGCAAGTGCGAGTAATTCTTTAAGAGGCGCGGTATCGCCATCCATCGAAAACACACCTTCGCTTATAATTAGCTTGTTTTGCGCTTTTGATTTTTCGAGCCGTGAGCGTAAATGGTTCATGTCGTTGTGATTAAAACGCACTAAAGCCGCGTTAGAATGCATAGCCCCGTCAATCAAACTTGCATGATTTAACTTATCTTGAAAAATAGCGCTGTTTTGTGCAGCCGCTTTATCTTGAAACAATGCTTTAATTACGCTGTTATTAGCGCTAAACCCTGAGTTAAATAGCATTGCTGCGCCATAACCAAATTGCTCACATAAGTATTGTTCAAGCGCTTTTTGCTGAGCCTGATAACCCGTAACCAATGCTGAGCTGTGACTCCCTAATGCGTGGGAGTCATTAAGGTTAACAGCCACATCACCAAAACCTAAGTAATCGTTACTGGCAAAATTAAGATAGGTTTTATTATTAACCGTTATGGTGCGCGCTGTTGCATGTTGTACTACGTGGCGTTTACGAAGCAGTGCATCTTGCTGGCGAGCCTGCAGATGCGTATTTATAAAATCAAAAGGCATTGATATAAGCCTACGCTTCGTAAAACAATTCAGAGGTTGCTTTGTCGGCTACTTGCGATGAAAGCGAGGCTTCTACTGCTTCGTCTGAATAGTCGTGACGTTTTTCTGGGTTCATGCCTAGTTTTTTAATTAGGTTCATATCGGCATCAGCGTCTGGGTTTTCGGTGGTAAGTAGTTTATCACCATAAAATATTGAGTTAGCGCCTGCAAAAAAGCACATCGATTGCATTTGCTCGTTCATGGCGTTGCGCCCTGCCGATAAACGTACATAACTGTGTGGCATCATAATACGTGCTGTTGCTATGGTACGTATAAATTCAAAGTGATCTAAATCGTCTACGTTTTCAAGCGGTGTGCCTTTAACTTTAACGAGCATATTAATAGGCACGCTTTCTGGCTGTTGTGGCAAATTAGCTAGTTGCATAAGTAGTCCAAAGCGGTCGCTTGCTTGCTCGCCCATACCTACTATTCCGCCCGAGCATACTTTCATACCAGCATCGCGTACGTGGTCAATGGTATTTAATCTATCTTGAAAAGTACGGGTTGATATAATTTGCTCGTAATACTCAGGTGATGTGTCGAGATTATGGTTGTAGTAATCAAGCCCTGCGTCTCTAAGCTCATGGGCTTTTTCGTTTGTGAGTTTACCCAGCGTCATACAGGTTTCTAACCCTAGCTCTTTTACTTCTTTAAGCATTTGCGTAATGTATGGCATATCTCTGTCTTTTGGATCTGACCATGCAGCGCCCATACAAAAACGGGTAGCGCCTTTTTGTTTTGCAAGGCGTGCTTGCTCGACTACTTTTTCTACTTCTATTAAGCGTTCGCGTTCTAAATCTGTTCGGTAATGGCCCGACTGCGGGCAGTACTTGCAATCTTCTGGGCAAGCGCCTGTTTTAATTGATAACAACGTAGAAATTTGCACTTCATTTGGGTTGAAGTTAGCACGGTGAACCGATGCGGCTTTAAACAGTAAATCGTTAAATGGCATTTCAAATAATGCTTTAACTTCAGCGTGGGTCCAATCGTGACGAACAGGTGCAAGTTCCATAATACTCTCTTATTTTTTCATAACGGTGATATTGGCTTAGTCTACGAGTTGAAGTACCATTGTCAACGAAGCCCAGCAAGTTAAAGTTTACATATGATTAAAAAGAATGCGATTGACCTTGATTTTGATCGTGAGCACATTTGGCACCCATATACGTCTATGACTAAGCCAATTCCGGTATACCCTGTTACACATGCTAATCACAATATTATTCACCTCGAAACTGGTGAACAATTAATCGATGGCATGGCCTCGTGGTGGAGCGCAATACATGGCTATAATCACCCTGTTATAAATAACGCCATGATTGAGCAAATTAATAATATGAGCCACATTATGTTTGGCGGTATTACGCATAACAGCGCGGTAGAGCTTTGCAAAAAAATAGTAAATATAACGCCGCCTAGTTTAACTAAAGTGTTTTTAGCCGACAGCGGCTCAGTAAGTGTTGAAGTAGCAATTAAAATGGCGCTGCAATATTGGTTAAGCCAAGGCATTACAACAAAACAAAAATTAATGACGCCTTACAAGGGCTACCATGGCGACACCTTTGCAGCCATGAGCGTATGCGACCCCGTTAACTCAATGCATAGTTTATATTCAGGCTTTTTACCTGAACACGTTTTTGTACCTGCACCGGTTAGTCAATTTGGGGGCGAGTTTAACCAAACTGAAGCCCAAGAGCTTGAAGAATACTTTAAAGCAAACCACAACCAAGTAGCCGCCTTTATCATTGAGCCTATTGTACAAAACGCGGGGGGTATGAACTTTTATCACCCTGATTATTTAGCCTGCGTACGTAAATTGTGCACCCAATATAATGTACTGCTAATTTGCGACGAAATTGCCACAGGCTTTGGCCGTACAGGTAAATTATTTGCTGTAGAGCACGCCAATATAGAGCCCGATATAATGTGTATTGGTAAAGCATTAACTGGCGGCTCAATGACGCTATCGGCCACTATCACTAGCGATAAAATAGCCATTGGCATAAGCGAAGGTGAAGCCGGTGTTTTAATGCACGGCCCAACTTTTATGGGCAACCCGCTTGCCTGTGCTGCGGCCTGCGCAAGTATTGATTTATTACTAGAGCAAAACTGGCAACAACGAATAAAGCAAATAAACACCCAACTACAACAACTTAATAAATGCAGTGAACTAGATGCGGTTGCCAATGTGCGTATTTTAGGTGCAATAGGTGTTGTTGAACTAAACGAGGCTGCTGGCAATGTTGATGTTGCTAAAATTCAAGCTTATTTTGTAGAGCAAGGCGTATGGATACGCCCATTCGGTAAACTAATTTACCTTATGCCACCGTATATAAGTGACGACACCAGTATAAAAACACTGTGTGATGCCATTTATAATGCCATTAAAGGCAAGCATTACGCTTAATAGTCGGTCTCAATAACTAATCCTAATACTGGTTATAGCGCTATTTGCTGTAACCTACCGCTACATTTAGTGTTTTTATCTATTAAGCGAGTTTGTAGTTATTGATCTCGTTAACCATTAGCTATATGATAATGTCTATCATTTACAATTACCTTTTTGGACTTCTTTGCTATGAAATTACTATTTAAACCAGCCAAAACTTTAGGTGCAAGCCTTTTACTAGCCTCGGCGTTTATGGCTCAACCAGTATTAGCTAACGGCCCTATTGGCGAGCATGTTAATCATCTTCAAGCTAACCTTAAAAGTTACGCAGAAGAAGTAGAATGGATGGTAGGCAAAGTTGATACCATGGTAAGCGACTACGATACTAAAGGCGCAAAATCTGTAAAAACTGATGATTTAATTGAATATTGGGAATCAGTTAAGTTTCACAGCGCAATAGAAACTAACTTTGTACCAGTATACGCTTCTATTTGGCAGGGCCTTTATGGCGTAAAAATGGCCATTGATAATAAAGAGCCTGCTGAGGAAGTTCGTAAACAGCAAAAAGCGATGAACATAGCCTTGTGGCAAGGCCTTGGGGCTGTTAAGCTTGCTGCAAAATTCCAGCAAAAAGGCTTGTTAGACACAGTAAAAGCAACCGCTACAACTCAAATGACACAAAGTGCCACAATTGATGAAATTAAGCACAAATTAGACCGTGTAGTAGCTAAATTTGCTGAGCGTTTACGAGACGAAGCAACTGAAATTGTTCACGATACTTATCTGCACCTGTTTGAAGGCGTTGAAGGAACTCTTATTGAACAAGATGCAAAACTAGTTGAAGTGCTGGAAAAAGACTTTAACGTAACACTGCCACAAGCCATTACAAACAGCAAAAGCGTAGACGAAGTACGCGATGTGATCAGTGATATGCAAACAAAATTAGACCGCGCTAAGGTTTTAATAGAAAAAGCCGAAAAAGCTCGTAAGGATGTATTTTAAGTGAAGCGTAGGACCTTTATTCAAGGCCTAGCTGCGTTAGGGGTGGTTGGCTCATTGCCGCTGCCTCTTTCTCGTGCGCTAGCCGCTGATATAGCAAACCCTGTTTCTGTTGACGATTTACCAAAGCTTAAAGGCGAGTTAACCCTTTACTTAGGCCGAGGCGAAGGTGGTTTGTATGAAAACGTATTACAAGCAATCCAGAAAAAAAATCCAGACTTTAAGTTAGGCATTCGCCGAGGTCCTACTGCTGCTTTAGCAAATACCATTGTTGCAGAAGCTAAAGCTGGCGTTCGCCGCGCTGATTTATTTTGGGCGGTTGATTCAGGCGCAATTGGTTTAGTAACCGATGCAGGCCTTGCACAACCTATCCCAGGTGATTTATCTGCTCAGTTACAACCACAATTTAGATATAAAGAGTGGGCACCAGTAACTGGCCGTATTCGTACATTGCCATATAACACGTCGCGTTTGACTAAAGATCAAATTCCAACAAGTATTATGGAAATTGCCGACAGCGATTTAAGTATTGGTTGGGCACCCGCCTACGCTTCTTTTCAATCGTTTGTAACCGCAATGCGAATCTTAGAAGGCGATGACAAAACCGCTAAGTGGCTTAAAAAGGTTCAAAAACGTGCTAAAACATACGCCGGCGAGCTAGGTGTTGTTATGGGCGTTGAGCGCGGTGAAGTTGATATTGGTTTTGCAAATCACTACTACACTTTGCGTTTAAAATCAGGTAAGCCTGATGCCAAGCTAGATTTAGCATTTACACAAAATGATGCGGGCTGTTTAGTTAATGCATCAGGTGTATTAGCGCTTAACGACGATCCGCTTGCAACTAACTTTATGCGTTACTTACTAAGTAAAGAAGTACAAGGTTACTTAGCCAGTGAAGCGTACGAAATTCCGTTAGTAAATGGTATTACCCAACCTGAGGGTTTACCGTCACTTGCTAATATTTCTCCACCTAAAGTAGATTTAACACAGCTAGCTGATTTACGCCCTACTATAGATTTGATGCGAAGCAGCGGCGTATTGTAATGAAAATACCAGCCTCTTATCCAATGGCGCTGCTTGCAGCGCTTGTTGCGCTTACCCCTGTTTATGTATTAATTGTGCTTGCAAGCGATGCGAGCTCAGTGTTTGACACCCACAACCTGCAAATTTTAGGTAACACCTTATCGTTAATGGGTTTAACGGTACTTGGGTCTATTTTAATTGGTGTGCCACTGGCGTTTATTAGCGCGTATGTGCATTTACCATTTAAAAAGCTCTGGCTGGTTGTATTTGCAGCCCCACTGGCAATTCCCAGTTATATTGGCGCATTTACACTTTATGCTGCTTTTGGCCCCGGTGGCGAAATAAACACCTTAACAGGAATAGAAACACCATCAATGTATGGCTTAACAGGCGCTGCAATTGTGATGACGCTGTATACTTTCCCGTTTGTAATGATGACGACTCGCTCATCCCTACTGAGCCTTGACGCAAGCATGGTTAATGCCGCACGAACGCTGGGCATGTCGATGACGCAAAGTATATTTAAAGTTATATTACCGCGCGTAGTTAACGGTATTGCAGCAGGCTCATTGTTAGTCGCGCTTTATACGTTATCAGACTTTGGCACGCCGGCAATGATGCGCTTAGATACGTTTACCCGCGTAATTTATGTTGAATACAATGCCTTTGCGTTAGGACGCGCTGCCATGCTTTCACTTCAGCTGATGGTTATTGTCAGTTTTTTACTTTTAGTTGAATCACAAATAAAAACAGCACCTGAGCGCCATGGTCGCCCGTTAATTTTATTTCCAAGTAAATTACAGTTAAGTGCCATGTTTGTTACGTTTGCACCTGTTTTACTACTCGCTATTGGCTTGCCTTTGGCTATATTTTCACTTTGGTTAGCTCGTGATGGTTTTAGCTCATTTGATTTTAATATTGCGTGGAACTCTACGTATGCATCGGGTATTGCGGCAATTGTAGCCGTTATCGTTGCGATCCCCGTTGCACATGCCGCACTGAGTGGAAAAGCGGGTCGTATAATGGAGCGTGTTACTTACTTTGGTTTTGGTATTCCGGGTATAGTAATGGGCACAGCGCTTGTTTACGGTGGTTTGCAGTTACCGTTTTTATATCAAACACTGGGATTGCTTATTATTGCTTATATGCTGCGGTTTTTACCACTTGCTGTAGGCTCTGTTAGAACAAGCACTGAACACTTAGATCCAAGCTTAGTAAAGTCTGCGCGCGTATTAGGTGCAAGCCCACGTGAAGTATTTACTCGCATAACACTGCCTTTAACTATGCGCGGTATTATTGCCGGTGCAGCACTGGTATTTTTAGAGTCAATGCGTGAACTCGAAGCCACGCTATTACTTGGTCCTACAGGGTTTGAAACCCTCTCAACTTATTTATGGCGTGTATACGAGGCGGGCTATTTTGGTCGCGCTGCTATTCCTGGTTTATTGTTAGTAGTGATATCTGCCTGCGGGTTAGCTATTATGATGTCTGGCGAAAAACGCAACCAGTTTGAACATTAAGGATTTAAGAAACAATGCTATCTGTAAGTCAGTTGTCTATAGATTATGGCAGTAACCGCGTAGTAAGCGATTTAAACTTATCGCTGGGTGAAAACGAAATCCTTATGCTTGTAGGGCCAACAGGTTGCGGTAAAAGTACAATTTTACAAGCCCTTGCTGGCCTTATACCTATTAGCGAAGGCGAAATAAACACGGGTAAATGGCGCGCTACACCCAAATTAACACTACCTCCTGAAAAACGCAGTGTCGGTATGGTGTTTCAAGATTTTGCGTTATTTCCGCACTTAACCGTACAGCAAAATATTTGCTTTAGATTAAAAGATACAGCCCCTGCTGAGTATTGGATAAACCTACTTGGACTGAGCGATTTTAGAGATAAAAAACCAGCTACGCTTTCTGGCGGACAAAAGCAACGTGTTGCACTTGCGCGCACCCTTGCCCACCAACCTGATTTTGTATTGCTTGATGAGCCGCTTTCAAACTTAGATGCCGCCCTTAAAGACATGCTTCGTTGGGATATTAGAAACGCACTTAAAGCAGCTGGCGTACCTGCGATTTGGGTAACACACGACCAAGAAGAAGCACTCTCAGTTGGCGATCGTGTTGGTGTACTTAAAGGCGGCAAAATTCAGCAAATCGATACACCCGAGCGCTGCTTTAGTACCCCAAATAATCGCTTTGTGGCACGCTTTTTAGGTGAAGCCAGCTTTATTAGCGGCCAATTTAGCCAAGGACAAGCCACTACCTCAATTGGTAATGCTCCCGCTCATGGCGTTGACTGTGAAAGTGGCGACGTTGATGTACTACTTCGACCAGACGATGTGTTACTTGTACAAAGCAGTGTTGGCAATAACGGCGAAGTAATTTGGGTACGTTTTGAGGGTGGCAGCCGCTTGTGCGCTGTAAAACTTGCGTGCTCTACGGTTGTAACTAGCCGAGTAAGCCATGAAGTTGTGGTAAACCCAGGCGACGAAGTGCATGTATCACTAAGTACATCGCACCCACTAGCGGTTTATAAATCTATAGATTAATATCTATACCTAACTCAAAATTAAGAGGAAACCCCATGAACGGACCAAACCCCAATAATCCTTCACCAATGGAAGGTTTTCCTCAAGTAGGTTTTTTAAAAAACTATATTACTTCTATCAATATTGAAGTAGGCGATTATACATATTATGACGATCCTGATGGCCCTGAGAATTTTGAAAAAAATGTGCTTTACCATTTCGATTTTATTGGGGATCGTCTGATCATAGGTAAGTTTTGTGCGATAGCTAAAGACGTTACTTTTATAATGAATGGCGCTAACCATCAAACTTCTGGATTTTCTACTTATCCATTTTTTATATTTGGTAATGGCTGGGAAAAATTTGTACCAAAATCAAATGATTTACCCTTTAAAGGCAATACAGAAATTGGTCATGATGTTTGGATTGGTTATAACGCTACAATTATGCCCGGGGTAAAAATTGGCAGCGGCGCTATTATTGCCAGTAAATCAGTTGTTACCTGTGATGTACCTGCTTATAGCGTTGTAGGTGGAAATCCCGCTAAAGTGATAAAAACCAGATTTGACGATAAAACAATTAATACGCTGCTAGATATAGCGTGGTGGGATTGGAGCAATGAAAAAATCACTGCTCATTTAGATGCCATTACACAATGCGATATAAAAGCCTTATCTAATCTCTAAGTGATTACCACTCAAACATGTAGGCCATTTTACTTATAGTTTTTAGCGGTACATTATGTGAGTTTCGTTTAGCGTATAGGTGCTGCATAGCTTTGTCTTTTACTTCACCCACTATCACTTCTTTTACTTGATAACCTAAAGCAACGGCAGCTTGAGAGTAAGCTATAAATTCCCACTTTTTAATATTGGTGTTATCAACAATCACCAATGGAATGCCTTGAGCAAGTGCATTTATAAAGCGCGCCAAATTTAAATTATGAAATTGTGGTAACTTAAATTTATCGAAATGATATTCGCCCTGCTCATTATTAAAGTAATCATCAGTTGAGCAAATTAGATACTGACTTTCGTCGGCTCCACCTAATTCGTCAGCAAGGCTTTGCGCGTAGTAAGACTTACCACTTCCTGGTAGTCCTCGTAAAATAAAAACTTGTTTCATAGCATCGATTTTTTAAGGGTGAATAAATATTAATTTAGTTTGGATGTTAATAATGCCACAAAATCATTAAATTTCAGAGCAACAAATCATAATAGTGGCAATTAAACTCTAAAAACTGTTTAAAAATAAACCGCATGCATAAAAACTTTTAAAGAGTTGCCCACAATAGTTTTTTTATTTAACTTTACTAGGTAAGATACAGGGTTCAAGTGCAGCACCGTTTATGTGCAATTTATGCCCGAGTGTTGCGCACAGTTAAAATAAAATAGTTAGGCAACTTATATCATTGGAGTGAAGATGAGCCATTTAGCGATTTCAGAGCTATTAAAAGGCAATGTTGCGGTAGACAGCCAAGTAACAATTAAGGGCTGGATCCGTACTCGCCGCGATTCAAAAGCAGGAATTTCATTTTTAGCCGTTCATGACGGTTCGTGTTTTGATCCTATTCAAGCGGTAGTTCCTAATTCACTGAATAATTATGATGAAGTTACTAGCTTAACAGCCGGTTGTTCTGTGTCGGTTACTGGTGTTTTAGTTCAATCTGCTGGCCAAGGTCAATCTTACGAAATTCAAGCTAACTCAGTGACTGTGTTAGGTTGGGTAGAAAACCCAGATTCATACCCAATGTCGGCAAAGCGCCACAGCATTGAGTACTTACGTGAGCACGCTCACCTTCGCCCTCGTACAAATATGATTGGCGCGGTAACTCGTGTACGCAACTGTTTAGCACAAGCTATTCACCGTTTTTACCACGAGCAAGGCTTTTACTGGATCAGCACGCCAATCATTACGGCAAGTGACTGTGAAGGTGCGGGTGAGATG
This sequence comes from Pseudoalteromonas sp. SG43-8, assembly GCF_014164245.1. NCBI lineage: Bacteria > Pseudomonadati > Pseudomonadota > Gammaproteobacteria > Alteromonadales > Pseudoalteromonadaceae > Pseudoalteromonas > Pseudoalteromonas sp. SG43-8. The sequence goes on along the minus strand of NZ_JACJEX010000001.1, from coordinate 727,351 downwards.
TTCCGTGTATCAACGCTAGATATGCAAAACTTACCACTTACAGATAAAGGCGATGTTGATTACAGCGAAGATTTCTTCGGTAAAGAAGCATTCCTTACTGTATCTGGTCAGTTAAATGGCGAAACTTACGCGTCTGCAATGTCAAAAATTTATACATTTGGCCCTACATTCCGCGCAGAGAATTCAAATACATCTCGCCACCTTGCAGAATTTTGGATGGTAGAACCTGAAGTAGCGTTTGCTGATTTAGAAGACATAGCAAAACTTGCTGAAAACATGCTTAAGTATGTGTTTAAAGCCGTACTTGAAGAGCGCCGTGATGATATGGAATTTTTTGCACAACGTGTAGAAAAAACCGCAATTACGCGTTTAGAAGAATTTGTAGATAAAGACTTTGCACAAGTTGACTACACAGACGCTGTAGAAATCCTTAAAAACTGTGGCAAAAAGTTTGAGTACGCTGTTGAATGGGGTGTAGATTTACAGTCTGAGCACGAGCGTTACTTAGCTGAAGAGCACTTTAAAGCACCGGTAGTTATTAAAAACTACCCTCGTGACATTAAAGCATTTTACATGCGCCAAAACGAAGACGGTAAAACCGTTGCCGCAATGGATGTTGTAGCACCAGGTATTGGTGAGATCATTGGTGGTTCACAACGTGAGGAACGCCTTGATGTGCTTGATGCACGCCTAGAAGAAATGGGCTTAAACAAAGAGGATTACAGCTGGTACCGCGATTTACGTAAATACGGTAGCGTGCCACATTCAGGCTTTGGTCTAGGCTTTGAACGCTTAGTTGCTTATGTAACAGGTATGGGCAACGTACGTGACGTTATTGCCTTCCCTCGTACTAAAGGCAGCGCAACTTACTAAATTGGTAAGTAAACTGTTTATAAATACTAAAAACCGGCCAATTGGCTGGTTTTTTTGTGTCTTTAATCTACCGAATAAAAAAGCCGCAGCACTCAAAGAGCACCACGGCTTTCAACCAGAATAAGTTTGTTTATTTAAAGGCTATAAAGCACTCTCTAACTGTGGCAGTACTTCAAACAAATCAGCCACTAAACCGTAGTCAGCTACCTGAAAAATAGGTGCGTCTGGGTCTTTATTTATCGCGACGATTACTTTTGAGTCTTTCATACCGGCTAAATGCTGAATAGCACCGCTGATACCTACAGCAATATATAAGTTAGGTGCTACAATTTTACCTGTTTGCCCTACTTGCATGTCGTTAGGTACAAAGCCTGCATCAACTGCTGCACGCGATGCACCAATAGCTGCACCTAGTTTATCGGCAATACCATTAAGTAATGCAAAGTTTTCGCCGTTTTGCATACCGCGACCACCCGATATGACCACACTAGCTGCTGTAAGCTCAGGGCGTTCTGATTCGGTTTGCTCAACACTTACAAAGCTGCTTAATTGTGAATCTGATACTGTATCAATGCTTGTTATAGCAACAGCTGATTGCTCACCTTGTAAATCAAAGCTACTGGCACGTACGGTAATTACTTTTTTACTGTCGAGTGATTTAACTGTGGCGATTGCATTACCTGCATAAATTGGACGTTTAAATGTATCGGCGTCCACTACTGCGATAATTTCAGAAATTTGCGCAACATCTAATAGCGCAGCAACACGTGGCATAAAGTTTTTGCCCGTTGTAGTAGCACTTGCAACAATGTGGCTGTAGTTGTCGCTAATTGATAAAACTAAATCGCTCATGCTCTCAGCTAACTGATGTTCATAAACGCTATTATCAGCAACTAAAACATTAGCTACGCCATCAATGCTGGCCACTTGTGAGCTCATTGCGCTTAAGTTGTTACCTGCAATTAGTACATCAATAGGAAAACCCATTTTTACTGCGGCGTTAATAGTTTTTGAGGTTTCTGGTTTTAAGGCACCGTTGTCGTGCTCTGCAATTACGAGTGTTTTCATTTAAATCACCTTTGCCTCTGTTTTTAATTTTTCTACAAGCTGCGCTACGTCTTCTACAATAATTCCTGCGGTGCGTTTAGCTGGCTCTTCTACACTTATTAATTGCATACGCGGTGTTAAATCAACACCAAGCGAATCTGCTGCTATTACTTCAAGCGGCTTACGTTTGGCTTTCATAATATTTGGCAGTGATGCATAGCGAGGCTCATTTAAGCGTAAATCAGTTGTAACAACTGCCGGTAAATTAAGTGCTACCGTTTGCAGCCCGCCATCAACTTCGCGTGTTACGTTTACTTTGCCATTTTCAATAACTACTTTTGATGCAAATGTACCCTGCCCGCGATTAGTTAATGCAGCAAGCATTTGACCTGTTTGATTATTATCTGAGTCAATTGACTGCTTACCTAAAATGACAAGTTCAGGCGTTTCTTGTTCTACAATTTTAGCGAGTAGCTTTGCAATATGAAGTGACTCGAGCTTTTCATCGGTTTCGATGTGAATGGCTTTGTCAGCACCCAATGCTAATGCTGTGCGTAATTGCTCTTGCGATGCTTTTGCACCAATAGTTACAGCAACCACTTCAGTGGCGGTACCGGCTTCTTTAAGGCGAATTGCTTCTTCTATAGCAATCTCACAAAACGGGTTCATTGCCATTTTAACGTTGTTTAAATCAACGTCGCTGTTATCACTTTTAACGCGTGCTTTTACGTTGTAATCAATCACTCTTTTTATTGGTACGAGAACTTTCATAGGAACTCCATAATTATTTAAACCTACAAGGTAACGTGCACGTCAACCTATTTATTTTATGAAATTAGACTACTTCCTGTTGACGTAAACGTCAACCTAAAATAACCTTTAACTATTCACAGTCTGTAACGTTTAATTTGCAAGGTTATAAATAGGCTGTACACCTTATTTAAATGCGTAGTAAACATTCAAATAAGTCCGTCATAGATAAAGAGGTTATTATGGTAGAACGTGAAACCATGGAATTTGATGTAGTAATTGTTGGTGCAGGCCCTGCTGGGCTTTCAAGTGCAATTAAACTCGCGCAATTAGCACAAGAAAAACAACAAGAGTGCATGATTTGCGTAGTCGAAAAAGGTTCTGAAGTAGGAGCACATGTACTCTCTGGTGCTGTTTTTGAAACCAAAGCTTTGGATGAACTACTACCTAATTGGCAAGAGCTTGGCGCACCGGTTACAACCAAAGTAACTAACGATGAAATTTATTGGTTTAATAACGAGCAAAAAGCGACATCAATCCCCCACTTTGCTACACCAAAAACATTTCATAATGATGGTAACTACATTGTATCTATGGGCAATGTATGTCGATGGCTTGCAGAGCAAGCTGAAAGCTTAGGCGTAGAGATATTTCCAGGATTTAGCGCACACTCTTTAATAATTGAAGATGAAGCAGTAAAAGGCATTATTACTGGCGATATGGGTGTAGACAAAGATGGTAATGAAAAAGACGGTTACATGCCAGGCATGGAGCTTCGTGCAAAATACACTATTTTTGCCGAAGGTTGCCGAGGTCATTTAGGTAAACAACTAATCAATGAGTTTGTACTTGATGCAGATTCATCACCGCAGCATTATGGTTTAGGCTTTAAAGAAATCTGGCAAATAGATGAAAGTAAACATGAGCTTGGCAAGGTAGTTCATGGTACAGGTTGGCCACTTAGCGGCGATACTAATGGTGGTGCATTTATGTATCACAGTGAAAACAATCAAGTTGTTGTTGGTTTAATTGTAGATTTAAATTACTCAAACCCACATTTGAGCCCGTTTGATGAGTTTCAACGAATGAAGCACCATCCTGTATTTAAAAACGTGCTTGAAGGCGCTGAACGTATTGCTTACGGTGCGCGTGCTATTGCTAAAGGTGGCTTGCATTCATTACCAAAAATGCATTTTGCAGGTGGTTTACTTGTTGGGTGTGATGCAGGCACTCTTAATTTTGCAAAAATTAAAGGTAATCACACTGCAATGAAATCAGGAATGATTGCCGCAGAGGTTATTTTTGAAGCATTGCAAAATGAGTTAGCAAATACCAATTTAACTCATTATCAAACTGCGTTTGAGCAATCATGGGCATATAAAGAGTTATATCAATCTCGTAACTTTGGCCCTGCTATGCACAAACTCGGTAAATTTTTAGGTGGTGCGTATAATACTCTTGATCAAAACATTTTTAATGGTGGTTTACCCTTTACGTTTAAAGATAATACGCCCGATCACTCTACCCTTGTTGATGCTAACGCAGCTGACAAAATTGCATACCCAAAACCAGATGGACACCTTAGCTTTGATAAACTCTCAAGTGTGTTTTTATCAAATACTAACCACGAAGAATCACAGCCGTGTCATTTAAAGCTTAAAGATGCGTCAATTCCTATTAACGTAAATTTAGTTAAATTTGATGAACCCGCACAACGTTATTGCCCTGGAGGCGTTTACGAAGTACAAGAAATTGAAGGCAATAAAGAGTTTGTTATTAATGCCCAAAACTGTGTGCACTGTAAAACCTGCGATATTAAAGACCCAAGCCAAAACATTACATGGGTAACACCTGAAGGTGCAGGTGGGCCAAATTATCCTAATATGTAACTAAATTATGCGCTGTATAGCTATATAACTACGTTTTTTACATATAAATTATAAACATATCCTAAATTGCAGGGGCTTCGGCCCCTTTTTTACGTTATGCTAATAGTAGTTTTAATAATAAGAGTGTTATTTATGCCGTCGTCAAAAGTTATTTTTCGTTTTTTAGCAGAGCCTACTGATGTGAATTTTGGTGGTAAAGTTCATGGTGGGGCCGTCATGAAGTGGATTGACCAAGCAGGTTATGCGTGCGCTGCAGGTTGGAGTGGTCATTACTGCGTAACTGTTTCGGTTGCGGGTGTTAAATTTAGACGCCCTATTTTAGTGGGTCAAATAGTCGAAGTAGAAGCTAAAATTGCCCATACGGGTAGAAGTAGCATGCAAATATTTATTCAAGTTAGATGTGGCGATCCAAAAACGCAAAATATGGTTGAAACAAATCATTGTGTTATCAGCTTTATTGCAATGGATGAAACGGGCTACCCAATAGAAGTGCCTTCGTTTAAAGCAGTGACCGATGAAGACATTAAATTAGAAAATTACGCTATAAAAATGAAAGAAATAGCAATTGAAACAGAAAACTTGCTTCATGAAGTCTAATTAGTAATTTAAATAGAGTAAGGCTATGTAAAAAACTCATTATACAATGTAAAACATACAACTTATTTTAGAGTACAGGATTACACAAAAGTTCACTTTGATTATAAAACACGCTAAAAAATGTAAAAACCAATACAAAAGAACTAATTATGGCGTGTTTTTAATCCATTTTAATATTGGCACGCTCGCTGCAAGTAGATAATTGAAGTTTGATTAATGAAATCAAGCATTTGATTATTTTTTGTAAAGGAGCTATTCAATGATTAAAACACTTTCTCTTTCAGCTATTGCACTAGCAACACTGGGTTTTAACTCTGCAGCACACGCTGACATTTCTGATTTCGATTCTCCACGTATTTATACTGGTATCGGTTACGGTCAATATTCTTTTGAATTTGAAGACAGTGACAACGACACTGACTTTGACGACGATGCACAAATGCTTAAAGGCTATATTGGTACTCAGTTTAACGAATACCTAAGCTTAGAACTTGCTTATCAAAACTTTGATGAAGTAAGTGATATAGACAGCAAAGCTGAAATTGATGGCGTATCGCTTGCCGCACGTTTGGGCTACCCAATAACAGAGAGCTTTTCTGTATATGCAAAAGGCGGTTGGCTTGAGTGGGATGCAGATTACACACAAGATTTACCAGTAGGTGGCGTAACAGCGTCTACAGATGGTGGTGATGCATTTTACGGTGCGGGTATTGAATACGCACTTACAACAAATGTACAATTTCGTTTAGAGTACGAACGCTACAAACTTGATGACGATATTGATCCAGACATGGATGTAGCGTCTGTATCAGTTCAATACATGTTTTAATTAATCTTTAACATGCTTGAAAAGGGTAAGCTTATTAGCTTGCCCTTTTTTGTTTTAGGTCCTTTTTAAATACATTACTATAAACCACTCGGTCTAATAAGTATTTTTAAACCAGATGGTCTATATGAATAATTTTTAACGAAGTAAGTGCGCTATTTAATGCGCTTGAATAATCATATTTTTAATAAAATTGGTATACGCAATAAACTTACTTACACTAATGCCATAAATACTAAATGCAGGTAGAATAGCGCTCTATTTTATTTGTACCCGAGTACTATGAGCGATTATACCATTTCGGCTATTGGCCACATTGAATCTCCTTATAAACAAAAGTTTGCTATACCTAGGCAGCCTCGTTTAGTGCCACAAGCCAAGGCAAAACTTATTTTTGCACCTGATTTTAATCGCGAAGAGTTTGTACGTGGTTTAGATGAATTTACTCATATTTGGTTATTATTTCGTTTTCATGAAACGGCCGATAAAGGTTATTCTGCCATGGTGCGCCCACCTCGTTTAGGTGGGAATGAGCGAAAAGGTGTATTTGCTACCCGCGCTACATTTAGACCAAACGCGATTGGTATGAGCGCAGTAAAACTTGAAGGTATTGAGTATAAAAACGGACAACTTAGTTTATTACTCGCTGGCATTGATTTACTTGATGGCACACCCATTATCGATATTAAACCGTACTTACCCTATTCAGATGCAATGCTTGACGCCAGTGCTGGCTTTGCAGATACACGCCCAGAAACACAAATGACGGTTGAATTTAGCCCTCAGGCAATTGAGTTTGTTAATGCGCAAACACAATACCCAGATTTACATGATTTTATAGCTAATGTTTTAAAACAAGATCCCCGCCCTGCCTATAAAAAACAAAAAGACGGCGAGCAAAGCTATGGTATGACTTTGTACAATTATAATATTCGCTGGCAAGTCAATGGCGAGCATAACGTAGTAACAAACATAGAAAAAAACTAAATAACTCACTTAGCGCTTTAGTGTAAAAGCATCCGCTGTTAAACTTAAGCTCTATTAAAAGAACATAATTACTCTATTTCGGAAAAAACATGCGTACAAGCCAATATATACTCGCAACACTTAAAGAAACGCCATCAGATGCTGAAATCGTATCGCATCAGTTAATGCTTAGAGCCGGTATGATCCGTCGCGTCGCTTCGGGTTTATACACTTGGTTACCCTCTGGTTTACGTGTGCTACGTAAAGTAGAAAACATTGTACGTGAAGAGATGGACAAAGCAGGTGCTATTGAAATGCTAATGCCTGTAATTCAACCCGCTGATTTGTGGGAAGAGTCTGGCCGTTGGAATGAATTTGGTCCTGAGCTTATGCGCTTCACAGACCGTCATAACCGTACGTTTGCACTTGGTCCAACACACGAAGAAGTAATAACTGATTTCGTACGTAAAGAAATAAGCAGCTACAAGCAATTACCAGTTACTTTATATCAAGTACAAACTAAAGTACGCGACGAACGTCGCCCTCGCTTTGGTGTTATGCGAGCTCGTGAATTTACAATGAAAGATGCCTACTCTTTTCACTTAAGTGAAGAATGTTTAGATGCGACTTATCAAGCGATGCACAAAGCATATTGTAACATTTTTGAGCGTTTAGGCCTTGATTACCGCCCTGTACTTGCTGATACTGGGTCTATTGGTGGTAGCTTATCGCACGAGTTTCATGTACTTGCTGAGTCGGGCGAAGATGCTATTGCATTTAGTGATGGCAGTGATTACGCAGCTAATATTGAAAAAGCAGAAGCACTAGCGCCAAACGATCCACGCCCAGAAGCAAGTAAAGAGTTAAAAGCATTCCCTACTCCTGACGCTAAAACAATTAATGAGCTTAAAAAGCATTACGGTGTAAAACCTCATCGTGGTGTTAAAACCTTAATTGTTTACGGTGCACCTGATGAAAACGATGTACGTGGTTTAGTGGCGCTTGTACTTCGTGGCGATCATGATTTAAATGAATTAAAAGCTGAAAAGCACCCATTAGTAGACTCTCCGCTTGAAATGGCAACAGAGGCAGATATTGTTGCTGCTATTGGTGCAAAACCTGGCTCATTAGGCCCGGTGGGCTTATCTATGCCTATTATTGTTGATAGAGCCGCGAATATCCTTGCTGATTTTGTTGCCGGTGCTAATAAAGACAACGAGCATTACAGCGGTATTAATTGGGATCGTGACGTAACTGATTACGAAGTTGCTGATATTCGTAATATTGTTGAAGGCGATATGAGCCCATGTGGCCAAGGCGTTTTACAAATTAAACGCGGTATTGAAGTAGGTCATATATTCCAACTTGGTACCAAGTACTCAGAAGCGATGAAAGCGGGAGTATTAAACGAAGGTGGTAAAAACCAAACCATGACCATGGGTTGTTACGGTATTGGTGTTTCACGTATTGTTGCTGCTGCTATTGAACAAAACAACGATCAATACGGGATCATTTGGCCAAGATCAATCGCGCCATTCGATTTAGCGATTGTTCCAATGAACATGCACAAATCGCATCGTATTCCTGATATTGCAAATAACCTTTACCAGGGTTTAAAAGATGCAGGTCTTGATGTGTTATTTGATGACCGTAAAGAACGCCCTGGTGTTATGTTTAATGACATGGAGCTAATTGGTGTACCTTACACGCTTGTAATTGGTGAGCGTAACCTTGACGAGAATAAAGTTGAGCTTAAAAACCGCCGCACCGGTGAAAAGCTAATGATTGATATTGATACAGCAATTGATGCAATTAAAGCGACTGTTAAAGGTTAATAACACGCACGCTCAAAATAGACTAAAAGGCCGCATTTAAAATGCGGCCTTTTTTATGCGTAATAATAGCTGCTAAATGACTCACCTTTCCTAGCTTTATAGAAATCTTTTAATTACGTGCCTTGGTATAAATTGTCATGGAGGCTTCGCTAAAGTGTCTCATAAGTGTCATTAGATTTATCTACAGTGTTTAATTATTACACTATGGATGACGGGCATGACAAACAATCAACTGCGTAAAAAACAACATTATCCAGCCATTTGGATATCTGATGTTCATTTAGGTTACAAAGATTGTAAAGCTGATTACTTACTCGATTTTTTAAACTCGGTAGAATCCGACACACTTTATTTAGTGGGTGATATTATTGACTTATGGTCAATGAAGCGACAGTTTTATTGGCACCCTTCTCATTATGAAGTATTAAACTGCATACAGACAAAAGCAGCTAGCGGTACACGTGTCATTTATATTCCCGGTAATCATGATGAAGCGTTTAGAAACTATATAAATCAAACATTATTTGGTGTTGAAATCCACCAGCAGTTTATTCACACCACTAAAGCTAATAAACGGTTTTTACTTATACACGGCGACGACTTTGATTCAGCGACTCGTTATAACAAACTTGTTAGTATTGCAGGGGATGCAGGATACGACTTTTTATTATTTTTAAATCGCTGGACCAATCGTATACGTAAAATATTTGGTGGTAACTACTACTCGCTTGCATCATGGATAAAAGCTCGGGTACACAAAGCTCGAGAAGCGATTAGTGCCTTTGAAGATGCCGCAGTTCATGAAGCTAAAAAACAAAACGTAGACGGTATTATTTGTGGACACATTCACCATCCCAAAATTAAAGTGGATGACGGTATTATGTACTGTAACGATGGTGATTGGATTGAGAGCTGTACTGCGCTTGTGGAGCAGCAAGATGGAAAGATAGAATTACTACATTGGTCAGATACACAATTTATACTCGATAGCGCAGACATAGCTATTCTTAACACGCCTTTAAATACGTCAACAAATACCAAACCAAAAAAATCAGCTGCTTAGCAGCTGATTTTCAAAACGATTAACTTAACCAAGTAATTAGCTTGTCTTTTAAAGTTTGTGGTTTAATTGGTTTAGTAATGTAGTCGTTCATTCCAGCAGCTAAACAACGCTCTCTATCACCTTCCATCGCACTCGCTGTCATAGCGATAATCGGTATGTGAGTATAATCTACCCCTGCCTTACTATTTCTAATTTCACTTGTGGTATCGTAGCCATTTAAATTGGGCATTTGGCAATCCATTAATATAACATCAAAAGCTTGCTCTTCGTTTTCTCTCAGTGCTTCTAAGGCTTCTATACCGTCTGACGCACAAGTGATTTTTACTTTAGTACGTTTTAATATTGCCTTAGCTACTTCAATGTTTATCATATTATCGTCAACTAATAATACATGATACGCAGATAGGTCAGGCTCTACTTGTTCCTCTTCCAAGCCTTTTGGTGGCGCTATGATACAGTCACTACTAGCACCAAATAAGCTGGCCAATTTATAGCTGAATTGATCTTGAGTGAGTGGTTTATTTAAAATATGGCTGCCTTCAGGTAATACCGTTTTGATTGGCTTATCTGTAACCATATCTCGTAAAATTAAAACATACTTTTTATTAAACTGTTTACAGTAATCAATTAACGGATCAATTTGAGGATGCTCATCATCAATTAATAATAAATCAGCTTCAAACTCTTTGTGCTCACTAAAGTAGTCAAGTCGTACAATGTTTTCTGCTTTTACTTTGCAGGTTAATAACAATAAGTCGCATACGTTTTTATAAACGTTATCGCGCGCTATTAATGCCGCTACGTTAATACTTGTAGCAAGCTCTATACCTGTGTTTAATTTTTTCTCTTGTGCAACGTGTAGCTCAACCGTTGCGGTAAAGGTACTACCCGCGCCCTTTTTGCTTATAACCGTAATATTACCACCCATTAACTGAGCGAGTTTTTTACATATAGATAAACCTAAGCCTGTACCACCAAAGTGGCGGGTCGTGCTTGAATCTTCTTGCGTAAATACTTCAAATAGTTTGTCTATGTTTTCAGTCGCTATACCAATTCCGGTATCTTTTATTGTAAAGCTCATTAATAACTTTGAGTCAGTAATGTACTTGGAGCCGACAGTTAAACTTACTTCACCTCGGTGGGTAAATTTAAACGCATTATTAACTAAGTTAATTAAAATTTGTTTAAGTCGATGGCTGTCGCCAATAACCATTCTATCTACTACATCTTTAGTATCTAAAAATACTTCAAGACCTTTGCGTTGGCCCTGTAACGCTAAAGAGCTAATCATATCGCTACATACTGTAACAACATCAAATGTATGGTTATCAATATCAAGCTTACCTGCTTCTATTTTAGAAAAATCAAGAATATCGTTAATCAGATTCATCAATGAATTAGCACTGCTATTTGCTAGTTTTAAATAATGGTATTGTTGATCGGTTAAGCCATCTTCTTTGAGCATTTCAAGCATCCCTAGTACGCCATTCATTGGTGTGCGTATTTCGTGAGAGATATTTGCTACAAAGTCACTTTTTGCTTGGCTTGCTGCTAATGCTTGGTCAATTGCACGTTCTAGTTCAATGGTCCTTTGTGAAACCTTTAGCTCCAGAGTACTGTTTAACGCTTCGAGCTCTGATTGCGTATTTTTTAATGAGCTAATATTTCTTAAAATAGCCGCTACCTGATAACGGTTATTATATACGTCAAAAATACTGCTAAGCGTAATCGAAAAATATTGTTTGTTGCCATAACCATCTGTGTAGATAGCTTCAAACGGCATTTTTGAACCGTTTGTAATAGTCTCTTGTATACAATTAGTGTCTGCGTCGTTTAAATTAAACAGCGAGACAAAATCAGGATTAGTGCCTGAAATTGAACTACCAAAAACCTCTTTAGCGGTATTATTAAAGTGAACAATTTCGCCGTTTTGCTCAATTGTAAAAATAGCATCCAAAGAATTTTCTATTACTTTATTGTTTTGCTCTTTTAGAGAATTAATTAATAGCTTACGGTTTATAAAACGTTGGTATAAAAAAGCAATAACTAAAAATACGCTAAAAAATACCACTAACATTGCAATAAAGTTTTGACGTCTCTCATTCACCTTTGCAAACAATGTTTTTGTATCAACACTTACACCAAGCTCTAAAGGTAGCATGGCTATATCACCCTCAAACGAAATTCGTTTTTTTAAAGTGTAAGCCACTGGATAATTACTTATTGGTAAAGTGCCTTGCTCTGTCATGGTAGTTGCAGTGGAGAATTCTTCAGACCATGTTTTAGTTTTATTAAATTCAAAACTGAATCGAAGTTGAGGGTTTGGATGATATAAAAATTCACCTTCATTATTCATAAGGTAAACCTGCGTCCCTTGTGTAGATTCAACTGTTAAATCTTCAAGTAATTTATCCGCAAAGTAATTAGTAACTAATATTGCAAATATTTTATTATTTTCATCAAAAACAGGCTTAGCAACACGAAAAGTGCTTATATAAGGTTCTTGTATCTGTCCATTTTCACGGTTGTAGTTAATTGGAGAAATATAAACACTTTTCTTATCAAGCATGCTTGCTTTGATTATGTAATCGCGTTGACCTTTTTTTTGTAATTGCAGACCCTGCAGTCGATTAATCTCTCCAAGTTGATTTCGGTCAACTCTAACAATCTCTTGCCCACCATCTTCGAGCATAATATAGCGAGCTTGCAAAATACTGTCATCGGTCTGCATAAAACCAGTAAAAATACTTGCTAAGCGCTCTTGCCAAACATCTATTGGCGTACCAAGAACAGGATCAATTAGTTTATTTTCTTTAGCGCGGGTAATGCCTTGTATTGGTGGTGTAGCATCTAAAAAACGAATGGCGGTAACACTGTCTTTAAGATGTTTTTTTAATGAAAGGCTTTTTGTTTCAAGTTCACGCTTTAATTCTATTTGAGCTGAATTATACACATCACTTCTTACTTTTTGATCGAACAAATACAGAGATGGTACAGCTATAAGAACAAATATTATTGTTGCAACGAGCATTAGTTTATTATTTTTTGTCACGTTCAAAAAAATATTTCTTTTTAACATTTACCATCACCATAAATTTTTATTGTTATTAGTATAGAGTATTAAAGTGAGAATTGGACCCTCAAACTAATCAGTTATCGTTATAATTTTTATAATAAAAAGACTAAATCATTAGTTTTATTTAGAACACTCTCTCTATATGAATTATAAATGAATGAGAGTACCCATATCGACTTACACAGATTATAAAATAGTTGTTTCAACCAATCATTCCTTTAAAATATAAAAGGTAGCCAATGCTACCTTTTATATATCTTCAGAGTGCTAAATCTATATAATTATCTAAATAGCACATCTTCTCTGTTAAACCACTTAACACAAAATGCCAATAGTCCAGCAGCAATGATTGCAGTGGCTAAAAATATTAAGCCTACAAATGTGTAATCAACAGTCCCTTTTACTATTTCTTTAATTGCTAATGCTACGTTTGTCACAGGAATGAATGCTGTTTTAGCAGTGAGTTCCATATTTGGCATGATTGAAATAATAATCGGGAAAAATACGCCCATACTAAGTGGTGCCATATAATTTTGCGCTTCTTTAAACGTGCGAGCATAGATAGATATAGCCAGAGCTAAGGCCGAAAATATAGCTGCAACAGGTAGTAATAGTACAAATATCATTAGTAAATCGGTAACTGCTAATGTACTAAATGCGGCTTTAATAAAATCAAGATCGGCAAATGCGAGCGCCAGTGCTATCCAGCAGCCCATACTTAAGACGGTTATTGTTGTGGAGGCAATGGATGTAGTTAACAAGGTTATAAATTTACCAAGCACCAACTCTGTACGCGTAATAGGTGTAAGTAGGAGTGTTTCTAGTGTGCCGCGTTCTTTTTCGCCAGCGCCTAAATCAATAGCGGGATAAGTTGCCCCCATCAATACTAATGGAATAAGTAAATAAGGTAAAAAACCGCCAATTTTTTCGCCAAGGTTTTCACGTTTATCGGCGGTATCTACTTTTATGACTTCAATTGGATTAAGAATAGATTTTTGAACAGACTCTTCAATACCAAAACTGATTAGCTTTTGAGTTTGCAGCACGTCACTGTATTCTTTTGCGAGCTCTTTAACGCGTTCGAATAAAAAGTTGATAGATTTTGAATCGTTAAAAACAACCTGCCACTGGCTTTGTTTTCCATCGTCCAATGTTTGCACAGCATGACTTGGTAAATAAATACCCATATCAATATCGCCAGCGATTACACCTGCTTTAAGCTCATCTATATTGTTAAAGGTTTTATCCCCTTTATAAAGCTCAAAACTTTTGTGATAAAACACTTTGTCAGTAAACTCTTGTGCGTAGTCACCGTTGATAATCGCGTAAGTGTTTACTTTTTGCTCAGCGTCCATTGCAGCTTGCGAGCTTATAAATGCCATTACGGCAAACAATAACGGAAATATAGCAACAGGGAGCGCGACTACAAATAATAGCGTTTTTTTATCGCGTAATAACTCTCTTAATTCCTTTTTAAATACCTCAAACATCATGTTTCTCCGTTAATATATTCATAAACGCTTGGTTAAGCTCATCACTATTACCTGCTTGTTTAAACTCTTCTACTGTTCCGTCAAAACAGCTAATACCTTCGTTAATTACAGCGACACGGTCACATAAAAGTGCAACTTCATCTAGATGATGGGTTGAGAAAATAACAGGCGTCCCTTGCGCTTTTAAACCTTTGATAAATTTAATAACGGTTTGTGTTGTCATTATATCAAGGCCCGTTGTTGGCTCATCAAGTACCACAACTGCTGGGCGATGAACAACTGCACGCGCTATATTTGCTTTTTGCTTCATACCTGTTGAAAGGTTTTCTGCCCGTTTATCTACAAATTTATGCATATCTAGCAATGTAAATAGCTCATCACAACGCGATACTATATCGCTTTTGTTCATGCCATGAAGCTTTGCAAAATACTCTATGTTTTCTTTTACAGTTAAGCGGCCATACAACCCCGTAGAGCCTGATAAAAATCCAATAGACTTACGGCCCAGTAGCGGTTTTTTTACAATATCGTTTCCGGCAATCGTTATTGAGCCTTCATCTGGCTTTAACGCGGTTGAAATCATTCTCAGTGTCGTCGTTTTACCCGCACCATTTGGGCCGAGCAATCCAAGTACCTCACCTTTAGCGCAACTAAAACTAACGTCTCGTACTGAGTGAAAGTAGTCTTTATCTTCACGAGGATCGATGTCGTCTATTTTATTTTTTTTGTGATCTTTAGTTAGCTTAAATTTCTTTTTAAGCCCAGCAACTTCTATCATGTTCGCATCCTTCGTTTCGCTCTAAAATAATCTGTATTGTTGTAAAAAGAGTCGTCTTTGTTTTCGTCATGCCAGCCTGGCACACCTAATAAAGGCAGTGGTGAAAGCTTTTTGTTATCGGCTAAGCAGTTATCTGTATTAATCATCTCATAAAGGGCTTGGTCAAGGTACTGGTATTGAGTTACTAAATCTTTACAAAATATTTCATTAGGTACACAAACAAATAACGCTTTACCCGTCAAACCTATATAAGGCTTTGTTAGCATTTCATAATTAGCATGACCAAACATAAAAGGTTTTATTGTTTTACCCCACTCATGTTTGTGTTCAACGAATGCAGTTTTCCATTGGTGTTCGCAAAGCCACCGCTGCCATTTACTCTCACTTATAGCTAATACAACACCACACTCATCAAAAAGCGTTAGTGCATTACGATGCTTAGTACGCTGTTGCAGTCCATGCTCAGCAATATCTTGCACATGTCTATGGTTTATTAACGCTTTGGTTTTTGGAAATAAACACCATATAAACCCACCAAATAAGTCATGCCAATTTTCACTGCGTGTAGGTACAACACCCGTTTCAAAAATTACTTGCTCGTAATACCGATCGCCAAAGTCTACCTTTGCATCATCTTCAAAAGTAATAGGAATATTATTTTCATTAATAGCAGTTAAAAATGGAGAAAACCACTGCGGCGCCGGCCAATCTGTTAGTTCGTTAACTTTAAATAGCTCACGTAAATGCGCAAATGCACCTGTTTCTAAACTACTGATTTGCCACTGCTCGGGGGGAGTAAAACGCTTCATTTAAACCTTTAACAATTTATGCCTATAATTTACGAGAAGTTTACCGCAAAAACTGGTTCTGCTTAATAGAAGTTAATATACTAATCACAACTTAAAACAAAAAAAGAGCTGACATGAAACATTATTTCTCTCTCACACTCCTCGCTACTGCTGTTTTAGCAGGTTGCGCAACAACAAGTATTACCCCTACTGATGTAACAAATGGTTATAACAGTATTCAAGCTGATGAACTGGCTAAACATGTAAAAGTACTCGCATCGGATGAGTTTGGTGGCCGTGCTCCTTCATCACCTGGCGAAAAGCTAACGCTTGATTATTTAACTGCGCAGTTTAAAGCTTTAGGTTTAAAACCAGGTAATGGCGACAGTTACTTACAAGAAGTGCCATTGGTTTCTTTAGAAGCTGATTCGAATATGGTGCTTAGTATTGGTGGTAAAGACTATCAATATAAAAAAGATATGGTTATGGGTAGCAGCCGCATTAGCGCACAAGAAGGCATAGAAAATTCTGAACTTGTATTTGTGGGCTACGGCGTTAATGCACCTGAATACAATTGGAATGACTACGAAGGGTTAGACGTTAAGGGCAAAACGGTTGTAATGCTGGTTAACGATCCGGGCTTTGCAACAAAAGACCCTGCTTTATTTACTGGCGACGCAATGACTTATTACGGTCGTTGGACATACAAATATGAAGAAGCAAGTCGACAAGGTGCAGCTGGCGCAATTATTATTCATGAAACAGCACCTGCGTCATACCCATGGTCAGTAGTTGAAAACTCTTGGAGCGGTGAGCAGTTTGGTTTTCAAAAAGAAAACAACAATATGGACCGCGTAGCCGTTGAAGGCTGGGTTACAACTGACGTAGCAAAAGAGCTTTTTACTAAAGCAGGATTAGATTTCGATACTGCGAAAGAAAACGCAGCTAAAGGTGCTTACCATGTTGATATGGGCGATTTAACTGCTTCTGTTAATGTTAAAAACACGATTAAAAAATCAGTGTCGTATAACTTTATCGCTACGTTACCAGGAAGCGAGCAACCAGATGAGCATGTTATTTACTCAGCGCATTGGGATCACTTAGGTACAGATAAAACACGTAAAGGCGATCAAATTTACAACGGTGCTCACGACAACGCAACGGGTACCGCTGGGCTTATTGAAGTAGCTGAAGCCTTTACTAAATTACCTAAGCACCCTAGCCGCTCAATGACATTTTTAGCAGTTACGGCTGAAGAACAAGGCTTACTAGGTTCTAAATACTATGCAGCTAACCCTGTGATTGCAGCTAATAAAACAGTCGCTAACATAAACATGGATAGCTTAAATTTATTAGGCAAAGTAAAAGACATGAATGTGGTTGGTATTGGTAAGTCACAAATGGATGAGTTTTTAGCAACTGCAGCTAAAGAGCAAGGCAGAACAATATCAGGCGATCCTAAACCATCATCTGGTGGCTATTACCGCTCTGATCACTTTGCATTTGCTAATATGGGCATTCCAGCCATGTACGCAGGCGGTGGCACAGTCGCAGCTGACGAAGAAACAGCTAATTACCGTAAACGCATGAGTTTGGTACTTCGCGGTTGTTATCATCAACCATGTGATCGTTACCGTGACGAATGGGATTTATCGGGTGCTGTTCAAGACTTACAATTGTTTTATAAAGTAGGTTTTGATATTTCTGAGCAAGAGCAATGGCCAACGTGGAATGCAAACTCAGAATTTCAACGTAAGTAGCATTAAGCTTAACATTGAAAAACTCAAAGAGAGCAATCGATTTAAATAGATGCAAATGATATTGATTATCATTTAATTAAAATATACAGTGTTACTAAGTTTATTTAATTGGTAACACTGTATGATTTTACTCTCTCAAATAGGATTTATTACGCCCGCTTCTAAACGCTTTGTTAGCCAAAATAAACGTTTATTATTACCGCTTTTTTTGCTGGTATGCTTAGCTGTGCCATCACTTCGTGAAATTACAATAACAGCACTAAGCGATGCTTTTTTTCAAGTTAGCGTACTTGTTGCTGCTACATTATTAATTTATTACTACGCCATAGAGCATTTACCTCAATTAGAACTTAGTTATTTAAGTGCTAAATCGCCGGTATTAGAAATATTTTTTGCTGCCGTTTTAGGTGGCCTTCCTGGATGTGGTGGTGCAATAATAGTGGTTACCCAGTTTACAAAAGGCCAAGCAAGTTTTGGGGCTATTGTTGCTGTTTTAACAGCTACAATGGGAGATGCCGCATTTTTACTCCTTGCCACTCGCCCTACTGAAGGTTTAACCATAATGGCCATTGGCTTAGTAGTAGGCACGCTTTGTGGTGTTATAGTAAACGCCCTTCATGCAAAAGACTTTTTACGCCCAACAAAGCAAGAACAAAAACACCAAGTTAAAGTATTGCCAACTCGTATAATTAAAATAAGCAAACCCGTTTGGATGTTCGCTATTATTCCAAGCCTCATTATTGCTTTTTTAATTGCATTTAATGTCGACTTTGATCAATTTGGAAAATACACAGGCACAAGTATTAGTATTTTTGGTGCTGCAATGGCGTTATTTGCTGTAACTATATGGGCGTATTCTTCTAAAGGTGAAAGCTATAAAGAAGTAACCTCAGAAGACGATGAATGTAATCCACCTTCTAAAATTATTAAAGTACTTCAAGACACACACTTTGTAACCGCATGGGTAGTGGCATCGTTTATGTTGTTTGAGATTTTAGTAAATATAGCAGGTCTTGATTTAAAAAACTGGTTTGCACATTACGCTTATTTAGCGCCACTAATTGCTGTAGTGATTGGTTTTTTACCAGGTTGTGGCCCGCAAATAATTGTTACAACGCTTTATATTCAAGGTATTATTCCATTTAGTGCATTAACTGCTAATGCAATATCTAACGATGGTGATGCGTTATTTCCAGCAATAGCAATGGCACCCAAAGCGGCTGTAATTGCGACTGTGTATACATCTATTCCGGCTTTGGCCGTTGGTTATGGCCTTTACTTTTTAAGTTAAAATTGCCATATACAAAAAAGCTCAGCAATTGCTGAGCTTTTTAATTAAGTTATTTTTCTTATACAGAAGCTGGCTCTACAGCTAGTTCTTTTGGATTTGGTCCGTAATCGTTCTCACCTTCATGTGAATCTTGTGCAAGAAAAACAATTAAAACAATCCAACCAATTACTGGCACTAACCAAAGTAACTGCCACCAGCCTGAACGACCAGTATCATGAAGGCGACGTGCGCCAGCACTCAAACTAGGTATCAATAGTGCTAAACTATAAATATTGCTGATAATATAAAAGCCAATTAATTCATCAACGAATGAAAGTGCTATAGAGATTAAAGTGTTAATCAATACAAACATCCAATATGCTTTACGACGATTACGGCCTGAAAAATCGGCGTAACTGCGAAGCGCGTTCATATAATGTTCCATGAAATTTCCTTAGTGTTATTTTTTATATTCCCTAACGGGGTTAACTTTATTACTTTTTAGTAACACTTGTATCTTAAATAAAAACAGACTCATTTAAAACAAAAAACCAGCAAATTGCTGGTTTTTTATTAGGGCGTGTTGACCTTTGCGGATTGAAATTTGTTCAATCTAGGGGCGATTAAATCGCGGCGCGAGGTTTGTAACCTAGTGGGCTAAGTAAAAACCGAGCAACAAAGAGTTTATCGCCCCTAGGCAAAACCCGAAGGGCAGCGCATGTTTGGCATTTATGCTGCGTTATCGCCTATTTATGGGGAGTAACCACACTTCATAGGCTCTGCCTTGCCTAAAAACCAAACATACTGCTGTAAATTCAACCATCAAAGATCAACACGCCCTAGTTAAACAATTATATTATTAACTCATTGCCATCATCATTGCCGATGGGTTTTCTAAGTACGATTTCCATAGGTTATTAAAGCGAGCAATCGTTCCGCCATCAATAACACGATGATCGCCAGACCAACTTACTTGCATTATCGCTTTACTCACAACCTGCCCACTTTCGTCAAAACGTGGTAGATGCTGTAGTTTACCAAGCGCAACAATAGCTACTTCTGGTTTATTAATTATTGGGGTCGCAATAGTGCCGCCAATCGCACCAATGTTAGAGATACTAATTGTCCCACCTTTTAAATCATCAGGTGCAACACGCCCTTCTCGCGCTGAGTGAGTTAAGCGTGTTAAATCATTAGCCACATCAACAATACTCTTACTCTGGCACGATTTAATATTAGGCACTAACAAGCCAATTTTTGAATCAACCGCTATACCAATATTATGATCGTTATAATAGGTAAGCTCTGAGCAATCATCATTCACTTTTGAATTAAGTACAGGGTACTCTTTCATTGCTAGCGAGAGTGCTTTTACAAAAAATGGCATCATGGTGAGCTTTACGCCTTGTGCTTTGTACTGCTCTTTTAAGGAGCTGCGCAAAGCTATAAGCTGTGTTAAGTCTATTTCATCACTAAATGTAAAGTGCGGAATAGTTGAAACCGATGCCACCATTTGCTTGGCCATGGCCGCTTTAATGCCTTTAATTTGCTCTACTCGTACGCCACCGCTTTGATTCTGTGTTTGGTTTTGTACAGCACTTTGAGAAGCATCACTATTAAGCGGTGAAGTATCAATAGTATTTGGCACTTCGCCTTTTACAAACTCTTCAATATCTTGCTTGTAAATACGTCCATTTTTTCCACTACCTGGTACGCACGTTAAATCAACATCTAGCTCACGTGCTTTACGACGAACTGCAGGCGACGCAACCGCTTTTTGATTGATAACCTTTGCAGCTTGCTGCGTTTTAACAGAGGCAACTTTTTCAGCGACGGCATTAGTTTGAGCCTTTACGACCGCTTGGTTTATATCAACATTTGGCTTTACTGCACTGCCTGCAATTGTCATTTGAAACAACGGGCTATGTACTTTTGCTATTTCACCTTTTTGGTAATATAGTTTTTTTACTGTGCCTGTATATTTTGCCGGAATTTGTACTAATGCTTTGTCGGTCATTACATCACAAACCGCTTGGTCTTCTTCTATTTCATCGCCTTCTGCGACTAACCAATCAACAATCTCACACTCAACAATACCTTCACCAATATCTGGTAGTATAAAGTCCTCAACTACATCAGATGCATTGTTATTAGTTTGATTTTCAGCTTGAACTGGCTCTTCTACTACTCCATTACTAGTACTATCACCAGTTACATCCATAGCAAATAAAGGCGCATGTACTTTAGCAATTTCACCTTTTTGATAATATAGCTTTGTAATAATACCATCATGCACTGCCGGAATTTGTACTAATGCTTTGTCTGTCATCACATCACAAATTGGCTGATCCTCAGATACGGTATCACCCTCTTGAACTAGCCACTCAACAACTTCGCATTCAACAATGCCTTCACCAATATCGGGTAATATAAAATCTTTCGCCATGGTAACCCCTAAAAATCCATTGATTGTTTAATTGCAGCCAACACTTTTAGTGCATCCGGTACATATTCTTTTTCAAGTGCCAACGGGTATGGTGTATCTAGACCACATACACGTAAAATTGGCGACTCTAAATGCAAGAAACACGCTTGTTGTATTGTTGCTGCTATCTCGGCACCAAAGCCATTAGTTATAGGCGCTTCATGGCTCACGATTAAACGGCCGGTTTTAATAACCGATTTAGCAATCGTTTCAACATCCCATGGTAAAATACTACGAAGATCTATTACTTCACAGCTTATACCTTGCTCGTTTGCTTGCTGTGCTGCCTCTTCAATAATCTCCATTTGAGCACCCCACGCTAAAAGCGTAATATCGGTACCCTCTTGTACTACTTCAGCCGTGCCTAATTCAATACTATAATCTTCTTCTGGCACTTCGCCTGTTGATGCACGATATAAACGCTTAGGCTCAAAAAATATGACAGGGTTATCATCTTTAATAGAGGCACGTAATAGCCCCTTAGCTTGATAAGGGTTACGCGGTACAACCACTTTTAAGCCCGGTGTATGTGCAAAATAGGCTTCGGGTGATTGCGAGTGATATAAGCCACCAGCAATACCACCGCCATAAGGCGTACGAATAGTTAAGTTACCTACATTAAATTCATTACCACTGCGATAACGGAATTTAGCGGCTTCATTTACTATTTGATCAAACGCTGGGAATATATAATCAGCAAATTGAATTTCTGCCAATGCAGGCGCACCAAAAGCCGCTAAGCCATTAGCGAAACCTAAAATACCTTGTTCGGTTAAAGGCGTATTAAAAACGCGATGCTTACCGTACTTTTCTTGCAAGCCTGATGTTGCTCTAAATACACCACCGAAGTAACCAACATCTTCGCCAAAAATACAGGCTTGAGGGTGTTCGTTCATCGTAATATCGAGGGCAGAGTTAATTGCGTGGAGCATGTTCATTTTAGCCATTACTTAATTCTCCCTGCAGTTACTGGGTAAGCATCTGGATGCTGTTTTATATGTTCTTTTAATTGCTCGTACTGACGTTGCAATAATGGAATTGGTGTATCGTAAACGTCAGATACCAATTCTTCTAAAGCGGGCTTGTCAACAACTTCAGCACGTTTAAGCGCGGCTAAAATTTCTTCACGAATCGACTCTTTTGCTTTTATATCGTCTTCTTCGTTTAACCAATCTTGCTTGACCAACCATTTTCTAAATTTATCAATAGGACAGATTTGATTATTTGCCTCTTCATCTTTAGAGCGATAACCACTGGGATCGTCTGATGTAGAATGCGCGCCTAATCTATAAGCAATCGATTCAATAAGTACAGGCTCACCTTGTGTTGAGGCTATTTCGCGTGCTTTTTTAGTCGCTGCATACACTGCAAGTGCATCTGTGCCATCAACACGAATTGTTTTAATACCATAACCTACACCACGCGACGCAATACCATCGCCTTTAAACTGTTCATCAGCAGGGGTAGATATGGCATAGCCGTTATTACGTGCAAAAAATATAACCGGTGCTTTGTGAACAGCCGCCATATTTAAGCCCGCATGAAAGTCACCTTCTGATGCAGCACCTTCACCAAAGTAACAAATAGTCACGTTATCAATTTTGCTTGCAAGCTCACCTGTTTTAGCGTCGATATGCTTTATTTTTTGACCATATGCATAACCTGTGGCCTGTGGTATTTGCGTACCTAGTGGCGATGAAATCGTCATGTAGTTTAGCGCTTTAGAGCCATAATGGATTGGCATTTGGCGACCTTTACCTAAATCCAATTCATTTGAGAACATTTGGTTCATAAATTGATCGAGTGTAAAACCACGATAATGTAGTGCAGCTTGTTCACGATATTGAGCCATGATCATATCGTCTTGATCAAGAGCAGCAGCAGAGGCTGTAACTGCGGCTTCTTCGCCTAGGCATTGCATATAAAAACTAACACGACCTTGGCGCTGCGCGCCTTGCATACGTTCATCTAACAAACGTATAAAACGCATTGTTTCATATAACTTAATAGCGGTATGTTTTGAAATATCAGGTGCGGTTGCACTAGGATGAATGTCGCCGTCCTCAGTTAAAATACTAAGGGTTGGAATATTAAGTGCTTGGCCATCAATAAATTCAAGCTCATGGTTAATATTCAGCGATACGTTATTTGGATTACTCATAACCTACCTTCTTTTGTTGTCGGTAAAACAGTGCCCCTTTAAATTATTATTGTGGGTGATTGTTGCTGGTTAAACTTTGCAACATCTGCACTATCTTTAATTAAAGCTGCCAACACTTTACGTTAACGTAAAGTGTTATTCAACACATCTGGGACGAAACAAAAGCAAATACAGGTTAAATAAGTGGCAAGTTAACGATACGGTTACTTTAATTAAGAGTAATCATATAGTTAACTTGAAGCTAGTAGTGGTCTGATGAGTTTAATTAGACGAAATTACTATCAATATCCATTGGAATAACAGTAAGCAATGCTCTTTGCCCTAATGCTACGCTCGCATTTGGAAATATAATAGCCTCACCTTCAACGTCAGCGTAAATCGCTGTATCACCGTCTGTTGCAAGTAGTGCACCTTTCGTAAAGCCAGTAAAGTTCTCAGCATCATCAGAAAAAGGGAAACTAAAATCATCCTGCGTTCTATTAATTGTGCGGTGCACTGCAAATAACTCAAACTCACTTGCATTAAAATCAGGGTATTTAACTTCATTTTGGCTAATTAATGCAGTTAATGTTTGCTTTGTTTTTTCAAAGCGGGCCATATCATTTTGGCCAAATGGCTTAACCTGACCCAGCTCTACCGTAAACGAGTCTGCACCATGAACAAACGACGAATAATAGCTAAACGTTGTTGCAGGAGATTTCATCATAAGTACGGTATTTACACCACAGCTCAATAAAAATTGTAACTGTGACTTTTTCCAAGGCTTACCATGTAAAAATGGATACACAGCAAATTTTTCGTTTTTAGAGCCTCTAATTGCAGTGTGTAAGTCGTAATGACATCGGCTACTGCCTTGCTGGCCACGGGCATAAAAGTCACTTACGTATTGCTCAAGCTTTGCAGCGCGGTTTCGTTCATTATTCATTGGTACACCTTCAACTGTATGGTGACCATTAAATAATCTATTTAAGTTTTCTTCTACAAAACGCAGGCCAATATTAATTGATTGTGGATTACCATAAATAAATAAAACACGCTGCTTAAGGACTAGCTCACCTTTTATAATTTGTTTAATGAGCGCATCACAAATTTCAATTGGCGCAGTTTCGTTACCGTGTACAGCGCTTGAATAAATTACATCTTTGCTTGTTTTAACAGCAGGTTGAAATTCAATTACACCGGTATCGTGTATATTTACACGAGTTCCATTATCTAAAACAAATTCACCTGCATCTAAATGCCATTCGTTGTCACGACTAAGCGTTAAAAAATCACCTGTTTGTTTTAATTCATTTAAGTAAGATGGATTGGCTGACATGTAATAAGCCCTTTAAAAGTAATGTGAGAGTAAACTCTTATGCATATATATGCACAAGGTAGAGGTATAGAAACAAAAACGGCTGAATAAATCAGCCGTTTTAAAATAGTTTAAGCAGTGTTAGCTGATCACAGAATCGACTAACTTTTTAGCTTCTTTTTCAAGTAACGCTAAATGCTCTTCACCTTTAAATGATTCAAGGTATATTTTATAAATATCTTCAGTACCTGATGGACGCGCTGCAAACCAGCCATTTTCAGTGACCACTTTTAAACCACCAATGGCGGCATCGTTGCCTGGTGCATGAGTCAGTTTTTGCAAAATAGGTTCGCCAGCAAGTGTATCTGCTTTAACATCAGAAGCACTCAATGCTTTTAAACGTGACTTTTGGCCGCTTGAGGCCGGTGCATCTAGGCGTTTATAAATTGGAGAACCAAACTCTTGTTCTAGTTCTTTATAAAGCGCTGATGGAGTTTTACCTGTTACTGCAAGTATTTCTGCAGCAAGTAGCCCCATAATAAAGCCGTCTTTATCTGTACACCATACAGAGCCATCAAAACGTAAGAATGCAGCACCTGCGCTTTCTTCGCCACCAAAGGCAAGCTTGCCTTTGCTTAAGCCTTCAACAAACCATTTAAAGCCTACGGGTACTTCTTTTACTTTTCGATTATTGCGCGCTGCTACTTTATCGATCATAGAGCTAGAAACCAGTGTTTTACCAATCTCTACTGTTTCATTCCAATCACGGTGTTTAAGTAAGTAATCAATTGCCACTGCTAAAAAGTGGTTTGGATTCATTAAACCATCTGGCGTTACAATACCGTGGCGATCGTAGTCAGGGTCGTTACCAATAGACACATCAAAATCATCTTTTAATGCAATAAGGTTCGCCATTGAATAATGTGATGAACAATCCATACGAATTTTGCCATCTTTATCAAGTGGCATAAAAGCAAAACGTGGGTCAACAACATCATTAACGACGGTTAAATCTAAATTATATTTTTTAGCAATAACAGGCCAAAAATTAATACCTGAACCACCTAGTGGATCAATACCAATTTTGATACCTGCATCGCTAATGGCTTTTAAATTAACGATATTTGCTAAATCATCAATATAAGGAGTCATTAAATCTTCGTAGCGAATAAAGCCTGAACGTGAAGCTTTAGCGAATGGGAATAACTCAACTTCAACCAAGTCTTCTAATAAAAGTTGATTTGCTCTGTCTTCAATCCACTTAGTGACGTCGGTATCAGCAGGTCCGCCATTAGGTGGGTTGTATTTAAAGCCACCATCTTCAGGAGGGTTATGTGAAGGCGTAACAACAATACCGTCTGCAAGCTCATTTGGGTGTAGCTTGTTATGGCTAACTATGGCGTGGCTAATAACTGGCGTTGGTGTAAAGTCACCGTTTTCTTGCGTTATCACTTGCACTTCGTTAGCAACTAAAACTTCAATAGCTGAATTAAATGCAGCCTCACTCAGTGCGTGTGTGTCTTTACCTAAAAATAACGGACCAAAAATATCATTTTGTTTTCTATAATCACAAATAGCCTGAGTAATCGCTAAAATGTGTGACTCGTTAAATTTAACATCGTAAGAACAACCACGGTGGCCTGATGTACCAAAAGCAACACAATGCTCTGGATTTTGTTCAAGATCAGGTTCGTTTAAGTAATACGCAGATACTAATTTAGGTACGTTAACCAGTGCTGATTGTGGAGCAGTTTTGCCTGCGCCTGAGTGAATAGCCATTATATTTCCTTACAGGTAATCGCGAATTTTTTCAGCTTGCTCTGCACTATATCCAAGGCAAAGAGCAACTTCATGAAGCATCATTTTTTTACGCGTTGTATTAGAATTTGTCATAACCCAATATTCACTATCAGTTATGTTTTTAGGGTTCATACTACTACCGCTATTTACTAAGGCTTCTTTACTAGTAGCAAAGTAAACACGGTCACGCCCTTTTATATCTAGTACAGCCGAAAAATCAGTTTTATGTGTGCGGTAAAATGCACTTAAAATAAACAAAAAGCGCCCAACAACACCCTTTTGCATTGCCAACTCTTCTTTATTTAATACATTAAAAACATTATCGCTTTTTTGCTTCACGGGTGCGTGAGCTACAGGCGTTTGTTTTTTTGAAGTCTCAGCAGCAGGTAGCTCTGAGCTTTTTAATGTGGCGGTAGACGTAGTCGCAGTTTGATTATTTTGAGTTAGTTCTACGTTTGCGGTTTGAATTTTTTCGCCGCTCAGATTTAATAAACGACGTAAAATAGTGGATGCACTTTCACCAATACTTTGCGTATTGCTTGCAATATACTGATATAACTCGTCGTCTATGTCGATTTGTTTCATGTTCTTCCTGTCATTACGGGTCACATTTTTTTCTCCCGTGTGATTATACCCAAACCAATCAGAAATGCGAGTTACAACAAGCACTCCCGTAAACATATTAATAATTACTTGATTGTTGTTGATTTAACAAACAAAAGCCCAATTTAATAAATAGTCGCTGTATTTTTTGCTTTTTAGAGCAATGCTCGGCAAACTATGGCGAAATTTTCAGGAGGCGTGTATGCAGTTAAATTACAAGCAACAAGGGCAAGGCCCTAATGTTATCTTGATCCACGGACTTTTTGGATCATTAGAAAACCTAAATGTAATCGCAAAACCATTAAGTGAACACTTTAATGTAATTAACGTTGATTTACGCAACCACGGGCTTTCTCCTCATAGTGATGAAATGAACTACCCTGCAATGGCTCAAGATATTGTTGAGTTATTAGAACATTTAAACATAGATAAAGCTCATTTAGTTGGACATTCTATGGGTGGGAAAGTCGCAATGGAATTAGCACTAACACACCCTGAACTGGTAAATAAATTGGTTGTACTTGATATCGCACCTGTTAGTTACCCTGCTCGCCACACAAAAATATTACAAGCATTAAAAGCAGTTTCAACGCAGTCAATAGACGATAGAAAGCAAGCTGATGCAATTATGCAGCCTTATATTGAAGAGCTGGGGGTTCGACAGTTTTTACTTAAAAGCCTCGCTAAAAATGAAGAAGGTCATTTTGCATGGCGATTTAACCTAAATGTGCTTGACGAAAAATATTCGACAATTACGTCCAATGTTAATGAAAACAATTCTTGTTTATGCGATACTCTTTTCATTAAAGGTAATGATTCTGACTATATATTGCCCGAGCATCGTACTGCAATTACAGCACGCTTTAAAAACACCAAGGCTAAAATTATTCATGGCGCAGGTCATTGGCTTCATGCTCAAAAGCCTCTTGCTGTTAATAAAGCGATAAATGACTTTTTAACTGCGGTTTAAAGCAATTTTAATCGCGTGTTTTTGATTCAGCGCACTAAATATATGAATATTTATATGCTATAGTACGCGCCGTTTAATTTAAAGGTTATACGTTGATGGTCAGTCAGTTAATTAACGAATTTGATACCCTAGGGTTGTATTTTGGCTTAGCCGGTATTTTCATATTCATCGGCATGGCAATTAAAGACGTACTAAAAAGTGGCAATGTACCAAAGTTCGGACAATACATTGTTTGGGGCGTGCTCTTTTTAGGTTGTTCAGGCTTTATTGCTAAAGGGCTTATTCAAGTATTTTGGCAAGGCGCAGGTGTAGGTTAAGCATGGCGAAGTCAGAAACAGATAGAACTACACTCGATTTATTTGAATACGAAAAACGCCCAGGCAGACCTAAAACCAATCCCCTTTCTCGGGATATGCAGTTAAAGGTAAATAAACGTAATCAAATAAAAAGAGATAAAGCACGTGGTTTAAAGCGTGTTGAATTTAAAGTTTCATCGCAGTTATATCAAGCATTGAGTGATATGGCAGATGCACAAAATATTAGCCGCAGTGCGCTGATTGAAACGATTTTACAAGAAAGATTGGCTATTGATACATAAAAGGTTTTAAATCCATGGCAAGTGTAGGCATTTTTTTCGGAAGTGACACAGGTAACACAGAACACGTAGCAAAAATGATCCAAAAAGAATTGGGTAAAAAGCTAGTGGCTGTTCATGATATTGCAAAAAGCTCTAAAGAAGAGATTGCTGAATTTGATTTAATCTTATTCGGTATCCCTACTTGGTACTACGGTGAAGCTCAATGTGACTGGGATGACTTTTTCCCAGAACTTGAGGAAGTAGACTTTGAAGGTAAACTTGTTGCTATTTTTGGTTGTGGAGACCAAGAAGATTACGCTGAGTACTTTTTAGATGCAATGGGCATGATCAACGATATTGTTACTGAACGTGGCGCTATTGTTGTGGGCCATTGGCCAAGTGAAAGCTATGACTTTGAAGCATCTAAAGGAATGGCTGATGATAAGCACTTTGTAGGTTTGGGTATCGACGAAGACCGTCAACCAGAGCTTACAGAACAACGTGTTAAAGCATGGTCTGCTCAAGTATATGAAGAAATGTGTTTAAGTGAATTAGCTGACTAATTTACTGCATATATCGCTAGCTGTTTAAATAATTATCAAACAGTTAGCGTTTTAAGCTTTAGTGGCAATATATATCAATTGTTCTTTGCACTTAACGCTTAGGCACGTTATCCTGTTTGTTGCTAATGTGTCGTGTACATCTTTGCAAGATGTCTAGTATAACCAAATAAAATTGAGACAGATTTAATGACTGATCATAACTTGGAACTTAAAAAAGCCGGTTTAAAAGTAACTTTACCGCGTATTAAAATATTAGAGATTTTACAATCTCCAGATAACCAACACATCAGTGCTGAAGATGTTTACAAAATTCTTTTGGATCTAGGTGAAGAAATTGGTCTTGCAACTGTATACCGCGTACTTAACCAATTTGATGATGCGGGTATTGTAAGCCGTCATCACTTTGAAGGCGGAAAATCAGTATTTGAACTTTCAGGAAGCACTCACCACGATCATTTAGTATGTTTGAAATGTGGCAAAGTGGTAGAGTTTGAAGATGACATGATTGAGCGTCGTCAACTAGAAATTGCTGAAGAAAATGGTATTACTCTTACAAACCATTCTTTGTATTTATACGGTGAGTGTAATGATAAAGCAGCGTGTAAAGAATTTAGCGACGCTAATAGCTAATACCGCTTTTAAAAGCAATAAAAAAACCTGCTAAGTGCAGGTTTTTTTGTGCCTAAAAAACAATAATATTGAATATACCCAGTAAATCCTGGGTATATTTTAAGTATTACTTATTGAGTTTTAGACCATGAATCGCGAAGACCCACGGTTTGATTAAATACAACGTTCTCTGATTTAGAATCACGAGAGAAATAACCTGTACGCTCAAACTGAAAGCCCTGCTCTGCTTGTGAATTAGCAAGCGATGGTTCTAATTTAGCATTAGGTAAAACAACCAGTGACTCTGGGTTTAGCGTAGTTTCAAATTCCTCTGCAGCTGCTGGATTTGGTACGCTAAACAAACGGTCGTATAAACGAACTTCTGCAGTAATAGACTCTGGTGCTGAAACCCAATGAATAACACCTTTTACTTTACGACCATCACTTGGGTTTTTACCAAGTGTTTCACTGTCGTAAGTACAGAAGATAGTTGTGATTTCGCCATTTTCGTCTTTTTCAACACGCTGCGCTTTAATAACATAAGCACCACGTAAGCGTACTTCTTTATCAAGTACTAAACGTTTGAATTTGTTATTCGCTTCTTCTTTAAAGTCTTCTCGTTCAATATAGATTTCACGAGTAAATGGAACATCACGACGCCCCATTTCTTCTTTATTTGGGTGATTAGCCACTGATAAAGTTTCAACTTTATCTGCATCGTAGTTTTCAATAACAACTTTAACAGGATCGAGCACAGCCATTGCACGTGGTGCATTTTCGTTTAAGTCTTCACGGATACAGGCTTCAAGCATGCCCATTTCAACCATATTCTCTTGTTTTGTTACACCAATACGCAAACAAAATTCACGAATTGAAGCTGGTGTATAACCACGACGACGTAAACCTGCAATAGTAGGCATACGAGGGTCATCCCACCCTTCTACATAGTTATTTACTACTAAATCATTTAGCTTACGCTTTGACATAATAGTGTATTCAAGATTTAAGCGCGAAAACTCAATTTGTTGCGGGTGACACTCTAAACTAATGTTATCAAGTACCCAATCGTATAAACGACGGTTATCTTGGAACTCTAATGTACATAATGAATGTGTAATACCTTCAAGCGCATCAGAAATACAGTGAGTGAAGTCATACATTGGGTAAATGCACCACTTGTCAGCTGTTTGGTGATGATGAGCAAAACGTACACGGTAAATAATTGGATCGCGAAGCACCATAAATGAGCTTGCCATATCAATTTTAGCACGCAGTACACATTCACCTTCTTTGAATTCGCCAGCGCGCATTTTTTCAAATAACGCTAGATTTTCTTCAACTGAAGTATCTCTATAAGGACTGTTTTTACCTGGCTCTTTTAATGTACCGCGGTACTGTCTTGCTTCGTCTGCAGTTAAAAAACAAACGTACGCTAAGCCTTTTTCAATAAGCTCTACTGCGTAACCATATAAAGTATCAAAATAGTTAGAAGAATACTTTATGTCGCCATCCCAATTAAAGCCTAACCACTGTACATCCTCTTTAATAGAGTTGACGTAGTTAATGTCTTCTTTTTCAGGGTTTGTATCGTCAAAACGTAGGTTACATAAACCGTTGTAGTCTTTTGCGATACCAAAATTCAAACAAATTGATTTGGCATGGCCAATATGTAAAAAACCATTTGGTTCAGGTGGAAAACGTGTATGCGTTGTCGCATGTTTGCCACTTGCTAAGTCTTCATCAATTCGGGTTCTAATAAAGTTACTTGGGCGATTCTCAATTTCCGCCATAGGAGTGTGATCCTCTAAATATTACGTAATAACAAAACTAATGCATTATTACAAAAACATACACTAACATACAGCAATAGATTAAGGTTTATTTTAGATATTGATTAACTTTAATCCACTTGTTCAATTGTTTATGAATAAAATTTGTTTTAACGCAACATTTAGGTCATCAAAGCCAATTATAGTAGCTAAATAACCTACTTTATAAGGATTCTAAGATGGCGACACTTAATCAACACCGTGTATATATTCCAACTAATGCACGCGCTAACCACTATTTATTGGCTGAAATAATACCTAATGAAGCATTTTATAATAGCTTTAGCACTATAAACTGTTGCTACGAGCGTATTGCGCGTCAATTATTTGCTTGTTGTGATGAGTATGAATTGCATAATGTACATTTATTAGCAAACGATAAACTACCGGTTGTACGCTTTCATGATGAGTCATATCAACTAGAAACCGACAAGCAGATGTTGTTTTTTTATAATCCTCGTTATCACGAAGCACATAAAATTTATTACTCACCAGATATAAAAAGTAAGAAAATACGTTTCTTGTTTTTAGCCACGGGTGAAGACTTACGTGCAAACTCAGCTTTGTTTCACAATAGAGTACAAAAAGTATTAAACTTACTCCAAGAACAGTTATTTATAAATCAGTCCCAATTTAAACTTCGCGATCACCAGCATCTAACTTACGATCTATTAGCTAAAGATAAGGGAAATAAAGAGAGTTATGGATATAAACTCAGAAGCCTCTACCCTCGTTATCAATCAAGGCAATGTAATATCCCTAGTGACTATGCTGAAATGACTTACGCAACATTTACCATTGCGGTTTCTCGAGCCATCAAAACACAGTTTCAAACAATGGTGAACAATAACGATGTGGAAAAGTTTTATGATTACTTTACGGATAGATTTAAACGCGCATGTGAACAAAACAAACTAACACACGGTGCAATGGTAGCTAATGGCGCAATACCCATTGTGCGAAACAGTAAAATAGATAAAAATGAAGGTAATGCAGAGTTACAAAAGTTGAGCTTTGATGTTGAATCAAATGAAAATCAATTTAAGTATTTTTATGAAGCAACAAAATTAGTAGAAACAATACATTTTGTTATTGTCGCAACGCAGCAGGATAAACATGAAATTGGTTATGGCCGCTTTATGAACCAAGTAGAGAAAACAATTCATGCATTATGTAACGAGCTGGCTATAAATAAACAACGACAAGATTTGACTGTACGCTTTTTTCAGCATATTAGTTATCCGTTCTAAATTTACCTCAATAACAAAAAGGCCCGCATAAGCGGGCCTTTTCAAAGGAAACAAGCAATTACCAGCCTGTTTTCTCTTTAAGTGCTTTACCGATTTCAGCAAGTGAACGTACAGTTTTTACGCCCGCAGCTTCTAATGCAGCAAATTTCTCATCAGCAGTACCTTTACCGCCTGCGATGATTGCGCCAGCGTGACCCATACGCTTACCTTCTGGTGCAGTAACACCAGCAATGTAAGATACTACAGGTTTAGTTACGTTAGCTTTGATGTACTCTGCAGCTTCTTCTTCTGCAGTACCACCAATTTCACCAATCATTACGATTGCTTCAGTTTGTGGATCTTTTTCGAACATTTCTAAAACGTCGATAAAGTTAGTACCTGGGATTGGATCACCACCAATACCAACACACGTAGACTGACCAAAACCAGCATCAGTAGTTTGCTTAACCGCTTCGTACGTTAAAGTACCAGAGCGAGAAACAATACCTACTTTACCAGGTTTGTGGATGTGACCAGGCATGATACCAATCTTAGTCTCACCAGGAGTAATAACACCTGGACAGTTAGGACCGATCATACGAGTACCTGTTTGATCTAGTTTAACTTTAACGTCAACCATATCAAGCGTAGGAATACCTTCAGTGATACAAACAATCAGCTCGATGCCAGCATCGATAGCTTCTAAGATTGCATCTTTACAGAAAGGAGCTGGTACGTAGATAACTGAAGCAGTTGCGCCAGTTTCTTGAACAGCATCACGAACTGTGTTGAATACAGGAAGACCAAGGTGCGTTTGACCACCTTTACCTGGGCTTACACCACCAACCATTTGTGTACCGTACTCAAGCGCTTGCTCTGAGTGGAAAGTACCTTGGCCACCAGTGAAACCTTGACAGATAACTTTTGTATCTTTATTGATTAATACAGACATTATTTGCCCTCCGCAGCAGCAACAACTTTCTCAGCAGCGTCTGTTAGTGATTCAGCAGCAATGATATCTAGACCTGAGTTCTTAAGAACTTCACGACCTAATTCAGCATTAGTACCTTCTAAACGTACAACTACAGGTACATTTACGCCAACTTCTTTAACTGCGCCAATGATACCTTCAGCAATCATGTCACAACGTACGATACCGCCAAAGATGTTTACTAAAACAGCTTTAACATTGTCGTCAGAAAGAATGATTTTGAATGCTTCAGAAACACGTTCTTTAGTCGCGCCGCCGCCAACATCTAGGAAGTTAGCCGGTTTGCCGCCGTGTAGGTTTACGATGTCCATAGTACCCATTGCTAGGCCTGCACCGTTAACCATACAACCTACATTGCCATCTAGAGCAACGTAGTTAAGCTCGAAGCTTGCTGCGTGTGCTTCACGTGCATCTTCTTGAGATGGATCGTGGAACTCACGGATTTTAGGCTGACGGTAAAGTGCATTACCATCAATACCGATTTTTCCGTCAAGACAGTGAAGGTTACCTTCGTCTGTAATTACTAACGGGTTGATTTCAAGTAGTGCGAAATCAAAATCAGTAAACATGTTACCAAGACCCATAAAGATCTTAACAAACTGCTTCATTTGTACTGGGTTAAGACCCAATTTGAAGCCTAGTTCACGTGCTTGGTAAGCTTGAGGACCCACTAATGGATCAATTTCAGCTTTGTGGATAAGCTCTGGTGTTTCTTCTGCAACAGTTTCAATTTCAACGCCGCCTTCAGTAGACGCCATGAAAACTACTTTGCGAGATGCACGGTCAACTACTGCACCTAGGTACAATTCGTTAGCAATGTCAGTACAGCTTTCAACTAAAATTTTAGCTACTGGCTGGCCTTTCTCGTCTGTTTGGTAAGTAACTAGGTTTTTACCCAACCAGTTAGCTGCAAACGCTTTTACTTCGTCGATAGTTTTTACTAGCTTTACACCGCCAGCTTTACCACGTCCACCTGCGTGAACCTGAGTTTTAACAACCCACATATCACCGCCGATTTTTTCAGCAGCTGCTGCAGCTTCTTCAGGTGTATCGCAAGCGAAACCCTGAGAAACTGGTAAACCATATTCGGCAAAAAGTTGTTTTGCCTGATACTCATGCAAATTCATGATGCTTTATCCAATTTTTTATACTAAAAGAGCTGAATATTTTTTCAAATAAACAACTATCCCAAATTGCGCACCTAGTATAGATCCCAAGGCTTAACATGAAAACCCCAGTAAGACCAAAGGCGCAAAAAAAAAGCTGTGAATGTTCATTCACAGCTTACATTTCATACAACTAGATTAAACATCTAGCAATAAGCGAGTTGGATCTTCAAGTAACTCTTTAATAGTCACTAAGAAACCAACAGATTCTTTACCATCAATGATACGGTGGTCATAAGAAAGTGCTAAATACATCATAGGTAATATTTCTACTTTACCATTTACAGCCATCGGACGGTCTTGGATTTTATGCATACCCAAAATTGAAGACTGTGGCAAGTTAATGATAGGTGTAGATAGTAATGAACCAAATACGCCGCCATTTGTAATAGTGAAATTACCACCGGTCATATCTGCAAGCGTTAGCTTACCATCACGACCTTTAAGTGCTAATTCACGAATACCCTTTTCGATTTCAGCAACAGATAGTTTGTCACAATCTTTAAGTACTGGAGTAACTAGACCACGTGGAGTAGATACTGCAATGCTAATATCAAAATAGTTATGGTAAACAATATCGTCACCATCAATTGATGCATTAACATCTGGGAAGCGTTTAAGTGCTTCAGTTACCGCTTTCACGTAGAAAGACATGAAACCTAAACGAATACCATGACGCTTTTCAAATACTTCTTGGTACTGCTTACGAAGGCTCATGATTGGTTCCATGTTCACTTCGTTGAATGTTGTTAACATTGCAGTTGAATTTTTAGCTTCAAGAAGACGTGTAGCAATCGTTTTACGTAAACGAGTCATAGGAACACGTTTTTGAGTACGATCGCCCATCGGTGCTGCAGGAGCAGAAGCTTCTGCTTTTTTAGCCGCTGGCGCTGGTGCTTTTAAGAACGTATCAACGTCTTCTTTAGTTACGCGGCCATTTTTACCCGTGCCGTTAATTTTAGAAGCGTCTAAGCCTTTCTCAGCAATTAAACGACGAACTGATGGTGTTAACACATCTGAACTTTCGCTAGAATCTGCTGCTGGCGTTTCGTCTGCTTTTGCAGCTGGAGCCGCTGGTGCACCGCCTGCTTTAACCGAACCAATTACTTGCTCGCCTAGTACAGTATCGCCTTCGTTGTGAATGATATCACCCATGATGCCATCTTCTTGAGCGACTACTTCAAGAACAACTTTATCTGTTTCAATATCTACCAAGTTTTGGTCGCGTGTTACTGCGTCACCTGGTTGTACATGCCATGTAGCAATTGTTGCGTCTGCAACTGATTCTGGAAGTACAGGTACTTTAATGTCCACTTCTTTACCTTCTGATGCTGGTGCTGATTGCGCCGCTGGCGCGTCTTCTGATTTAGCTGGTGCTGATTCTTCTTTAGATGAACCTTCACTTGCTGGCGCTGCATCAGCATCACCAAGTAAACCCATAACTTGATCGCCAAGTACGGTTGCACCTTCTTCTTGTGATATTTCTGTAATTACACCGTCATGCTGTGCAACAACTTCTAAAACCACTTTATCTGTTTCAATGTCTACTAAGTTTTGATCGCGAGTTACTTTGTCGCCAACACTTACATGCCATGTAGCAACGGTAGCATCTGCAACCGACTCAGGAAGAACAGGAACTTTAATTTCTGTGCTCATTGCTTATCCTTTATTTTCTATAGTAAGCGCGTCGGCAACGAGCGCTTGTTGTTCTTTAGTATGTACTGACATGTAACCACACGCTGGTGATGCAGACGCTTTACGTCCTGCATATTTTAATTTAGCACCTTGTGGGATTGCATCAATAAAGTGATGTTGTGAACAATACCATGCACCTTGGTTTTGTGGCTCTTCTTGACACCATACAAAATCAGTTACGTGTTGGTAACGCTCCATAATTGTTTGCATTTCGTCATGTGGGAACGGATATAACTGCTCAACACGAACAATAGCAATATTATCTTGCTCTAGCTTACGACGCTCTTGTAATAGTTCGTAATAAACCTTACCACTACAAAATACAACGCGTTCAACTTTCTCAGGGTTAATATCATCAACTTCGTCGATCATATTATGGAAAACACCATGCGATAGCTCTTCAAGCGATGAAGTTGCAAGAGGATGACGAAGCAACGACTTAGGCGTCATAACAATCAACGGACGACGTAGTGGTCGAACTGATTGACGACGAAGCATAGCGTAAACTTGTGCAGGAGTAGATGGAACACATACTTGCATGTTGTGGTCAGCACATAGTTGTAGGAAACGCTCTAAGCGAGCTGAACTATGCTCTGGACCTTGTCCTTCGTAGCCATGTGGTAACAAAATTGTAAGACCACATAAACGGCCCCATTTTTGCTCACCAGAACTTAGGAATTGGTCAAATACAACCTGTGCACCGTTGGCGAAATCACCAAACTGTGCTTCCCAAAGCACTAATGAAGTAGGCTCTGCAGTTGCATAACCGTATTCAAAAGCAACAACAGCTTCTTCAGATAAAACAGAGTCAAATACTTCAAAAGTACCTTGATCTTCGCTTAAGTGCTGTAGAGGTGTATAAGTAGCGCCGTCTGATTGACTGTGAACAACAGCATGACGATGGAAGAATGTGCCACGCCCTGAATCCTGACCAGTTAAACGAATGTCAGTGCCTTCAGTTGCGATTGTTGCATAAGCAAGTGTTTCTGCCATACCCCAATCTAGAGGTTTCTCACCAGAAGCCATTAATTTACGATCATCGTAAATCTTTTTAACGCGTGACTGTGCTTTATATTGCTCTGGGTAAGAAGCGATTTTCTCACCGAGTGCTTTGAGCTCTTCAACAGGTACGCTGGCATCGTAATCAACATCCCATTCATGGCCAACATACTTTGCCCAATCTGAAGAATGCGATGTCTCTGGTTGTATTTCTGAAACAACACAGTTGCCTTCGTCTAATGCATTACGGTACTCATCAGCAAGTGCTTTTATTTCTTGTTCAGAAAAAGAGCCTTCAGCTATAAGTTGGTCTGCGTATATTAAACGTGGAACTGGGTGCTTTTTAATTTTTTGGTACATAACAGGCTGAGTTGCATTAGGCTCATCAGCTTCATTGTGACCATGGCGACGGTAACAAACTAAATCGATTACTACGTCACGTTTAAACTGGTTTCTGAAATCAAGTGCAATTTGAGTAACAAATGCAACTGCTTCAGGGTCATCAGAGTTAACATGGAAGATAGGTGACTGAACCATTTTAGCAATGTCAGTACAGTAATCTGTAGAGCGTACATCGTCTTGTTTAGATGTAGTAAAACCAACTTGGTTATTTACAACAATACGAATACTACCACCACAACTAAACGCGTTAGTTTGTGATAAGTTAAACGTTTCTTGTACAACACCTTGGCCTGTAACCGCAGAATCACCATGAATTGTAATTGGTAAAGCTTTAATACCAGAACTGTCACCTAAGCGGTCAAGACGAGCACGTACTGAGCCCATAACAACTGGGTTTACAATTTCAAGATGAGACGGGTTAAACGCAAGCGCCATATGAACATTGCCACCTTTAGTAGCAAAGTCAGATGAATAACCCATGTGGTATTTAACATCGCCAGAACTTAATGTTTCTTTATGTTTACCAGCAAACTCATCAAATAACTCTGATGGATTTTTACCAAGTACATTTACAAGAACATTTAAACGACCACGGTGAGCCATACCAATAACAGCTTCTTGTTGGCCGCTTTCACCAGCGCGGTGAATAAGCTCTTTTAACATTGGAACTAACGCATCGCCACCTTCAAGTGAGAAACGCTTAGCACCTGGGAACTTAGCCCCTAAATATTTTTCAAGTCCGTCAGCAGCAGTTAATCCTTTTAGGATACGCAGCTTTTCGTCTTTTTCGAATTTTGGCCTAGACTGGACAGATTCTAAACGCTGTTGTAACCAACGCTTTTCCTCTGTTGATGTGATGTGCATATACTCAGCGCCAATTGAACCACAATATGTAGTTTTTAGTGCTTGGTATAGTTCACCTAAAGGCATAGTATCGCGGCCTACGGCAAACGATCCTACGTTAAACTCGCGGTCAAAATCACTTGAAGATAAGTCGTGGTACTCTAGCTCTAAATCTCGTACACGCTCTCGTTGCCAAATACCTAATGGATCTAGGTTTGCATTTTGGTGTCCACGAAAACGGAAAGCATTAATAAGTTGTAGAACTTTAACCTGTTTAAGGTCACCGCCACTACCCTCTGCTACCACTACTTCTCTATGCTTGTTTTTTGCAAGCTGTGCAAACTGCGTTCGAACTTCTGAATGTTTTACTTCAACATCCACACCATCAACTTTAGGTAATTGTTCGAACACTTCTCGCCATTCATCTGGCACAGAAGTCGCATCGTCTAAATACGCTTCATAAAGCTCTTCTACATAAGCAACGTTGCCGCCGTTTAAATGTGAAGATTCTAGCCATGCCTTCATCACACCTTCGTGCATTTATAAGCCCTTTTCTTTAGCGCAGAAATTAATAGTTATCATAACAAGATGGCTAATAATCTGTATTAGCCATCTTACGTTTACTAAGTAATCAAACCGCTCGGTTTAATAACATAGATTTGATTTGCCCAATTGCTTTAGTCGGGTTAAGACCCTTAGGACAAACGCTAACACAGTTCATGATACTGTGGCAACGGAACACACTGAACGCATCGTCTAAATCCGCTAAACGTTCTTCAGTTGCTGTATCTCGGCTATCAGCTAAGAAACGGTAAGCGTGAAGAAGGCCTGCTGGACCAATGAACTTGTCTGGATTCCACCAGAACGAAGGACACGATGTCGAACAACATGCACACAAAATACACTCATATAGCCCATCTAATTTATCACGTTCTTCAATAGATTGAAGACGCTCGCCTGCTGCAGGCTGATCATTAATTAAATAAGGTTTAACTTTTTCGTACTGAGTGTAGAACTGACTCATGTCAATAACAAGGTCACGAACCACAGGTAATCCTGGTAACGGACGTACTACAATTTTACCTTTGCCATTTTTTTGTAGCGTAGATAAAGGAGTAATACATGCTAAACCATTTTTACCATTCATGTTAACACCATCAGATCCACACACACCTTCACGGCATGAACGACGAAAAGATAGTGTAGGATCTTGTTCTTTTAAAAGAATAAGTGCATCTAACACCATCATGTCGTGACCTTCCTCTGTTTGCAAGGTGTATTCTTGCATACGAGGAGCGTTGTCAACATCTGGATTATAACGATAAACTGAAAATTGTACTTGTGCCATCGTCTATCTCCTAGTAAACACGTGCTTTAGGTGGGAAAGCTTCACGCGTTTTAGGCGCATAGTTTACATCACGCTTACTCATTTCATCCGTTACAGGATTGAATACTGAGTGACATAACCAGTTTTCGTCATCACGATCTGGGTAGTCAAAGCGAGAATGTGCACCACGGCTTTCTGTACGGAAGTTTGCAGCTACTGCAGTTGAGTAAGCTGTTTCCATTAAGTTATCTAGTTCAAGACATTCGATACGCTGCGTATTGAAGTCTGATGATTTATCATCAAGACGAGCATGTTGCAGACGTTCACGAATTTCTTTAAGTTCTTGAAGACCTGAAGCCATTGAATCGCCTTCACGGAATACCGAGAAGTTAAGCTGCATACATTGCTGTAGGTCTTTTTTGATTTGAACTGGATCTTCACCTTGGCCAGCCGTTGAATTTTCCCAACGATTGTAACGTGCAAGAGACGCTTCTAAATCTGACTCTGAAGCCGCTTTTGATACTTCAACATCTTTAAGGTATTTACCTAAGAAGTTACCAGCAGCACGGCCAAATACAACTAAATCTAGTAATGAGTTACCACCTAGGCGGTTTGCACCGTGTACAGATACACATGCAATCTCACCAACAGCAAATAAACCTTCAACTACTTTTTCGTTGCCTTGAGCATCGATTTGTAATGCTTGTCCATTTACGTTAGTAGGAACACCACCCATCATATAATGACAAGTAGGAATTACTGGAATTGGCTCTTTAGCTGGATCAACGTGAGCGAAAGTTTTAGCTAGGTCACATACGCCAGGAAGACGTAGGTTAAGCGTTTCTTCACCTAAATGGTCAAGTTTCAGCTTGATATGTGGACCCCAAGGACCATCACAACCACGACCTTCACGGATTTCAGTCATCATTGAACGCGCAACAACATCGCGAGACGCTAAGTCTTTTGCATTTGGTGCGTAACGTTCCATGAAGCGCTCGCCATCTTTATTTAAAAGATAACCGCCTTCACCACGACAACCTTCAGTTACTAGCGTACCAGCACCTGCAATACCCGTTGGGTGGAACTGCCACATTTCCATGTCTTGCATAGAAATACCAGCGCGTGTTGCCATACCAACACCGTCACCGGTGTTAATGTGAGCATTTGTTGTTGATGCGAATATACGACCTGCACCACCAGTGGCTAATACAACTGCTTTAGATTTGAAGAAAGTGATTTCACCTGTTTCAATCTCAATTGCTGTACACCCTACTACATCGCCATTGTCGTTTTTAACTAAGTCAAGTGCATACCACTCAGAGAATACATTTGTTTTGTTTTTAACGTTTTGTTGATATAGAAGATGAAGTAAAGCATGACCAGTACGGTCAGCTGCAGCAGCAGTACGCGCGGCTTGTTCACCACCAAAGTTTTTCGATTGACCACCGAAAGGACGTTGGTAAACACGGCCATTTTCAAAACGAGAAAATGGTAGTCCCATGTTTTCTAATTCAGTAATAGCTTCTGGGCCAGTTTGACACATGTATTCAATAGCGTCTTGGTCACCGATAAAATCGGAACCCTTAACGGTATCGTACATATGCCATTCCCAGTTGTCTTCGTGTGAATTACCAAGCGCTACTGTAATACCACCTTGAGCAGATACAGTGTGTGAGCGCGTTGGAAATACTTTAGATATTAATGCACACGTTTTGCCAGATTCTGTAATTGCTAAAGCAGCGCGCATACCAGCACCACCTGCACCAATTACTACGGCGTCAAATTCACGAACAGAATATTTCACTTAAACACCCCATAATACGATTAGACCAATAGCTACGTAAGCAACGGCCATTAGGTTTAAAACAAAACCTAAAACAGCACGCAACTTCGAACACTTAACATAGTCTGTAAGAACTTGCCAAAGGCCAATGCGGGTATGAACCATAATGCAAATAAGGGTAATTAAAGTAAACCCTTTCATTGCTAGGTTAGAGAAGAGGCCTGTCCAGGCTTCGAAAGTGACTTCTGGCGTCGCTAAAAAATAGCCGATAATAAAAATCGCGTACGCGCTGATTATTAATGCCGTGGTACGTAAAGATACGAAATCTTGTACACCATCACGTTTAAGAGTTGCTTGATTTAAAACCATATCCACACCCCTGCCAATACGGCAAACACAACACCAAGAGCCATTGATACTTTAGCGCTGAGGTTACCTGATTCAAGTTCTTCCCAATGTCCCATATCCATAATCATATGACGGATGCCACCAATAAGGTGATAACCTAATACAGAAACAGTGCCCCAAGCTATAAATTTGGCAATGAATCCGTTAAACAGACCCTTGACGAATTCAAAACCTTCAGCTGAAGAGAGAGACTCAGACCAAGCCCAAATGACAAACGTTAAAGCAAAAAACAATGCAACACCGGTGACGCGGTGAAAAATTGAAGCTTTAGCCGTTGCCGGCATAGATATAGTTGTTAGATCTAGATTTACAGGTCTTTGCTTTTTCACAGTTACTTGCCCATCTTTGCTCACAGTGGAGCTCATCTACTTGTTTTTCTAAAAACCCACCAAATATTACTGATGGAACTATCAGAATAAACGTATCAAAATAGTTAAAGTTCACAAAACAGTAAATTTTAAGCTGTTAAGAATATGTTTACCCAAATACAATACGGTTTAAAACCACCGTTAGTATATATACCCACAGGACTTTTTACAATTCTTGTTTATTTAGAGATGTTTGCGAATTAGCCAATAGTATTATATTTAATTAATACCGAATATTTATTATACATATATGCATAATGTTTATAAAAATTGACTTTAACCCCCTCTTTCACGTTAAAATGCGAAGATGTGCTTAAAACAGATTTCAGAACTTTAAAATCTAAAAATCAGAATAGATATCTTAATAGGAGATACATAGCGATGGCAGATAAAAAAGCCACAGTCCATATTGATGGACTAGATCCAATCGAACTTCCAATTTATCAAGGCACTGCTGGCCAAGATGTAATCGACGTACGTACGTTAGGTTCACATGGTCACTTTACTTATGACCCAGGTTTCATGTCGACTGGTTCTTGTGAATCTGCAATCACCTATATTGATGGTGGTAAAGGTGTACTACTTCACCGTGGTTACCCAATTGAGCAATTAGCTGAAGATTCTAACTATATTGAGCTTTGCTACTTACTTTTAAATGGTGAGTTACCTTCTAAAGAACAATATGAAGTTTTTAAGAATGAAATCACTACAAGCACT
Organism: Pseudoalteromonas sp. SG43-8; assembly: GCF_014164245.1. NCBI lineage: Bacteria > Pseudomonadati > Pseudomonadota > Gammaproteobacteria > Alteromonadales > Pseudoalteromonadaceae > Pseudoalteromonas > Pseudoalteromonas sp. SG43-8. Next base: position 683,518 of record NZ_JACJEX010000001.1, on the reverse strand, counting down.
ATGCTTGACGAGAAGATTGCTAACTTTTTCCAAGGTTTCCGCTTTGACGCTCACCCAATGGCAATGCTTTGTGGCGTAGTGGGTGCGTTATCATCTTTTTATCATGAAGACCTTGATATTACTGATGCAGAACAACGTAAAACAAGCGCAGTTAAGCTAGTTGCTAAGTTACCAACTATTGCTGCAATGGCTTATAAAACAAACATCGGCCAACCGTTTGTATACCCACGTAACGATTTAAGCTACGCAGAAAACTTCTTACACATGATGTTCTCTGTACCTGCTGAAGAATATAAAGTTAACCCTGTAACTGCTAAAGCTATGGATAAAATCTTTATGCTTCATGCAGATCATGAGCAAAATGCATCGACTTCAACAGTTCGTCTTGCTGGTTCATCAGGTGCTAACCCGTATGCATGTATTGCAGCTGGTATTGCTTCTTTATGGGGACCTGCTCACGGCGGCGCTAACGAAGCATGTTTAAACATGTTAGAAGAGATTGGCTCTGTGGACCGTATTGATGAATACGTTGCTAAAGCTAAAGACAAAGCTGACCCATTCCGCCTTATGGGCTTTGGTCACCGCGTTTACAAAAACTTCGACCCACGTGCTACAGTAATGCGTCAAACGTGTCATGAAGTTTTAGCTGAGCTAAATATCCAAGATCCACTTCTTGATATTGCTATGAAGCTTGAGCAAATTGCCCTTGAAGACCCGTACTTTGTAGAGAAGAAACTATACCCTAACGTAGATTTCTACTCTGGTATTATCTTAAAAGCGATTGGTATTCCAACAAGCATGTTCACTGTAATTTTTGCAATGGCACGTACTGTTGGTTGGATCACTCACTGGGATGAGATGCTATCTCAACCTGGTCATAAGATCAGCCGTCCTCGCCAAATGTATACTGGTTACACTCAACGTGACTACGTATCAACTGACAAGCGTTAATTAGCGCTTGTTAGTTTAAAAGGCCGCATTTTGCGGCCTTTTTTATTAACAGCACTTGAGAATTATCATAAACCGATTACAATCCCTGCCTTAAAAACACTATGTAGATAAGCTATGCCTACTTTAAAGTTTGATATAAATAAAATTAGAAAAGACTTCCCGACATTAAATCAAACAATAAACGGCTGCCCGCTTGTTTATTTAGACTCAGCAGCAACCTCACAAAAGCCTCAATCAGTTATAGATACAATTACTGAGTTTTATACGTCTCAAAATGCAAATGTACACCGTGGACGCCATACACTTAGCGAGCAAGCCACTTATTCTTATGAACAAGTCCGGGATAAAACTGCAAGGTTTTTTAATGTCTTAAGTAAAGAGATTGTATGGACTAAAGGTGCTACAGAAGCCATAAATTTGGTCGCTAACGGCTTAAAAAAGCGTTTAGATGAAAGTCATACCATAATAATATCTCCGCTTGAGCATCACGCAAACATAGTGCCTTGGCAACTAGTAAGCCAACAGACGGGAGCTAAATTAGTCTCTCTGCCGCTAAATAATAACGGCACGCTAAACACCCAACAATGCTGTGAATTTATAAAAGAAACAAAACCTGCCTTATTAGCTATTACACAAGCATCGAACACACTGGGTAATATCACTGATTTAAAGCCACTAATTGTAGCTGCAAAAGAGGTGAATTCGCTTGTCTTAGTGGACGGAGCCCAAGGTGCACTGCATTTAAAACCCGATTTACGTGAATTAAACTGTGACTTTTATGTCTGCTCAAGCCATAAAATGCTTGGTCCAACAGGCTTAGGTGTACTTTATGGCCATTATGAAGAGCTAAATACGCTAGATATTTACCAATCCGGCGGTGAAATGATCGATAAAGTTTACTTAACTCATAGCACTTATCGCCCTGCGCCTGCAAAATTTGAAACTGGCACACCAAATATTTCTGGAGTTTTAGGCTTTGGTGCCGCTTTAGACTATTTAAATGAATTGAATCACGTGCAAATACAGCAATATGAACAAGAATTGTTTAGTTACGCGGCACAAAAATTGGTAAAGGTGGATGGCATTACCATATTCAGCAACCTATCTGACAATATTGGTACACTCTGTTTTAATTTTAAAGATGAACATCCTTATGATTTGGCAACTTTACTTGACGGATATGGGGTTGCAGTCAGGAGTGGACACCATTGTACGCAACCATTAATGACACATTTAGGGCTTAATGGAACGTTAAGAGCGAGTTTTTCTTTTTATAATACCTACAAAGATGTAGATATATTCATTGATTCACTTAAAAAATGTATCGCTCTATTAGATTGAACGCCAGTTTAATAGAATTAATTAGGATAACTCATGACAAATACGTTTAAAAAAGTCACAGAATCTATAAAAAATGCGACCGCTTGGCAGCAAAAATATCGTGAGATAATGCTTTTAGGAAAAACGTTACCGGCTTTAGCTGATGTTTTGAAAACTGATGATGCACTTGTACCAGGCTGTGAAAGCAAAGTATGGATGTTCGTTGAATTTGACTTAACCGAAAATACACTTGTTGTAATAGGTGACTCTGATACTCGTATAGTAAAAGGATTATTAGCCATTATTTTAGCGCTTTACAACGGGCTTACACCAGAACAGGTAGTGAATAAAAATGCGTATGAAGAATTTGAAAAGCTCGGCCTTATAAGCCACTTAAGCGCATCACGTGGTAATGGTATTAAAGCCATGGTTGAAAAAATTCAAACCATGGCACAACACAAGCTTAGTTAACGAAAACTAAGCTTGTGAGCGTTGTTTTTTATCTAGATATTTACGCACCGCTTTTGCAGCAACAAAAAAACCAAAGCTTCCTGTGATCATAGTCACAGAGCCAAAACCATTATTACAGTCCATATTCATTGTGCCATCAGCACTTTGCTTAGCATGACATACGCTGCCATCGCTTCCTGGGTAAACCAATTGCTCTGTTGAGTAAACACAATCAATATTAAACTTACGTTTAGGATTATTACTAAAATTATATTGCTTGCGCAAAATATAGCGCACCTTTGCAAGTAATGGGTCTTGCGTAGTTTTAGCTACATCACCAAAAGTTATTTGGCTAGGATCTGTTTGCCCGCCAGCACCACCAGTTGTAATTATAGGTAGTTTATTACGTTTACAGTGAGCAATTAATGCTGCTTTTTCTTTAACTGCATCAATACAATCAATTACATAATCAAAACCTTGAATATGCTCTTGAATATTATCAAGCGTAATAAAGTCATCTATTACACTAATTTGGCATTCTGGGTTAATAAGCTCGCAGCGCGCTTTCATTGCATCGACTTTAGCTTGACCAATAGTGCCCGTTAACGCATGAATTTGCCTATTTACGTTAGTGGCGCAAATATCATCCAAATCTATAAGTGTTATTTTACCAACACCAGTACGCGCAAGTGCTTCTGCTGTCCAGCTTCCTACACCACCAATACCTACTACACAAAAATGTGCTTCTTGAAGCCAATCAAACTGTTGATGACCATATAAACGTTTAATACCACCAAAACGTATATCTGTAACTTTTTCGCTCATTTACCAATCCAGTTGCCATGGCGATTGCCATGCTTGAAAATCTTGATGTTTAATTAACGCCAAATACTCATCACCACTATCGGGTAATAAAGTTAGCTGTATTTGTTCACCTTGCCATAAAAAGCTTAACGCATATGCATGTAAATAGGTACGATTAGAAGGCGCGCCTGAATACATTGCATCGCCTAAAATAGCTGCGCCCACACTTTTTAGTGCCACTCTTAGTTGATGTGTTTTGCCAGAGTAAGGTTTTAAAATATACCCTCTAAATCCTGGCTTATAACTCAGAGAATAGAATCGGGTGATTGCAGGGTTAAGTGTACTCGTTAGTAACTTAAACGAGCCACGGCGAGACTTAGCCATATCGCCTTTTATCCACCCCTGCTTCTTTTTAGGTTTAGCATCACTAATCGCTAAATAAAATTTAGCAATCGCATGCTCAGTAAACATAACAGTAAAGGCGGCTGCAGCGGCTTTGTTTCTTGCTAAAATAATAAGCCCTGATGTCACTTTATCTAAACGATGAACGGCATAAAGCTTTTGCGATAATTGTTGTTCGGCTAAAACAACAAAGCCGGGTCCCTCTTCAGAATGAAAATTAAGACCCGCTGGCTTTTCTAAAATATAAAAGTCGTTATGTGTATAAACAACTTTTATTATCTTACTTAATTGCTCACTCACACGTTTTTACTTTTAATATGTGCTATCACTTTAGCTAAGTCATCAGGCGTATCTACACCTGCATGAGGGGCTATTTGAGCTTGTTCTATTTTAATTTTATAACCGTGATACAAAACACGTAACTGCTCAAGTGATTCAAGTAATTCTAATGGTGATACACTCAGCTCTATGTATTGTTTAATAAAACCCGCTCTGTACGCATAAATACCTACATGGCGTTGAAATGGTGCTAAATTAAGGGCAGTGCTATCATCCATCATCGTATTTCTATCAAACGGTATACTGGCACGAGAGAAATACAGGGCATTTTTATTTATATCGCTAACCACTTTAACGGCATTAGGATTAAATACTTCATCACGTTCTTCAATAGCAACACTTAACGTTGCCATTGGTGCTGTTGAATCACTTAATAGTGCAGCAACTTGAGATACGTTTTCTGGTGCAAGTAATGGCTCATCGCCTTGTACATTAACCACAATTGTATTGCTATCAAGTTTAAGAAAATCAACCACTTCAGCTAATCGTTCAGTACCCGACTGGTGATCTTCACGCGTCATTACAACATCATTAGTAAACATACTTACTGCATCAAATACTTTTTGATGATCGGTTGCTATAACTACTTTACTAGCACCTGATAAACATGCTTTTTCGTAAACGTGTTGAACCATTGGCTTGCCACAAATATCAGCAAGCGGTTTACCTGGTAGTCGGGTCGATGCAAAACGAGCAGGAATTACAACTACGAATTCCACTTTTCAACCTCTTCTAGAGATAGTTCTCGTGCTTCATTTTCAAGTAATACTGGAATATCATCTTGAACAGGATAAGCAAGCTTAGCTGCTGTGCTAATTAGTTCGTTGTTGTCTCTATCAAAGCGTAATTTTCCCTTGCAAACAGGGCACGCAATTATCTCGAGTAATTTTGTATCAAAGGCCATTGAGTATTCCTTTTTCTTTTAATATTGAATTTAATTTGTTTATTACGCTATCGGTAGGCTCTGCATCAACAGGTAGATAATACCAATTAGGCTTTGCAAAGGACTTACATTTAACGGCATCTTTTTCGGTCATTATAATGCAATCATCACCAAATTGAGCAAAATCATCTACTGTATAAGCATAATGATCTCTAAAATGATGAGTCGATAATAACGTAATATCTTGTGCTTCTAGTGAGTTTTCAAACCGTTTAGGGTTCCCAATTGCACTTATTGCATGTGCTTCACTTACGTTACTTTTTGCATAATCGCTTGAATTAACCAAGCGAAGATTACTTACTTGTAATGCGTAGCTATTATTAGCCTCACCACCATTTTCAATTACTATATCGACACTTTGCAAACGTTTAGTTGTTTCACGAAGTGGCCCTGCTGGCATAACAAAGCCATTACCAAAACGACGCTCACTATCAACAATACAACACTCAATGCTACGAGGCATTTTATAATGCTGCATTCCATCATCAGAAATAATAACATCGAGTGTATAATTATTTTCTAATAAATCTATATTGTGTTGTCTATTAGGCCCAACCGCTATTGGGCACTTTAAACGATGGTATAAAAGTACGGGCTCATCTCCAGCCTGCTGAGCATCTACAAGCTCAGTAACTAACAGTGGGTAATTTTCTGATTGCCCGCCATATCCTCTACTAATAATTCCTACTGATAAACCTTGCTGTGTTAAATGACCATACAGCCACAAAACAAAAGGCGTTTTACCATTACCGCCAACACTTATATTGCCAACTACAATTACAGGCGTTTTGCACTCAAAAGGTTTAAGTATTTTAGCACTGTATAAGTATTTTCGAAATGAAGATACAACCCAAAACAAAGCACTTAATGGTAATAACAGTAAAGTAATTAGACCAAATGGTTTATACCAGCTTTGTTCTATTTTACTCACGCCTGATCACCAAACTGCATTTTGCAAAGGGCTGAATAAGTACCGTCATTTGCTAATAAACTATTGTGATCGCCACTTTCTATTACACGACCATTATCAATAACATAGATTCGGTCACTGTTTTCGATAGTAGATAAGCGGTGCGCAATAACAATTGATGTTTTATCTTTCATTAGCGTTTCTAATGCTTGCTGAATAAGCTTTTCAGATTCGGTATCAAGTGCTGATGTAGCCTCGTCTAAAATCAAAATAGGTGCGTCTTTTAATATTGCACGTGCTATCGCTATACGCTGGCGTTGACCGCCGGAGAGCATTACGCCATTTTCACCTACCATGGTGTTTAATTGTTCTGGCAGGTCTTTAACAAACTCCCAAACGTGCGCTTGTTTAGCAACTTGCTCTAATTCTTCCTCAGACACATCATGCTTTATGCCATAACAAATATTGTTAGCAATCGTATCGTTAAATAACACGACCTGCTGAGACACTAAAGCAAATTGGCGACGCAAATCTGTTAATTTATAATCCTGCAGGGCTATACCATCAAGTAATATTTCACTCGGTAACTCTAAGTCATAGTAGCGTGGTAATAAATTAGAAATTGTTGATTTACCCGAGCCGGAGCGCCCTACTAAGGCAATACTTTCACCCGCTTTAATCGTTAGCGACAAATCGTTTAATACGGCTTCATCTTTTGTTGGGTACTTAAAGGTTACATTTTTAACTTCAATTAACCCTTTAACTTTATCGACTGAAACGGTGCCAGTATCTTTTTCCATTTCTTCATCTAAAACTAAAAATATACTTTGTGCAGCAGAGATACCACGCTGCATATCACTATTAACATTAGCGAGTTGTTTTAGCGGTCGCAATAGCATCATCATTGAGGCAATTAATGCCATGAAGTCACCTGAGGTAATCGTATCAATCATTGATGGAAGAGATACAGCCCATAAAATAACAGCCATAGCACTTGCTGCTAATATTTGAATAATTGATACACTTAAAGCTTTTGTCGCATCCATTTTAATGCGCTGCTGGCGGTTATGATTATTAATCTTTGAGAAATGGTTTATTTCTTGGTCTTGTCCGCCAAATCCATGAATAACTTTATGTCCGCTCAGCATTTGTTCAGAGCTACGTGTAACCTGCCCCATAGCTGATTGGATACTTTTAGAAATATGGCGAAAACGTTTCGATACAACTGCTACAATAATGGCAACGAGAGGGATGATGACTAAAAATATAAGTGAGAGCTTCCAACTGGTATAAAACATTACACCAAGTAAAAAGACAACAAAGGCCCCTTCACGTACAACAATAAGTAACGCTTTAGTAATTGCTTGTTGAACTTGCTCTGTGTCAAAAGTGATTTTTGAAATTAAATCGCCTGTTGAGTTTTTGTCATGAAAAGAAACGGGTAAATGCAATATGTGCTCAAATAACTCTTGGCGTAAAGAGCGTACAACTTGGGAGCCCACGTAACTTAAACAGTACGAAGACATAAAGTTAAAAACACCACGCCCTAGTACTAACACGATAACTACAAAAGGAGCGTACTTTAAAACTTCTGTATTTCGCTGGTTTAAACCTTGATCAATAAACGGCTTCATTAATTGAATGAATAAAGCATCCATTGCTGAATAGCCTATCATCCCAACAATTGCGATAAAAGCGACGCTTTTGTATGCGCCAACATACGAAACAAGACGTTTATAAATTTGTGCAGTACTTTGATCCATAACACTCTCTAAATACAGTAACTCCCTGTATTGTATCCTTCGATGAGATAAAACTAAACGTCAATCTTTGATAAACCAATAACTTTCCTGCCCTCTTGCTGTTTCTATGACCAAATTGTTTGAGTAGAATTTAATACTAATTTGTCCATCAACGCCTGTTGTAAATTGCTCGGCGCTTATTGCTTTGTAACGCTCGACAACAACTGGCTTGGGAAATTCCCACTGTCCTTTATAAGCACTTGAATGAATCACAACTTTAGGAGCTACATCACTAATAAAATTAACACTTGAGGATGTATCACTGCCATGATGCGGGCTTAACATGACTGTACTTTTCAACGGTGTATTATTCGCTAATAAGGAGGCTTCACGAGATTTTGATATATCACCTGTAAATAACACACTATGAGTATTACTCGATACTCTAACAACGCATGAATCGTCGTTTTCATTCCCATACCCTCTAGTGCTAAAGCTTTCTACTCTTAAACCAACAAAATCAACATTTTGAACTTCACACACATTAAGTGTATTTTCAGGATGAAATTGCTTTAATGTTTCCCCAAATCCAGCTTCAATAAAATGCTGTATTCCTCCAGCGTGATCGCTGTCTTCATGACTTAGAATCGCTGTTTTTACTGTGAAATTATTTGCTTTTATATAAGGCAATAAAATACTTCGCGTACGGCTAAAACGATTAAAATAACTTGGACCAAAATCATAGATAAGCACTTGGTTATCTTTTTCAATTAATGCCATGAGACCATGGCCAACATCAAACACATGAAGTTGCCAGTTGGGCTTTTCTTTTAGAAGATTATTCAATAAAAGTACTGCTAAAGGAATGAAACAGAGCAATTTATAGGGGAGGAAGTAAATCATCAACATAGTAATATAGGTAAAAATGACGAATATTAACTCGATTCTTCCTGTTGTCAGCCATCTTAACGACTCGGGTATTTCATAAAGTAATTTAAATAACGCATATAACCCTGTATCAAACAAATGTATTAAATTACCTATATCTATAAAAGTACTCAGTAATGTAAAAACAATCAAAAATGGTAAAATAATGATGGAAAGAAACGGTATCGCAATTAAGTTAATGACTAGGCCCGCAATACTCACGCCATTAAAAAAATAAAGTGAAAGTGGTAATAAACCGATAAACAATGCTACTTGAATAACAAATAACGCAATAATTTTGTTTTTTATTCGTGTATTTAATATTGGTAATTTATTAATAACAGTAAAAATTATAGCGACCGCTAAAAATGAAAAATACAGACCTGGATTAAGTAAATTAAATGGGTTAACAGCAAGCACTATAACCAAGGCAAATAAAATACTACGCCAACGCAGCGGCTGTTTAGCAAGAAAATAAAGTAACAAATAACAACCCAGCATAATTAGCGCTCGCGTTGCTGATACTAAAAAGTCACTTAAATATACGTAAACTAATGCAGCTATAAAACCGAACGAACTGTAGTAAAGTGTAAGGTTAAATGATTGAGCAATTGAAAAGTTTATTTTCGTACAGATAAATCGAATGAATAAATAACCAAAGCTAAAAATCAAACCAATATGTAAGCCCGATATAGCTAGTAAATGACTTAACCCAAGTGATTGCATTAATTGTTTATCTGTATAGCTCATTAACGATTTATCACCACTGAGTAATGCATAATAGAGCCACTGCAATCTTGTATTTGTATAGGTATTTTTAATGAAGTTTTGATAATCTAGTACGATGCTTTGTTTATCACTGTGTATTATATTAAGCTCTTTATTGAGCACTTTACCTTTAAATAATATCCTATTTATAAATGCATAACGTTCATTATCAAACACATTAAAATTTTTATTACTGCGAAAATATTTTAAATGGATTAATGCAGAGAATTCATCGCCGACTGTAAAAGGCTGTGCAGAATTAACACTGAGCATTGCTTTGGGTGCTCTAAAATTCGAAAAGCTACTCCCGTCTAATGCCACTATTTTGGCTTTGATATACTGAGGTTTTTTATCAGAAATAATCTCTTCAACAACTAATGTAGAATCAAGTGCATACTTTTCGTTCGGTTTTGGTATTTCAAAACTATAAAAAAGGTAAAAATGCATACCAACAAAGCAAATTGCACAAATAAAGCCTAACAATACGTTTAAAAACGGCTTAAAATAAGCGCTCACTATTACAATGAAAATTGTGAAGACTGTAAATTCGAGAGTTTGATAATAAAACACGGTTGCTACACAGCCAATTACAAACCCAAGACTTATCCACACTGATGTAAATGGTTGCTTTAAATGGCTAAAAAAACGATCCAAAGATTTTTACCTGATCCAAATAAAATTAGACATCATAAATCACTAAAAATATTTGGACGACTTTTGCAAGACGCAAATCTTTGGCATTTAAATAGACGTTCAGCTCGAGGGGCCTTCGCGGTCGGGTTATTTTTTGCTTTCATCCCTGTTCCTTTTCAAATGGTTTTAGCCGCAGCAGGTGCTATATTATTTAGGGTTAATTTACCCATATCAGTTGCTTTAGTATGGCTTACGAATCCATTAACCATGCCACCTATCTTTTATGGCTCATACTTAGTGGGTACGTTAATACTTAATCAGCCAGAACAACACTTTGTATTTGAAGCAAGTTGGTCTTGGTTTTTAGAAAGTATAGAAACAATTGGTCCTGCATTTTTATTAGGTTCATTAGTATGTGCTTCTATTGCATCAATTATAGGATACTTTGGTATCGATATTATTTGGCGCCGCTCAGTGAAAAAAGCATGGTTATCACGAAATAATTAGTGGCGTTAAAGCTAAATAATCGCTGCAATCCTAATCTAATAAAATATTATAGACGAAAAAAAACCAACTTTATCAAGTTGGTTTTTTTATAATCAATAAACTTTAAAAGCGAAATACACGCCTTAAGCCAACCAGTGGTAATAACAATAATGTATACCAAGGAAAGCTAGCAGAGTTACGCTCATAAACTTCAGCTTCTACTGGAGCACAGCTTTCTACTTCACCATTAGCAATGGGCGTTAGTTTAACTGCTATTGCAATACTCTCATATTCAATTTCACCATTAATATCAGTTACTACACCGCCTAATGAATCTAGCTTTTCAACTGTTTTAGTCGCAGTACCAAATATTTCATTATTTTCGTTGATAGCAGTCGCTTCAACCATAGTATAAGCGTAATCAGTTTCACCGTCGGTGTCATAACAAGGCAGTAAATCGTTTAGATTAGTGATTTTGTCTTCACCAATTTTGTAAATAAAGGCCTCTTTGAGTCGCGAGCTATCAGAAACACCCACTTCCCCTTCACCTACAATATAACCTTGGTTGTTTATATCGTTACCGTAAGAACTTGAGCTTGAAAAGTAATCATTAGGGAAAACCGTACTACCCGTTGCTATATCATGGTAAAAGAATTTATTACGAAGAGTACCTTCAATACGTTTAGTTGCATAACCTGTAATTACATCGTTATCATTAATAGCAATTGATTTACCAGACTGCCAGTCATCTTCTTGATTAATAAAATCAACAACCGAACCGTCTTTAAAATAAACTGGCATTGTAAGAATTGTATCGTCATTTTTGTAATAACGTGTATTCGATGAACCTACAATTGTCCCGTTGCTGTTCACTGCTAAAGCAGTACTTGTAAATGCATCATCTTCCGCTTCACCTTCGTCAGGTGTCAGTGCCATACCAAGCTCTTCAACAGATGTGATATTAAGTGATTCATCAAGTTCCCATTTAACAGCGCGCTTATTAAATAAGCCTCGTGAAATATTTGAATTTAACAAGTTGATACATACTGACGTAGGTTCGTCTTCATTATCACAGTTATCGTCAATATTATCTTGTCTGTCATCTGGAATGCTTGTAGACATATTACCTACAACGGTATAACCACTGTTAGTTTTAACAATATCGTTAGCGCGGCTTGTGCCACCGTATTCATTAAACTCAGGCTCTAACTCAACACTTACACTGCCATCAGCGCTTATTACAATTCCACGTTCTATAAATTCATGAGTAAACCACGTTTCTGCATCATCTTCACCATCAGGTGTAAAAGATACTTTATCGTATGGAGCGCTTCCCCAACCGACTGTAACGCCATCTTCACTTACTGCATTTAAAAGATTGACAGTAGAACGAGTTAATCCATCATAATCAACAGAAGCTATATCAAAAATCGGTTGTTCAGTAATCTCTGATTCGTTAAATTTAATCCCAACTAAAGAACTCATTTTTTGATATTCAAAGTTAGACGGAATTCCTAAATTCGAATTTGCCAAAAAACTTACCATAAAAGCATGAGCATCAGGATTAGTGCTTACGGCATCATTATTTTCAATGTCATCAAGTGTGAAAGTAATTTCTTTATCACTTAATTCATATGCTGCTTCTGTGCTGTCGTAAGCACTTTCAATAACATTTTCAGTAAAATCTATATAGCTGGTATCAATAGGTAAATTGTATAAACCATTTGCGAAACCAATAATATGCCCGCTTTCGCTTACATCTGTTACATAAGAATATTTAGCGTCTTCAAGAGTCCCTAATTCACTTAACTGGTACGTCGCACTTGTTGCTGAAGTGCTTAATGTCGCTAAAATACTGGCAGCGAGTAATTTATATTTCATTTTAGTCCTTACTACTGATTCTGTAATTCTTCAAGTTCTTCCCAGCGCTCAAGGGCAGCTTCAAGGTCAGACTCAAGTTGTGCTAAATGGTTCAATGCTTTAGTTGTTACATCACTCTCTTGTTTAAAAAAGTTTGCGTCACTTACTACAGCTTGTTGAGCTTCAATTTCAGCTTCTAGTTTTTCCATTTTATTCGGTAGTTGCTCTAATTCAAGTTTTAATTTGTAAGAGAGTTTATTTGTCTTAGCTGCTGGTTTTGCGGCTGGAGCGGCTACTTTTTCAACTTTTTTTACTGGTTGTTGCTGAATTTTTTTTTCTTGTTCAGCTAAGTAACCTACATAAGCTTCATAGTCGCTATAACCACCGACGATATCTGTTACTTTACCATTGCCTTCAAATGCCCATACACTAGAACATGTATTATCAATAAATTCTCGGTCATGGCTTACAATCAGCACTGTACCTTGATATTGATTAATAATGTCCTCTAATAACTCTAACGTTTCAATGTCCAAGTCATTCGTTGGCTCATCGAGAACAAGTATATTAGATGGTTTTAAAAACAGTTTAGCTAATAGCAGTCTATTTTTTTCACCACCAGAGAGTGCTTTAACCGGGGTTCGAGCGCGTGCTGGAGGGAATAAAAAGTCTTGCAGGTAACCTAAGACATGGCGTGAACGACCGCCCATCATCACTTCTTGTTTACCTTCGGCAACGTTATCTTGAACAGTTGCTTCTTCGTCAAGTTTTTCACGGTATTGGTCAAAGTAAGCAAACTCTAAATTAACACCTTGCTTAGTAATACCACTATCAGGTTCTAAATCACCAAACATAAGTTTTAATAGTGTTGTTTTACCAATACCATTTGGCCCTACTAAGCCAATTCTGTCGCCACGCATTACAAGTGTCGAAAAATCATCAGCAATAACTTTGTCTTTAAATGCATGGCAAAGGTTCTTAGCTTCAAATACCAACTTACCTGAGCGATCAGCTGTTTCAATATTAAAGTCAGTTTTTCCAACTTGATCAACACGTTGCTTGCGCTCATTACGTAGCTGTTTTAGCTCTCGAACACGCCCTTCGTTACGCGTTCTTCGCGCTTTAACACCCTGGCGAATCCACGTTTCTTCTTCAGCTAAACGCTTATCAAACAATGCATTTTGCGCTTCTTCTACTTTTAAATCATGCGCTTTTTGCTCTAGATAAGTCGCGTAATCACCTGGGTACGAAATAAGTTTACCGCGATCTAAATCTAAAATACGCGTAGCGACAGCGCGAATAAACGCACGGTCATGCGATATAAATACAATGCCGCCTTTAAATTCTTTTAAAAACTGTTCAAGCCACATTACACTTGCCATATCTAAATGGTTTGTTGGCTCATCTAGTAATAATAAGTCAGGCTCACTTACAAGTGCACGCGCAAGTGCTACTTTACGTAACCAGCCACCAGAAAGAGACTCAAGCTTAGCCTCTGGTGTTAATTCTAATTGTGTCAAAACTAATTGAATTCGGCTATCAAAACGCCAACCATCAGCGGCTTCAAGTTGGTTTGATAAACGTTCAAGTTTATTTAATAACTTATCAGTACATTGTGTTTGCAGTTCGTTGCTAACATGATGAAAATCAATGAGTAGGTTAGCGATTTCTGGCATACCCTGTGCCACGTAATCAAATACAGTTCCGCTTGCACCTTTTGGTGGATCTTGCTCTAAACGAGAAATTCGAATACCACCAAGCTGATTTATTTCACCATCATCTAAAACAACTTGTCCATCGAGTACTTTTAATAACGTTGACTTGCCCGCGCCATTTCGACCAACTACACACACTCTTTCGCCACTTTCTATAACGGCGTCTGCTTTGTTAAGCAAAGCATGTGTACCAAAAGCAAGTTGTGCTTTTAAAATTCTTATTAAATCCATAGTTCTTATTTGCTCTTATTCTGCTTGTGCTAAAAATTCGCGCACAGAGTGTAAAGTAAAAGGCCAATATAATTTCTCGCCTTTTTCACTTTTTAATACAGGAATAGTAATTTGATACTCAGCAATAAGCTGCTCATCAGTCATAATATCGATTAGTAATAACTCACTGTTGTCATTTAGTACATCAGTGATAAGTTGCTCAGCCTGTTCGCACAAGTGGCAACCATCAGTATGATATAAAATCCATTTAGCCATGCGTAATTAGCCAGCTATTATGGATTTTTTTATTACGTTTGAAGTCTGGTGATAGCGTTTTATCTGAGATATTAACGGCTTTTAAACCTAAACCAATCAGGCCAACTTCATCCATTACAAAACCACGTTTGTTATTAGAGAAAATCAAAGTACCTGATGGACTTAAGATCTTTTTTACCCACGTTAATAATTTAATGTGATCACTTTGCACATCAAACGCGTCTTTCATACGTTTTGAGTTTGAGAACGTTGGAGGGTCTAAAAATATCAAATCATATTGTGCTGTCGCATGCTCTAACCATTTTAAACAATCTGCTTGTTCAAAACGGTAACGTGTATTACTGATATTGTTTAAATCGAAGTTATCTTGGCCCCATTTTAAATAGGTTTTAGATAAATCAACTGTTGTAATTGCTTTAGCGCCACCAAGTGCGGCATGCACAGAGGCAGTACCTGTGTATGCAAACAAGTTTAAAAAGCGCTTATCTTTCGCATTTTCTTGAATATAACGACGCATTAAACGGTGATCTAAAAACAAACCTGTGTCTAAGTAGTCAAATAAATTAACTTTAAACTTAGCACCAAACTCTTCAACTACCATAGTTCGGTTTTGTTTAGACATGGCCGTATACTGCTCTTCGCCCTTTTGCTTTTTACGCACTTTTACAGCAATATTTTCAGGTGAAATATCAAGTTGTTGCGAAGTCAACGTTATTACGTCTTGCAGGCGTTTTTCTGATGTTTTTTCATCAATTTCTTTAGGCGCTGCATATTCAAAAATAACCGCAGAATCACCGTAAATATCTACAGCAACATTGTACTCAGGGATATCCGCTTCATAAACACGATAAGCGTCTACTTTATTTTGTTTAAGCCAGTTTTTTAAGCCTTGCTTATTCTTTTTCAATCTATTTGCGAATGACGTAGAGCCCTCAAAATTAAGTGCTTTTTTATCATCGGTGGTCAAACTTACTTGCTTATCATCTAATTGATATAAGTTAAGTTCAACATCAAGTGGGCCATTTTTAAACTTATAACGCTTAAGGCGCACGAGTTTTAAAAGTTTAAATAAGCTCTCGTCCATACCTAGTAAGGCAAGTTTCCAATGATTAAAGTGCTTTTTAAAGCCAACACCTAAATTACGGTGTAAATCAACAAGCTCAGCCATAGAGCCAATACGCTCACCGTAAGGTAAGTTTGAAATTACAACACCCGGTAACTTTGCAACAGCAGTAAGTTTAGTTGCATCACTTTGCTTAAACTTAATAACATCATCAAGCTCAGCACGTTTGGCATTATCAATCGCTTTATTTAAAACTTGTTCATCGTAATCGTGGCCAATTAACCACAATTTAGGATCGGTAATGTTAGCAAGTAACTCTTCTTTAAGTTCTTTATACTTAGCGGCTCTAAAACTGGGTAAACGCTCAAAAGCAAAGCCTTCACGAAATAATCCCGGTGCTTCGTTTCGTGCCATGCCAGCCGCTTCGATTAAAATAGTACCTGCACCACAACATGGATCGAACAAAGGTTGTTTTACATTATCAAGCCAACCACTTCGTTTAATTAATGCAGCAGCTAAATGTTCTTTAATTGGTGCTTTACCTTGACCTTGACGGTAACCACGTTCAGACAAACGAGGGCCCGAATAATCAATATACATAGAAACGCCGTAACGATTTAATCGTGCAACAACACGCACATTTGCATCTTGCTTATCAACGTTAGGACGCTGCTCGTATAAATCATTAAAGTAGTCAACAATCGCATCTTTTATTACAAGACCCGAAAATTGTGTGTTTTTTAATGAGTCATTGGTACCGTTGAAGTCGACAGCGAATGTTTGAGTTGGTCCAAACCACTCTTGCCAAGGTTGCGAGCGAGCAAAATTATACAGGCTATTCTTGTCATCTACGCCTTCTTTTTCTTCAATAAGCATAAGCACACGCGTTGCAAAACGACTTGATAAACAAACCTTTTGCGCCAGTAATGAGTCAGCCTCAAAACGAACAGAACCAACAGTTTGCTTAGACACAGTTGCGCCAAGTTCTGTTAGTTCATCAACCAATAAATTTTCGATTCCGATAGAAGTAAGTGCGATAAATTGCAAAGTAATAACCCTTAATAGCTAATTGCGCAGGATTATAACATAGGTTGGGCGACAAACACGCCATAAAGACACGCTTAAGGCTTAAATTTGGTTAGGCGGTTTGACTTTGATATTGCTGATTTAGGATGGGGTGTACTCGATTATTCAAAATACGGATTACTTCAAATTGCGCTAAAGATAAATTTTCGTCTAATTTAAAGGTTTCGCTTAAATTTAAGCAAATAGATGCATCAGGGCAATGCTCTACAATTAAAAAATCGCCAGTCTGCGCTTTAGATACTAATTTAACTATTGCTTCGACACTAGGCTCTGTTCCAGTGTACTCTTCAAAAAACCAGCTTTTTGATAAAACGGGTTTTAAGTGATACTTAACAGCAGTCGCATTTAGCGATATTTGACAAATTTGAGCAGCAGACCACAATTCAAACCCATCTAAATAGTTATAAACTTGTTCATAAAATGCAGCATCTTCTAAACTAAAACGTGGATTTTTAAAAACAGAATCGGTGAGTTGTCTTAACTTATAGGGCGTACATAATTGCATGTCGTCATTTAAATCAAGTAACAAACGATTTTTATTAGGACAAGTAATCCACTGCCATTGCTTTGATGCTTGTAACATTTACTCCTCCTTGGGTATGTTGAATAATTATTGCTCACAGTATAACTGCTTTTGACCACTTTTAAAATGCTTGCTTAGAACATTTATCGAACGATAAAAAGCTTAGATAACTGATCCTTATAAGCCGTTAACGATCGACTTTACCAATTGTGGACCTTTGTAGATGAACCCAGTATAAACCTGGACTAAATTTGCGCCTGCATCGAACTTTTCTTTTGCAGATTGCGCATCATCTATTCCGCCTACTCCGATGATTGGTAATTTACCTTGTGTTAAGCGTTTCAATTCACTCACTACCTCTGTAGAACGCATTCTAACAGGGTGACCTGATAAACCGCCGGCTTCTTCTGCATATTGCTGGCCCATAACTGCAGCTCGCTCAAGCGTGGTATTGGTGGCAATTACACCATCGATTTTATTATTTAAAAGTGATTCACTTACTTGCTCTATTTGTATTTGATCTAGATCCGGTGCAATTTTTACAAGCATAGGCACTTGTTTATTGTGCTTTGCAACTAAATCTAACTGTTCGTTTTTAAGACTTTGCAGTAAATCATCGAGTGCAGCGCCATATTGCAAATCACGCAAGCCAGGTGTATTTGGTGATGAAATATTTACCGTAATATATGAGGCATGTTCAAATACTTTACGCATACAATGAATATAGTCATCTTTACCTTGTTCATTTGGCGTATCTTTATTTTTACCAATATTAATACCGAGTATGCCACTGTATTTTGCTGCTTTTACATTTGCGACTAAGTTATCAACGCCTTTATTATTAAAACCCATGCGGTTAATAATAGCGTTTGATTCTGGCAACCTAAAAATACGAGGTTTATCATTACCCGCTTGAGCACGCGGCGTAATAGTGCCAACTTCAATAAAACCAAAGCCCATTTGGCTAAATGCATCAATACATTCCGCATTTTTATCAAGGCCAGCTGCTAGCCCTACAGGGTTTTTAAATTTCAGACCCAAAAAATCGACTGGCTTATCAGAAATATTTTGCGACCAAGCTAAATTTAAAGGTGTATTGGTAAAACGACGAAGATTATTAAGTGCAAACTCATGCGCCCACTCCGCATCACGGGTAAACATAAAACGGCGAGCTAAATCATAAAACATCAATATAATCCTCTTTTTAAATTTTAGACAAAAAAATACCTCAGACAAGGCTGAGGTATTGTATAACAATTTTAACAATCAGTTATTTATTTACTAAACAATTATCTGATTAAAGCTAAATTATTTTCCTGATGTATCACAATTGTGGCTTAACAACATAAGTTCACGAAGTGCTACCGAGAACTTAGCAAAGTCGTGGCTTTGTGATGTTTTAAACTCAGCCAGCATTTGTTTCCAGCGTTGAAGTAATAAATCTTGGCTATCCATCCACTCGTCTATTTGACTATCAACATCGCTCTCATCACCTTCAAAGCTATTTAATACAACTTCAGATAACGTACGTTGCTGCCAATCAAGCTCTTCTCGATAAGACGAGCGAGCAAGTGCTTGCCAATGATTTGCTACTGGTTGCTTAGTTATTTGCTCTAAGAACCAATGCAGACCCATTCTTGCGCCTAGTTTAAAGTAAGTATTGGACACCATCGAAATACTCTTACCTGAACTATTTGCAACTTCTGCTAAATCCATCACAGAGAATAAGCTTGATAAAGAAACAATACGATTAGCTATATCTGTTGGAACGCCCGCGTCAATTAACTTATTGGCCTCAATTACAATACGATCATTTTCTTTTTCAATCATATACGTATTTAAGTTATCGCTTAAATCTTTAAAGGTTGGCGCAAAGAATTCAATTCCTTGTTCAATAGTTTGTGACTTATTACGATGACGTAAGAACCAACGCGTTGCTCGGCGCACAGTACGACGAAGTTGGTAAAGCATTTCAGTTTGAACAGCTGCTGGTATTTTATTATCAAGTGCACTAATAGAAGACCATGTTTCACGCATTTCAAATATTTCGCTAGCAATTGAGTAACACATTGCTATCTCAGCTTCATTAGCACCAGTTTCTTCATGCATACGTACCATGAAGTTTAAACCCATATCGTTAACGATACTGTTTGCAAGTTTAGTTGCAATAATTTCTTTACGAAGTGGGTGGTTGTTCATCGCATCGTTAAACTTCTCACGCAATGGACGTGGGAATGACTTAACAAGCAATTGACGATAGTAAGGGTTTTCAGTAATTTCATCACTTACTAAAGACTCTTTTAATACCATTTTTGCGTAAGACACTAGCACTGAAAGTTCAGGACGAGTTAAGTCTTTACCTGCAGCAGCGCGTTCTGCCAATTCTTCATCACTTGGAATAAATTCGATAGCACGGTTTAACTTGCCTTCTTTTTCAAGCGCATGAATAAAGCGAACCTTTTCTTTGAGTGTTGAAGTACCTTTAGACTGCGTAATTGAAATAGTATGTGTTTGACGGTAACAGTCTTTTAATACTAATTCAGATACTTCATCTGTCATTGAATAAAGTAGCTCATCACGTTGTTTACGTGTTAAATCACCTTCAGCAACTAAGCCATTAAGTAATATCTTAATGTTTACTTCGTTATCAGAACAGGCAACACCCCCTACGTTATCAATAAAGTCAGTATTAACACGACCACCCTTAGCTGCAAATTCAACACGACCTAATTGCGTTGCACCTAAATTACCGCCCTCACCTATTATTTTAGCGCCTAAATCTCTACCATTGATACGTAGTGCATCGTTTGCACGATCCCCTACATCGGCATCAGTTTCTTTAGAGTGTTTAATGTATGTACCAATACCGCCATTCCACAGTAAATCAAACTCCATCATTAATGAGGCTTTCATTAACTCATTTGGTGTCATACTAGCTTTTTTAGTGCCCAACATTTTTTTCATTTCTGGGCTAAGCGTAATCGATTTAGCTGCACGAGAGAACACACCGCCACCGGCAGAAATTAGCTCTTTATTGTAATCTTCCCAAGATGAACGCGGCATATTAAATAAACGTTCGCGCTCAGGGTAAGATGTAGCAGCATCTGGATTAGGGTCAACAAAAATGTGCATATGGTTAAAGGCAACTTGTAGACGAATATGCTTAGATAACAGCATACCATTACCAAATACATCGCCTGCCATATCGCCAATTGCTACTACTGTAAAGTCGGTAGTTTGACAATCAATATCCATTTCACGGAAATGTCGTTTAACTGACTCCCATGCGCCTTTTGCTGTGATACCCATTTTCTTATGGTCATAACCAACCGAGCCACCAGATGCAAATGCATCACCTAGCCAGAAATTGTATTCGTTAGCAATGCCATTTGCGATATCAGAGAAAGTAGCGGTTCCTTTATCGGCTGCAACTACTAGGTAAGCATCATCTTCATCGTGACGAACAACATCGCGCGCTGGTACTATTTCACCGCGCTCAATATTATCAGTAATATCTAAAAGACCACGGATAAAGATTTTGTAACACTCTTGGCCTTCTTTTATAAACGCTTCGCGCTCAGTCGGTAGTTGTTTACATACAAAGCCACCTTTAGAACCAACAGGTACAATTACTGTATTTTTAACTTGTTGTGCTTTAACTAAGCCAAGTACTTCAGTACGGAAATCTTCACGACGGTCAGACCAACGCAGACCACCACGCGCTACTTTACCGTAACGTAAATGCACCCCTTCTACACGCGGAGAATAAACAAAAATTTCAAACGCAGGTAAAGGAAGTGGTACATCAGGAATTAAGCTAGGTTGTATTTTAAACGACACATAAGACTTAAACTGTCCGGCATCGTCTTTTTGGAAATAGTTAGTACGCAGCGTCGCAGCAATCATATCTACGTATAAACGTATAATACGGTCATCATCAAGGTTTGCTACATTTTCAAGCTCTAAATAAATTTGCGTGCTTAGCTTTTCAAGTGTTTTGGCACTTGCAGGGCTTTTAACTGAGAATTTTTTAGCAAACAAGTTAACAATTTGCGCTGCGATATTTGGATAATTTGCAAATGTACTTTCTATGTAACTTTGTGAGAACGTTACACCAATTTGACGCATATATTTAGCGTATGCACGTAAAATAGAGGCTTCGCGGCCTGTTAGGCCACCCATTAACACTAAACGGTTAAAACCATCGTTTTCAAGGCGGTTGCCCCAAACATTTGTTAATGCAGCGCGAAAACGTGCTGAAATTTTATCAAAATCTGCCATCCCTTTACTGTCAATAAGCATCGAGAAGTCCATGATCCAGTTGATACGACCATCGCTAGTTTTAACTGAATACGGTGTTTCACCCACAACGCGAAGGCCAAAGTTTTCAAGCATTGGCATAACATCAGATAAGTGGATCGGCTCATCTTTATGGAATAAGCTTAATCGTACAATATTGCTGTTTGCTTCTTCTTGAGGACGATAAAACAGCATTTCTAGTTTGTTTTCATCGCTAAGTAGTTCTAACTTCTCAATATCAACAACCGCAGCACTTGGAAGCACTTCATCTTTGTATGAGCGTGCAAACGCATTACAGTATTTACGATTTAAATCGTTACCACGCGCTTCACCCGCAGACTCTAAAAGAGCAGATTGAAGTTTATCTTCCCACGTACGTGCTGCTTCTACTAAATTGTTTTCGATGTCTTTCACGTTATATTCGATCTTGTTGTCGGTCACACGGACGGTGTAATGAGTACGCGCCAGTGTTGACTCAGAGAAATAAGTAGTAAATTCGACTTTATCGTCAGAATTAAATGCATTAGCTAATATATCTTGCGTTTCACGACGAAGAGCCGTGTTATAACGCTCGCGAGGTACATAAACCATACAAGATAAAAAACGACCATACGCATCTTTACGTACAAACAAGCGACACATATCGCGCTCTTGTACTTGTAACACACCCATAGCAACTTCAAGTAGCTCACCTTCGCGCGCTTGAACTAGCTCATCACGTGGGTAGGTTTCTAAAATATTTAAAACAGCTTTGTAAGCGTGAGTACCTTTAGCAAAATCACACATTTCCATAATGCGATTAATTTTACTTTTTAACACAGGCACATCAGTAGCACTGTTATTGTAAAAGCTTGATGAGAATAAACCGATAAAGCGGTCTTCACCAATTACATTGCCTTCATCGTCAAAACGCTTAATGCCAACATAATCAATGTAAGCTGGACGATGGACACGAGAAACAGAGTTAGTTTTTGTTAAAATCAGTAGGTTGCTGCTACGAGCTTCTTGACGTGCAACTTCAGGTAATTCTGATAATAAGCGAGTGTGTTCTTCAGTCGAGTTTTTCATCAAGCCTAGGCTTGTATCCATTTTACCTTTTAGTTGGTAATCACCTTGAACTGGGCTTAACTCATATTCACGGTAACCCATTAGGGTAAAATTATCTTTAGCTAACCAATCTAAAAACTCAGTTGTTTCTGAAACTTCATCTTTACTTTTATTATGATGACGTTTAGGTAATTCTTTAGTCACTGCAATCAATTTTTTACGAATTGGTTGCCAATCATCAACAGCAACTGATACATCAACAAGCACAGACTCTAATTCTTTTTTGAAAGACTCAATCACAGAAGAATCTGTTTGACGGTCAATTTCAATAAAAAATACTGTTTTAGTAGATGAAGATTCTTGCTCTGCTTTTAAATTTGATAATCCAGAAATTTTAGCGTTTTCATCACGCTTAATTTTTAATGGGCAGTGAAGTAATAAGTGAGAGGCGATATTTTCACGAGTCATGGCCATACGAACAGAATCAACTAAGAACGGCATATCTTTAGTGATAATTTCAACGATTGTATGTGATGACTGCCAGCCATCTTTTGCCACTTCTGGATTGAAAACGCGGATAACTGCATCGTCAGTAGTATTTTTTTCTAGCGAGTTCCAAAGGCTTAATGCTGCGCCATATAGGTCACTATCGTTGCGGTTTGCCAAATCCTCTTTAGACATATTGCTGTACAAGGCTTTGGCGAATTTCTCAACGAGTAACACATTATCAGCGCGAACTTTTTTCTGGATCAGCTTACAGACATTATCTAGGATAACCGAGGCTTGGCCTTCATTTCGTGTCATTGTATGTTCCTTAATCTATTACTGCTAAAAGCAGAATATTTGTACAGCGTATTATTAGCGTGGAGTCAGTTAAATTCTAACCCTTTTACAGCTAATAAACAGCCTTTTCGATGAAAACATTTTAAGCATTTCAGCTATTTGGTCATCTATTCACAAAATATAGATATAAATGGCCATTACTGGCCATTTAGGAGCAAAAGTATTCACATTATTTTTTCTGGTCAGTCCAGAGAAGGCTACCAATTGCAGGTAATAACAACACTGCACCTAACATATTCACTAAAAACATGAAGGTTAATAGTATACCCATATCAACTTGGAATTTAAGATCTGAGAATATCCAAGTGCTCACACCAATAGCTAATGTAATACCAGTAAATAGAACCGCACTGCCACGCTCAACAAGCGCATTTCGATAAGCAACACTAAGCGGTACGTTTTGCTTAAGCTGCCCCATCATCGACGACAGTATATAAATACCGTAATCAACACCAATACCTACACCTAATGCAATTACAGGTAAAGTAGAAACAGTTAAGCCTATTTCCAGCTGTACCATAAGTGCTTGGGCAAGGGTTGATACAATATAAAGCGGTAATACCACGGCTACTGTTGCTTTTACGCTTCTAAAGCTCATTAAACATAAAATAATAACGGCACCATAAACGTAAAGCATCATGGGTATTTGTGCTTCTGATACAGACTCATTAGTCGCGGCCATTACGCCCACAGGTCCTGACGCTAATTTAAATGCCAATTTATCAGTGCCCTCTTCTTGGGCAAATTGCTTAACACTCTTAATTACGGTATCGATAGTTTGTGCTTTATGATCATCTAAGAATATAATCACAGGCATAACAGAACAATCACCGTTAAGTAAACCTGTACTAGTTTCAACTCGAGACGTTGACTGTACTAAGCTTGCTGAATTTCTTGGCAAACTCTGCCATTTTAAATTGCCTTCGTTGTAGCCCGCGTTAACCGATTGAGCTACAGAGCTCAAACTTACAGCAGACTGCACACCGGCCACATTCTCAACTTTGTATTGAAAACGGCTTATACGCTCCATCACATCATGCTCAGTACATGCTGCAGGATACGCCTCTACAATTACTTTTAAAATATCAGATGAGATAGTGTACTTATCTGATATTAAAAACGTGTCTTGGTTGTAACGGGCATCTTGATGCAGAGATGGTGCGCCTGCGTGTAAGTCACCTATACGCATTTTATCTGCTTGCCAGTAGCCTAGAGCAAATAAAACAAGAGTAAAACCGATAATCATTTTAGCGATTTTAGGATCGGTTGCTTTTACTAAAATGTCTCTGATCTTATCAAGTATATTAGGCTTCTCAGCATCACCAGATTGAATATGTACACTGTTTTCAAAGTTCATGTACGACGCCCAAACTGGCAGCAAAATTAAATTTGTAAATATAATTACTGCCACACCTAAACTCGCTGTAATAGCAAGTTCGCGGATAATACCAATATCAATAGTAAGTAACGTTAAAAAGCCTACGGTGTCTGAAAGCAGTGCAATACCACCTGGTATTAATAAAGCCCTGAAACTTGACTGACAACAAATTCGCGTACTTTTTCCTTCACCTACTTTTTTGCCAATCGCATTAATCATCTGCACACCATGGCTTACACCAATAGCAAAGACTAAAAACGGCACCAAAATAGACATAGGGTCTAGTCCAAACCCTAAACTTGAAAGCAGGCCTAATTGCCAAATAACGGCAATAATAGAACACGCGATAGGCAAAATAGTTAGCTTTAAGCTGCCACAAAATAGCCAAACCATAATAAAGGTAAAGGCGATAGCAATGGCAAAAAATACGACTACCCCTTTTGCGCCTTCAGCTATATCACCAGCCATTTTTGCAAAGCCAATAATATGAATACTTACTTTGTCTGTACTTAAAGGCTCTCTTAAATCACTTTCTAGCTTTTGTGCAAAAGCTAATGTGTCTAATTTTTGTTGTGTTTGAGGATCTGTTTCTAAAAGTTGAGCCGTTACCATTGCACACGAGTAATCGCTGGCAATCATACGCCCTACAACTTTTGCTTTTTCAATGTTTTCCTTTACTACACCTAATCCACGCGTATCTGCTTTAAAGTTTGCAGGAATAATTGGACCACCGGCAAAACCATCCTCTACTACTTCTACAAAGCGAGCACTAGGTGAAAATATAGAATTCACTAAAGGACGATTTACACCAGGAATAAAATAAAGCTGATCGTGAACCGCTTTTAATTGAGTAAAAAATTCTGGATTAAATATATCTCCGCTCTCGTCACATACTGAAATTAAAATACTGTTTGCACCACCAAACTGTTTTTCATGTTTAGTGTATACCTTCATGTAATCGTGATTTAACGGGATATTTTTATTAAACGATGCATCAAGTTGAATTTGAGTCGCTTTAAATACAAGTAAAAAGGTTATAAGTGCAAAACTTATAAGCATAATTAAGCGATGTCTAAAAATCGCCTTTTCAATAAAATCGAGTAACTTATGCATTAAGGGGTTAACTCCTTCACTTTAATGCCATCTTCTGTAGCCATGATCAATCTGTTATCTAAAATTACACCATCAAGAATCGCTTTACCGTCAGCAAGCTGCTCATGGGTGAGTAACCCATCTTGAAGATGAAAAATAACGCCACTATTAGCGAGCATGAGCCATTGTTTGTTATTATAATTAATGATGTTGTTAATCGTCGCTGTTTTAACATTTTCAAAATGCTGCCACTGCTTTTCGCCACTTTGCTTTGCAAAAACATTACCTCGTAGCCCCGCCACAATTTCTTGTGTGCTATCAGAGGCAACTGCAAAGAATGAACCGGGATAAACTTCTTCTATTCTTTGCCAAGTTTGACCATCGTCAATGCTTCTGGCCATTAAACCCATTTCACCAACGAGCATTAATCCATTGTCTGTTTTTTCTATGCGATTAAAGTGCGGTAAAATAGAAGCAGTTTCCGCTTCGTATCCTTGTGGGTCATTTTCTTTTAAATCGTTTAAGTAATCACGATCATCACTAAAAAGTAGCGAATCTAAAAAGCGTTTTTGCCAATGTTGACCACCGTCTGTAGTTTGATAAAACATGCCATATGCGCCCACTGCAAAACCTTTTAAGTCATCTTCAAATAAAATATCTAAACATGGTTTATCTAATTCAGGTAATGCTTGTTGTAGCTGCCAATTAACGCCACCGTCAGTAGTATTTATGATTGTTGCATCGTGGCCACACGCCCATCCATTATTTTCGTTACTAAAATCAACGGCAGTTAAGAGCACTTGAGTTGGAACTAGCTCAGCTTGTTGCCATGAATCACCCGATGTACTTTTAATAACAGTACCGTGTTTACCAACAGCAATTAAGCCATTACCCGTGTTAGTTATATCGGTGAGTAAGGTTTTAGCTGCATTTGTTGCACTGATTGCATAGTTAGGGGCTTCTTGTGCAACACTCGCACCGCTTATTATCAGGCTGGCATATACCAAATACTTCATAAATTTTAATCGCCTTGTACGAGAGAGTTGTTTGTCTTTTTACTAGGGAGTGCGTTGCGCGCTGTAAGACA
The DNA here is from genome assembly GCF_014164245.1 of Pseudoalteromonas sp. SG43-8. NCBI lineage: Bacteria > Pseudomonadati > Pseudomonadota > Gammaproteobacteria > Alteromonadales > Pseudoalteromonadaceae > Pseudoalteromonas > Pseudoalteromonas sp. SG43-8. The sequence goes on along the minus strand of NZ_JACJEX010000001.1, from coordinate 656,364 downwards.
AACGCGATGAGAAAGGAAAAGGCACTTAACATATTGTTAAGTGCCTAGTTTAATACTATCTACCTGCGCGACGTAAAGCGCTTGAAGTAAATTCGTTATCGTTAAACGACTGTGAAAAATCGTACATTTTTTCTTGGTTATCTAAACCAATTGCTAAATAACGACGAGAATTCAAATCATGATAAACCTCAAGCGTACTCCACTGTGTAGGAACTTCGTAATAGTTAAGGCCATAAGCCATGGCTACACGGTAAAGCTGGTCGCGGTTATCATAAATATCAGTTACCTGTACTTGCCAGCTATCTTCATCAATGTAAAACACACGCTTTTTATAGATATGGCGTGTATCATCTTTTAAGTTAGCTTCAACAACCCAAACACGATGTTTTTCGTAACGCGTATGTTCTGGGTTAATATGGCCAGGCATTAAAATATCATCGTACTCTAGCTTGTCGCTATGAAGTTTATAGCTGTTGTAAGGTATGTATAACTCTTGCTTACCTTTTAGCGTCCAGTTGTAACGATTTGGTGAGCCATTAAACATATCAAAATCATCGGTAGTGCGCAGGCTATCTGCAGCTGTGCCTGGTGCATCATATGCAACATTAGGTGCACGACGAACACGACGTTGCCCCGAGTTATAAGTCCATGCTTGGCGCGGCGTTAATATTTGGTCCATTGTTTCATGAACTAATAATGCAGTACCCGCTAAACGTGCAGGCTCTGTAACGCTTTGTTTAAACTTAAACAAAATGTTTGAGTCTTGTAGCTCTGCAGGTGTTGCGCTTGGGTCTGAGTATTTAACTAATAGCTGCTCATCAAAACCAACATAGTTGTAAGAGCCAGATGCAGTCGGTGCAGCTTGACCACCAAAGCGCTCAATAGACTGGCCACGGTAACGTAATAAGTGATTCCAAATTGCCTCTAAACCTGTTTTAGGAATAGGGAAAGGAATACCTATCGCGGTATTTTTAATACCGTTACCGCCTTCGATTAATTCAGCAGTCGGTGCAAACTTTTTAGTCGCGTCATAAACAAACTGAGGGTACGAAGCTGAGCGGCGTGTTTCATACACTGGCATTTTAAATGTGTCTGGGTATGCTTCAAATAAAGCAATTTGACCCGGACTTAAATTGGCTTTGTACTTTTCAATATTACTTTTATCGATAGTGAAAAGTACTTTATCAGCTGTAAATGGGTCAAGATGATGCATACCAGCTTTATAACCTGCAGGCGCTGTTGTAATTCCATTATTCCACGCTGGAATAGAACCATCAGCATTCGCAGCTTTTTCTGCACCCATTGGCGTTAAGTTTTGACCTAATTGAGCAACTTCATCAGCGCTTAATTTAGCCAAAGCTGCGCTGCTTGCAAACAAACTACAAAATGCTGTAGCGATGAGGGTAGGTTTTTTAATCATAGTCATGTTACCCCTAAATAGAATATTTTAAGTTAAAAGAAACGTAATCGCGGTCTGAGAATGTATTAACACCGCCACCGCCCCAAAACGAGTTATAGCTCACATCAAGTGACCACGCATTTTGGTAGTTAAAGTTCATCGTAGCACCTAAAGATTTACGATCTTCGATAAATAAGAACATAGGATCTGGTGTATTACCGTTTACGTCATGAGAAAATACAAAACGTGGTGAAAAGTTAATACCTTTGTAAAAGTTAAAGTAATCGCCTTTAGCAATTAGGCGGTAACCCCAAGACGATGCTGTAGCGAATGATTTCTCTTCAGCACCATTTGATAGACCAAGTTGCAATGTTGAATAATCAGTAGTACCTGGGCCTGTTATTGTGCCACTACGGCCAGTACCTGATACATTTAAACGCATTTCGTCATAGTCAGGCATATCGTGAATTTTAACTACACCCACTTCACCAACTACAGCCCAACTATCAGCACCTAATGAAGGGCCAAATAAATGTGTTGCTGTAAATTGAATTTGTGATGTGTCGCGTTCAATGTAGCCTTTGGCAACTTCACCTGCACCAACTGAGCTTACCGCATCGCCTATACTCATTTGCGAAATACCCGCAAAATCAGGACGAATACCAGCGACCGCCAATTGCTCAGGCATAGCTGTGTAAAGTAACTCTACGTCATCAATTTGTAGCGGTTCATCTTGGCGAAAAGCAAATTCACCAGCGAAGGCTGTTTCGCCGATAGTCGTATTAAAACTTAAACCATATAACTTAATATCTTCAGGGTACTCGTTTTCAGCTTTAGAAAAAGCAGTTAAATCAGCAACATTATCTGACGTGATTTCTGTTGTCATGATCATCGCTAAATCTTGGGCAATTGCAGCTTGTGAAAAGTTTGATACGCGACCAGATATAAGCGGACGACGGCTATGATAATTCACGTGATAGAGTGCAATTTCAGTATCATTAAATTCAGGTAAAAATACACCTAAACGTAAACCATACTGACCGCCATCTTCAGGCTCTGTTTTACCATTATCCCCTTTACCTTTTAAAGCAACTTTAGTTGGGTATGCAAGATACATTTGAGCTAATAAAGCACTTCCTTCTGCACTTGAAGGATCAATACCTTGTGCTGCTGCGGCTAATGCAAAATCAGATGTTAAGTTATTCAAGCTATCTGTTAAAAAAGCAACATCAATATCAGGATTAGACGTAAAACCTAATTGAACATTCTGCTGATAACCATTTTCTGCTGCAAAGTCATTAGTCGAAAAATACGTACCAGCTGCGGGTAAACGCGTTTCTTGCCATTGGTATTGGTAGAAACCTTCAAGGGTAATGTTGTCAGTAATGCCAAGCGATGCCCAAAGCATGCCTACAGGTATGAATGCTTCTTTAAGCTCAGCACCTGGCGCTTTCAATCGGTCAATATCAACTGGGTTTACGTTAATACCATGAGATATAAGTGTACTCTCACCCCAGTTAACTACTTGTTGACCTAAACGGACAGATAAAGGGTTATTACCATCATTTAAATCAAAATCAGCCCACACAAACGCATCTAATAAACGAATATCTGCACAGCTTTGCGCTTTAGTGTCTTTATCATCACACGGATCAACCCCCTGCCCTGATGTAGGATTTGAATATGCATGATAGCCATCCATCAACGCAAAGTCATAAAAATACATGAAGCGAGTGAACAAACCGTAGTTATCTTTATTTATTGAAAGGTCGTGTGTTCCCTTCAAAAGTTTTGAAAATGAGTCACCACTGTCAAAATTTAAATTACCAGCATCACCATTATTTGAATAAGAGCCAGGTTGAGCCCATACATCTTGAGATGAGTAAATAGTGTTGTTTAGCGCAGGGTTGTAACCTGTCCAATCAAATGCCGGATTGTTACTTTTACCAATTAGGCTAAAGTCTCTGTCTTCTACGCGAACACTTTGCCCATATGAAAAGGTTGAATCGAAGGTAATGTCAAAACCTCCAGCTTCAAATGTTACAGCTTGTGTACTTGCTGCAGATAAACCTAAGCTAGCGGCTGCTATACCTATAGCGATTCTATTTTTAACAAAAAGCGATCTTCTTATCATTTTGGTTCCCCCCTGTCGCGGGTCATTTTGTGTGATCAAGTTATTGTTTTTAGTGTAATCATAACGATAGAAGCGAATCAGTGAAATTACAAATACTCGCTCTAATCTTCCGTATACTTTATATTTTGGTTGACGCTTACGTATTGGTAAGACGTCGTACCAGATAATTTATACACGTAATTTAACAATAGGACAAATTGAAATTAACAAAAATACAATATTTTTATGTATATATAACATAAAAACCGAGTGTCAGGCCACTCGCTCTAGGCGGATAAACTTGTTTTCGGGGGTTAATAAGAGTCTAAAACGACCACGTACACCTAAACTTGAGATGAAGGGCCTCAAATGTGTAGCAGCAAAACGAATCGTTTTACCGCCATCTTCTACAACTTGTAAAGAGCTAAAACGGCCATGGTAGTAATCCATGCACTCGTTATAGCTCAATCTTAAGGTAAAATAATACTCAATCATTTATGCGAGCGCTTTTTCAACCTTTTCATACAAATCAGCACTTAGCCCATCTAGATTAGCTAAGCGTTGTAATTGCAGTTTCATTGCTTGAGAGCGAACATCATCGTAACGCTTCCATGACATGAACGGTGTTAACATACGAGACGCATTTTGTGGATTAATTGCATTAAGTTTTATTAACAAGTCACCTAATAGCTTATAACCTTGGGCATCTGAGCGATGAAATTGTGCGGTATTAAAGTGACTAAAGCTTCCTACAAGTGCACGTACACGGTTCGGGTTTGAAAAGTCAAAACACGGATGTTCGTAAAGTGCCTTAATATTGTCTATAGCATTATTGCCTGATTGCATAGCTTGAAGTGCAAACCACTTATCCATCACTAAAACATCATGACGCCACTGACTATCAAAATGACTCAAAAGCTCTTCTTGTATAGGGTGGGATGCTTTTACCACTGCGCTTAGTGCACCAAGTACATTGGTCATATTAGTCGAACTTGCGGCTTCTTTAATAAAGCTTACAGACTCTGGCTTTTGAGTTTTAGCCAAATAATGCAAGCATATTTGTTTTAAAGCGCGCTTAGCAACGGAGCTTGCACTTATACTGCCATCATCTTCAAGAGATTCGTAACAAGCAAGCAGTTCATCAGCAAGTTCGTCAGCAATTTGTTGCTCAAACTTTTCTGTTATTTCAATAATCTCATCAACAGGTATTACTTCAAATTCAGCGGCTAATGTATCAAAACTTGGCAGTTTAAACAGCTCTGCGATTAAGGCTAAATCGCCCTCTTTGGTATTTATAAGTACACGTAGCGCATTTATAGTTTCGCTGCTTAACATGCTATTAGTTGTGTCGGTAATCTGAGACTTAACCGCTTTAATAAATAGCTGCTGTTGTGCATCCCAACGTGCAAAATCACTGCGTGCAAAACGCATAATATGTAATAGTTCGGGCTCTGTTGTTTGCTGATTTAAAATACAAGGTGCAGAAAAATCTTCGAGTAAAACCGCAACAGGCTTTTCTAAGATATTATCAAAGCTAAATGTTTGAGTTGTACTTGTTACATCAAGCACATGATCTAGTTTTTTACCTTTACATTGCAGAGCAATACTTTCCCCATTCGCATCAAGTAGTTCAATAGCAAAAGGTATATGAAGTGGTTTATTGTCTGGCTGATTGTCCGGTGCTGCTTGTTCTATTGTTAATGTATACGTATTTGAACTGCTATCAAAATGTTGTATTGCATTTAAGCGCGGGGTACCCGATTGACTATACCACAGCTTAAATTGCTCTAAATTTACACCTGATGCATCGCTCATTGCACTGACAAAGTCATCACATGTTACTGCTTGCCCATCGTGGCGCTCAAAGTAAAGTGTCATCCCTTTTTGAAAATTAGTTTCACCTAGTAACGTGTGCATCATACGGATAACTTCAGCACCTTTATCGTATACTGTTACAGTATAAAAGTTATTCATTTCAATAACTTTTTCAGGACGAATTGGATGCGCCATAGGGCCTGCATCTTCGCTAAACTGATGCGTACGCATTACTTTAACAGCATCAATTCGGTTAAGTGCACGAGAACCTAAATCACTACTAAACTCTTGGTCTCTAAATACGGTTAACCCTTCTTTTAGCGATAACTGAAACCAATCTCGGCACGTTACACGATTGCCCGTCCAGTTATGAAAATATTCGTGCCCTACAATGGATTCAATCGTATGGTAGTCTTTGTCTGTCGCTGTTTCTTGATTGGCTAATACACATTTACTATTAAAAACGTTTAGCCCTTTATTTTCCATCGCGCCCATGTTGAAAAAATCGACGGCAACAATCATATAAATATCAAGGTCATACTCTAAATTAAAGCGTTCTTCATCCCATTGCATTGCTTTTTTAAGTGAAGCAATTGCATGAGGTGTTTTAGATAAATTACCCTTATCAACAAATAATGCTAACTCTACGTCTTTGCCGCTTTTAGTCGTGTACGTATCTTTTAAAACATCAAAATCGCCCGCTACAAGTGCAAATAAATAGCTCGGCTTTTTAAATGGGTCTTGCCATTTCACAAAATGACGACCATCTGATGTTTCACCGCTATCTACTTGATTACCATTAGAAAGAAGTTGTAGATACTTTTTATCGGCAATAATAGTTACATCAAACGTGGCAAGTACGTCAGGGCGATCCATGTAATAAGTGATTTTTCTAAATCCCTGCGCTTCGCACTGTGTGCAATACGCACCGCCCGATAAATATAAACCTTCTAAAGAAGTATTCGTCTCAGGTGATATCTCGGTCACAATACTTAATTGGCAACTATCCGGTAGGTTATTAATTATTAGCTGTTCACCAACAATTTCATAATCGGTTACATCAACTGTATCAACAGATAAAGACAGTAAACGCAAATCAATACCATCAAGCACTAAAGGTGCTTTTTTATCACCAACTCGGGTAAGTGTTAGTAAAGAGCTTACTTTGGTTGATAAAGGCTGTAAGTCAAATGTTAGCTCTGTGTGGTCAATTAGAAAGTCAGGAGCTTTATAGTCTTTAAGATATTGTGCTTGAGGTTTACTTGATTCAGTCATAGATACTCCAAAGCAGCTCCTTTTAAGTTAAAAGGAGCTGCTTAAAATTAGGCAGATTGTTTTGGCTTAATACGTAAAATTTTAATGCCTAAGTAGGCATAAACAACCGCTAAAACAGGGTTAATTAAGTTAAAGAAAGCGTAGAGTGCATAATCAAAAGGGTTTATAAGTAAAACGCTTTGCATGTATGCGCCACACGTATTCCATGGAATTAGTGGGCTAGTAATTGTACCGCCATCTTCCAATGTACGAGATAAGTTAACAGGCTTCAAACCACGTTTTTCGTATTCATCTTTAAACATACGTCCAGGTACAACAATCGCTATATATTGATCGGCCGCTATTACGTTAGTTCCTATACACGTAGCTATTGTCGCCGCAATTAACGACCCCGTGCTTTTAGCTATTTTAAGTATGCTTTTTACGAAAATATCCAAAAGGCCTGTTTTTTCCATAATGGCACCAAACATCAGTGCAGTCATAATCAGCCATGTAGTTGTAAGCATACCGGCCATACCGCCACCGCTGAGTAACGAATCCATCTTATCATCGCCGGTACTTATGCTAAAACCATCAAAGAAAGTAGTCCAAACAAGTTTAAAGTAGCCAACTAGCTGTCCTTGAGAAACATCAATTTGGCTAGCAATTAGATCAGACTGAAACAACATAGCCCAAACAGCGCCCACAACAGCACCAATTGAGATAGCAGGAAATGCTGGCATTTTTTTAATAGCTAAAACTAAAAGTACGATTAACGGGATCAGCATTTCAAAACCAATATTAAAGTTTTGCTGTAAAATAGCCGTTATTTCATCAATGCGCCCTGCTTCGCTTGAAGCTGTTGCATTAAACCCCATGAATATAAATATAATCAGTGCAATTACAAAACTTGGTACTGTCGTCCACAGCATATGTTGAATATGCTCAAACAAATCAGCGCCAACAACTGCTGGTGCCAGATTGGTTGTTTCTGACAGCGGGCTTAGCTTATCACCAAAGTACGCACCAGATATAACTGCACCTGCGGTTACTGTTTGCTCAAGTCCAAGACCCGTAGCAACACCTAATAAAGCAACACCTATCGTAGCAGCCGTGGTCCAAGAACTACCAATACTCATTGCTACAATGCCACAAATTAAACAACTCGCTGCATAAAACCAACTTGGATTGATAACTTGTAAGCCATAATAAATTAGAGTTGGTACAGTCCCAGAAAGTAGCCAAGTACCAATTAATGCACCTACCATAAGTAAAATTAAAATCGCACCAAGTGAAAGCGTTATGCCTTCGATCATAGCTTGTTCTAATTTTTTCCATGTGTAACCGTTTTTAAGACCAATTAAAGCCGCTGCAAAAGTGGCAAATAAAAGTGCTATTTGGTTAGGACCGGATGAAGAGTTGTCACCGAATAAGTATACAGCCGCGCCAAGTAAACAGATTAATACAGAGATAGGAATTAATGCATCAAAAAACGAGGCGGGTTTGATTGGTTTATCTTCCAATGGCTTCAAAATAGAGACTCCTACACACACTTGCTGTGTGTTTAATTATTATTTTTAGCACGTAAAGCGCATTAATTGAGCGTCATTAATTCAGCTCAACTTTATGTAATCGAAGATTATAACAATTTAGTAAATTTTAGGTAGTAAAAAAGGCGCCAATGCGCCTTTTTTACAGAGGTAAAACCAGTTATTACTTCTTAGCTATACGACCATAATTTATATAATCTTGAGTAATTAATGCAGCCTCTTCCAAAAATGGGTCAAGCTCTTCAATTACTTCTGGTATATCGTCTAAGTTTTCTACCGGATCTTTACCTAAACGCTTAAGACGTTCGTTAGTACGTACAAGTGCACGTGCTTCACCTTCGTCTTTTTCTTTAATACGTTCTGCTTCAACTAAAAAGATAGTTTTACGGTCTTTCTCTTCGTTGTATAAGGTAATGTCATTAAATACATAACCAAATTCTGGCTCTGATTTAATTCGTACTTCGTGTTGTTTTTCAAGGTACGTAATAATAGGGGTTAAATTACCTAGTTTTTTATATTTCGCTTTAACAATGCTGTCCCAAGGAAGTGCATTATCTTGCTTACTTTCGCCCCACTGTGCAGGATCAATTGCTGATGGAAACGAAATATCAGGGATAACACCTTTATGTTGCGTGCTACCACCGTTAATACGATAAAACTTAGCAATAGTATACTGTACACTACCTAACGCATTATCGTATAAATCATAAGCACGGCCTAAGCCTTTGTGCTGCTGTACAGTACCCTTACCAAATGTTTGCTCACCAATAATTACAGCGCGACCGTAATCTTGCATTGCTGCTGCGAATATTTCAGAAGCAGATGCACTGTAACGATCAACTAACACAGTTAAAGGGCCATCATAGTAAGTTATACCATCACGATCTTTTTGCTCTTCTATACGGTTATTTAAGGTATGAATTTGAACAACTGGGCCTTGGTCAAAAAATAAACCTGACAATTGTGTTGCTTCATATAATGAACCACCACCATTTTGGCGCAAGTCGATAATAATACCATCAACCTTTTCTTCTTTAAGCTTAGCAAGTTCTACTTTTACATCTTTCGAAAGATTATTGTAAAAGCCAGGAATTTCAATCACCCCAATTTTACTTGTTAAATCAGAATATTTTGCTTCAAATACTTCTGATTTAGCCGCTCTATCTTCAAGTCGAATTTTATCGCGAGTGATTTCTACAACTTTCGGAGCGCCGTGAGCATCAACACCTTTTAAATACTGTAAACGTACTTTAGTCCCTTTAGGACCTTTAATTAAATCAACTACGTCATCTAAACGCCAGCCAATTACATCTACAAACTCTTCGCCATCTTGAGCAACACCAATAATGCGATCATCAGCTTTAATTTGATCTGTTTTATCTGCAGGGCCTCCCGGCACTAAGCTGCGAATAACGGTATAATCTTCATCAGGGCTTAATACGGCCCCAATGCCCTCAAGCTCTAAGTCCATATCCATTTTGAATTGCTCTGCACGACGTGGCGATAAATAAGACGTATGCGCCTCAATACTGCGTGCTAGCGAATTCATAACAATTTGAAAAGCATCTTCTGAATTTGATTGTACTAAACGTTTTTCTGCATTTTTGTAGCGTTTGGTCAGCACCTCTTTAATGCCTTCCCAATCTTTACCCGTCATTTTTAAACGCAGTGCGTCGTACTTTACACGCTCACGCCAAATTTCATCAAGCTCAGCTTGTGACGCAGGCCATGCTGAATCTTCACGGTCAAAAAAGTATTCATCTTCTTTATCAAACGTCATCTCTTTTTCAAGCAGAGTAAGTGAATACTCGTAACGTTCAAAACGGCGTTTAAGACTTAAGTTAAAAATATCAAACGTAAAGTCTAATTTACCGGTAGTAATAGCGTTATCAAAGTCATCACGATATTGCTCAAATGAGGCGATATCGCTGGCTAAGAAAACGCTTTTATTAAAATCAAGGGATTCGATATAACGATCGTACACTTTACTAGAAAGCTCATCGTTAAATCGAACCGGTGTATAGTGTGAACGAGCAAATAAGCTAGCCACTCGTTTGCTAGCAGTACCATGTTGACTCTCTTGCTTGAGCTGGGGTAAATCGTCAATAGTGACGGCTTCTACAGCAGCAAATAATGAACCTGAAAACAGGGCAGCAACTAACGGAATGAGCGTAAACTTTTTACTCATACACAACTCCTTAATTTATTTACAACTTAAACAATGTATAAGCTGTCAGCTTTGGTTTTAACTTGCATACCTGTTACTAACTCAACATGAACATCATCTTTGTTCACTTCAGTTATTACTGCATTTACAAGTGCTTGGCCAAGTTTAACCTTAACCTTATTATTAACCTTGACCTCAGTTGCTGGCAAAGGTTCAATTTTTCCTGAACGCTTAGCCGGCGCTGCTTTAGCAGGTTTGTTAGCTGCAGGAGCGTTTTTATCGCCTGGTTTGCTAGCATGAGCTGGTTTTTTCTTGAAAGATTTAGAATCAGAATCTTGGCGAGGACGCTGTTGTTTTTTGCGTTTAGCCATTTTAGCGCGGCTTTCTTCCAATGCTTTTTGCGCATGGTCGATATGCTCTTGCTCAACTTTTTCACCTTGATTACCATCAAGATCAATACGAAACTCTGACTTGGTCACAGCTTCTAAATAACGCCAGTTAGACGTGTATTTTCTAAGCGCTTGACGAACTTGAGTCTTACTTACTTTTTCAGACCCTTCAATACGCTCAGCAATATCTTTAAAAATACCTACTTTAAGCGGCTTGATGCCATCTTTTTGTTTAAAACATTGTGGGAATTCTTGATATAAAAATTCCAACACTTCATTAATATCTTTTAGCTTGTTTGTGGTTTCCATTTTAGAACCTATTTTTCACATCTTTTCATCAAGGGACGAATCGACGTAGTGTATTACCCAGTCGACCAACTCTTCGAAATCGGCTTCTATAACAGCCATATCACCTCGAAGGTGTTCCCAAATACCATTAATTGTTTCATCAATAAATTCACATTCTGAATCATCTGGAAGACGATCCCATGCAATATGAATCAAATCATTGAGCGTTTCCGCTACATGTTCTTCATCGCCTTCCCAGTCACCGACATCTTGTACAGCAAATAGGTAGTCTTGAACATTTAGCAAATCTTTCATTACAAGCTCGCCTCTAAGCATTTTACTAATGCTTCTAGACCCGCTTTATCGTCAGCATCAAATCGGCCAATACTTGGACTATCAATGTCTAAAACTGCAAATACTTTACCATGTTTCATGATAGGTACAACTACTTCAGAGTTAGACGCTGCATCGCAGGCTATATGCCCGTCAAAAGCGTGAACATCTTCAATTAGTTGTGTCTCTGCGTTTGCAGCGGCAGTTCCACATACCCCTTTTCCAACTGGAATACGGATGCATGCAGGGTTGCCTTGAAACGGGCCAAGTACTAATTCAGTAGGAGAATCCATAAAGTAAAAACCCGCCCAATTTACATCTTCTAAAGAGGTAAATAACAGCGCGCTTATATTTGCCATATTGGCAATTACATTAGATTCACCAGCTATCAGCGATTGCGTTTGCTTAACTAATGACTGGTAAAAATCGTGCTTTTGCATACCAAACTACTTCTTATTAAACATACAGTAGCTAAAGGTACTCTTTGTCGTGAAAAATTGGAACCTTTTGGAGGTAAAAAAAAGGAAATCGCACCGTTTATCAGTGCGCTTGGTTAATAATGCTGCGATTATTTTTTTGCCGTTTTACGAAGACCAAACAAAAACAGCCCTGCAGCGAATGCTGACATTACACTATTGATCAAAAATATCTCGCCAGTTGTGGCACTTAATAAGTAACTAAATATCGCTCCGCCTAGTAGTCCAAGAGTTAATACCCCTGAATAATTAACTTTAGAATACTTAAACATGAGTAAATACCCAGGCACAACAAAAGCAGCCATTGTTAAGCCTACTATGTGTGCATTTGATATAGCAGTCATTAATAAGGTAAGAAATATTGATACAAACTCGCCTTCAAGCGTAAGTGAGTAATAAACACCAAGTAAACTGCCTACAATAACAGGCGATAATAACGAAAGCCCTACGCTTTTTGCTAGCTGATGTTTCATTTAAAATCCTTAATACACAAATCTAAATTCTATGTATAAAGCATGCACCAAGATCTAAAGGTTAGAAACAGAGACTATGGTCGTAATTTATGATTAAAAATAAACCTTATTGCAGTATGAGCCTATTACTTTATTAATAGGCTCATAAGTTTGTGTAACACATATTAAAATGCTTATAACTTAGCTATTTTATTTGATAACTCAAAGTGGCGAGATGTTACTATTTCCTCAAGCACTGCCACCCTTTTGCTCAACATCGCTGTTTGTTCCTCTAATTTTGTTATCTTGTTATTATTTAGTCCTTTAAATTTTGCGTGCGCTGCAATTATTGTAGTTTTATACCAATTCGCTTAATTAAGTGGTCTATTTTGAGGGTGGAAAATCGTGTTGATAGCTAGGGAATAAATTCGCTATTTAGTTGTTCAAAATGAGAATTTTTTAACGCAGGGAGCGACACGTTTAGCCCCGCAAAATGATTAAGTATTATTGCGGGTTGATATAAGTGCACTTATTTATTTTACAGGCACAAAAAAGCCCGCCAAATTAGCGGGCTATTTTGTTATATGGTGGAGAGATAGGGATTTGAACCCTAGATGGGCTATAAACCCATGCCGGTTTTCAAGACCGGTGCATTCGACCACTCTGCCATCTCTCCGATACTGCTAAGTTAAAAGTAAGAGTGTACTAATAACTTTTAAATGAATGATAAATAAATTACCACACACTCATAAATAAGTGGTGGAGAGATAGGGATTTGAACCCTAGATGGGCTATAAACCCATGCCGGTTTTCAAGACCGGTGCATTCGACCACTCTGCCATCTCTCCGCACGGCCTGCATAATAGGGAAACCCATCCCTTTTGTGAAGCTTTTTTTTAAATTAATTGTTTAAGTGCTTAAAAAACAATTAATTTGTTTAAAGATAAAACAAAGTGTTTTTAATTTAGCCGTCAATATACTTTTATTTAAATATTTAACTCTATTGATCTACAAAGGTTTGCCCAAACATATAAGAGTTGGTAATCTAATTTTAGTTAAATTATCGAAACACACACGTTTCACTTAAAGGAGCTCTACAATGGCGTTTAATCAATCGTACAATACCGCGAAACCGGTAATGTCTACCATTGAAACAAACAAGGTACTTAAAAACACCTACTTTTTACTAGCTATGACACTTGCATTTAGTGCAGTTACAGCCGGTATTTCAATGGCACTACAATTACCTTACTTTATGGGAATTGTGTTTACACTCGTTTCGTTCGGTTTATTATTTGTTGTAAATAAAAAAGCAGATACAGCATCTGGTGTATTTTGGGTGTTTGCTTTCACAGGTTTAATGGGGGCTGGCTTAGGTCCATTGCTTAACCATTATGCTGCATTACCAAATGGCCCAATGCTTATTATGCAAGCCTTAGGTTCTACAGCGCTTATCTTTTTTGGTTTATCTGCTTATGCACTAAATACTAAAAAAGACTTCTCATTCATGGGTGGCTTTTTAACTGTTGGCTTAATCGTTGTGATTGTAGCAAGCATCGTTAATATTTTTATTGGCAGTTCATTGATGTTTATGGTGCTTAATGCAGCAGTTGTACTGATTATGTCTGGTTTGATTTTATTTGATACAAGCCGAATCATAAACGGTGGTGAAACTAACTACATTCGTGCAACTGTGTCTTTATACCTAAGCGTATATAACTTATTTACTTCTTTGCTTGCTCTACTTGGCGCAAGTGATGACTAATTAAATAGTTCTGTTAAAATAGCCCCTTTATTGGGGCTTTTTATTGGAATTGTTTTGGCACGCTTTGTTCTTTCATTACATACACCACCATCCGATCACGATACCACGCAACGCATAGTTAAATTTGCGAATGCATGTTTAGCCCAAGGGCACACCATTGATGCTATTTTTTTATACCAGCAAGGTATTTATCATGCATCTACCCACTTTGATTTATCCTCAGACGAACTTCAAATTTCAGCACTTTGGCAGCAACTCGCTGATCAAAAACTAAATTTAATGCTGTGTGTTACCGCTGCGCAAAAGCGCGGGTTAGATATTAAAAACACAGGTGTATTTAAAGTCGCAGGATTAGCTGAATTTGCAATGCTTGCAAGCGACGCAGATAAATGGGTGCAATTTAAATGATAAACGTATTAGTAATGAGTCAGTGCAGTCCATTTGACGATTTAAATATTCGTGATGCACTTGATATGACACTGATATTTGCTGCTGTTGACCAAAATGTAAGTTGGTTATTTAGCGGCCCCGCCGTTTTAGCTTTAAAAAAGCATCAGCAACCAAACAATATTGGCTTAAAAGACTTTTTTAAAAATATTAAAACGCTCGAAATTTATGATGTTGAAAATATTTTTGTGTGTGAAAAATCATTGCTTGATTATGGTTTAAATAAACATGATTTACTCATAGAGGCAAAAGTCCTTAACTTTAGCCAACAACAAACACTAATTAAAGCGCAGCAACATGTGGTGAACCTATGAGTACGTTACATATTTTTTCAAAGCCGCTTAACTATTACTCGGCAAATCAGCTTGAGAATTTAATTTTATCAGGCGATAAGGTACTACTTGTTGGTGATGCCTGCTTTGCAAAAAAACAATTTAGGCAATTTGCAGATACACTGTTAATACTTGAACAAGACGCGCAAATACGTGCAATTAAATTAGCCGATAACGATAAAGCAATTAGCTATGAAGACTTTGTGGCACTCACTTTATCAACTAATCAATCCATTACGTGGTAACTCATGCTTGAATTTAACAACCAACAGATTGACACCGACAAACAAGGCTACTTGCTCGACCATACTTTATGGTCAAAGGAGCTGGCGCCTGTAATTGCTACTCAAGAAAACATCACACTGAGTGAGCAACACTGGGAAGTCATTAACTTTGTTCGTGATTTTTACATTGAATATAACACCAGCCCAGCAATTAGAATGCTTGTAAAAGCAATGGCTAAAGCACTCGGTGAAGATAAAGGAAATAGCCTTTATTTATATAAATTATTTCCTAAAGGCCCAGCCAAGCAAGCAACAAAAATTGCCGGATTACCAAAACCAGCTAGGTGCATATAATGAGAGCTAAATCAGGTAATAATCAAGCATCACAAGCCAAGCCAAAAAGAAGTACTGGGCGTACTTATTCTCGCAGTGCACTTAATAAAACGCCTTCAGGTAAAAGAGAAATAAAGCCACAAATAGCATCTAAAGACAGAAAAATTGTGTTATTCAATAAACCGTTTGATGTGCTATGCCAATTTACAGATGACGCAGACAGAAAAACGCTTGCTGAATTTATTCCTATTAAAGAAGTTTACGCAGCAGGAAGGTTAGACAGAGACAGTGAAGGTTTATTGCTTTTAACAAACTGTGGAAAATTACAAAACTCCTTAACTGCTCCTGATAAAAAAACGAATAAAACCTACTGGGCACAAGTTGAGGGTGAACCAACGAGTGAATCAATTAATGATTTATGTAATGGCGTAGAACTTAAAGACGGGCTTACACTCCCCGCTAACGTTAAAATAATTGATGAACCAACAATTTGGGCTCGTAATCCACCTGTACGTGAACGAAAAGCAATCCCCACTACTTGGCTAAGTATTACCATTAATGAAGGTAAAAATAGACAAGTTCGTCGAATGACCGCGCATATTGGCCACCCTACACTTCGCCTTATTCGCTACAGTATTGGCAACTATACGTTGGATGATATTAATTGTGGTGAATACAAAGTAATTAAGGGCGTAGTTGATGCATAAACCGCATGTTACGGTTGCAGCAATAGTAAAAAAGCAAAATGAGTTTTTACTTGTAAAAGAGCGCGATAAATTTACAAAGCAAATTTGTTACAATCAACCTGCGGGTCATTTAGAGAAAAATGAGACGCTTGCACAAGCTGCAAGCAGAGAGCTACTTGAAGAAACCGGCTTAGCGCTTGAGCCTATTGGCTTTTTAGGTGTGTATAATTTGCATGCTGATAACGCAGTGCACTATTTACGGTTCTGTTTTTTATTTGAAGCGCCTAATAATATAAAAGCACCAACACCAATGGATTCCGACATCATCAGCGCTAGCTGGCATACATTAGAGCAAATAAAATCATTACCTCTTAGAAGCCCTTTAGTGCTCAAGTGCATTAACGACAGCTTGAATCGACCACCGTTAAGCTTAGAAACTATTTATAATTGATTTACTCTGAGCTTAGCGCTATACAATTACGTCCTTGTTTTTTAGCATAATAAAGGGCGTTATCAGCGGCTTTAACAAAGCTGATTTCATTACTATTTGTATAGTTGCTAATGGTATTAATGCCCATACTTATTGATAAAAATCCGGTAAAGCTATCTTGGTGAGCAATAGCTAAGCTTTCTACAGCCTTTTGTATTTGCTCTGCTATAAACAGCGCTCCTTGCCTATCTGTTTGTGGAAGTAAAACAACAAATTCTTCTCCACCATAGCGAGCCACAAAATCTTCTGGACGACTAACCGTTGAAGCAATTTTTTGAGCCACGTCATATAAGCACGTATCGCCCGCTACATGCCCATACCGATCATTAAATTGTTTAAAATGGTCAATATCGATAATAATCATCGATAGCATGCCTTCGCATTCTTTTGCTCGTTCATACTCATGCGTTAGCTTTTCATCAAACCGACGCCTATTTGCAATTTTGGTTAATGCATCCAAAAAGGCCATATCCCTAAGTATATCCTCTGCTTCTAAACGCTCTGTTGCATCATTAAAAACAGCTAAAAACTCTTCACCTATATCAATCCCTGAAATTTCCATCATCACTTGCGAACCATCACGACAAGACACTCGATAGTTATTTGCAGGTATGTCGTTATTGTTATTTAGTGCCTTTTCAAGTGAGTCTTGCCACAGCTCTTTTGCAAGTGCTCTGTATTGGGGATCTGGATACGCTTTTTCCCACCATGATTTAAGATTTGGCACATCTTCTACTGTATAACCAAAAACATCTACAAAACGTTGATTAACTTTCAAAATATCACCCGTCTTGGCACATACATTACATACTGGCATTGGCAAAACGGTAAATAACCTAGCGTAGTGACTTATCTCATGTTTGCGCATAGGGTTGAGTGTACTTTGAGGTAAGTAACTCATTGGCATATCACTTTTTTCTATACTAAGTTTTTCGTCCATTTCTAAAGCGAAATACCACTCAAGCCACCAGTGCTCTAAATGCTCAAGCACCTTTAACTCAACTTTCTTTTTGACTGTTGAACCTTTTATTAAGCTAAATAATTCATGTACATGGTTTGGCTCTTGGTAAATATGAGGGTTTTTGAGTTTTATTAACTCATAAAAAAGATGATAGGCTGATTTTTTAAACTCTGTCGTCTTGCTAGAAAGTAATTCGCTATCCACAAAATCAGATTTTTGTGTGTAATGCTCGACTAAAGAATTTATCTTGTTTATTTGATAGGCATAATTCATATATTCATTCCATTGACTATATTTCAAGCGGCTTTAAAGTGGTTTACAACCATATACCCACCACTATTTTATTTTTATTAAGTGTATATTTACCCTAGTAGTTTTGAAAGAAAATACTATTAATAAAACTCAATAACTACATGAATTATTCTATAGTCTTAATTTATTAGTAAAGATCACTTTAATATTACTAAAGTTAAAGCCTGATAATGCGTTTAAGTCTAGTTTGCTATTTGTTATACAAATAAAATAGTGACAAATTATGTCCTTTGCCGCCCTACGCTCTTTAAGCACAAACAAAATACATGCTATAATCGCGGCCTTTCCAAGTTAACAGCAATCTGTATAAGCGAAATTATTCATGAGCGAAAATAGTCACATTAAAGTCATTGTTGGCATGTCCGGCGGTGTTGATTCTTCTGTATCTGCATATTTATTACAACAACAGGGCTACCAAGTAGAAGGCCTGTTTATGAAGAACTGGGAAGAAGACGACAATGATGAGTACTGTGCCGCCGCTGATGATTTAAAAGATGCGCAAGCTGTGTGTGATAAATTAGGTATTGAGCTTCACACTGTTAACTTTGCAGCAGAGTATTGGGATAATGTATTTGAGTACTTTTTAGCAGAGTACAAAGCTGGTCGTACGCCAAACCCAGATATAATGTGTAATAAAGAAATTAAATTTAAAGCCTTTTTAGAATTTGCGGCTCAAGCACTCGGTGCTGACTTTATTGCAACCGGACACTACGTTCACCGTGAACTTCGCGATGACAAATACGTAATGTGTCGCGGACTTGATAACAATAAAGATCAAAGCTACTTTTTATATACCCTAAGCCATGAACATATTGGCCAAACGTTATTCCCTGTAGGTGATATCGAAAAACCAGAAGTACGCCGCATAGCAGAAGAACAAGACCTAATCACTCACGATAAAAAAGACAGCACCGGAATTTGCTTTATCGGTGAGCGTAAATTTAAAGACTTTTTACAAAAGTTCTTACCAGCTCAACCTGGCGTTATCGAAGACACTGACGGTAACAACGTAGGCGAGCACGAAGGCTTAATGTACCACACGCTTGGACAACGCAAAGGCTTGTTAATTGGTGGTATGAAGGAAGGTTCTGGCGAACCATGGTACGTAGTTGATAAAGATTTAGAACGTAACGTACTTGTTGTTGGTCAAGGTAAAGATCACCCTCGCCTATACAGTAATGGTCTTAATGCAAACCAATTACATTGGGTAGACCGCGTTGGCCCTAAAGGCACCACTCGCTGCACAGTTAAAACACGTTACCGTCAAGAAGACTTAAGCTGTACCCTACTTGTAGGTGAAGACGGCATGGCTCGTGTATTATTCGACGAACCACAAAAAGCAGTTACGCCAGGTCAATCTGCCGTATTTTATGCAGAAGATGTGTGTTTAGGTGGTGGTATTATTGACTCGGTGATTAAGTAATGAATGAATACCAACTCATGGCGCTTGCCGCCATGTGCCAGGTTGCTAAACAAGTTCAAAAAATTGCCCAATACGGCAGCAACAACGAACACGATTTAGAAATCTTACTTTCAAGTATTATTCAAACATCTCCTGAATCTCCAGAGGACGTTTATCAAGGTACAGATAACCTACGTGATGGCTATAAAACATTAATGGCGCAGCTTACTGCAGGCGCTCAAAAAGATGTTGAAATAGTAAAGTACGTAGGTGGTTTAATGCAGCTTGAGCGTGCACTAAATGCAAACGACAAGAGCTTAAACGAATTAGGCAAACGAATTGATGATATTCATCGTCGTTTAGATCATTTTGCTATTACCGACGAGAGCGTTGTTGCCGGTTTAGCAGATATATACTCGTCGGTGCTGAGCCCCCTTGGGCACCGAATACAGGTTTATGGTAAACCCGAGTTATTAAAACAGCAGCTCACTCAAAATAAAATCCGTGCCCTATTACTAGCCGGTGTTAGAAGTGCAGTATTATGGCGACAAATGGGCGGTAAACGCCGTCACTTTTTCTTTTCAAAAAGAAAAATACTCGCCATTGCTAAAACAAAAATTTAACTATCGTTCAAACTAAAATTTAGGAGTTATTATGGAGCTTTCAGCGTTAACGGCTATCTCTCCAGTGGATGGTCGCTACGGCAGCAAAACCACTGAACTACGCAGTATTTTCAGCGAATTTGGCTTAATTAAATACCGCGTAATTGTTGAAGTGCGTTGGTTGCAAGCGTTAGCTGCAGCAAGCGATATAAAAGAAGTACCTGCATTTAGCGAACAAGCAAATGCACTACTTAACGCTATTGTAGATAACTTCAGTGAAGCTGATGCACAGCGCGTTAAAGATATTGAACGCACTACAAACCACGATGTTAAAGCGGTTGAATACTTATTAAAAGAAAAAGTAGCCGATAACAGTGAGCTTCATGCAATCAATGAATTTATTCACTTCGCTTGTACTTCAGAAGATATTAACAATCTATCTCATGGTTTAATGCTTAGCGAAGCACGTAACAAGGTTTTACTCCCTTATTGCGATGAACTTTTAAGCGCAATTAAAGAAAAAGCGATTGAGTACAAAGCAATCCCAATGATGACTCGTACGCACGGGCAACCAGCTACACCATCAACGATGGGTAAAGAGTTTGCTAACGTATACATGCGTTTAAAGCGTCAACGCGACCAAATTGAACAAGTAGAAATGCTAGGTAAAGTTAACGGTGCTGTTGGTAACTACAACGCTCACCTTAGTGCATACCCAGATTACGACTGGCATACTCACGCAGATAAATTTGTATCAAGCTTAGGTTTAACACTTAACCCATTTACTACACAAATTGAACCGCATGACTATATTGCAGAGTTGTTTGACGCAATTGCACGCTTTAACACTATTTTGCTCGATTTTGACCGTGACATGTGGGGTTACATCGCACTTAATCACTTTAAGCAAAAAACAATTGCGGGCGAAATTGGTTCATCTACAATGCCGCATAAAGTTAACCCAATTGATTTTGAAAACTCAGAAGGTAACTTAGGTTTAGCAAACGCTATTTTTGCTCACCTTGCACAAAAATTACCAGTTTCTCGCTGGCAGCGTGACCTTACCGATTCAACGGTATTACGTAACTTAGGTGTAGGTATGGGTTATGCGATTATTGCATACCAATCAACACTTAAAGGTGTGAGCAAGCTTGAAGTAAACGAGCAACGTTTAGCAGACGAGCTTGATCAAAACTGGGAATTGTTAGCCGAGCCGATTCAAACAGTTATGCGTAAATATGGTATTGAAAAGCCATACGAAAAACTTAAAGATTTAACACGCGGTAAACGTGTAAATCAAGAAATAATGGCTGACTTTATCGATGGTCTTGACCTTCCAGAGCACGCTAAAGTAGAAATGAAAAAACTAACACCTGCTAATTACATTGGTCGTGCTGTTGAGTTTATTGATGACTTAGTTTAAAAACTAAATTACTCTTTTAAAAAGCGAAAGGATTATCCTTTCGCTTTTTTTGTTTTAACCCATTGCACTAACTAGTAGGCATAATGTATGTATCAATTAAAAATAAATAATTTGTCTGAGCAAGAGTTTTTAAGCCATTTTTGGCAAAAAAAGCCGCTTTTAATCAAACAAGGTTTTGCAGACTTTCAAGACCCACTTGATGCTAATGAACTTGCCGGCCTCGCAATGGAAGAAAGCATAGAGTCACGTATTATCACTAATCATAAAAATGATTGGCAAACCTACCAAGGTCCATTTGAAGACTTTGAGCAGTTAACAGACGATCATTCTACACTGCTCGTGCAAGCAGTTGATCACTGGCATAGCGAAGCTGCGCAACTACTAGAGCCATTTAGATTTATTCCAAACTGGCGCATAGATGATTTAATGATCAGCTACTCAACGCCTAATGGTGGTGTTGGCCCACACTTAGACCAATATGACGTGTTTATTATTCAAGGCGAAGGCAAACGTCATTGGCGCGTAGGGCTGCCCGATCCAACCCTTAAGCAGTTTGCTCAAAACAAAAAATTACTGCAAGTAGAAGCATTTGAAGCCGTAATTGATTGCATATTAGAGCCTGGCGATATTTTATATATTCCACCAGGGTGCCCTCACGAAGGTTACGCCGTAGAAAACGCGCTCAATTATTCAGTTGGTTTTAGAGCGCCAAATCAACAAGATTTATTATCGAGCTTTGCCGATCATATAATTGATACCGAAAGCGGCCAAAAACGTTATACCGATCACAACATCACACTAAGAAAATCTAAAGGTGAACTTACAAGCCTTGAAGTTGATAAAGTTAAAACACTGATGGCAGCACTTTTAGAAAATGACGATTTATTTAAACAATGGTTAGGCTCAACACTTAGTCAGCCCAAACATGAAATGGATTTAGCGCCAGTAGAGCCTCCATTTACGTCAGAGCAAATAAGCGATGATTTAAGTGATGAAGAAACAGTGTTTGAACGCTTAGGCGGCACACGCGCTATTTATCAGCAACTCGATACAGAAGTTTTACTAAGTGTAAATGGCGAAAATTACGCTATGCCGCTAACCGACTTAGCGGCGGTAAAACTACTTACCGATCATACTGAGTTTGAAACTTCAGCATTAAATTTAACAAATCCAAGTTTAGTTTTTACTCAAACTTTTACTACACTTGTTAATGAGGGGATCTGGTTTAATATAGACCACGAGTAATAATGCCAATTATATTAATAATGATGAGCATTTTTCAGCGTAAAATATGATGTATACAGGTCAGTTAAAATTTTTAATTTTCATCTGATATTGGCTTAAATAATTTTGCTGTGATTGCTTACTCATTCTAATTTGGTATCAATAGGAGTTTGCAATGGGCTATCTGGTTGATAAGGTTGAATGGGATATAAAAAAAGATATGCTACAAAAAATTCGAGAGCGAGTTTTTGTTTACGAGTTACATATCCCCAAACACATCGAATTTGATAGCCTAGATAAAATTGCATTACATGTACTTGTTACAGACGATGCAAACTGCCCAATAGCAACAGGTAGATTATGTAAAGATGGCTTAATCGGCAGAATAGCTGTATTACCTGAGCACCGTAATCGCAAAGTATATAAATCGCTTCTCAACTTTATTGTAGAATTAGCGTCAAAACAAGGTATTGAAGAAGTAAGCATTAATTGTATTTTAAATGAAGTAGAGCGTTTTAAGCGAAATGGCTTTATTCAGCAAGGGAATGTATTTATGGAGGCGGGAATTCCTAGGCAACGTATGCAATGCCCTGTTTCAGCGTTTAATACAACCCCCTTCACACTTCTCCATTAGATAAAGCAAAGGGCAATAAATAAGCTATCACCCTCTACTTTTTTACTTAACCCAAACTGTCGTTACTTTGCCTCATTTGCCCACAGCGGTTCATTATCATACATTTCGTACAAGCCATGTGCTCTATTTATAAGTAAGTTAGCAAAATCTACCTGCGTTTTATCACGCGCGCCTGTACTCATAATCTGATCCGCTTTTAATTGCCACTGCAGTGAAAAATAACGCATTGCATCGCGTGCATCTGTTGCTGCACTTACTTCAGCGTGATCTGTAGGTAACCGCCCTGTTACTACCCAATATGTTTTACCGTTCTGTGCTTTAAATTTCCACATTGCACAAAGAGGTGCTAAAAATCGACTGTCTTTATCAACTACTGACTTTGGCATAATGCCCTTTTCAGCTAGATGCTTTTGCGCTGTTTGAAAACATTCGCGTTGCCACTGCATTCTTTGCTCATCAGTTATAACTTGTTCTTTTGCTGTTAACGGCTTTTTTTCTTGTTGCTGCATTTTTATTAACCTTTTACTTCTTTTTTAACACTCTAAGGGCTTAGTAAATAAGGTGCAAGTATAAAACGGTCATTTGCACCTTAAAGCGCTCTGTTTGCTGTGTTTTTAGCCAAACTATTATTTTATATTGTGATCAAACGACCCCACATCACCCGGAAATACTACTGGCGATTCAACACCGTCTTTACTAACAGACGCTACACCAAAGTAATAATTATCAATCACTACGTTTTTAAGTGTGTACTGTGAAACCCTACCAACGTATTTACTAAACTGCCATTGCGGCTCGCTCGTGTAACGCCAATAAATTTTATAGCCAGCAATATTTTCATCACTGCTTTGTTGCCATGAAAACGACGTATCAGCTGTAACAGCGCCCTTTATTTTAACTTCTTTTGGCGGTGCGGGCGCCCATGCCATAGATGCCATCGTTACCGCATTAAGTGAAGTTAACTTAGCCGTATAATCAAAATCAACGCCTTCAATAGTATCGCCATACTCAACGCCATTTTCAGTGCGTAAATCTTGATGCTGACGATCGTAGTGCTCGTTAGTTTCCATAATACGCACTGCTGCAAAACCTGCATCATTAAATGGACGATGATGCCCACCACGGCCAAATCTATCTAATCGATATACAAGCATTGTATCTAAGTTAGGAATGTATCTGTCAGCAATAGTATCTATGTAGCGAGCTAAATTTCGACTCGCCGAATCAACTTCACCACCCGTAAAGCGCCGAGTATTAGCTTGCTCTTTTGTTTCTACAACACGGGTACCTTCTGAAAATATACGCGCAGTTGTATTATCAGTTACCCCATTAATACCGGTAATATTGCCAATCATATCGTTGTTTAAAACGCCATGAACTTGCCAGTCATGCTTTTGTGCATAAGCCGTTAATATTTTTCCGCCAAACAAACCCTGCTCTTCGCCCGAAAGCGCCGCGTAAACGACTGAGCCATTAAATTTGTATTTACTTAAAACACGAGCTGCTTCAATTACTCCCGCCACACCCGATGCGTTATCATTTGCCCCAGGTGAATCACTCGTAAAGTCCATAACATCACTTACACGAGAGTCTATGTCACCCGACATCATCACCATGCGATTAGGCTCGCTTGACCCTCGTTGAATAGCCACAATGTTAACTACTTCAACAGGATTAGGAATGCGTTTTTCGCCCGATATAGTGTCCTTTACTTCAATAATTTCTAGACAACCGCCACACTGCGCGGATATTTTTTCAAATTCTTTTTTTATCCAACGCCTAGCCGCACCAATACCTCGAGTATCCGATTTAGTTTCTGAAAGCGTATGGCGAGTACCAAAATCCACCAGTGTTTGAATGTCACTACCAATACGTGCGGCTGATACTTGAGCTGCTATGTCATGTAATTTTTGCTGTTCTGTGTATTGTAGTTGCGTTTCACTATGTGCTGATAATGCAAGTGTGCAGGCACCTGCAATTGCAGTAAATTTAAGTAACGTTGTTGTGATTTTCAAAGGTGTTTTAAGCATCTATTAGCTCCTAATTATTATAGTGTAACCATTACTTAACTAAGGTTTTATGGCAATACATTTGAGGTAGATGTAGAAAGGATCACGCTAAAGCGCATTTAAAAGAGGTTATTAGGATAGTAAGAAGCCCACTACCTTTTATAGGTACTGGGCTAAAATTTATTATGCATACTTTTAATGAGTGATTTTAATATCAAATTCTTTCAAAAAGGCCTCATGTCCTCCTAAGCTTGCAAGCACACCAGCAGAAAACATAAATATTAATACAAATGCTAAACAGCTCAAAAACTCCGAACTATTTTCAGGATTAATATAGTAGTTAAGTAAAAAACCACTCAATACACCTATAAAAGCTATTTTGCTAAATAAAAAGTAACTCGGGATCTCAAATGCCCAAACAGAGGTATTGTTTACAAACTGTCTATATCCATACGTCATAAAAGCCAACATACCAACAATACTAATTGCAAAAGTAGACACTGTGGTTAACACGCTCATATTTTTATAAATAAGCACATACCCTAATCGTAAAGAATAGATAAATACCGCAAACCACGCTAAAACAGCAGGCCCTAGAATCGACCCCATTTCCAATCCTTGAATAACGTCTAAGTAATTAATTGCTAATACAATATTATATTTAGAGGTTAAATTACAAACCTTGTTACACAATAATCTATAAAAAAATGCGATTTTCGTGGCACACTGTAATTGTGTATACATTAATAGTTTAAGTTATGCGTCAGCTAAAAGAAGATACAATTAAAAGTAACCTTATTGAGTCGCAGCAAAGTGCATACGGCCCAGTATGCGTGTATCAAAACGAAGAATACCGTTGGTTAACGCTTGCACAAAAAACCAATGAAGATATAACAATTCAAGGCGTTATGAACCTTATACACCCTGAGCAAGTAATAGTGCCTGTAAACCAATGTATGATGTTATTTTTACTTAAACCGGTAGATACACTAAATATATTAAATTTAGGTTTAGGCACGGCAGGGTTTGAGCGAATTATGTATCACTTACAAAATAATATGCCTTACATAAACACCATCAATACATTTAACACGGTAGAAATAAACCCAAGCATTGCCTTAATTGCAGCCCAGCACTTTAAGTTACCTATTAAGCACAGCAGCTATTTACAATGCGCCGAGCAATATATTACCCAATGCACTGATCACTTTAACGTAATCACTATCGATATTTTTAGTGGTGAATATCATCAGCCTTTTTTAACCAGCGATAGCTTTTGGCAAAATATAAATCGCTGCAGTGAGCAAAATACGCAAGTAATCATTAATTTAAACCCACAAACTGGCCAAGAGCTGCAAATGCTTTTAGTACTTTTAAGACAACACTTTAAGTGCTTAGCGATAATAGAGTTTAACGAATACAAAAATATAGTGATCATACTAAGCCAGCAAACATTAATGCATATAAACGTTGATGAAATACAAAACTCACCGGTGTTTATAAACTTTGCACCAAACCTTTATAAAAGTATTAACAGCATTTACCACATTGAATGAAACGCTTTACCGACCAGGTTCATGTTTTCATAGCACGGTAAGCTTGTTTCTAACTTCTCCCAGTTAGCTTTAGACGTAACAAAATTATGCGATAATACCTGCTCAGTAATATCGGTATCGAATATTCCTAAACGAATTCGTATTCTGCTTTTGTCATCACTGTTGCTACTGTAAACAGGCGAGCCACAACATCTACAAAAATAACGTGTGCGCCCTGCTTTAAAACTATATTCACTGAGTCGTTCTTGACCTTTTGTTATTGTAAAGTCACTTGTATTTACAAAGCCATTGGTTGCAAATGCAGTCCCGCTGTTTTTTCTGCACAGTGAACAATGACAATGAATAATAGTAGGGCGTGTTGTTCTTTGGTGGTTGAATTTGCAGCAGTGTGTTTGGTATTTAGGCAAGGCAGAGCCTATGATATGTGGTTGTTCCCCATACATAGGCGATAACGTAGCATAAAGACCAAACATGCGCTGCCCTTTGGGTTCTTGCTAGGGACGATTGACTCTTTGTTGCTCGGTTTTTACTTAGCCCACTAGGTTACAAACCTTGCGCCGCGATTAAATCGCCCCTAGATTGAACAAATTTCAATCCATAAAGATCAACACGCCCTAGTTATACTGCCCGACACTTCAACGTTTACCTCACCGCACAAACACGAACCCGTATACATATAACATCCTAACTATTAAATTATTTTAAACTCAGCTGAAATTTGCTGAGTTGATTTAATGGATAAGTTTACTGGTTAATTTTTTGAATGGAATAATAATTTTTGTATCTTCGCAGTTCCCACGCCATTAGCTATTGCTTTAATGATTGACATAAAAAAATTAAATTGGTTATATAACTCCCAGTAAAAACTATAGCCAAAACTTAAATTGGTTAACCAAATATCAATAATATTACGAGAGCCAATTATGTCTTCCAAACACATTTTAATTCTATGTTTGTTTAGCACGCTATCAGCATGTTCAACTATTCAAAAAAATACATCGAGCGATTGGCTACTTATTGATAATTTTGAAAATTCACTTAACAAGTGGCAGAGTGTCGATACCCAAAATGAAACTAAGCCACAGGTTAAAAACCCACAAATAACAGTTATACAATCAGAACAAGCAAACTCATCAACAAATCATTATTTACTAAAAAAACCTGCAGCTGAGGGGATTGTAGGAAATCGTAAAGCGCTTTCTTATACAAAACTTCCACAAGCGGTTGAAGTTGGTGACACCTACACATTTTATATGCGTATAAACGTGGCTGCTTTTCCTAATAACCATGCTTTTGGATTAAGCAACCTTACGCCAGAGCTAATTAATAAACATGCGTACGATGCGTTTGAGCCTACACTTCGCGTAACCGATAAAACAGAATCAAACGGGCTTGTAAACGATGGCGCATTAATGGTCAAAACCGACATCGGGTATAGCAACATTCAAAACTACACTACCAAACAATCGGCCAAGCCACTGCAAACAAATACCTGGTACGACGTATGGTATATTGTTAATAACGCAGCAGCCTCAGAGCAAGGTCAGCAATATGATGTTTACGTAAAAGGTGGTGAGTTTAACAGTCAAACGCTGGTATATAAAAATGCACAATTTAGAATGAAACGCGAACAACCTCTTATATACTTTTTAGCAAACTGTAATACAGGCCCAATTAAAAAGCCTTACGGAAATGGTGGTCTCAGATATGACGATTTATACATGAGCGAAGGAAGAAACCTAAGTAACCCAACGCAATAAATAAGAATAACACTCATAATTAATGCCCCACAAACCTGCATTTAAAAATACTTAAATGGTATGATACTCGTCATTATTTGCCATTTAAGTTTTTAAAATGTATCGATTATTTGAAAAAATGACAAAAGCATTTCCTGAGGACCAACCCACTCAGCCGCCTTCGACTTTATTTGCTTTTTGTCGCCACTACACCAAAGGAATGGAACTGTCGTTGCTGCTTATGTCAATCAGTGCCGCCATGCTCGCTATTTTAGAGGTTTCTTTATTTAGCTACATGGGCCAACTTGTTGATTGGTTAACGGCCTACACGCCCGAAACCTTGTTTGTAGAGCAAAAGTCAGAGCTTATTAAAATGGCTGTCATGCTGTTATTAGTATTGCCCATTGTTGTCTTTTTCCATTCTGCTATTTTGCACCAAGCATTGCTTGGCAATTACCCTATGTCGATTCGCTGGTTAGCGCATCGTTATTTACTGCGCCAAAGTGTTAGCTTTTATCAAAATGAATTTGCAGGAAGAATAGCCACTAAAGTGCTACAAACCTCTTTAGCCGTTCGCGAAACAGTGACCAAACTACTCGATGTATTAATGTACATAGTGGTTTATTTTGGCTCAATGGTATTTTTAGTTGCCGAAGCTGATTGGCGCTTAATGATCCCTTTATTAGTTTGGTTGGTTTTATACATTTGCGTGCAACTTTACTTTGTACCACGCCTTAAAAAAATTGCCAGCTCACAGGCCGATGCGCGCTCAGAAATGACTGGTCGTATTGTTGATAGTTACACTAACATTTCAACTATTAAATTGTTTTCGTATACCCAGCGTGAAGAGCAGTACGCAAAACAAAGCATGGATGTATTTTTACAGCCTGTGTACAAGCAAATGCGCTTAGTAACCAGCTTAAACTTTGTTATTCAAAGCTTAAATTACCTATTAGTATTTTCGGTTGCCGCTGTATCACTTTATTTATGGTCACTTAGTGCAATTAGCGCCGGCGCCATTGCAGTTGCTGTTAGCTTAGCGCTCAGATTAAACGGTATGGCGCAGTGGATCATGTGGGAAATAAGCAGCTTATTTGAAAACATTGGCACCGTAGCCGATGGTATGAAAACACTATCTAACCCTATCGAAGTTGCCGATAAACCAAACGCCGATACACTTAACGTAAGCCAAGGTGCTATTGAGTTTAACAACGTACACTTTAACTACGGCAAAGCTGCAAACGAGACTAATCGCAGCCCAGTAATGAACGGATTAAACTTAAATATTAAACCTGGTGAAAAAATTGGCTTAGTCGGTCGCTCTGGCGCGGGTAAATCAACACTTGTTAACTTATTACTGCGCTTTTACGATACCGACTCTGGAACAATAAAAATTGATGGGCAAAACATCACGGACGTAAGCCAAGAAAGCCTACGCAGATATATAGCCATGGTAACGCAAGATACTTCCCTGCTTCATCGTTCAGTAAAAGACAATATTTTGTACGGTCGCCCCGATGCAACCCACGATGAGATGATCAACGCGACCAAACAAGCTAAGGCGCTTGATTTTATAAACGACTTGGTCGACAGCAAAGGTAATAAAGGCTTTGATGCACAAGTGGGCGAACGCGGTGTTACGCTTTCAGGCGGTCAACGCCAACGTATTGCTATTGCACGTGTACTACTTAAAAATGCACCCATACTTATACTCGACGAAGCCACCAGCGCACTTGACTCAGAAGTAGAAGCCGCAATTCAGGCAAGTCTTGATGATTTAATGACAGGTAAAACAGTTATTGCCATAGCGCACAGGCTATCAACCATTGCACAAATGGATAGATTAATTGTACTTGATGACGGCGGCGTAGTTGAGCAAGGCACTCATGAACAATTAATCGCTAAGGGTGGAATATACGCAGCCCTATGGACACACCAAACAGGCGGGTTTATAGGCGTCGATTAGCCATTAATATTACCTTACAGTAGAGGTAGTTTTATTCTGCTTCTACTTTAAACAAAAAAGCGAAGATGCCTTAGAGGCTCTTCGCTTTTTTTATCGTTATAAATAAATTTTATAACTTTTTTATAAATTAAGAGATTAGTCTTAACCCTATCATTATCAGCATAACCACATTAGCAAGTACGCCGATTAAAAAAAAGTAACTACGTGGGCTTGGGTTTTTCTCCGTTGCTATAGCGTAGTACAGCGCCATGTGAATTAAACGCGCAATTAAATACACCCAAATACACATTGCAAAAATCGGGCTTTGATAATTAATTACATACGCAAATAACACCGTACCTATAAATAATGCACTGTTTTCAAGCGTATTATGAAACGTACGATGTGCTCTAAATATAAAGCTGTCGTGCGATAAATCCTCGTCAATTTTACCTGGTACAGCATTTGGCTCTTTAGCTTTGCTAAACGTAGCCACAGCCCACTGTACAAGCAACATAATTAAATAGAGGTAAAATGCCAAATAGGCAGAAAGTGCAACTTCAGTCATTATTAAATCCCTTGTTTTGTTTTTAACTTAGTATTGATTGCAATTTTAAAGCCTAAGTTAATACACTGATATTAAAAGGGTTAATCTAATAAGCCTAATTACATATGTAAGTAACACACAGCATTGTATAAAATTTACTTGTTATAATTTTAAAAAATAACATCAAAACTAAACTGTATACTGCTGGATTTACTCCGATTTATAAAGTTTAAACTCTTCAAGCGAAGCATCCCATAACGCTACCTGATTACGCCCCAAGGACTTAGCCTCATAAAGAGCTAAATCAGCCTGTTCAATCAACTCAGAAGGTGTTCTGGCTTTAAATTTAACAGACGTAACCCCAAAGCTACACGTAACAGGAATATCATCAAATGTCGCTTTTTCAACTTTAATACGAATAGCCTCAGCTATACGTATTGCTTGCTCTTGAGTTGTGTTGGGCAAAATAATACAAAATTCTTCGCCACCAAAACGGGCCACGCTATCACTTTTACGTATATTAGCTTGTAAAAGTTCGGCTACGCCACAAAGTACTGTGTCGCCAATGCTATGCCCATAGGTGTCGTTAACGCTTTTAAAATGATCAATATCGACCATTAAAATACAGTACTCTTCAATCTGAGGTAAATCCAAAAAGTCGCGATTCATAAGCTCAAATAAAATACGACGGTTATAACAATTGGTTAAAGGGTCTCTTGCTGCCAAATAGTCTAACTCTTCATTACGTTTTTTAGAGGCAATAAAACTTCTATAAACCAGTAATACAATAGCTAAACAAGCGGCTAATAAAAATGCGAGCGCAATACTGGCGTATTTATTCTTTGAAAGCTCTAGCTCTGATATAACTCTAGCTTGGGCGGCGATTTCAATTTGATTATTTTTCTTTTCAAGCTCAAGCTGATGGCGTTTTTCTTTTTCTCTTAACGTCTCAAGCTCTATTTCCATTTTGTGCGAATGTAAATGTGCTTTTTCAAGCGCCAATTTATCTTCATTTCTTTCATTTTGAATAATATCGGTTAGGGCTATTTCTTCTTCTGCATAACGAAGTGACTCTTCTATACGACCACGCAATTTTTCTGCTATTCGAATTTCACGATAGGCATATAGCATATGTAATTTATCATCTATTTCGGTTGATAAAGCGAGTGACCTTTTCAGTAAAGTAATCGCCTCATTTGTATCAATACCAATTAAAATGCCCGCAAGCGCAGTAAGCGACTTTATCTCATAAAGTTTACCACCTGTTTCTCTGGCAAACGACAATGACTCTTTGTAATACTCTATAGCCTCGTTGTTATTTCCTTGGGCACGATAAATATTACCAATAATACGTGCTGTTGTAGAAATGTACGATGTAAGGTTTTGGTTTTTATAAGTGATATAAGCTTTTTTAGCATATTGCATCGCTGATGCTAAATCGCCAGATTCGAGGTTAATAACAGCCATTTCTCTTAAAGCTGAAGCGAGCGTTTTTTCCTCGACCATACCTTTTGGCAAATCGATAGTTATTTGATAGAAAAATTCAGCCCGATCAAACTGCCTTAATCGTGTATATACCAGTCCCATTTGATTTGATGTTTTAGCAACCCCAAGCATGTTATTTACTTTTTTATAATATAAATATGCCTCATTTATATGTTCAAGTGATTTTTCATAAAGATTAATATGACGATAAATAATACCCGCCCCTAGTAATGCCTTAGCAAAGCCAACAGGATCGTCAATGTCTTTATGTATTTCTAATGCGCGAGTGGAGTAATCAAGGGCTAAAACTAAGTTATCTAAATAACGGTGTGCTTCTGCTAGTGTATTTAAAGTACGCGCCATTAGCTTTAAATCACCTAAACTTATGTATATTTCTAAAGCTTTTGTATAAAAGTGAGCCGTTTGCTCTCTATTTTTGAGGCGTTTATACGACTGAGCTAATTTTTTATACGTTTCACCTAACTGTCTTTGTATTAATTCGTCTTCATCAACAAGGTATTTTAAAGCAGATGTGTATTGCGCGTTCGCGTTATTGTACTTTTTTTGTTCATAAAACGAATCCCCCTTAGTAAGGAGCACTTGCGCTATAAAAAAGTCATCGCCATACACAAGGGTTGTTGGTAATAAAGTTTCAATGCGGGTAGTAAGTTCGTCATAGCGTTTTTCTTCTAATAATATATTTATATAATTAATAGATGCCTTTATTTGGTTTCGTGAATCATTTAATTTGCTGTAGTAAACAGAGGATTGTAAAAAGTGCTCGAGTGATTCATTAATATTGTTATTTTTTTTATTCGCCCTACCTAGCAAGTTATGTAGCTTTGCGCTGAGTAACGTGTCATCAGCACTTTGCGCTTGTGACAACAACGACTTACTTAGTTCAATACTTGTTATAACGTCAGTATCTATAAGTAATTCAGCTCTTTTTAGCAGCCCTGCATTAGATTCATTAGTTAAATTGTATGAGGTGGTTTCTTGTGCGTAAGCGCTGTTTAAGCTAACAAACAAAGCAAAAAGCAAAGCTTTCACAAAAAATGTAAAATTATAAATTCGCTTTACAATGAAACTATGTATTTGCGAAGGTAACCCCATATTTCGCTTATGATTCAAGTAGGTATAAAATTCCATATTTACCATTTTAGTAATTTATTATTAATATAATTCAAAAGGCTGATGATAAAATATATAAACCGGCGCAATACATCAAGTATTGCTGCTATATGAATACTTTTAATTTATAATTTTAGCATAATTATGCATAGAGCAAGCCTAGCTTCTTAGTTTTAGTGTAACTAACACAATACCATGATCGGTACTTAAATCATCACGCTCAAATTCGGGGTTAATTAAGTGACGATCATAAGTATTATACTCAATCACCTCAAAAAAACTGCCAAGGTAGCTGGCATCAAACTCACATGATAATAAAATATAATCAAGCACGGAGCTGCTCGCGCCATAATAATGTGTTGGTGCTCTTAAAGGCATAAGCTTAGTTGCATTAACATTTTTTGCTTCGTTTTCATCAGCTAAATCAAAAATGCTATTGCTTTCACTATCGCTTATTTCATCGCTAGTTATTGCCCCGCCATTTAATAGGTCATCTTCGCTTAGCTGCGACTTAACAAACAAATCCCATGAATCATTTAAACAATATTTAGCGAGGTAGGTTTTAGCGTCAAATGCAGGCGCAAAGCGTAGCGTACTCGTTAGTAAATGGCTTAATACGCCATCCGCAAGTTCATTATTAAAGTCCCCCATTAATAGCATGGGTTGTTGCGTAGCTTCGCGACGGGCAATCATTTGTATCATTAGTAATGTAGCTTCACTGCCACGCTGAATAGTTGAGCCCCACCCACCCGCTACATTCGCTTTTAAAATTTCAATTATGTTTTGCTCGGGTGTAAGCTCTTTATTATGCTCATCAACATTAATCATTGGGCGCTTAGACTTAAAATGCACCACGTAACAATCGGTATTACCTATATGCGGCAGCGTTATAGTTGCTCTTAGTACTTTGCGACTAAAGGTAAACTCACTATTAAGGCCAAGCGCATTTGCAAGCTCACTATCGTGCTCAACCGCTGCTACTTCAACTATGGGGTATTTAGAGGCGATTGCCACTACGGGGCGTTTATAAATAAAGTCATCAATCACCTCTGGCGTATCAACTACAGCAAAGTAATTATAACCTTGCTCGCCTGCTAGCTCTTTTAATGAGTCAATGCTAAACACTTCCTGAAAACCAATCACATCAGGGGCATGTTCTGTTAAGTAATCAACAATCCAACGCTGCTTTTTAGCCCACTGCTGCACAGTATAAATTTTCTCAAACTCATAGTATGCATTGGGCGGCTCAAGATAGTTAAACAGGTTAAATGTGGCTATTTTTAGTTGGGTGTTAATAATTCCAGATTCATCACTTTTTAAATCTGTATCTAACTGTTTAATATCTTGATTGCTGATGGGTTTCGCCTAAGTAAAGTTGAAAGTGTTGCTGGCTTATAAACTATCATTTTATTACATGTTTACGTAATAAATCAGCTACCTTAATTGTAATTTTATGCACTCTTTTATTTTAGTCTTTATTATATCCCTCAATAAATAGCATTAACGTGCTTAACCATATAAAATTCGCGGCAATTAAATATGAGCGAAGCGACATTGTAATGAGTAGAAAGATTGAACTATTAGCCCCAGGCGGTGATGTTAACGCGGTAAAAGCCGCCATTGTAGCCGGTGCTAATGCGGTTTATTGTGGATTAGATACCTTTAATGCACGTAACCGAGCGTCTAATCTTTCGTTTGATGAGCTTAACGGCGCACTTCGCCTAGCCCATGAATACGGCTGTGAAATATTTTTAACGCTAAATGTAGTGATATTAGAGCACGAAATGGGCGCGCTATTTAAGCTACTTAACCAACTCGTAAATACCACGCTCGATGGCATTATTGTGCAAGATTTAGGGTTGTTCAACATTGTTAAAAAGCACTTTCCTACTTTGCATATTCACGCATCAACTCAGTTAACTACGCATAACGAATCACAGGTTGAGTTTTTAGCGCGCATTGGCGCTACACGTGTAAATTTATCGCGCGAGCTTAACTTAACTGAAATTAAAATACTGACCGATGTAGCGCACAAATGCGATGTATTAACCGAGGTGTTTGTACATGGTGCATTGTGTATTGCGTTTTCGGGGCAATGTTATTCAAGCTCAGTAAGTGTGGGTAACTCAGGTAACCGTGGTCGTTGCTCACAAGCATGTCGTGATGAATACGAGCCAACGGCTATGGGTAACAAACATCCGTTAAACTTAAAAGATAATTCAGCCTATTTTGATTTACCGGAGTTGGTAGCCGCGGGTGTTGACTCGTTAAAAGTAGAAGGCCGCATTAAAGGTGCTAACTACGTTCATACCGTTATTGATAGCTGGCGCAAACAAATAGATACCTTTGTACAAACAGGTAATTTAATTGAAGACGATTCAAGCTTATATAAAGTATTTAACCGTAATTTCACTAATAAGTTTTTGCAAGGTGACATGACAAAAAACATGTTTACCGACAACCCGCGCGACCATAGCTTTGATCACGCTAACGAAAAGAATAACGCAATTTCGGTTGTGCAAATTTACGATGCACAACAAGAGCTCGCCGCAGAAAAAAATGACATTGATACGTTAGTTAAAAAGAAGATTGAGTTTTTAGATATTTCAAAGCGAGAACTACGCTTTGAGTTTACAGGCCAATTAAACCAGCCATTTACAGTCACACTGACAATAAACGATAAACACGACAACACCCTAGCAGAGCAAAGCGCCCTTCAACCTCTACGCTTTGAAGTTCAATCGCAAATGCCTATGCAAACCGCCGATAAATCGGTTGTTGATATTGCAGCTATTGATAAACGCTTTAAAACCTTTAGTAATGCCAATTTTGAAATTAAAAATATGGATTACTCAAACTTAGGCGACAACTTGAGCATTCCGTTTAAAGAGCTTGCCCGTATTAAGAAGCAAGTCGCGTTTTTATTAAACGAAGGCAAAGACGTCCTCGCCCCTGTTGAACTGCCAAAACTAGTAAACCACCCAAAAGCCGACAACAAAACAACACTCTCTATTTTAATATCGGACATAAAAGACGTTCATCTATGTGATTTAACAGGTGGCGATGTTTACTTTAAATTACCAGAGAGCTTTAGAACCGATAACGATAAATACATTAATGTATTTTTAGAGCACCCACAGTTAATTCCGTGGTTTCCGGCGGTGTTAATTGGTAAAGATTTTGAAGAAGCGGTACGTTTGCTCGAGGTTGTAAAACCTAAGCTTATTATTAGTAACAACACAGGCGTTGCATTTAAAGCAGTACAAATGGGTATTGACTGGATTGCAGGCCCGTTGTTAAACACCACAAACTCTTATGCGTTACTAACACTACAAGAAGATTTAAACGCAAAAGGCGCGTTTATTTCAAACGAAATAAACAAACCACAAATGCGTAATATTAAACGCCCTAACAACTTTAAAATGATGTACAGCATTTATCATCCAATACTAATGATGACTAGCCGACAGTGTTTTTTCCAGCAAACAGTAGGATGTAAAAAACCACGTATTGACGCAAGCTGTATGCTGAGCTGTAAAAAAGAAACCACCGTTACCAATGTTAAAGGTATTAGCTTTGCTATTGATAAGCAAAAAGGCGGCTACCCAAGTATTTATAACCATGAGCAATTTTTAAACATGGATATTGTGAGTGACTTTGCCGACAAATTTGACGAGTTTATGGTTGATTTAACCGACATTGGTTCAGGCGATAAAGAAAAACTGGATAAAGCCGTGTTACTTGCGCATTTTCAAGATTTAATTAACGGGCAAACACAAGCGGTTGAACACTTAAATAGCTTGGTTAAAGTACAAACCCGCCAGCAGTATGTTGAAGGCCTAAACAGCTAAGGTAACTAACATGACATTGCCATTATTATATTCATTACAACACTGCCCATATGCAATGCGCGCACGAATGGGTATTTTAATGGCAGAGCAACACGTGCTTCTACGCGCTATAAAAACTAAAAATAAGCCGCCGCATCTGTTGCAAATATCGCCTAAAGGCACTGTGCCTGTTTTATTACTGCCGAATAATCAAGTTATAGATGAAAGCCTAGACATTATGCTCTGGGCTTTAAAGCAAAACGATCCGCATAATTTACTGCATACTCAAGACCCATTAGCACTTGAGCGCATGCTTGAGTTAATTAAGCTAAACGATACGCAATTTAAACCCGTGCTCGAAAAGTACAAATTTTATGCTCGTACAAAAGACATGGCACAAATTTATTACCAAAAAGCCTGCGAAGAATTTATTAAGCAATTTGAAGCAAAACTAACCACGCATAAATACTTAATGGGCGATGAAAAAAGTCTAGCCGATTATGCCCTGCTGCCATTTATTAGACAGTTTGCCCGCGT
Source organism: Pseudoalteromonas sp. SG43-8 (assembly GCF_014164245.1). NCBI lineage: Bacteria > Pseudomonadati > Pseudomonadota > Gammaproteobacteria > Alteromonadales > Pseudoalteromonadaceae > Pseudoalteromonas > Pseudoalteromonas sp. SG43-8. The sequence goes on along the minus strand of NZ_JACJEX010000001.1, from coordinate 618,514 downwards.
AGATAAACACTGGTACTTACAAAGTGAATACACGCATGTACGCGCATGGTTAAACGAGTTTTTGCACGCCCCCATATTTACCAAAGTTATGACCAAATTTGATTTGTATATGGACTGCGGCGAAGAGTTTTTATACGGCGTTAAAAAACCTTAACTTAGCCTTTTTTTATAAGAAATTACATTACTATAGCTACCTGTAAAGCTAAGCATTGAATTATTCTCATCATCGAATTTAAGCCATTTATTTACGCTATACTGCCCCCCCCATTACTAACAAACGCTATGCATTATGAACTACTCAAACTTTGGCACTAAATTCACACAACCCAACGGCATTACTCAGTTAATGGAAGATTTAGGCGGTGCTAAAAACAGTAATAATCCTAATATTGTTATGCTGGGTGGCGGTAACCCCGCACTAGTACCACAAGTAAATGAGGTTTTTTTAAGTGAATTACAAAAACTCGTTGCCAGTAACAAGGTATCGCAGGTATTTGGCCTTTACGACGGCCCGACTGGTAACGACGAGTTTAGAGCTGCATTAGCAGGCCAGCTAAGTAAAGAGTTCGCATGGGATATTAGCGCCGATAACGTAGCACTTGGTAATGGCAGCCAAGCTAACTTTTTTGTATTGTTTAATATGTTGGCAGGTGAGATGCCGGATGGCAGCCATAAAAAGATTTTATTTCCCCTTGCGCCAGAGTACATAGGTTATGCCGATCAAGGTTTATCGGCTGATATGTTTGTTGCCATAAAGCCTGATATCGAAATTTTAAATACAGGTAGTGCATCAAAACAGTTTAAATACGTAATTGATTTTAAAGCAGTTGAAAAAGTACTAGCAAACGACAGCAGCATAAGCGCGCTGTGCGTATCACGCCCTACCAACCCAACAGGTAATGTAATTACCGACGATGAAGTAAAACACCTTGATTTGCTTGCTAAGCACTATGGTATTCCACTCATTATTGATAACGCATATGGCGATCCGTTCCCAGGTTGTATTTACACCGACGCAAATCTAACGTGGAACTCAAACATTATTTTGTGTATGTCACTTTCAAAGCTGGGCCTACCGGGTTTACGCAGCGGTATTGTGGTTGCAAACAATGAGATTATTAAAGCAATTGGTCGCGTAAATGGCAGCATGGTGTTATCGCCAAATAGTATTGGTCCAAGCTTAGTGACACGCTTAATTAACGACGACGAACTACTCCCACTGTGCCGCAACGTTGTGTTGCCTTTTTATCGCAATAAAGCACACATAGCGATTGAGTTGTTTGATGAAGTATTTGCCGAACTGCCTGTTTATTTGCACAAAGTTGAAGGCGCATTTTTTATGTGGCTGTGGTTTAAAGATGCAAAAATGACAAGCGAGGTGTTGTATCAAAAGCTTAAAGAGCAAGACGTGTATGTGATCCCAGGTCACAACTTTTTTATCGGCATTGACGACAGCTGGGCGCACAAGCACGAGTGTATTCGTATTAACTATGCTACCGATGCAGATATCCTAAAAAAAGGCTTAGAAGCGATTAAAAACTTAATAAAGTAAATATACTGATGCCGATATTAATATCGGCATCAGTCATTTAACTCGCTTATATATACGTTTAAAATTCATGCAAACGCACTGTATCCCCTTTAAATTTATATACAAGTTGGTATCCTACTCGACCTTTTTTAATAGCAATTCGCTTAATTAAGTGATCTATTCTGAGGTGAGAAAATCGTGTCGATAACCAGGCAAAAATTTCGTTATTTAGTTGTTATCACTAATTGCTCCTGCATTGCTCTACCTCCTGCATCCATGCAGTCGTATATCAGAAATTTTTAACGCAGTTAGCGTCATATTTAATCCCTCAAATTGATTAAGTATTATTGCGGATTGGTATAACATATGCTTATAAAAAAGAACTCGTCAAGGAGCGACTATCGCTGCAAGGCACTTACTGTAAGTGGCAGCAATAACACAACAGGCATCGCGTATAATTTATTGATTTTAAACGTTAGATGTAACTTTAAATAGCAACATGCAATAGCACTATTAAGGTCAATTATGCGATTAGGACCAGGACTACTTGTCACCGCTGCCTTCATTGGACCAGGGACTATTACTACCGCCAGCGTGGCAGGTGCAAACTTTGGTTTTGCACTTATATGGACATTACTGTTTTCAGTAGTTGCCACTATATTATTACAATCTATGGCGGCGCGCCTTGGCGTTGCTACCGGGCAAGATTTAGCTCAAGCGCTCAGAGCACATATTCAAACGCCTTTATTTAAATCTTTAGCTATATTTTTAGTCATTAGCGCCATTGGCGTGGGCAGTGCAGCTTATGAAGCGGGTAACTTAAGTGGGGCTAGCATGGGATTAATTGAAATATTCCCTCAAGTTAGTCCTCAACTATGGACACCACTTATTGCTTTTTTAAGTGCTGCTTTACTATATAGCGGCAAACATAAAGTGGTTGAAAACGCGCTAATTTTACTCGTTATTTTAATGAGCTTAGTGTTTATCTCAACACTTGTAATGGCAGCGCCTTCACTGGGGGATGTATTTGCAGGTTTTATGCCTAGTATGCCTGAGGGTTCGATTACAACCATACTAGCTTTAGTTGGTACTACCATTGTGCCGTATAACTTATTTTTACACTCCGGCGTACTCGCTGCTAGACACGACAGTAACAGCGATATGCAAAAAGTGATTAAACAAACAAATGTTGATACAGGCCTATCAATCACCTTAGGCGGTGTGATCACTTTAGCTATTTTATCTACAGCTTCAGTCGCATTTTATGGCACCGATGCGGGGCAAATTAGTGCAGCTAACATGGCCGTGCAGCTAGAGCCATTGCTTGGCGATGCCGCTCATTACTTTTTTGCTATTGGCTTATTTGCTGCAGGTTTAACAAGCGCGATTACAGCGCCACTTGCCGGTGCTTATGCTGTGTGTGGCATGTTAGGGTGGTCAAACGATATGGGTAACACGCGCTTTAAAGGCGTCGCTATTGTTATTTTATTGTTTGGTGCTGCTGTGGCGTCACTCGGTTTAGACCCTGTCGCGGTAATTATATTCGCGCAAGCGGCTAACGGGTTATTACTTCCTATTGTTAGCACCTACCTTGTATGGCTGGTCAATCAAAAAGGGGTTATGGGAAACTACACTAACTCTTTGCTGTTAAACCTGGTAACCCTACCCGTTTTAATCCTAATATTTGGTCTAAGTAGCTACAAACTAATTAGTTTAATTTTTTAATTAATTTCTAAAGGCCATATTTAAAGCCCGCTGTTTACAATAAACAGCGGGCTTTATTTATTAATCACCAAATAACGTATAAGCCGTACTTATATTCACACATCTAATAAGCTTTTTGGTTTTTAGTTGCTTTAAATAATTGTGAAAATGTAAAACCACCTACCGCGCCTGCAAGCAGTTGAGCATAAAAACCCCAGCCTCTTGCGCCCGCTATAATATGAATATTCATAATTGATTCAATGGCAATTAACACAATAGCAAATGCCACAATGCCAGCAATAACAAATAGCTGAGTACTGTATTTTTTAACCTTTTTATTAAGCTTTACGGTAACAAAAAAAGCGATGGCAAGTGCTACGGCAATAATAGCGCCATAGGTAGGTAATAGGCCTAACCAATCATCAAGGGTTAAACTAGCACGATCACTAAAGCCCACCACTACACCTACATTAACTAATTGATTGACAACGTATTGGCTATGAAACAAGCTAGCAAGTGTGAATGTAAGTAACCAAGAAACTAAAAATGAAGGCAATATACGTGTTAAAAACGACATGGTTATCTCAACTTAAAATAAAGCTTTTCTCTTATACTAGTCATGCTAGCAAAGGCTTGCCCCGTAAACAATGTATCTCTTTTTTTACTTTGCTTTCGCTTTTTTCGTTTTCTGTTAATGCAAATGCTACGTTACCAAAGGAGCAATACAGCACACAAACACTGGCTACGCAATTACAGTCTCCGTGGAGCATGGTTGAACTACCAAACGGCACATGGCTAATTACAGAGAGTGATGGCCACGTAGTTATAGTTAAAAACAACGTGCAATCAAGAGTAAAATTAAACCTAACAGGTTTATACGTTGCAGGCCAAGGTGGTTTACTCGACATTGTATTATCACCAGATTATAACAACTCCAAAGAAATTATTTTTACTTATGCCCAAGGTGATGCAAGCGCAAACAGGCTTGTTGTTGCCAAAGCCACGTTTAATGGCACTGACTTTTCAAAGCCACACATTATTTATAAAGTAGCGACTGATAAAAACACACCGCAACATTACGCAGGACGCGCCCTTGTCCTACCCGACAATACGTTATTAATTTCAACGGGCGATGGGTTTGACTTTAGAGAGCAAGCACAAGTTATCACCAGCCAACTTGGTAAAATATTACGTATAAACCTAGATGGCACCATTCCAATAGACAACCCATTTATTAATCACAAAAACCCAAATGCGCATGCTGTTTACTCACTTGGTCATCGTAACCCTCAAGGCTTAGTTTATGATTACGATACGCAGCAAATTATTAGCAACGAACACGGCCCTGCAGGCGGTGACGAGCTAAACTACTTAACCGCTGGGACTAATTACGGCTGGCCGGTAATCACCTATGGCAAAGATTACTCACAAGCGCGTATTTCACCATTTACCGAATATAAAGGCATGCAAAAACCAAGTGTTAATTGGACGCCATCAATAGCGCCATCAGGCATGGCGTATTACGGTTCTAAACATGCAGCCTTCCCTTCATTGCAACAACATGTGCTAATCACTACTCTTGTTGATAAAAAGCTCTACAGCGTTAATCTGGCCAATGGTGAATTTACACAGTCTCAGGTATTTCCTAAGGCTGCAGGCAGGTTAAGAGATGTGTTTATAACTGATAAAGGTAACGTCGCAGTATTAACAGACGGTAAAGAGGCAAAGCTAATGTTGATGACAGCAAACTAATTCATAAAGCAAATAAAAGCCGCTTCGCTTTTAAAGTAAGTAGCGGCTTTCAATAAGCCACTTTGGTTAATTAAGTAATTTGCTCAGTAAGATCAGGGTTAACCCCTTTAGTTTTAAGATTAAGGTGAGCGTCTTTATTATTGTTATTAATAACGTTCTTGTCTCCAATTACCTTTGCATATATTTACTGTGCTTGTTATTTACCCGATTCTAATTGCTGTCTCAATAATTCAATAAGTTGAGTGTTAAGCCCGGTAATTTCTGCTTCTAGTACCCTCACTTTAGCCTGCGACTCTTCATCATCTTTACTGCGTAATAATGCAGTTTCCTGTAGTAGTTTTTCTATCTTTTCTTGTATTTCAGCAATCTGTTCATCAATAGGATCTTCTTCAGATTGTGATGCCTGACTTGCATCTTCATTGCTTGATAATTTACGTAACGCTTCACGATTTTGATCTTCCAGACTTTTTTCTTTTCCTTCTTCGGATATATCTACTTGGTCACTTTGAACCGCTGCTTTGTGCACAGTCGCTTTTTCGGTTACTTCATCAGCTACCACCTTTAAAATTTGTTTTTGCGGGTAAGTTTCTAAAGGTTTAGAGGTTATGTGAACTGACATTTTATCCATTTTAATATTCCTTGTTCCGTCAATTATTGGCGAGAAGTAGTTAACTATAAATATAATGCTTTACCAAAAGCCAATTGTAATAGCCCTTGTTTGATTCTTTATTAGACTACACTTTACTCACAAGCTTGCCCATTGTTGTTTTAAACCAACAAGGTGAACAATACCAAAAGATAAACAAATAATAGAACTCCAAACCCAAAATTCAGGCGAACGCCCCATAGGGTTATTTATTAGAAAGAATCCAGTAATCCCACGAGCTAAATAAATAAAAGTTATTAATACAAGAGCTAGGCGGATGAATGGAAGTTTAAAAATAACACCTGCGGCTGAAAATGCATACAATGACCAAGTTGATAGAATCAGAACAATTACACTAGTAATTAGAGTTGGTTTAATACTTCCTTGCTCAGAAAGTAATGCCATTTGCTCTCCTGCACCGAAGAACCTATACCAAGAACCTCCAAAATAGATACAACCCAAATGCAAAGTTGCTACAACAGCACTTAATGTACCTGCAATTATTAGAAAAACATTCATAGAGCGACAAAGCCTCCGTGAGACATAACGAACCTGTAAATTAGCTGGTTTATTTATCTTGATAAACAAACCATAGCTGGGTTTCTACCTGGGTACAATCGATTGTTAAATGTTTACGCGTGATATCAAAGCTCGCATTAAACTAGACAGCCACTCCAATTGTATTAAACGACTTGTTAGAACTACGTGCGCACAAAAGCTGAAATGAGCTTTAATATCTTTTCTTGTGGATAATTTATATTGGCAATTTTGAAGGTTTCTACAGTCATTTCTTTAAATGATGGTTGAACTGCCCTCAACTTTTTAATTGCCTCAGGATCAAAAGATAATAAATCACGAACACTTTTTGCAGCATCAATGTAAGAAGGCATATTTGTATATCCTGTTGCACCATATTCTCTTGATATAAAATCCTCAGAATAAAGTGTCGCCAACCCTTCTTCAATGATTGGCGCACCACGTTTGCCATCTGGAGCTAATAAATGAACAACCTCATGAGCTAATTGGTAATGAGCTAATATTTCATTATCTAATGCATTGGTATTTAACTGGATTGCAATATTTCCACAGTTTCCGGGAAACCAGTTTTGGGGCCCATTTTTTTCAAACTCAACCCCAACGAACGTCCAAGATTTATCACGTTCACCATACAAGTTTTCGATTTCTCGGAGCATAGCTCCTAAGCGACTTGCTAAAGTCCATGTGTACCCATCATTAGTAGATAATGGTTGTGTAAGATAATGCCTTGAATTAATCACAAAACTTCCTAGTGGTTCTAACGCTTTGCTAAGCGGCTAAAAATGGCTGGCTATAATAGCGAGGAACGAGCACAGCCAGCTGTTTGTGTCCGTTTAAGCAACTTGTTAGGGTTATCTTTTACTTGTTAATTCATCTATTTGCTTTAATAGGTATTTTTCTTTTTGTTCGTTCGGCATTAAATACTCATAATATATAGCCCAACTTAAAAACAAAAATATTAAGACTACCAAAATTATAGAACCGGTTCTATATAACTGGTACTGAGTATCAGTTGGTTGATCTACCGTTGCAATAACGTCTTGAGAAACTATACGCATACTTTCTAACTCATATCGATTAGAAAATACTTTTGTTCCAGTTGAAATTACTTTAATTGAAATTGATTCATTGGGTCTCAGTGATTCAAATTTCAGAAGATAATTACTATCTATTAATTCAGCAGAGCTGTATGGGATGCTAGTTTCTAACTCGATAACAGGTTTAGGTATAAAAACGTTTAATTTACCGTCATCTCCCACCTCAGTTCTTGTAATAGAAAGAACTGAAAATGGTAACCATACTTCTATATTTTTTTGAGTATCACTGCCTGCATTTAAGATAGTGACACTTAGGGCTAAAGATGTGTCTGTTGATATAGGCTCAACATATTTAAAGGAAAGGTTGTTTTTGGGAGATATTTGTTCTAATAACCAAGGCGTTAAAGCCGCGGTTAAAGGAATTAAAATTCCTATCAATAGAAAACTCGCAAGCTTCCAATAACTACTTCCTTTGTTTTCAGAATCCACCACGTGTAATAATACTCCTATAACCCTAACAACTTTGTATCCGACATTTGTCGCTTTATAAACCGACAAATGTCCAAATATTACAAAGGTTCTAATTTAACCAGCTAATAAGGACTTGTAAACAACTAGTTAGCCGATATTTAAGTTTCCTTGATGTAGAAATACCCCAAAATGGTAGAGATCAGTAATATCGGACAAAAAAGTAATGAGCCATAAAATAGGTGTAAGCGATGTTATTAATAAGATAACTTAAATTTTTCTCTAAGCTTTTGCCTTTAACCTAAACAAAAAAGCCGCTGTTCATTGCAAACAGCGGCTTTCGTCTTAAGATTTACAAGCTTAAAGCTTGCTTAACTTAAACTTGATTTTTATTGTTTACCAATCACTTCAAGTCCACCCATGTATGGGCGTAATACTTCTGGTACTACTACTGTGCCATCGGCTTGTTGGTAGTTTTCTAGTATGGCTACTAGTGTACGGCCAACGGCTAAGCCTGAACCATTTAGTGTATGTAGTAACTCTGGCTTTTTAACACCTTCACGGCGAAAACGTGCTTGCATTCTGCGCGCCTGAAAGTCAGCCATGTTTGAACAAGACGAAATTTCACGGTATGTGTCTTGCGCAGGTAACCATACTTCTAAATCGTATGTTTTAGCTGAGCCAAAGCCCATGTCGCCCATACATAAAATTACTTTACGGTACGGAAGTTCTAATGCTTGTAGTATTTGCTCTGCGTGACCTGTTAACTCTTCAAGCGTTGCCATTGAGTCTTCTGGTTTTACAAGTTGTACAAGTTCAACTTTATCAAACTGATGTTGACGAATTAAGCCTCGTGTATCGCGACCATAGCTGCCTGCTTCACTTCTGAAACACGGAGTGTGGGCAACTAAGCGAATTGGTAAATCGCTTTCATCGTAAATTTCGTCGCGTGCGCTGTTTGTAAGCGGTACTTCAGCTGTAGGAATTAAGCTAAAGCCGGCTTGTTGTTCGCCGTCGTCATTTACAAGGCCTAATGTGTGGAATAAATCGCCCGCAAATTTAGGTAGTTGGCTCGTGCCGTAAAGGCTTGCACTATTTACTAAGTACGGTACATACATTTCTGTATAGCCGTTTTTATCAGCATGTGTATCTAGCATAAATTGCGTTAGTGCACGGTGCATACGCGCTACTTGGCCGCGCATTACAGTAAAGCGTGCGCCACTAATTTTAACGCCCATTTCAAAGTCTAAGCCGTTTAGGTCTTGGCCTACATCTACGTGGTCTTTAACTTCAAAATCGAATTTTTTAGGTGTGCCCCACGTTAAAATTTCAACGTTGTCGTCTTCGTCTTTACCTGCAGGTACTGACTCGTCCGGCAAGTTTGGAATTGCTAAAGCAATGTCGTTAATTGCGGCTAATACTTCATCTTGCTCTGTTTTAGCGGCGTCTAGCTCACTGCCTAAGTTAGCCACTGCATCAAGTAGTGGCTGTGCGTCTTCGCCTTTAGCTTTGGCTTGACCAATTGCTTTTGCGCTTGCATTACGTTGACTTTGAAGTTCTTGCGTTTTTACTTGTAATGTTTTGCGTTTTTCTTCAAGTGCCGTTACCGTCGCTACATCGAGTTCGTAACCGCGAGCTGCTAAACGTGCTGCAGTTTGTTCGATGTCTTGACGTAAAAATTTAGAATCTAACATGTTAGTTTTTTAACCTTTTTGCATTACTAGCTGAAGGCCCAGCCAAGCCATAAAAATACACACCATCACGTTTAAGATGATATTGAGGGCCATTTTAATAAAGTGACCTTGTTGTAATAACAACAACGAGTCCATTGAGAATGTTGAAAAGGTGGTTAATGCACCTAAAAAGCCAATACCGATAAGGGTTTTAGCGGGGCTTGCGGTGATAATTTCTTTATCTATCAAACCGTACAAAATGCCCATTAACAATGAACCCAGAATATTAACCGTCAACGTGCCAAAAGGGAATCCCCTACCGAGGAGTTTTAGCATGCTTTCGCTAATAAAAAACCGTAAACACGCACCTGAGGCTCCGCCAAGGGCGATCATCATATAAAGTTTAATCATTTTCGTATCGTTTAAGTGAGCTTTGCGCATCGCGCTCTTTTAGGTAATCGAGTTTTTGTTTGATTTTTTGTTCAAGTCCGCGCTCGCTCGGTAAGTAATATTCTTTACCGTCCATTTCTGGTGGTAAATATTTTTCACCTGCGGCAAATGCGCCTTCTTCATTATGCGCATAACGGTACTCAGCGCCATACCCTAAGTCTTTCATTAAATTAGTTGGGGCATTACGTAAATGCTCTGGCACTGGGTAACTTGGCTCGTTTTGAGCGTCTGCTTTGGCTTGATTAAACGCCATATAGACTGCATTACTTTTGGGTGCACTGGCTAAATACAATGTGGCTTGTGCAATAGCGCGCTCGCCTTCGCCAGGGCCTACTCGCTGAAATATGTCCCACGCATTTAAGGCTACTTCCATCGCACGCGGATCGGCGTTACCTATATCCTCTGTTGCAATGGCAAGTAAACGCCTTGCTACATACAAAGGGTCGCCACCACCGGCTAAAATTCGGCAATACCAATACAGCGCACCATCGGGGGAGCTACCACGTACTGATTTATGAAAGGCTGATATTAAATCGTAAAATTCATCGCCGCCTTTATCGTATTTAGCTAAATGCGTTGGTAATACTTGGCTAAGTACGTGCTCATCAACGTTGTATTGACCGTTTTGCTCGGACGTTAAGTCAACTGCTTGTTCAAGTAAGTTAAGTACTTTACGCGCATCGCCGCCACTTGCTTGGCACAGTGCCTTTTTAGCGTTGTCGGCAATAGTGATGTATTTTTGGCTTAGCTGCTCGTCTTGTTTAAGTGCGCGCTCTATTACGGTGTATAAGTCGGTATCGGCAAGCGATTTTAAAACATACACGCGTGCACGTGACAATATAGCGTTGTTAAGGGCAAACGATGGGTTTTCGGTGGTTGCACCTACAAATATAAAGGTACCGTCTTCTATGTGCGGTAAAAAGGCATCTTGTTGGGATTTATTAAAGCGGTGAACCTCGTCAACAAACATAAGGGTGCGTTGGCCACGGCTTTCTAGGTTGTCCCGCGCTTGCGTTACGCTGTCGCGTATATCTTTTACGCCTGCAGTTACCGCCGACATTTGAATAAGTGAGGCATCAGCATGGTTGGCAATTATTTGCGCAAGTGTTGTTTTACCAACACCAGGCGGGCCCCATAAAATCAAACTATGGCAGCGCCCTGCGACAATGGCTTGATGCAGTGGTTTATCACCGCTTAATAAGTGCTGCTGACCAATGTATTCATCAAGTGTTGTAGGGCGCATACGCGCGGCAAGTGGGCGTACATCGGGCCCAAAATTAAAACCTAAATTACTCACCGTTACTCTGATCGTCTATTTCAACACCTTCAGGAGGCGTAAATTCAAAAGTGCTTTGATCAAGCGGCGTATTAACTTGGGCATTGTTAAACGTAAATGACGATAGCTGCCCTGAGTTGTCGGTAACCACTAGTTTAGCAAGCCCTTGCTCGTTACCCGCAAATGCTATATCAAGTTGTTCTACTTGGCTTTCTACACCTTTATTTGGCGTTACACTAAAGCCTGTACTTGTTGCAAGTACGCTGTATTTTTCCCACTGTGCTGGGTCTTTTGATGTCAGTAGCACAAATGGTGTTGAGTCGATTAAGCTGCTGGTTTTCATAATCGTTACTTGCTCAGCAAAGCTGTCGAAGTAATATGTTTTATCACCGTTTGATACAAATAACGTATCGTCCGGATTAGTTTGCTGCCAGCGAATCATCATAGGCTGTTGAAGCGCTATTGTGCCCTCGCCTTGCATAACTGCTTGACCTTCTTTGTCTGTTACTTGTTGTGCAAACTGCGCTTTAAAGCTTTTTAAAGTGGCAAGTCTGTCTTGTAATGCTTGGCTGTCGTCAGCAAAGCTTGGTGCGGCAAGTACGCTGCCTAACACTAATAATAAGGCGTTAACTTTTTTCATGAATTTGCTCCATTAGGTACTAATACATCGCGAGCACCGTTATGACCTGGTGAACTCACGATACCCGATGTTTCCATTTGTTCTACTAAACGTGCTGCGCGGTTGTAGCCAACACGTAATTTACGTTGCACTGACGATACAGATACTTTGCCGGTTTCAATTACAAACGACACAGCTTCGTCGTATAAAGGATCAGATTCTTCATCTGCATTTTCGCTAGCTTCACCTGGTAATAAAATATCTTCAGTGGCATCGCCATTGAGTATTTCGTCAATGTAATTTGGTTTAGCACGTGCTTTCCAATCGTTTACTACGGCGTGTACTTCATGGTCGTCTACAAACGCGCCATGCACACGCTCTGGTACGCTAGTGCCTGGCGGTAAATAAAGCATGTCGCCCATACCTAGTAAGTTTTCTGCACCTTGTTGGTCAAGTATTGTCCGTGAATCTATTTTGCTCGATACCTGAAACGCCATACGTGTTGGAATATTAGCTTTAATTAAGCCGGTAATTACATCAACCGATGGGCGCTGCGTAGCAAGCACTAAGTGAATACCTGCCGCACGTGCCTTTTGGGCTATACGTGCAATAAGTTCTTCTACTTTTTTACCTACAATCATCATCATGTCGGCAAATTCGTCAATAACCACTACTATACTTGGTAGTTTATCTAGCTCGTTTGGGCCTTCTTTCATGCCGTCGGTGTCTTTAAATAACGGGTCAAGAATTGGGTAACCCGCCTCTTTGGCTTCCATTACTTTTTGGTTATAACCTTTTAGGTTACGTACACCTAATGCTGACATTAATTTATAACGACGTTCCATTTCGCCTACACACCAACGCAGTGCATTAGCGGCTTCTTTCATGTCGGTAACTACTTCACACAATAAATGCGGAATGCCTTCGTATACTGAAAGCTCAAGCATTTTAGGGTCAATCATGATCATACGTACATCGTCAGGACCCGATTTGTAAAGCAAGCTTACTATCATGACATTAACGCCCACTGATTTACCTGAACCGGTTGTACCGGCTACCAATAAATGTGGCATTTTACCCAAATCAGCACATACCGGCTGACCGGCTATATCTTTACCAAGCACCATGGTAAGTGGCGACGGATTTTGCTCAAATTTAGGGGCGTTTATAACTTCTGACAAACGAACTATTTCACGGTGTTTATTTGGAAGCTCAATACCAACATAGGTTTTACCTGGAATAACTTCTACAACACGTACACTAATTGCCGAAAGCGAACGGGCTAAATCTTTAGCTAAGCCTGTAATTTTAGACACTTTAATACCTGGCGCTAAATCTAGCTCAAAACGTGTAACAACGGGGCCTGGGTATACCGCTACTACAGTCGCCTGTACATTAAAGTCGAGTAATTTTGTTTCTACTAGGCGCGATACGCTATCAAGCTCTTCTTGCGAAATTGGGTTTTTAGCTTTGTCTGGTCTGTCGAGTAAATCAAGCGATGGTAATGGCCCCGGTGGTGGCTCTTGTGTTAATAATTGCTCAAATTTTTCTTTTGCCGTTGGTGGTGGTTGATATTGCGCTTTTGGTTTAGGCATTGGTCTTGCTGGCGATACCACCGTTGTAACTGGTTTTTCTGGTTCTACAACTGGGCTTTGATCAAGCGCATTTAATGCAGCAGCCGTGTCCATTGGTTCGTCATCTATTGCGCTAAAACCAATTTCTTGATCGAGTATATCGTCAAGTTCATCAAACGGCATAAAGTCATCACTAACTTGTGGTTCACTAAACGGTGTTTGAGGTTTATCTATCGCTTTTTGTTTATCTGCTTTTTTAGCTGATGTAGGCAGTTCTATTTGCTCTTTTATATCGTCTTCAAAATGGGCGTCTACTTCATCGTTATTATTTACTTTACCAGCAGCGTGTTCTCGGTGCATCCAGCCTTTTGCATACGACACAACATAGCGGTAAAGCCTAACCATTAAATCGCCAAGGTAATCAACAAAATCAACCCACGACACTCCCGTCAATAAGGTAAGCCCTGCAAAAAAGAAACACAGCAATAATATAGATGTACCGGTAAAGTTAAACGCAGGCATCATGGCTGATGCAATAACATCGCCCACTACCCCACCCGATGAAAAGTTATAAATATCGTCGAAATTAATACTACTAATAGCGGTAGCTGAGGTAATAAATAAAGCAAAACCAATAACACGCAGCGCTAAGGTGGTGTAATCAAGCTGTAAAATGCGATGAGGTTGTTTAAATAGCAAGTAGCCAAATAGCTGAATGGCCGCAGGCACTAAGTAAGCCAACCAACCAAAGGTGAGTAATAAAATGTCGGCTATCCATGCACCGGCTGCTCCTGTGATGTTGCTTACTTCGCTAAAACTAGTTTGCGACCATGCAGCATCTGCTGGATCAAAGCTGATCAAGGCACATAAAATAAATATTGCCGTAAAGGTACTGATAATCAGCCCTGTTTCTAATAGTCTTTGCACACCGTTTAGGCGCATAGTTCCCTATTCCTCTTTATTATTCTATTTTTATTCACACTTACTTAGCAGTGAAATACCTTAGCAGGAAATGCAATTTGTTGCACTTTATCTTAACCTTGATGGCCTGATTATGAACAAGTTTTTATAATTTGAGCTTATATAAGCAAATGACGCAGTTAATATAAATAACCTCAAGTAATATAAGGACGAATAATTACGCCTTCTTCACCTTTTACTTCTTCCATTACTACATAAGTTCGGCTTTCACTTACATTTGGCAGTTTCAATAGTATGTCGCCTAATACGCCACGGTATTCTGACATATCATTTACGCGCGTTTTAAGTAAAAAATCAAAATTCCCCGATACTAAATGACATTCGATAATTTCTTCGTGCTTTTTAACGGCCGCACTAAACTCATCAAATACGTCGGGAGATGTTTTAGTAATTGTTACTTCTACATACACCGATAAACCTTGGCCAAGCTTAGCGGGATCGACCACGGCTTTATAGCCAAGTATGTAGCCTTCTCGTTCTAGCTTTTTTACTCGCTCCAGACAGGGCGTGGCGCTTAGCCCAACTCGTCTGGCCAGTTCTACGTTCGACAAGCGCCCATCGTGCTGTAATTCCATTAAAATTTTACGGTCAATTCTATCTAATAACTGATGCATAGTGCCAACTAGTTTTTTATGCTGTTTATTTTTATTATCTAGATGATAACACTAGATTTGAGTTTAAAAAAGGTGAGACACACGGGCTTATGATGAATATAATAGTGGAAAATGTTAATCCGTTCTTAATAAGGCAAATGATATGATTATTGGTGTTCCTAAAGAAATTAAAAACCATGAATACCGTGTAGGTATGGTTCCTGCAAGTGTTCGTGAATTAGTAAACCACGGTCACCAAGTGATTGTAGAAACTGATGCAGGCATGGGCATTGGTTTTACTAACGAAGATTACACACAAGCGGGTGCTGAAATTTTAGCAACTGCTGCTGATGTTTTTGCTAAAGCAGACATGATTGTAAAAGTAAAAGAGCCGCAAGCTGTTGAACGTGCAATGCTACGTGAAGACCAAATTCTTTTCACTTACTTACACCTTGCACCTGATCTTCCACAAACTGAAGACCTTGTAAAAAGCAAAGCTATTTGTATTGCATACGAAACTGTAACTGACTCACGCGGTGGTTTACCGCTTCTTGCTCCTATGAGCGAAGTTGCTGGTCGTATGTCTATTCAAGCTGGTGCACAAGCGCTAGAAAAATCTAACCACGGTCGTGGCATGCTACTAGGTGGCGTACCTGGCGTTGAAGCTGCTAAAGTTGTTGTAATTGGCGGTGGCATGGTTGGTCGTAGCGCAGCTCAAATGGCTGTTGGTCTTGGTGCTGAAGTTGTCGTTCTTGATCGTAACATCGACGTATTACGTGCACTAGACGCGCAATTTGGTAATAAAGTTAAAGCTATTTACTCAACTGCTGATGCACTAGAAAAACACGTACTAGAAGCTGATTTAGTAATCGGTGGTGTACTGATCCCTGGTGCAGCTGCACCTAAACTAGTAACTGCTGAGCACATTAAAGCAATGAAACCTGGTTCTGCAATTGTTGACGTTGCAATCGACCAAGGTGGCTGTATTGCTACTTCTAAAGCAACTACGCATGCTGATCCAACTTTCATCGTTGATGAAGTTGTTCACTACTGTGTTGCTAACATGCCAGGTGCTGTTCCACGCACATCTACGTTTGCACTTAACAATGCAACATTGCCTTTCATCATTAACCTTGCAAACAAAGGTTATAAAAAGGCGCTACTAGATGACGCTCACTTCTTAAAAGGCTTAAACGTAATTAAAGGCCAAGTAACTTACAAAGAAGTAGCTGAAGCGTTCAACATGGAATATGTTGACCCACGCACAGCAGTAGAAAACGCATAATTTAGCGTTTCGTAGTTAGGTTGGTATTAAATAATATAGTAACCTAACTACAACCCATAAAAAAAGCAGCTAATTAGCTGCTTTTTTTATATTTAAATTTCAGATTTATATAAACTTATTTAGATAAAACGCTTAATTATAAAATCTACTTTTACGCGCTTAGCTTGGCCTAGTAGTTTTTTAACTGGCTGCGGGTAATCATCCATTGTTTCTAAATCATCTGGGCCTGTTAAACGGCGGCAGTGTTGTAAAATTTCCTGCTTTTCGTTATCAATAGCATCCATAATTGTTTGCTCTGGATCTTCTATTAAAATACCGTTTTCGATATCAAGACCCCATGCACGCGGATTTAAGTTATGCCCACTCAGTAAATGCTTTGTTCTATCTGAACAAATACCTTTTAAATGAAACGAATTACTTTCATCTTTCCACAGATACACATTTAAATTACCGTTATCGATGTGGCGTTTTTGCGTTTTTACAAACTTATGCAAAATAGTTTCATATAAATAAGGCAACGCCCCTATTTTACTAAATGGCTCGCTTGGCGGTAAATAAAAGTCATTGGCTGTTTTATCCCCTACCACAATAGTCACTTGCTTGCCTTGCTTTAATAATCGGCGCAGTGATCGCATAAGTGGCGCCGGAAAATTAAAGTATGGCGTATACAACACAAGCTCTTGCTCTGTGGTATCAAATAACGCTTTTATTAAACGATTTAATTCGTTATTACGACGACCAAGCCCTAAAAACAAACGAATACCTAATGCTTGCGTATTTAGTTGCTCTGGTGCGTTGTAACTTGCGACTTTTAAATCACGCATTAATTGCTTTTGATCAAGTTTGAAGTCGTGTAAACGCTTAAGCGGTCGTGTGTCTATGCGTGGCACAGCAACAGAGCTAATTAGCTTTGTCTCTATAAAATCAACCACTGAGTCACACAGTTCGCTCTGCGTTATTAAAAAGTAACGGTCGAGTCTGTAACGCTCGTTATACTGCAAATACACGTTGTTTAAGCTTGCGCCGCTGTAAAGTAAGGTATCATCAATGACAAAACCCTTTAAATGTAATACGCCAAATAATTCTTTAGCTTTTACAGGTACGCCATAAACTTGTACGTTCGATTTAAACTTTTCTAAATCGTCACAGTATAAACTTGCGTTACCATCAGACTTCTCTGCACCAATTAAACCACGTTGCGCACGATGAAAATCCACCAGCACTTTTACATCAAGCGCAGGGTTCTCTAATGATACTCGATGCAGGGCTTCTAAAATCTCGCGACCTGCTTCGTCATCCTGTAAATAAAGCGCTGTGATATAAATTCGTTTTTTTGCATTAGCTATCAAACGTAGCAATTGCGTTCGGTAATCTTGCGCATTGGTTAAGACGTTAACGTCTTTTGAAGTCAACCCGAATGCGGGTTTTTCCTGCCAAAATAACATAGTTGCCTATTCGCTTAGGTCACATAATCTATCAGTGACAAATAAAATTAGGTAAAACATAACAAAAAAAATCAAAGGGGTCATGAATTAACGCTGTTTTGTTGCCTGTTAGTCTATTTATTGAGCTACTTAGGTGTTTTAACTGTAAAAGTGCTGAGCTCTAGTACACAATACTGCACAGCTTTTCGATTTGCGAAAAAAAATAATCGCGGATTTTGTTTACATCCGCCTTGATTTTCTTAGAATCGAGCGCATTAAAGACCGTATTAAACGTTTAGGAAAAAATAATGACTGAAGCAAAACATTGTAAGCTACTAATTTTAGGCTCTGGCCCAGCTGGTTATACTGCCGCAGTATATGCAGCACGTGCAAATTTAAACCCTGTTTTAATTACAGGCATTCAACAAGGTGGCCAATTAACAACCACGACTGAAGTTGAAAACTGGCCAGGTGATGCACACGGCTTAACGGGCCCTGCATTAATGGATCGTATGAAAGAGCACGCTGAGCGCTTTGAAACTGAAATCATATTCGATCACATCAATAAAGTAGATGTATCTAAGCGCCCTTTCACACTAACTGGCGACCAAGGTACTTACACATGTGATGCGTTAATCATTGCAACAGGTGCGTCTGCTAAATACTTAGGCTTAGAGTCTGAAACTAATTTCCAAGGCCGTGGCGTTTCAGCCTGTGCTACATGTGATGGCTTTTTCTATAAAGGTCAGAAAGTAGCGGTTGTTGGTGGTGGTAATACAGCGGTTGAAGAAGCGCTATACTTATCTAACATTGCTGACGAAGTACATGTTATTCACCGCCGTGATAGTTTCCGTAGTGAAAAAATACTTGCAGACCGCCTTGCTGAAAAAGCAGCTAACGGTAACGTTGTTTTACATTACAACCGTACGCTTGACGAAGTATTAGGCGACCAAATGGGCGTAACTGGCATTCGTATTAAAGATGCACAGTCTGATGCAACAGAAGAGCTAGATTTAGCAGGTGTATTTATTGCTATTGGTCATAAGCCAAATACAGATATGTTTGAAGGTCAACTAGAAATGAAAGATGGCTACTTAGTTGTAGAGTCTGGATTGAATGGTAACGCAACTCAAACAAGTGTAGAGGGCGTTTTTGCTGCAGGTGATGTGTCTGACCACATTTACCGTCAAGCAATCACATCAGCGGGTACAGGCTGTATGGCTGCCCTTGATGCAGAGCGTTTCTTAGATAATTTATAAGCAATTAAATAAATTATAATAGGGCTGATTATTCAGCCCTTTTTTTATGTCTAAAATATAGTTACACTTTTACGCTCAATTATAAAATAAGTACTGTATGAGAAATCAGCTATACCAATTAAGTGAAACCGATATAGCATTCCCCAATCCGGAATACGCATTAGAAACCCCTGATGGCTTGTTAGCAATTGGCGGAGATTTAAGTTTACCTCGCCTAAGTAATGCCTACAAAAGCGGAATATTCCCTTGGTTTAGCGAAGATGAGCCTATTATGTGGTGGTCGCCGAGCGAACGCGGGATTTTTGAACTGGATGATTTTCATATAAGTAAGAGCCTGCGTAAACATTTAAAAAAGCACCCTGTAAAAGTAACCATTAATAATGCCTTTGAGGAGGTAATAGAAGCTTGTAGGGATCAACGCCTTGATACCGATGGCACTTGGATCACCTCTGACATGCTCAACGCTTATGTTAATGCACACAATGCTGGCATTGCCCATAGCTTAGAAGTGTGGAGCAACGGAGAGCTTGCAGGTGGCTTATATGGTATTATGCAAAATGGTGTTTTTTGTGGTGAATCGATGTTTCATCATCAAACCAATTGCTCAAAGCTTGCTATGTGGGCACTGGTAAATTGGCTTAAACGTCATAATGCGCATTTTATTGATTGCCAGTTAGAAAACCCTTATTTAATGACCTTAGGTGCACAAGTAATCCCCCGCTCAACATTTTTGACTAAACTAAAAGCTGCACATAACTATATTATTAATCCTATTATGTGGGAGCCACAAGAACTTGACGCAATCTATGAATGAGCAACTTCCTGCACGTGTTGGTTTAACCCAAGAGTTTGACTGTAGTTATTTACCCAACAGACAAGAGCAACTATTAGTTATTCTTGATCCTAGTTGCTACAGCACAGACAAATTTGAGTCATTATTAGGCTTAGGGTTTCGTCGCAGTGGTAACCAAATATATCGTCCACACTGCCCAATATGCAGTGCATGTAATTCTGTACGTGTATTAGCACAAGACTTTATCCCTTCAAAATCGCAAAAACGTAAACTAAACAAAGCAAAAAACCAGTTTGAAGTAAAATACTCGATGCAAGAACGCCCTGAGTATTATCCGCTCTATAGTAAATACATAACGATGCGCCATCAGGATGGAAGTATGTATCCTCCTGAAAAAGAACAGTTTCAAAGCTTTTTACTTTGCAGTTGGCTCAAAATCACATTTATTGAACTATGGCACCAAGATACTTTAGCCGCAGTTGCCGTAACTGATTGTATGAACAGCTCTATTTCTGCAATTTATACTTTTTTTGACCCCGACTTTGAACACTATAGTTTAGGCTCTGTGATGATATTAGAGCAGCTTAAATTTGCAAAAGAGCAAAATAAGCAATACGTGTACTTAGGCTATCAAATTGATGAATGCGATAAAATGAAGTACAAAACTCAGTTTTTACCAGCTCAAAAACAGCTCAATGATGAGTGGGTGGCTATTTAATTTGCAAATATAGCCCCTGCGCCTTTACTTATTGGTGTATTTTGGGCAAAATCTGCAGCGTTTAACTATTAAAGAGGTGTTACGCTAAACATGGCGAAAGAAGACGTAATCGAAATGCAAGGGACAGTCCTTGATACTTTACCAAATACAATGTTCCGAGTTGAGCTAGAAAATGGTCACGTAGTTGTGGCTCACATTTCAGGCAAAATGCGCAAAAACTATATCCGTATTTTAACCGGCGATAAAGTAACGGTAGAAATGACTCCTTACGATTTATCAAAGGGTCGTATCGTATTCCGTGCTCGCTAAGTAAGTGCGTAAACGAGATTTAGTTTTTGGCTAGTGTTTTACTAGCTTTAAGCGTTTATTAAATGTAATTGATAGACATTGACTAGCAATTACATTTAATAAACAAAAAACCCAGTTTTTACTGGGTTTTTTGTTGCCTATAAAAATGGCAAAAAAATGGCCCGCTATTATTTAGCGGGCCATTTTTATTTAACTTAGTTGTGTAATTAACGTTTTACGCTGGCGTTAAATTGCTCTCGTAATCAAAGCGAATTTTTTTGTCTTTAACCGATACTTTAACTGTACCGCCATCAACAAGTTCACCAAACAGTATTTCATTAGCTAATTGCTTTTTAAGCTCTTCTTGAATAACACGTGCCATTGGTCGTGCACCCATAGCCTTGTCATAACCTTTATCTGCGAGCCATTCACGCGCTTTAGGTGTAAGCTCAAGATTAACTGATTTTTTATCAAGCTGAGCTTGCAGCTCCACAATAAATTTATCAACCACCAGTAAAATAACTTCACGTTCGAGGTGATTAAACCAAATGATGTTATCTAAACGGTTTCTAAATTCTGGCGAGAATACTTTATTAATTTCGCCCATTGCATCGTGCGTGTGATCTTGCTCTGTAAAACCAATCGACTTACGCGTAGTTTCTTGTACGCCCGCATTGGTAGTCATTACAACCACTACATTTCTAAAATCAGCTTTACGACCGTTATTATCGGTTAACGTACCGTGATCCATAACTTGTAGTAAAATATTGTAAATATCTGGATGCGCTTTTTCAATCTCATCTAAAAGCACTACCGCATGTGGGTTTTTAATAACCGCCTCGGTTAATAACCCGCCTTGCTCAAAACCAACATATCCTGGTGGAGCACCAATTAGTCGGCTGATTGCGTGGCGCTCTACATACTCAGACATATCAAAACGAATAAACTCAACACCCATACATTTAGCAAGTTGCTTAGTTACTTCTGTTTTACCAACACCTGTTGGGCCTGCAAACAAGAACGAACCCACTGGTTTTTCTTCGCTTGATAAACCCGAGCGAGATAAACGAATAGCCGATGTAAGTGCATCAATAGATTGATCTTGTCCAAACACAAGCATTTTAAGATTACGATCTAGATTTTTAAGCGTCTCTTTATCTGTTGAAGACACATTTTGTGGTGGAATACGTGCCATCTTCGATATTATTAGCTCTATATCAGCCACACCAATGGTTTTTTTTCGTTTAGAACTAGGCTGTAAACGTTGGTTAGCTCCCGCTTCATCAATTACATCAATTGCTTTATCTGGCAAGTGGCGCTCATTAATGTATTTAGCACTAAGTTCAGCAGCTGCTTTTAATGCTTTTTGAGTGTAGCGAATACCATGGTGCTCTTCGTAACGCTCTTTTAATCCATTTAAAATTTTAGTGGTATCAGCAACACTTGGTTCAAGTACATCAATTTTTTGAAAACGGCGCACTAATGCACGGTCTTTCTCAAAAATATTTTTATACTCATTGTAAGTGGTTGAACCCATACAACGTAACTTACCACTTGAAAGAAGTGGTTTAAGTAAGTTTGAAGCGTCCATAACGCCACCAGACGCTGCGCCAGCACCTATTATGGTATGTATTTCATCAATAAATAAAATAGACCCAGGTTGTGCCTGAAGCTCTTTTAATAAGCTTTTAAAGCGCTTTTCAAAATCGCCACGGTATTTAGTACCTGCAAGCAATGCCCCCATATCTAGTGAGTACACAACTGCATCTGCAATTACTTCTGGTACTTGCTCGTTCACAATACGGTACGCTAAACCTTCAGCAATGGCGGTTTTACCAACGCCCGCTTCACCAACAAGTAATGGGTTATTCTTTTTACGACGACACAATACTTGTACCGTGCGCTCTACTTCGCTGTCGCGCCCAATCAGTGGGTCAATATTACCTTCACGAGCCTGAGCGTTTAAGTTAGTTGTAAAGCTGTCTAGCTTACTTGCTTCTTCATTTTGAACTTCTTGCACTTCTTCATGTATATCATCGCTGTCGTCGCCTAGTTCATCATCAGCTTTTGAAATACCGTGCGAAATAAAGTTAACAATATCTAAGCGCGATACATCATGCTTTTTAAGTAAATAAACAGCTTGGCTCTCTTGCTCAGAAAAAATAGCGACCAGTACATTGACACCCGTCACTTCGTTTTTTCCTGACGATTGCACATGAAAAACAGCACGTTGTAATACACGCTGAAAACCAAGCGTTGGCTGAGTTTCACGCTCTTCTTCTAAATCTGGGATGACGGGTGTTGTTTCGTCAATAAATTCTAATAATTCGGTTTTTAAGCCTGAAAGATTAACACCACACGCGTTTAAGGCTTCTCCTGCAGAAGGATTATCTAATAGCGCAAGTAAAAGGTGCTCTACGGTCATAAACTCATGACGGCGAGTGCGCGCTTCACGAAACGCGGCATTTAAAGTGAGTTCTAAGTCTTTGTTTAGCATTGGCAACCCCTTACTGAGATAATAATTTATACCACAACAATCGGATGTTTGATCACCCTAATTGGTATTTATACCAATTGTATTAAATTGGTATTATTCCTGCTCACAACTACAAAGCAGTGGATGCTCGTTATCCCGTGAGTAACGGTTAACTTGTTCAACTTTGGTGTAGGCAACATCGGCGCTGTAAACACCGCAAATACCCTTACCTTTTTCATGAACCTGAAGCATCACATCGGTTGCTCTATCGCTATCCATATTAAAAAACGTCGTTAAAACTTCAATTACGAAGTCCATCGGCGTGTAGTCGTCGTTATTTAAAACAACTTTATATTTTCGCGGCGGCTGTAGCTTTTGCTTTTCACTGTCGCGAACAGTGTCGATAACACCTGAATCTTTCATACCACTCATAATTAAATATAGTCTTGTCTTTGTAACTCAAGCAAACTTGAATAAAAAATAAATAAAATGTTAAAAAATAACTCAAAACACTTGACTGGTTGGCTAAATAAACTACAGTCAAACATAGATTGATTAAACCTTAGTCAGTCTAGCAAATTATACGGTTTAGAATAACTAAATTAGTCAACTTATTGAAGGATGTAGAAGTATGGCTTGTGGTAAAGTTAAATGGTTCAACAACGCCAAAGGTTTTGGTTTCATCGTAGAAGACGGCTGCGAGAATGATATCTTCGCTCATTACTCAACAATTGTAATGGACGGCTATAAAACGCTTAAAGCTGGTCAAGATGTAACATTCGAATTAGAACAAGGGCCTAAAGGCCTACACGCTAAAAATATTGCCCCAGATGGTGACATTATTGAGTGACGATTGTTTTGTTCGACTAAAGCGAGCGACCTTTTAAGATCCTCGCTTAATTCCTTAAGCATACTAACTTATCTCTTCTTCCCTTATTTATTGACTCTTTTCATTCAAATTCAACCCTTTTCCTTGAATTTATTTTATATACCCCAATGTTCTAAGAGTTGATTGTTTAACTGCTTATTGGGCATGCTCAAACTCTAGCCCTTTTTATTTAAGCTTGTTACACTCTTGGTGCTAAAAATTGCGCATAACACCTTATCGCCTCTTTTATATGTACTAGGCTAAAGGCTGATTTATTTTTGTTAATTTTTTAGCTATAAATACGATTCCAGTTCGTCAGGTGTGACTATTCTGCTTTTATAAAAGAGCAACGCTGAGTACCAACACCTAACAAACTATTCATTACGAGCGTACGTGTTCATTAACTTGTTTAATACTATGTACTCACTCATAAGTAATGATTTTCTTTGCATTGTTGAATAAGACCTTATCGGTCGACTATCTAGGAATGATGATGACATCAAAAATTATCTATACAAAAACGGACGAAGCTCCGGCACTAGCAACTTATTCGTTGCTACCGATCATCCAAGCATATACAAATGCGGCCGGTGTTGAAGTTGAAACTCGCGACATTTCATTAGCAGGTCGTGTAATTGCTAGCTTCCCTGATTATTTAACAGAAGAACAACGCATTGGTGATGCACTTGCTGAACTTGGCGAGCTTGCTAAAACACCAGAAGCAAACATCATCAAATTACCAAACATCAGTGCATCTGTACCACAGCTTCGCGCTGTAATTAAAGAGCTTCAAGCTAAAGGTTACGCTCTTCCAGAATACCCTGTTGAACCTAAAAATGATGAAGAAAAAGCAATTCAAGCGGCTTACGACAAAATTAAAGGCAGTGCAGTAAACCCTGTACTACGTGAAGGTAACTCAGATCGTCGCGCGCCAGGCTCTGTAAAAGAATATGCACGTAACAACCCACATTCAATGGGTGCGTGGAGCAAAGATTCTCAGTCTTACGTTGCAAGTATGAGCGAAGGCGATTTCTTCGGTTCAGAAAAATCAGTAACTGTTGATACAGCCACTGATGTGCGTATTGAACATGTTGCAACTAACGGTGACGTTACTGTTCTTAAACAAAGCACACCTCTTTTAGCTGGCGAAGTTATTGATGCATCAAGCATTAGCGCTTCTAAGCTTCAAGCTTTCTTAGCTGCAGAAATTGACGCTGCTAAAGAAAAAGGTGTTTTGTTCTCGCTTCACATGAAAGCGACAATGATGAAAGTATCTGATCCAATCATCTTCGGTCACGCTGTAAAAGTATTCTACAAAGATGTATTTGCTAAACACGGTGAGCTTTTTGAAGAGCTAGGTGTTGATGTAAATAATGGTTTAGGCGACGTATATTCTAAAATTCAAACATTAGACGATGCTAAGCGCGAAGAAATCGAAGCAGACATTCAAGCTGTTTACGCTAACCGCCCTGCTATTGCTATGGTTGATTCTGACCGTGGTATTACAAATTTACACGTACCAAGTGACGTGATCATCGATGCATCTATGCCTGCAGCAATCCGTTCAAGCGGTCAAATGTGGAATAACGATGGTAAATTACAAGACACTAGCTTTGTAATTCCTGATCGTTGTTACTCAAGTGTTTACCAAGCAACTATCGATTTTTGTAAAGAAAATGGCGCGTTTGATCCAACAACAATGGGTAGCGTTCCAAACGTTGGCCTTATGGCTCAAAAAGCTGAAGAATACGGTTCACACGACAAAACATTTGAAGCAAAAGCGGACGGTTCTATCCGTGTTGTTGATGCAAATGGTAATACATTACTTGAGCACAGTGTTGAGCAAGGCGATATCTGGCGTATGTGTCAGGTTAAAGACGCACCAATTCAAGATTGGGTTAAGCTTGCAGTAAATCGTGCACGCGCAACAGGCGTTCCAGCTATTTTCTGGTTAGACGAAAACCGTGCACATGATGCGCAGCTAATCAAAAAAGTAAATAAATACCTACCAGATCACGATACAGCTGGCCTAGATATTCAAATTTTAGCACCGCTTGAAGCAACATTGTTCTCACTAGCACGTATTAAAGAAGGTAAAGACACGATTTCTGTAACAGGTAACGTACTACGTGATTACCTTACAGATTTATTCCCAATTTTAGAATTGGGTACAAGTGCTAAAATGCTTTCAATTGTACCACTTATGAACGGTGGTGGCTTATTTGAAACTGGCGCGGGTGGTTCTGCACCTAAGCATGTTCAACAATTCGAAAAAGAAAACCACTTACGTTGGGATTCTTTAGGTGAATTTTTAGCACTTGCTGCATCACTTGAGCATTTAAGCGTAACTGCTGGTAACAACAAGGCACAAGTACTTGCTGATACCCTAGATAAAGCAACAGGTACGTTCCTTGCTGAAAACAAATCGCCGTCACGTAAAGTGAAAGAAATTGATAACCGTGGTTCTCATTTCTTCCTATCTTTATTCTGGGCACAAGAACTTGCTAAGCAAAATGATGACAGTGAACTTAAAGCGCAGTTTACTCAAATCGCTAGCGACCTTGAGTCTAATAAAGAACAAATCGTAAGTGAGCTTAACGATGCGCAAGGCCCTGCAGTTGATTTAGGCGGTTACTTCCAGCCTAACGATGATGCAGCCTTTAAAGCAATGCGTCCAAGCACTACATTTAACGATATTCTTGCTAAATTAGTATAAATATCGGTTTAAATTTAAAAGCCGCTTACTTGCAAAAGTAAGCGGCTTTTTTATGTCTAATACCAATCTGCTTATATATGGGGTCTATTTAACGCTAAGAAAATTGCGCTAAAACTAGGCAAAAATTTTTGTATCTAGTTGTTCTAAATAAAAAATTTTTAACGACGTTATAGTGCAATTTAATTCGTTAAATTGATCAAAGATTTATGCAGGTTGGTATAAACTTTACAAAAAAAGGCCGCTATTTATAAAATAGCGGCCTTTGAATAATTAAATTTATTTATTTAATTAATATCATACCAATTCGCTTAATTAAGTGATCAACTTTGAGGCAAGAAAATCTTGTCGATAACAAGGCAAAAATTTCGTTATTTAGTTGCTCTATATCAGAAATTTTTAACGCAGTTACCGTCAGATTTAATCCCTCAAATCGATTAAGTATTATTGCGGGTTAGTATAAGCACGTGGCATTTTTGAATCTGTCGTATAGCGGTCACGCAGTTTATCTTGACGAGATTGTGTAGAAACCTCAACGCCATTAATAAACATTTTGCTCACATGGCTGCTTAACTCAAACGGGTCATTACTCCATATTACTACATCAGCAGCTTTGCCTACTTCAAGGCTACCTGCATTAATGCCAAATACATCAGCAACGTTTGATGTAAGCGCTTTTAACGCACCTTCTTGGCTCATACCATACGACACAGCATTACCAGCATCAAAACGCAGCTGATAAATATTGTGACTTGCATCACCACCTACCGTTAATAATACTTTAACGCCTGCTTTTTCAAGCACACTTGCATTATCTAAACTCGCATGAAGCGAATCAAAGCTTCCTGGTAAGCTATCCATTGCACTAATAATCACTGGAATATTTGCTTTAGCAACGCGCTCTTTTACTACAACAGCGTCTTGTGCGCCGTTAAGTACTAAGTTAATACCAAATTGCTCTTTTACTTTAATTAGCTCAATAATATCAGCCGCACGCGAAACGCCAACCACTAATGGCATTTCACCACTGAGTACTTTAGCCATTACTTTATCTTCAGTACTTGGCTTGTCGTCATCTTTTTTCGCTTTTTTACCGGCTTTAGTTTTGTGCTCATCAAGCTTATTAATCAGTGTTTGCAAAGTAAAAGCACGTGAGCCTTTACTACGCTCACCTAAGTAAACAATTAAAGCCGCTTGTTTTTGCATGTCGCTGTCAAAACTACCACTTAAATCAACAACACTCGCAAGGCCTGAAAAAATGCTATCGCCGCCATGAGGAGTAATTACATCGCGTGTTACGCCGCCTTTACGAGCGTAAGGAATTAAGCTTGAATGTGCGTTGTAAGCAAGGCTTACATCAAAATCAATACCAGCTTTTTCTTCACCTGCATCGCGTGAGCCTGCAACTGCACTTACTTCAACTAAACCAAGTTGATTAATACTTGCTATAAAGCCAGGGGTTACAATTTGCCCCTTTGCATCAATAATTTGATCTACTTTAATTTCAGTTGGGTTAATCGCTGTGATTTTACCATCTGTCATTACAATGCTTGACGCTTCTAATACACCTTGATCAGAAGACGTATGCAATGTTGCATTAATAATTGCTAGTGATTGTGCGCTTACAGCACCAGATGCTAATAATCCTGCAGCAACCAGAGAAAGCGAAAACGAACGTGATAAATTTTTCATTCTGGGTGCTCCTTATTGTTGACCTAACATAAAATCACTTGTTGCTTGGTACGCGCTGTCGTTTCTATCGTAAACCTTTGCACCATCAACAAACACTTGTTCAGCTTTAGCATAGACACTAAATGGGCTTTGATTCCAAATAACAACATCGCCCTGCTTACCCGCTTCTAGTGAACCTGTTTTGTCATCAATACCTAGCGATTTAGCAGCGTTAGACGTGATCCATTTAATAGCGTGTTGCTCAGAAATATCAAAACCATTTTCGTTAGCTCGGTACATCACCTTGCCCGCTTCTTGGTTTAAACGCTGAATAGTAGTATCTGAATCTGAGTGAACAACTGCACACGAGTTTTTAACCGCATCAACAATAGCAACGTTTTCTTGAACCATGTCGTAGGCTTCCATTTTAAAGCCCCACCAGTCTGGCCAAAGTGCAGCACACGAACCATTTTGCGCAAGTAAGTCAGCAATTTTATATGCTTCTACACCGTGATGAAAAGTACCTGCGTGGTAACCAAATTCTTTTGACAGGTCAATCATCATTGCCATTTCTTCAGCTTTATAACAATGATTATGAATACGTACTTCGCCTTCAAGCACACCGCGAAGCGTATCGTGTTTAATATCACGTACTGGCGCTTCTGGGTTTAAACCGGCTTCATAATCGGCATCGTATTTATCCCATGCACGTTTGTACTCAGCGGCTTCAGCCCATGCCATACGGTAACCAGCCATATTACCCATACGGGTTGAAGGCAATACACCTTGACGACCATAAACACGTTTAGGGTTTTCACCACACGCCATTTTTAAACCATACGGCGCCTCTGGAAATTTCATCCCTTGCATAGTGTGCGCTGGTACGTTTTTAAGCGTAACGCCGCGTCCACCAAATAAGTTAGCTGAGCCTGGTAAAATTTGTAGAGAAGTAATGCCGCCTTCGCGTGCACGATTAAAGCCTGGGTCTTGTGGCCAAACAGAATGCTCAACCCACACTTCTGCAGTGTTAGGGCTGGTCATTTCGTTACCATCTTGATGCGACTCGACCGAAGGACTTGGGTATGCGCCTAAATGTGAATGTACGTCAATAATACCCGGTGTTACCCATTTTCCTTGTGCATCAATTGTTATATCAGCAGTGGCTGTTAAGTCTTTACCTACTTGTTGTACTTTACCATCAACAAGTAATACATCAGCCTCATCTAAACGCTCACCAGTACCGGTAAGTACTGTTGCATTTGTAATAAGAGTGCTTGATGTAGAAATTGGCTGATAAGTACTTGGGTAAGGATTTTTGTTAATTGTTATTTTATCGTCTTGTGGGCCGTTTTCTTGGCAGCCTACAAGTGCAGCAGCTAAGCCAACCGCTAATAAAGAAGGTGCAAATTTTTGCATGTTGTTTGGATCTCCTGTTTTTTTGCTACTTTAGCGAAACCTAAAGAATAAAGCCAAAAAAACAGGTGAAAACGCAGTTAATTAAGATGAATTTCTGTAATTATTTCTTTATATAATTGTTATATAGCTTTTCAAGCGCACCTTCGGTGGTAAGCGAGGGATCTTTACTAATAAAGTGCTTAACCGTACGCGTTACAAAATCAGAGTTTTGCTTATGTAGCTTAGAAAAATCTTTAATAAGTGTATTACCATCTTTAGCCGCCGTTACTTTGTCATGACGATGACGATACTGGCTCAATGCTTTATTAAAATCGCCTTGATAGTCTTCAACCAAAATTTTATAAAAGTCGCTTTTTTGAACATTTAAATCGTTAATGCAGTAATTTAGCGCCTCTTTAAAGTCGGTAAATATCATGCCTTCTACATCAAACTCTTTTGTTTTTTCGCGCACTGCTACTTTGGCATCTTCTGTGGCATAGCTAAAACCCGTAAAGGCTAAACGCTCAGCGGCTTCTTTTCCTAATTTCATACCCGCTTGAATACTATGGGCAAACTCGTCGCTCATGTCGCCAAGTTCGCTTTCTTCCCACATGTTATAAACGCGCAGTGGTTTAGCATATTTATTTGAGAGCTTTTTTTTAAGCTTGGTAAAGCGCTCATCAATCGTCATCAGTCTTTCGTTATGTAAAAGTGCATGGCACTCATAACACGCTGGAATAGAGATAAAGTCAGCCTCTTCACCTAAATCAACGATACTTTGTAGCATATGCAGTGGCGGACAATGATCGCGCTCTGTCGCTTCACAGCCACAATAAAAACACTGATTAAAATGCTGCTGATCGCACGCGTATGCTTGCTGATAATAACTGGCTAACGTTTTGCTCACCGTTGCTCCTAAAAAAACACGACTAAATTATGGGGGCGATAATAACAGCCTGAAAAAATAAGTTATACCAATTGCATTAAATTAGTGCTCTATTATTTCGCTAAAAAGTAGTGCAATAACAGGCACAAATAACAACGTGTAGTTATTCTATACAAATAATTTTTAACGCAGTAAGTACACTATTTAATGCAATAGAATGATTATGTTTTTTATTAGTCGCTAGATTTAAATAACGGCCGCTATTAAACCAAATAAACCACCAAACACACCGCCCCATACTACAAGCCAACCTAGGTGCTCGCGGATCATGGTCTGAATAATCTCTTTAACCATTTTAGGAGTAAGCTCATCTAAGCGCTCATCAACTAGTTTAAGCACCGTTTTATGTAGGCTTTCTGCGCTATTACCCTGTGAAAGTGTTTGGCTTACTAATGCTTTAAAGTCGTCCGTTTGAGAAATCTCACTAAGAGACAATTGCATTTTTTCAATAAACTTTTCACGCATCGGCTCTATTGCCGCTGTACCGCCAAACATTCCTAGCATACTACCAAACTGAGACTGCTCTATTACCTCTAACAAATTGTCGAATGCAGGGTTTAAATCAACATTGCTAATTATTGGCTCAAAGTCGATATTGGGCTGCGCTTTATTGAGTAAATTATTAATTTTTTGCTCTGAAAAAAACTCCGTTAATATCAGGTTTCGTATAGCTACTTTAAAGCTTTCAAACTTAAGCGCTATAACACCAGAACCATATAAAAACGGGACTTTTTCGAATAACATATGAATAGCTAATAAATTAGTTACCGCGCCAGAAAGTGCAAATAAACCAACAGACAACACAATTGCTTGGTTAAACATAAAACCTACAACAACACATAAACCCGCTAGCAAATTGGTTATTAAACTTTTGTTCATTTTAACTCCACTACAGTAAGTGTAATTTTATTCAATATGGCCGTTAATTTTACAACGTTTAGATTGTTAAATTAATACCTTTTTGCCATAGTTTAAGTATCTGTTTAAAAGGCGAGCAATTGTTATGTGGAAAACAGTAAATGAGCACATCAGCCAAGCCATTAATTTTGACTTTAAGCACACCTACAAACGCCAATTACAAAGTACAAACACCGACAAACTATTTCATATTACCAATGGTACGCATAACTACTTCGTTAAAATAGCACTAAAAAGCGAGCTCGAACGTTTAGAAAGTGAATTTATTGGCTTAAAGCTTTTGGCTCAAAATAGTAATTTTAAAGTACCAGAATGTATTACAACTGGTGCAAATATAGAGTTTTCGTTTATTGTTTTACAATGGCTTGTTTTAGATAAACAACCCCACGACACGTGGACTAATATGGGGCGTAACCTCGCTAAAATGCATCAAAAACATGACCAAGCTATGTTTGGTTTTGATGTAGATAATTATCTAGCCACAACCATACAGCCAAACCGCTGGCACAAAAAGTGGGATGTATTTTACGCCGAAGAGCGTATAGGGTGGCAATTACAACTACTCGCTGAAAAAGGCATTAACTTTATTGAGCCCGAACGCTTAATTAATACCGTAAAAGAGCAACTACATAGCCATCAAGTACAACCTTCATTACTGCATGGCGATTTTTGGCGTGGCAATATGGGATTTTTAAAAGCAGAACCAACAATATTTAACCCGGCTTGTTATTATGGTGATCGGGAAGTGGATATTGCAATGAGCGAACTATTTGCCCCCCTGCCTAAAGACTTTTATAGCGCCTATAACGCGCACTACCCGCTTTCTCAAAATTACGAAAAACGTAAGTTAATATACCAGCTATACCCCATTTTAAATCATGCCAACATCTTTGCCGGTCACTATCTTACTGAAGCTAAACAACATATAGAAAAGCTGGTATTTGAAGGTATAAAATAAATGTCATAAGCTGCATTTGAGCACTATATTTAATGAGTAAGTAGACGTTCATCTGTAAGCGATTAAGTTGAACCTAACTTAATTATTTATAACTGGAGTGATTATGAAAGATTTTTTATCACAACGAATAACGTGCCCACACTGCGGACACCACATACATTTAGACTTAGACGCAAGCAGCGGCGATCAAGACTATATAGAAGATTGCACTGCCTGCTGTAACCCAATTCATTTAAATATGCATATAGACCATGCTAATAATAAATTGGAGCTACACGTAGACAGTGACGACGAACAAATATTTTAACTTAAGCCTGATGGCGTAAGTAGTTCTCTACCGTATTTACAATAGTGTAAGTTTGCTGATCAACTTCAATATTAAACTTGTCACCCACTTGCGCTGCACCAATGTTTGTAATGGCGAGCGTTTCCGGAATTAGGTGTATCCAAAAACCTTGTTCATCAACTTCGCCTACGGTTAAGCTTGCGCCATTTATAGCAACAAAGCCTTTATATAACACATACTTTTTCCACTCTTTTGGCAAGCTTAATAGTATTTTACAGTTATTCTCAAGTTTCACTATTTGAGAGATTTGTGACGTACAATGAATATGCCCAGACACTATATGCCCACCTAGCTCAGTACCAAACGTAACAGAGCGTTCGTAATTTACTAAACTACCTAGCTCAAGCAAGCCTAAATTAGTTAACTTTAGAGTTTCGTCAATCACATCAAAATGCACTTGCGCCACCACATCATGATTACTTAGCTCAACTTGCACAACCGTTAAACAACAGCCATTAATAGCAATACTTGCGCCTAAATCTAAATGTTTAACGTACTCATCGCTCACCGATACAACTAAGCGTAACACACCATCAGCTTGAGTTTTAGAGACCACTGTTGCTTGTGTTTGCACTATTCCTGTAAACATAAAATCACTTAAAATTATTACAAAGTGCTAGTTTAACGTATCAACTCATAAAATCATTCACTACTGTGATTTTTATTTGAAACGCAATAGATTACAATTGCCGCCTGTTTTATTTAATAGCTTTTTTTATGACCTTTTGCAATTGGGAAGCCAAGCGTTTACTTTCCCTAGCCTTACCTGTTTTTTTAGCACAAGTTACACTTATCTTAATGTCGGTAGTCGACACAATTATGGCCGGCCAAGTTAGCCCTACTGACTTAGCTGCACTTTCTATTGCAACAGGAATATGGAACCCATTATTACTTGCTCTGCAAGGTATTTTATTAGCGCTTACTGGTATTATTGCGCAGTTTTCGGGCAGCGATGATCGCAAAGGCATTAGCCACTATTTTCAACAAGCGCTTTATTTAACCGCTATTTTAAGCTTTACAGGTTTTGGTATTGCCCATTTAGCAGATGCCATTATTTTAAAGCTCGATACAACGCCTTCTATTGCAAACCTTGCCATTGACTACATCCATTTTGTGAAATGGGGTGTGTTTGGATTTTTAATTTTTACAGTATACAGAAACGTTACCGAGGGCATGGGGATGACCAAACCCGCCTTTTATATAAGCCTATTAGGTTTAGCCGTTAATATTCCAGTAAATTATATTTTCATAAATGGCTTATTTGGTTTTTCTGCTTATGGCGGCGCAGGCTGTGGCATTGCCACAGCAATTGTTTTAACTGTTATGGCAATAGCACAAGTCACTTACTGCCAAATGAGTAAAAAGGTAGATGCTAAAGGCCTGCTTTCATCATTCGAAAAACCTAATTTTACTACCATTGGTATTATTACTAAGCTAGGTATACCAATTTCACTTGCCACCTTTTTTGAAGTCACTTTATTTGCGTGTATACCGCTATTTATTGCGCATTTAGGTGCAGTGGCTGTATCGGGGCATCAAATAGCAGCGAGTGTAACTACATTGCTGTTTATGATGCCACTGAGCCTATCTATCGCTATAAGTATTCGTATTGGTAATCTATATGGTCAAAATAATTTACAGCAGTTAAAAGTTGCCGTATCGACTAGTTACATATTAGCTATTGTAATTGCACTATTTTTGGCACTTATGACTTTTACAGGTCGTGATTTAATTAGCCAACTGTATACCGACAGCCCTGCGGTTATGGCTCTGGCTTCATCAATTATGATATTAGCGTGTGTCTACCAATTACCCGATGCATTACAGGTTGCTGCAAATGGCATGCTTCGCGGGTTAAAATACACCACGCCTATATCGTATATTACGTTTATATCGTATTGGTTAATCGGCTTTTGTTTAGGTTACGTATTGGCAAGAACAGACATAATTGTGCCAGCTATGGGGCCGCATGGCTTTTGGGTTGGAATAATAGTAGGCCTTAGTGTCGCTGCTATTTTATTAATACTAACAGTAAGAAAGCGTCTAAAATATGAATTTGTTAACAGTGATTCACTCAATCAAAACTAATAAACTCAGCCTTAAATCATTACCAGCTGCTTTGCTGGTAATGTGTTTTTTAATGCTTACAGGCTGCAACAAACCACAAAGTACTGTAAACGCTACTTATATTGAACGCTTAAGTAGCACAGTTAATGCAAGCCCAACACAGCCTAAGCCGCTCAAGCAACTCCCTTTACTGCAGCCTCCCCCAATAGCACAAAGTGACTTAACACTGAGTATTGTTGAGCTTGCAGGCATTAGCCAATGTAAGCTTAACGTACTTATAAGTGAGCACAACAACCAATTAGGAAAAACAGCCAGCGCTGCTGGGCAATTAAAATATCAAATAAACTTTATTAAAAGTGCGCAGGTTTGCTTAAATACGCTTGATAAAAATAGCCCTAGTTACACAAAAATACTCGCAGCCAAAAACTATAAAGAAACACACCTAATGTACTTTTTTAATACCATGTTATTTAAAGAACCTGAGTTAAATCGTACCTGGCAACTCACCTCAAACGAGCTCACTACTGAACCCGCTGGTTTTAGCGATACCGTATTTGCGCTAAAGCAACTTGTACTCATTAAGCAGCAAATTAAGGCTAAAGAGTTTAGTACAATTAATAGCGATTCTATTTTTAGCGCACTCGAGCAGCTTAATAAATTTCAATTTAACCAAGCACTCATTCAATCAGTCCGTATGCAGGTCGTGTTAAATAACAACGCCACACAGTTTGTAAAAACACTAAACTTTAATACGCTGTGCCCAGAGGATAAAAATAATAAAAACGCAAAAATCATAAGCAACGTATTTCAAAAGTTTTACCTAAAAGAAATTCAGCCCTATCAAGCGCAATTAACTGGTTATCTAGAGGTACTGCAACCGCTTTATAACGAGCTTTGGTTTAACGAAAGTATCTCAAGCCCTCAAATTAATAACTTAGTAAAAACGGGCTCGACAAGTAACTTACTGAACTTACTTAAAAGCTCAGCTAAAAAACATGTGGTTTGGTGGCAAGGTTTTTATAAAACGTGTGAAATAAGCCCAATATGAATAAAAAAACGGCAAATAAACTCAAAAACAACAAACTTGCTTGATTCACCAACCGCCACGCTATATATTAGCCGCCGTTGTTAAGCAATTAACACTTACTTAAATAAAGTAATACGACTGTAGCTCAGTTGGTTAGAGCACTACCTTGACATGGTAGGGGTCGGTGGTTCGAATCCACTCAGTCGTACCAACATTTAAAAAAGTATAATTGAAAGAAAAAGCACTACCTACTCTTGATCACCCGGTCCAAAGGTCAGTAGTTCTAATCCACTCAGTCGTACCAACATTTAAGTAAAACCTCAAAAATTGTACGACTGTAGCTCAGTTGGTTAGAGCACTACCTTGACATGGTAGGGGTCGGTGGTTCGAATCCACTCAGTCGTACCAACATTTAAAAAAGTATAATTGAAAGAAAAAGCACTACCTACTCTTGATCACCCGGTCCAAAGGTCAGTAGTTCGAATCCACTCAGTCGTACCAACATTTAAGAACCCTAAAAAAATTGTACGACCGTAGCTCAGCTGGTTAGAGCGCTACCTTGACATGGTAGAGGTCGGTGGTTCGAATCCACTCGGTCGTACCAATTAAACTCTATATTTCAAACAGTTAAAAAACCCTATTCAATATACCCATTAATTTTTTGTTGAAAATTAAATTCTTAGCTTTTTATTATTTTGTATTCAAAATTTAAAAATAACGAGAGTCAAGCCTTAAAAGATCATCCTAAAAATTACAGTTATTATCGATTTGTGCCCAAACTAGTGCCCAAGCGCCCAAAGCACATTTTTAGCTCTTTAATCCACCTCAAAATTAGACCCCCACCCCTGATAATTACAAGTCAAATTATAAGATTGAATGGCAATGTATAAATACAGCACAACAGGGAATGACAGCTCTAGGCTATCTGCTCTACTTCTACTAGCGTAAAGTAAGGAAACACACCGCATACTATTGAACACAACTGGTAAGCTAAAGCTTTATACCAGTGATTTATAGCTATAATAAAAAGATTCAAGTAAGTATCACCGGCTAACAAACGCTCCTAGCACATATACAAGAGGCGCATTCCAATTAATTGCCACTTCGTTCGTTGAATAACTACACCAGCTATCGCTGTATGATTTTGCAGGTTCGTTGGAATCATAGTTACACTCATCCTGCTGCCCAGCTTGGGGACCGCCAACTAACATACCTGGTACTGGAGCTGTAATGCCATCACTTTGTGAAATTCGATGATGCGGGTGTTGTGGTGTTTTATCACCAAAACCAGTAACAAACGAATATCCTGTTGGGTTGCGTCCTAGAATGTAATCAACAAGCCCTTGCGCAGCCTTTAAGTACTGCGAATTATTATTTAACTCAGCGGCTTGTAGCAAAATTATCGCTTTATTTAACGCTGCTGAATTACTTCCCCACACAAAGTCAGACTTTTCCATCGCAACAATATATGGGCTATTTTTATGTTGTTTTAAATACACATCAGCTAAGTGTTTTTGCTTTATTTTAAGATCTTCGTATTCTTGTTCACTCAATAAATCTTTTGCTTTAAACAGTAAACTGCTTAAAGAAAGATACGATACATTTCTCCATGAAGGAGCTGAATAATGAATATTTATCTCTTTGTAAGTATTATAAAAACCTTTATCTCTAGTTGTTATAAATAACTCTGCAGCGGCCCAAGCAAACTCATCTTTTAGCTGATTATCACCATACTCTCCACTTTTAATATCATCAGGTTGCTCATAATATTGGGTTTGATTTTCAAGCGAGTACTTCCATGCGTTAATTGCAGCCGCTAAATATTGCTTACTTTTATTGGGATAATAGGGAGCAATTACTCTACTGGCCACCGATAACGTCGCGGCAAAATCAAGGCTAGCCGCTGTGCTTTTTCCTATCATGTAGCGCGCTCTTTTATCTTCATGCGGCATTTCATAGCCTGGCCATTCACGCGTTGTGAGTTTATGATAAACACCCCCATCATCGCTTTGCATAGTGATCAGCCATTCAAGGTTCCATAGTGCTTCGTTTATAATATCGGGGACGTCATCTGACGATTCAGGGATGTTTAATATTTGCTTTTGATACACTTCAGGGTAGTGCTCAAACGCCGCAAGTAATGTGTACGTGGTAATACCAGAATTAACAACATACTTGCCATAATCGCCCGCATCGTACCAGCCTTTTTGAGATTGCACCTCTTTCGCTTTAAAGTCATCGCCTTGCTCTGCTGATGAGTGATAAAGCACGTCGTCGTCTTTATGCCCTAAAGGCCGCGCATAAATACCTGCATACTTTTTCTCTATTACAATACTTGAACGATTTAAGTAATAGTATTTTAACGCCGCTGTATGAATCGAGTCATATACATGATTATTAATTGAGAATACGGCAGAATCTCTCACTCCTTTTACACGTAAAAGGTAATCTCCTGGCGTTACAATATCTGTAAATACAGCGCGTTTAAAGGTGTCATTTCCTGAGTTGTCCCACATTTTAGCGTGTGATAACTGGCCGCTACGTATTATTTTATTAGTATTTACATCCACTAAATCATAAGTAGTCGCGGTTACATTTGGCACTATTGCTATTTTTTCGCTATTAACTAAATAACCAAGCTGATTAACTGCTATTTTTTGATTAGATGACTCTGTGCTCAGTTTACTAAAATCATCTTTTACTACCGCCGTGCATGCACTCAAGAAAAGCACAGCGATTAACGTTAATTTTAAAACAACATTTTTCATAATGCCCTTTCCGTATGTGCATAAATTCAAGCGAAAATACAACAAGGGTGCACTAATATGCACCCTTTGCCATTTATTCACCGCATTTTATATTAGCTGTTTCCTTTGCTTTAGGTTCAAATTGAACATTAGCAACGCGTACTTTAGCTGCGCCTTCACTTGATAAAACAAATGGCGCACTAGAGCGTTCAAATTCAACTCCCTTATTAGCAAAACACAATAGGTCTATCGATACTTTATGCCATGTACTTAATTTAAATTCTTTAATAATAGGCGCTATGTCAAACGAACCACACTTGCTTTTACCACAGCCCATTTGAACATTTAACGTTTTTTCTGGGTAGGCTTCTACACGCACATCGAATGTCAAGGCACTTTTATTGATTAAGTACTGCGATAAATCCTCTCTGTACCATGTTGAGCTAATTAATGCAGATGCATGATTACTGCCAGTCCAAGTGAATTCTTTTGCGTCTCCTTGAATTTCCTTGTCAGCTTCAATCATACTTAAGCCTTGAATTTTACCGACCGGAGTTTGAATATCCTTTGTTTCTTGCTCTGTTTGCAATTGATAGTTCCAATCACCTTTTGCCCTCCCCTGCATAATTACATAGGGTGTATTAGTGGGTACTTCAAATACAAAATCATTGTGAGTATTTAACTTACCAAGATTTACATTATCCTTGTAAGTTAAACCAAATCCATAAGCAAATAATGGGTCGTAAGGTTTATCGAATCTATTTAATACAACTTGCGACGCGTATTTAGGCCATGAAAAAGAAAGCTTACCTTTGAAGTCATACTCGATATTTCCTTTTTTATTGGTAAATAACACGTCAGCTACACCTACGCCTTCACTACCTGGAAGCCAAGCAGCAACAAACGAATCAGATGCGTTGATTTCTCTATTAACCCAAAGTGGCCGGCCAGATAAAAATACAGATACCACTTTTATGCCCTTTGATTTTAATGACTCGATTAATTTAGCGTCACGATGAGAGTGAGCCTGATAAGCTATTGATTTCAAGTCACCAATCCACTCTGCGTATGGGTTTTCACCAAATACAACAATAGCTACATCGGGTTTTTCATCAAAGCTTCCATCAGGGCTTAATACAGCCTTACCACCGGCTTTGTTTACCACCTGCTCAATACCATCAAAAATTGACGTTCCCCCAGGAAAATCAGACTTTACATTACCCTCACCAGTCCAATTAATCGTCCAACCGCCAGTTTGCTTACTCATATTATCAGCGCCGTCACCAGCAACTAAAACTTTACTATTTGGGCTAAGCGGTAACAAATTATTATTGTTTTTCAGCAGCACTAAAGATTCTCGTACAGCTTGCCTTGCAATCGCCTTGTGTTCAGGAGCACCTAATAATTGTTTTTGGTTTGCGTATTTACGCTTTGATGGAAGTCCTTTATTGAATAGCCCCGAACGCATTTTTACGCGCAAAATACGCCTAACAGCATCGTCAATACGTTCAATGGGAATAATGCCATTTTCAACTTGCTCTATAGTATTACCTATAAAAGCTTTCCAGTCTTCGACTACCATAAACATATCAAGCCCAGCATTTACAGCCTGTGGACAGCTATCATTAGTACAGCCAGGTATTTTACTATGCGAATTCCAATCGCCTACAATAAAGCCATCAAAACCGAGTCGAGTTTTTAACACATCCGTAAGCAGATATTTACTGCCATGTAAACGCAGTCCATTCCACATATTATGCGAGGCCATAATACTTTGTACACCCGCTTTTATAGCCGGAAAATAAGCCGCAGCATGATTTTTAATTAAATCTTTTTCAGTTTCTCTATTATCGCCTTGATCAATCCCTTGATAAGTACCACCATCGCCTACCCAATGCTTAGCGGTAGAATAGATATGGTCGTCATCTAAAAAGTTAGATGTGTTTACTTTACCTTGCAGTCCTTCAATCATTTCTTTTGAATACAAAGCAACTATCTCTGAATCTTCAGAGTAGCTTTCA
The DNA here is from genome assembly GCF_014164245.1 of Pseudoalteromonas sp. SG43-8. Classification (NCBI taxonomy): domain Bacteria; kingdom Pseudomonadati; phylum Pseudomonadota; class Gammaproteobacteria; order Alteromonadales; family Pseudoalteromonadaceae; genus Pseudoalteromonas; species Pseudoalteromonas sp. SG43-8. The sequence goes on along the minus strand of NZ_JACJEX010000001.1, from coordinate 577,753 downwards.
TAGGTTCGCCCCCACCGATCATCTCTGGCAACTGCCAATGTAGGTGCAAAGGTCCAATCGATTCCTGCAAGGAGGACTTCTTTTGCTGTTGCTTCACCAATTTTATAAATTAACGCGGGGTTATGGGCTGCACCCAAACCAATATTATGAGGATATAAAGTAGCGCCAATAAATTTATTATTTCCATGTACGGCATCAATACCATACGTAACAGGAATAGCTAAACCACCAGCGGATGTATCCATTGAGGCTAAGTACAACTCATCCATAAACGACACCCAATCAGACACACTTGCATTGCGGTCATTATGCAAAAATGTACCTCCTCCATTTAAAACCGATCCTAAATGGTATTTTTTAACATCTTGTGGGGTGACCCATGTTATTTCTGCTTGAACCATTTGACCGACTTTTTGTTCAAGCGACATTTTATTTATTAAGCGTGTAATGTCAGCTTCTAGCGCTGCATTTTTTTCTATTGCGGGTTTTTGTTTTGGCCATAGCGTTATATCATTTTTAGCAAATGCAGCTGAGCATGAAATGCTCAAAAATGAGCCTAAAACAAATGAAGAATAAATATTTTTCATTAAATTGATAACCTGATACTTTGTTAGTGTGGCGAATAGTTTTATTACAAATACACTATAATGTCGTTCAAATAGAGGTTTTAGGCGTTCTAATACGTGTAATACACTTTATTTGAACGCTAAAACTGTTTTAAATATTTAAACTTGTTCGATAATACATACCCACACGAATGACATAGATGTGCCAAATAACAATTTTAATAAAAGGTGTATTAAATTGTGAAAGAAGTACTTTTTAACACTCACGATCTCGCTTTAATTTTTACCATGTTTATATGCTTATCGTTTAGCGTATTTTTAATCACATTGAAAAAAGGGAATAAATTAAGTAACTGCCTACTTGCCTGCTTTTTATTAGCTCAAGCCGCTATCCCTATGGATAATCTTATAAACTTTGGTGAAGCATTTAGACCTTTTGCATTAAATTTATCGCCAAATTTGTTTTATACATTCGGCTTAGCATTTTGGTTAGAAGTCCCGCTACTTTTGCTCTATATAAAATCGTTAGTTAATAAAAATTATGAAGTTAAAAAAATTGACGCACTGTATTTTATTCCTTTTATACTTTATGCCATCTATTTCACACTAGATTGGCTTATGCTCGACAACAGCGTTAAATTAGATGCACTCCAGAACGGTACCATTGAAACTACACCTATCGTTGATCGTATAATTTATTTTTCTCGGGAATGTTTTCGTTTTTCTATCAGTGTTTTATGCTTTTTAGAACTACAAAAATATCAAAAAAATATCAAAAATGAATTTGCAGAACTAGAAAGTGTCGATCTGACTTGGTTAAAAGTCTTAGTTATTGGCTTTTTAGTAGTTCATTTAAACGCAATATTTGTCTCGCTTGGTATTATTATGTCTTATGACATTGGAATAATTGTCGATCACGAACTATTGGGGCTTACCTCTAACTACGCGGTACTTTTATTAATAACAAGCCTAATATTTTTTAGTGCAGGTCATTCAAGAATATTCCAAGGTATTGACGACACACTCACTACCGAACAAAGTAAATTGCCAGAGGTCTTTGAACCCGAAAAAATACAAAAAATTGAAAGCTACTTGCTACAAAACAAGCCTTATTTAAACCATTTACTCACACTAGATAACCTAGCAAGCCAATTAGGAATGGGGTCAAGAAGCCTTTCATCAATAATTAATAGGCACTTTGGTAAAAACTTTTTTGAGTTTATAAATCACTACAGAATTGCAGAAAGTAAACGGCTGCTACTTTTAGAAGAAAATAAAACAGTGACCATGTTGGACATTATGGATAAAGCAGGGTTTAACAGCAAAGCGACTTTTAATACATTTTTTAAAAAACTAGTGGGTATAACACCCACTCAATTTAGAAAAGAGCATTGGGAACGCCAAGCAAAAGCTTAGATTGTCCACTTACAACTCTCTACAACAATGTATTATGGCGTATAATTTTTTAAAATATACGCCTGATGATCGGGCATTACATTTGCTGAGCGACTAATTACTGATTCAATATTTTTTAGTCTGCGTTTTATCTCATCACGGCTTAGCCTGTCAACTAATGGGTGGTAGCTTTTAGGTTTAATGCCTTGTCCGTGCATAACAGCAAGCCAAGATGTTTCGTTAAATAACTCGTTGTCATGTCTAAATATACGACCGTTTTCACTAAACATATCTATTTTTTGTTTTAATGAATCTGGCATTTCTATGTTTTTACAATAACGCCAAAACTCACTATCATCGCGATTTGTTAACTTATAATGCAAAATAATAAAATCTCGAATACGATGATACTCTGTTTCAGTTTGCTGATTAAACAAATCAATATCGCACTGCGTAAAAGCTTTACTTGGGAACAACGTCATCAGTTTTGCAATAGCCGACTGAATTAAATGTAACCCTGTAGATTCAAGTGGTTCAACAAAGCCTGCCGATAAACCAATAGCAATACAGTTTTTATTCCAACTTTTTTTACGCATACCTGTAACCCACTGTAAGCTATTTATATCATTTAAAGGGCTTGATTCCAGTGTGTTTAATAATAAACTCTGCGCTTTATCGTCATCCATAAACTCGCTTGAATACACAAACCCATTACCTACTCTGTTTTGTAGCGGTATTCGCCAAGTCCAGCCAACTCTCTGCGCCGTAGACTGTGTATAAGGGTTTAGTGATTTTGTAGATAAACAAGGCGCTGCAACCGCTTTATTACAAGGAAGTAGATGTGTCCAATCTTCGTAGCCCGTTTTAAGTGCTTGCTCAATTAGCAGTCCTTTAAAACCTGAACAATCAATAAATAAATCACCGCTGAGTACCGTGTTATCGTTTAACACTAACGACTCTATCATTCCTGTTACAGAGTTGGTTTTTACTTCATCAACCTTACCTTCAATACGCTTAACACCTTTATTTATAGCGTATTTACTTAAAAATTTAGCATAAAGGGTTGCATCAAAGTGGTAGGCATAATTAATACCTGCTAGCGGTGTATTTTGCTGGGTAGACGGGTGCATAAATTTGTTGGCGTAAGCACCTACCGATGCCAGTGAGTAGTTAGATAAGTTGGAAGTTTTTTCAAATTTTGGGTCATCTTGCATTTTCAACCAAAAATGATGAAAAGGCAGCGCCTCCATATTAGTACCGTAATTTCCAAAAGGATGAAAATAGCGATGCCCCTTTTCCTTCCAATCTATAAATTCGATACCTAGTTTAAACGTTGCATTTGTAAAACGAATAAACTCAGATTCATCGATGTCGAGTATTGTATTAAATAGCTGAATTTGCGGAATAGTTGCCTCACCTACCGACACAGTCCCTATCTCGCTCGATTCAACAAGTGTAATGCTACAATTATCGCAACCAATAACTTTTGCAAGTGCCGAGGCGCTCATCCAACCTGCCGAACCGCCACCCACAATTACAATCGACTTAATGTGTGTATCGCTCATTTTGTATAACCTTTTTAACTAAAAAATACGCTACTACTGCAACTTAGCCAGTAATAGCGTATATTTATGTGCCAGTGGTATTTATTAAAAGTTACCTTTTAAAATAATGCTAAATCGACGTTCGCTGGCAAACCAAGAGCGTGATATACGATTATTATCGTTGTCTATTTGCATAGAAGTACGCGCCACTTCGTTAGTTAAATTGGTACCTTGTAAGCCAATTTGAAATGAATCCGTTAGATTATAAAATACAGAACCATCAAGCTGCCCACCAGCTTCGTTATAAATAGGTAATTGGGTTATAACATCTTTACTGGTTAGCAAATATTCAGAGCGCCAGTTGTAAGCTAAGCGTGCATTTATGCCGTACTTTTCGTACATCGCTACAATATTTACGTTGTCTTTAGAAAGCCCTTCAAGAGGCAATCCATCAAATGCAACATCGGCGCCTTCTGTTGAATCAGGCTTATCTGGTGATAATCCTGCATTTGGTGATCCTTCTTCTTCAATATAGGTGTAGTTAAACTGCATCCCGATACCACTAAAGGCACCAGGTAAAAAGTCATAAAACTGCTGGTAAGCCAGCTCAAAACCCTGCACAGAGCCTTCATCACCATTTGTGGCACCGTTTACTTGTACTACCTGAGTAGCACCATTATTAGTAAACTCTCTATCTACTGAGCCATTAATAAAATAATTACTCATATCTTTATAAAAGAATGATGATGTAAGTGAACCCACTCCTTCAGAAAAATACCACTCAAGTGCTAAATCGTAGTTGTATGACTCCATTGGTTTTAAAAATGGATTCCCCGAGTTAGCTGTATAGCGTGAATAGCGTGCGTCTTGAATTTGTCTTTCATCTGAGCTTTCATCGTAGGTGATCACTAAGTCTTCAGGCGTGATTTTTACAAAGTTTCTTAGGTTTCCTAGAGCCGGTAGTGCTATAGCTTCTGAAAAGCCAAAGCGTAAAATTAAATCATCCTTTAAATTTAATTTTATATTTAAGCTAGGCAGTATATTTGTGTATTCGCTGTTTGCAGTTTGCTCTGTAAATCCTGCATTGCCAAAGGCCGCTTGATCCGAGGGTAAAAAATTATCGGGATCGGATGCATCGTTAATATCGCCAACGGTATCTGGGAATGTTAAAAAGCCATCTGTTTCATTTTTTATTTTTACATAGCGAAGACCCACATTGCCGCTATAAAACATGTCACCTAATTCACCTTCAAAATTACCTTTAATATAAAACGCATTATTTACTTCAGACGTTTCATTAATTTCATTATTTAAAAAATCTCCAACCGCGCCGTCTCTGCTCGACAAACGTTGCCAATTTGGTGATAAAGACGCAAAGGCAGATTCTGCATTATTGTAGTCTTTTACAAACGACTCTTTAGGAAACAAAAATGCTCCCTCTGAGGCAACATTTAATACCCCGCCTCTGGCGAAGTTATCAAAAGTTACTTCCTCATAGCTATCGCCTAAACTAGCACCTAGCTCGTCGCCTTGCGCATCAAACCATGCACTGCCATTACCTGCCCACGCCTCAGACAGCCATCCCCAATTAAAAGTAGACTGACGTGTAGTTTGCTCTCGCTTAGCATAACGAGCACCAACTTTTACGCTAGTAAAAAAGCCACTATCAAATGTGTATTGTGTATCACCTGCAAAGGCAACTTCTTTACCATCATTATCAGATATGTGATCCATTGCACTGCGCCAAAAATAGTTATGAGGATCGGTAAAAAATCCTGCATCGCCGCTATTTGCAGGGTCAAGTAAAGTAATATCAGGTAACTCTGAGCCGTTTTGTTCAATACCAATTACAGCGCGAGTTGCGCCCATCACAGAAAAATCAAAAATCTCTGATGTAGACTCTACATATTGAGCGTCAAAATTAAATGACCATGTATCGTTAGGGCGATACTTAAGATTAAAGCCGTAATCGTCCACTACGTTATCTTGATCTCTAAAACGTGTGATCATCGCATGTTGTGCACCAAATTCACCTGATGGTTGACGCTGCGCATCATTACCACGCCAACCTGCATTTGATGTAATAAAACCCGATTCAAAAAGCCCTTGGTCAGTAATGTCAAATTCAGTACCTTCAAGAGCTACTAAATCATTAATAACAGCATCATCGGCCATTTCAATAGCGTGTTCGGTCCACGCTAGTGACGAATCAGAGCGAATAAATTGGGCTGTAGCTAAAAGCGTTTTACTTTCATTTTCAAACTGTAGTGCTCCTGCAAAACCTTCTCTGTCTCTGTCATCTTCTTTTCGGGTTAAACGCGTAGTACGAGGCACAAATACAGCTTGCCCATTAACAAGTTCATTTTGCTCTTCGTAACGTCCTATTTGTGTACCGTCTGACTGCGCTTTTAGTTTAGAGTTTGAATAATTTACTAATACGCCAAGCCTGCCATTATCTAAATCAAATATATCGCTATATAGGCCAGAAAATGACGGTGTTGTTTCATCTGCAAATTCGCTATATGTTCCATCTAAAGTAAAAGCGATTACTCGGCCGTCGGCATCAAAAGGTTTACGTGTAACCAAATTGACAGTACCAGCTATACCGCCTTCAATCATATCTGCCGATTGGTTTTTAAATAATTCAACAGACCCCATTAATTCTGGCGGTACGTCTTGAAAGCTTAACCCTCGCCCTGAATCTGCAGTAAAAGTGTCACGGCCGTTAAATTCACTGCGAGTATGTGTTAATCCACGAACAACAACACCGCTGCCTTCAACACCATAATGATCTGGATCGTTTGCAGCTGCAAAGCGTTCAATAGACACTCCCGGTAAACGGGTAATTGCCTCAAGTACACTTCGATCAGGTAAAGACCCAATATCTTTTGCTGAGATAGCATCGAGTACTGTTTCGCCTTCTCTCTTCATATTTTGGGCATTAATGAGATTTGAGCGTGTCCCTTCTACAATCACAATTTCTATATTATCTTCATCAGCTTTTGCTACGGCTTCTTCTTGTGCTGCAAATACATTACAAGAAAATGGTGATGCCATAATTGCAGAGGCAATTATCGACAACTTAAATTTACGGCTCTGTTTTATTTTCTTCATTCTTATTTCCCCAATCAGAATTTAAAGACTACTCACGTAGCACTTAAAATTCTTATCCTGTCTTTTTTGTGTATGTGGTTATCGTGCAGGTATAGGTTTAATAAAATTAAAGGCAAAAATCGCCTAACTAACCACACATACCGCTATTTGAACGCTTTATTAAGCCACTTTGGTTATATATACATACCTCGTTTTTATAAGTGGATTAATACATAGGGACTGAAAATCATACTGTTAAATAGTAATTAACACGTATTTGCAGCGTAATGCCCATTATTTAGGGGACTAAAGTATGAACTTACGTAAATACGTCCATTTAAACGTTCAAATTTATATTAATCTTACCCTTAGACGACTCTAATAATAACCTCTGTTAATTTATTTTTATCACACACCCATAAAGAGTTGGTAATAATGGTTAACAAAAATATAAAAGATTTTATTGCACTTACAGCAATCGCTACTTTAGTTAGTTGTGCGCCCCATAAACAATCAAATACAGATATTCCACTTTATCTAAATGAATCGGCAACAACTGACGAGCGTGTAAATGACTTAGTAAATCGCTTAACATTAGAAGAAAAAGTAGCTCAGCTATTTGATAAATCCCCCGCAATTGAGCGCTTAAATATACCAAAATATAATTGGTGGAACGAAGCGCTTCACGGTGTAGCAAGAGCCGGTAAAGCAACTGTTTTTCCTCAGGCGATTGGTCTTGCTGCTACATTTGATGAAGACTTAATGTTAAAAGTTGGTACGGCTATTTCTGACGAAGGCAGAGCAAAGCATCATGCCTTTTTAAATGAAAATAACCACTCAATGTATACAGGGCTGACGTATTGGTCGCCAAACATAAATATTTTTAGAGATCCACGCTGGGGCCGTGGCCAAGAAACCTACGGTGAAGACCCTTATTTAACAACCCGTATTGCGGTTAATTTTATTAACGGCTTACAAGGTGATAACTCTAAGTATTTAAAATCTGTAGCGACACTTAAGCATTATGCAGTACATAGCGGCCCGGAGGTTTCAAGGCACAGTGACGACTACACTGCTTCTAAAAAAGATTTAGCAGAAACCTATTTACCTGCATTTAAAGATGTAATAGCACAAACGGATGTAGCATCAGTGATGTGTGCATATAACAGCGTAAATGGCACGCCGGCTTGTGGTAACAACGAGTTAATTCAAAATAAATTACGCGATGAATTTAATTTTAAAGGTTACATCGTATCTGACTGTGGTGCTATAGCCGATTTTTACGACATAAAATCCCACAATATAGTCAGTACAGAAGCACAAGCTGCAGCTATGGCGCTTAGAACAGGAACCGATTTAAACTGCGGTGATCATCATGGTAATACCTATAGTTATTTAACTCAGGCAGTACAAGAAGGATTAGTTGAAGAAAATGATATAGATATAGCATTAAAACGCCTTATGTATGCGCGCTTTAAATTAGGAATGTTTGATGATGCTAACAATGTGCCTTTTTCTAAAAAACCGATGACGTTAGTTGGATCTACAGAGCATTTAAAACTCACCGAAGAAGCAGCTCAAAAATCATTAGTATTACTTAAAAATAAACAATTGCTGCCTTTAAAAGGTAACGAAAAAATAGCATTAATCGGCCCGAATGCAAATAACACCGCTATTTTATTAGGAAATTACAACGGCACACCTATCAAACCTATTACTCCTAAATACGCATTAGAAAAACGCCTAGGTAAAAATAAACTTACATATTCTGCAGGCTCAAGCATTACCGGTGAGGTTTATACACATTACCAACCTATTGAGGCAAAGCATTTTTTTCATCTAGATCATAATAATCAAATGCAGCCAGGGTTAATTGCCCAGTATTACCCAGCGAGTAATTTTGACCGTCAACCAGCTAAACGACAAATAGATAAAAATATCGATTTTAGCTGGGAACGCTCCCCTATCGACAACTCTATTGAGCAAGAATTTGCTGTTAAATGGGACGGAATAATTAAACCTGAGCAAACAGCACAATACTATTTTAAAGCCACCAATATAAGTTTTACACTTAATGGTAAAACTGTTAATGGCGCTATAACGCTTAATAAAAATGAAGAATATATATTAACTGCACAAGCTAAATTCAATCATTTTTGGCATAGCAACGTTATTAACCCAACAGCGAGTTTAGGCTGGTTAAAAAACCCTCAAAACCTTACTCAACAAGCGCTAGATAATGCCAATGAAGCGGATGTTATTGTATTTGTAGGCGGTATTAGTGCCAATCTTGAAGGTGAAGAAATGCCACTGCAAATTGAAGGATTTTCTCACGGAGATCGAACCAATATTAATTTACCTAAAAGCCAACTTAATTTACTTAAAAAGCTAAAGCAGACCGGTAAACCTATCGTACTTGTAAATATGAGCGGTAGTGCAATGGCATTAAATTGGGAGAACGAAAATATAGATGCCATTGTTCAGGGCTTCTATCCAGGTGAGGCAGCAGGAAGCGCGCTAGCTGGTTTACTTTACGGCGACTTTAGCCCATCAGGTAAATTGCCTATCACCTTTTATAAATCAGTTTCAGATTTACCTGACTTTAAGAACTACTCAATGCAAAACCGTACATACAAATATTATGAAGGTGAAGTACTTTACCCATTTGGTTACGGCTTAAGTTACGCAGACTTTAAATACAAAAACACACGTCATTCAATAAACGCAGACACTGGCGATTTAAACCTAACAACAATAATCGCTAACCAAAGCAGTTTTACAGCTGACGATGTTGTTCAAGTTTATATTTCTATGCCCGACGCGCCAATTAAAACACCTAATAAACAATTAGTGAGTTTTAAACACGTTACCCTTAAAAACAAAACGCAAAACGAGGTTGAATTCACAGTTCCTAAAAACCAACTCACTTATATCAATGAGCAAGGTAATGCCGTGGCTTACAAAGGACGCTTAATTGTTACGGTGGGCTCTGGGCAAGGTATTAAAATACCAAAAGATAAATTTACGGTGTCTAACATTGTTTTATAAAAATAATAAAAATCTAGGAATTAAAAAATGGAAAATACAGCAACAGATCCCACGCTCAGTGGTACATCTATTCAATTAAAGAGTATCGAAAATGAGAACTTGCTACGTATATTTTTTATCGCTTGCGTAGCTGCGATTGGTGGATTCTTATTTGGTTTTGATAGCGGTGTAATTAATGGCACAGTTGATGGACTCAAAGGTGCCTTTAACTCAGACAGCGTAGTAACCGGCTTTAATGTAGCAAGTATGCTGCTAGGCTGCGCTATTGGTGCATTAATAGCAGGTAAAAGCGCCGATCACTTTGGTCGAAAAAAGGTATTACTTGCAACTGCTGTTCTTTTTATTATCAGTGCCTGGGGTTCAGGCATTGCAGGGTCGTCGGGGGAATTTATAATTTATCGCTTAATTGGCGGCTTAGCGGTAGGTGCAGCTTCAATACTAACGCCCGCTTATATAAGTGAAATAGCCCCGGCACGTTTACGTGGTACGCTTACTTCTATTCAGCAAATTGCTATTATTTTAGGATTATTTTGCTCTTTTTTAAGTAACTATTCATTAGTACAAATATCAGGGAACTCAACCGAAGTACTTTGGTCAGGCTTTGATACGTGGCGATGGATGTTTTGGATAGAATTAGTCCCTGCAACTATTTTTTTGGTCACTTTATTTTTTATTCCAGAAAGCCCGCGTTATTTAGCAATGAAAAATAAACAACAAGCAGGAATGAAAATTCTATCGCAGTTATTCGGTGCTAAAAACGCCAAACCAATGTGGGAAGAAATAAGGCAGTCATTAGGTAATAGCGAAAAAACAAAGATAAGTAACTTATTTCAAGCACACTCATTCAAGCTAAAACCAGTCGTTTATATTGCAATTGGGCTTGCAACATTACAGCAACTAGTCGGTATTAACGTGGTATTTTATTATGGCGCTATATTATGGCAGGCTGTTGGTTTTTCAGAATCAGATGCGCTTTTAATCAATATTATTAGTGGCGTAATTAGCTTAGTTGCCTGCTTTATTACTTTATCGCTTATTGATAAATTAGGCCGAAAGCCATTTTTATTAATCGGTTCAATAGGCATGACCTTCTCACTCATTGGTTTGGTTGTCGCATTTTCTAACGGCACTATAGACCCTCAAGGACAATTACAACTTGGCGACTGGGGCTTTACTGCACTCGTACAGGCCAACTTATATGTATTCTTTTTTAACCTTTCATGGGGTCCTGTAATGTGGGTAATGCTCGGCGAGATATTTCCAAATAACATGAGAGGATTAGGCTTAGGGCTTGCAGGGCTTGCTCAATGGCTGGCTAACTTTTTAGTTACTATGACCTTTCCAATATTGCTAGCCGGTGGAGGGCTTGCACTCGCGTATTCGCTCTATGCTTTTTTTGCTTTTATATCGGTACTTTTTGTTATTTACTTAGTAACTGAAACCAAAGGAACGAAACTAGAAAACGTATAACTTTATCGTCCTAAATAGCTAAATTTAGGACGATAATTTTTTAGTGCCTACCCAACTAATCTATAACCTACCGCTGGCTCAGTTAAGATATGAATAGGGCTTGCAGGGTTTACCTCAAGCTTTTGTCTTAGTTGCGCTACATGTACACGAATATACTCAGGTCTATTAATGTATTGCTCCCCCCATACCTGACTTAAAATAGCATTATGAGTAAGCACTTTATCTTTATTTTGAAATAACATAAGCAAAATTTTATATTCTTTATTAGTGAGCTTTACATCGCTGCTGTTAAGCGTAACTGTGTGCTTATGCGGATCTATAATGATGTTACCGCATTGCAGTGCCAAACTGGGCTGTGTATTTACTCTTAGTAGCACACGCATTCTTGCCAGAAGTTCGTTTGCACTAAAAGGTTTGGTTATATAATCGTTTGCCCCATTATCAAGGGCTGTAACCTTTTCCACCTCGCCATCGCGAGCCGAAAGCACTAATATTGGTATTTGGCTCCATTGTCGTACTTCAAGTAACCAAGTCTGTCCATCCATATCAAGCAATCCCAAATCAAGTAACACTAAGTCAAAGCTTTGCTCACTCATTAATGAAAAACCATCAAGCCCTTTCGCACTAATTGATACGTTATAGCCACTGGCACCTAGTAATGTTTTTAAAAAACTTTGCAGTGCAGGTGAGTCTTCTAGCACCAATACATTAATCATTCTTTGCACTCCAGCTAAGTATTGCTGTGGCTACTTGGGTCAGCTCATCAATAGCTAATACAAATTCGCCTTGATGAAATTGAGCAACTACATCGCAAATTACGCTACCAAGCCCAACTCCTTCATCCGAACTGCTTGGATGAGTAACTATGAGATTGCTTACGGCTATTTTATAGTGTGTTATATTAGCAATTCGTTCAGTATTAAAGTCCACTGTCGCCACTCCATCACCGTAACGTGCCGCGTTTTCGAATATATTCGCAAGCGCGATTTCTAAAAGTGTTATATCACCTATACAACAAGTAGCTTTATCAAAGACTAACGCTAAGTTAAAACCGCTTAATTGCTGCTGCCTGCGTGCTTTAGCCTCAGTAACCAGTGTATGTACGTTGATAGCTTGCCATGCTAGCTGCTCTCCTATTTTATTTACCCGGCTAAGCTCCATCACTTTATTAAAATGCTGATTTAAGATTTCACTTTGCTCATAAATATTTTTTGCTTGTTCTGTAATTGATGCCTTACTTAGCTCAATATTTTCGTCAGCTAACATGCTTGATGAGCCCATAATAGTAGCCAAAGGCGTGCGTAGATCATGAGATAAACTACGCAGCAATGCGTTTTTAGCACGTTCTAACTCTGCTTGTACTTTCATCGATGCCGACTGGTTTCTAAGATTTGAGTTTTCGTGAACCTGAAACAACAAAGACAGTGCCGTGTCTATAAATGCACGGTTATCAGGACTAAGTTCGGCATCTGAAATAAAGCCGCCCCATTGTGTGTTTTGTTCGATATTGAAGTACTCTCCATTATCCATTGTATTATTGTTCCAACGAAGCGTAATACCTAGATGGTTTTTAATCGATGTTGTAAATACTTGGCGCTGAGCGTTTATATCATCAAGCCCATTAAGCGCCTTAGCTAACTCATATAAACATCGTGTATTACTGGCATGTAACTGGGTATCACGAACGTTTTTACTTAGCTCGCCCGCCAATTTGCTTATCATCAAGCCAACTATAAGCATGACAGTAAAAGTGACTAAGTATTCAATTTTTTCGATATGAAATGTAAAGTACGGCAGTACAAAAAACCAGTCGGTACATGCCACACTAACTAACGTTGTAATCCCCGCTAAGGCGGCATTTTGACGCACCGCAACCCATGCCACCCAAAGTAATTGCAACATCACAATGTCGGTGGTCGTTAGCCACTCTCGAACTGGAAAAATAGCCAGCACAATAAAAATAGGCGCAATTGTTGTTAATAAAAGCGGCTTAAGCCATTTATTAATACCCATTTGTGCACTCCCATAAAATTCTCTTTTTATAGGTTACTGCTTTTTAATACGTTGTGTATAAAGTTTTTATAAAGATTTTTGGCTGTAGTGTTAAATGTTTATAAAGCTTAATTGATATGGGGTGACTCTTTTTTAAAATTCCATAGTCTTTGCTATGTAGTATTTTTTAAATAGGAACGCACATGGCACAGTTTGCAGTAATTGGATTAGGTAGTTTTGGTGTTACCGCCTCGCTTGAGCTTGCTAATCAGGGGCATCACGTTTGCGCAGCCGATATAAGCGAAAGCACCATTAACACGTTTGCTAATCAGTTAAATTACACTGTCATTTTAGATGCTAGTGATGAAACACAGCTTGCTCGACTCGACTTAACCAGCTGCCAAGCTGTATTAGTTGCAATTGGTGAAAATATAGAAGCGAGTATTTTATGCGTGCTGCATTTAAAAAACCTTGGTGTTAAACAAATATGGGTTAAGGCGTGCTCTAAAAGTCACCATCAAATTTTAAGTAAACTTGGCGTATCCCGTATTATTCACCCCGAAGAAGAAATGGGTATCAGAGTAGCACATGCACTTAACTACCCTATGGTTAACCAGTACTTTGCGCTTACACAATCTACATTTATTGTTGAGCTTGCCATAGATTTACATTTATCAGGGCGCAATATTGGCTGGCTTTTAAAAGACCGTAACTCAGATATAAAACCGCTCACCTTACGCCGAGATGATAATTTTAATACAGACCTAACACTCGACACCGAGTTACGCCATGGTGATAGCCTTGTATTACTGGGCTCTAAACATTACCTAACAAAACTCACCAAACGGTTTAAAGCTTTATGATCAACTGGCAAGCACACGTACTTCCAAAGCAATTTAATCGCCGTTTAAAAAATTTGAAAAGGCCTGTTAACCCCCCTTTAATTTTAACTGCTGGTTTTTTTGTTCTCATTATTTTAGGCACTTGCTTATTACTATTACCTTTTGCAAGTGTTGAATCGCTTAGCTTTATTCAAGCTTTTTTTACTGCATCCTCTGCGGTTACAGTTACAGGCTTAGTTGTTATTGATACAGGCACTGCGCTAACCACATTTGGGCAATGTGTTGTTATGGTACTTATTCAAATTGGAGGAATCGGCTTTATGACCGTGGCCGTTATTTCATTTTTAAGTATTGGTAAAAACTTAGGATTAAAACAACGTTTACTTGCAAGCCAAGCATTCGATACAAGCGATTTAAATGGAGTGATCCATGTAGCTAGATGTGTAATAACTTACTCGCTAATAATTCAGACTATAGCATTTTGCTTACTTTTTATTAGCTGGGTAGATGACTATGGTATTGCGGGTAGCGCCTATCAAAGTCTATTTTATACTATTTCGGCTTTTAACAATGCCGGGTTTGCACTCGATAGTAATAGCTTAATGGCTTTTAAAAGTGATGTATCTGTTAATCTTATTATCAGTGCATTATTTATAATCGGTGGCTTAGGGTTTACCGTTTTAATAGATATATATCAACAACGTCGCTGGCATAAATTAGCAACTAATACACGTATTGTATTAATTGCAAGTGCTGTAATTAATTGCTGTGCATTTTTGCTTATTTTTTTATTTGAATATTCAAATCCAGCCACACTTGCCAACCTACCTATTAACGAGCAAGTAATTGCTGCTTGGTTTCAAGCAGTTACACCACGTACTGCAGGCTTTAATACTTTACCTATTAGCCAGCTCAGTTCCGACTCGACATTGCTTACATTGTTATTAATGGTAATAGGTGGCGGTTCGGTAAGTACAGCAAGCGGCATTAAAATAGGAACTTTTGTTATTTTACTACTTGCTATGTATAGCTATTTACGCCAAAAACCACAGGTAACCATATTTAACAGAGAGCTAAGCGACAAACTTGTGATAAAAGCATTGAGTGTTGTAATTTTATACTTATTTACGGCTTTTTTAAGCATCATGATTATGAGTAAAATCGAGCAAGCGTCTCTTTTAGATATTACTTTTGAAGTAATTTCGGCATTGAGCACTGTAGGGCTATCTCGTGATTTTACTAGTAATTTAAGTATGCCAAGCCAGCTAATAATAATTTTACTTATGCTGATTGGCAGAGTAGGTCCACTGACATTTGCTTATTGTTTTGCAAAACCTAAATTACAACCTCTTAAATTTGCTAAAACAACCATACAAATAGGGTAACTATTATTAAGGCCACTTAGCCAGCATAATTTATGTAAGGTTTTTGGCAGTGTAAGCAAGGAAATTAGCGACTCCTAAATATGGCTTTATCAATTGAGAGACTTTTATAGAAAAAAACAAAGGTAACTATAACCTCACTTTATTATTGCAGATATGAAAATTAATAAAATAAGCGCCAAAACCATTACAATAGTTTTGGCGCTTATTAAAGGGGTAATATTTATCCTTTCATTTGTTCAAGCTCTTTGCCTTTGGTTTCGCGTAAAAACTTAAATACAAATATGACTGAAACAAACGCACAAAATGCGTAAAAACCATAAGCCCCAGCTAAACCAATGCCTGTGAGCATAACAGGGAACGACCAGGTAATTAAAAAGTTAGCTATCCACTGGGCAAAGCCGGTAACTGCAAGGCCAGAGCCGCGAATTTGGTTAGGGAACATTTCGCCTAACATAACCCACATTACAGGGCCCCACGATAAGTTAAAAAAGAAAACATACGCATTAGCGGCTATTAAAGCAACTATGCCCTGCTCTCCTAGTTCTAAGTTACCTGTTGAGCCAATATCTGCGTTTAAAAAGGCATAAACAATAACAGAAAGCGTAACCGTCATACCAATTGAGCCGGTTAACAAAAAAGGTTTTCTGCCAATTTTGTCTATAAAATACATGGTAATAAACACTGCTAAAATACTTACAAAGCCGCTTATTATATTAATAAGTAACGCGTCAGATTCAGTAAAACCGGCTGCTTGCCAAAGTACCGCGCCGTAGTAAAAAACAACGTTAATGCCGACTAATTGCTGAAATGTAGCTAAGCCAATTCCTATCCAAACAATGGGGCGTAAACGTTTTTTAGGTTTATCAATAAGATCAGATAATTTAGGTTGGTGTTTATCGCCAGCAAGAGACTCTGCTATTTCATTTAATTTCAGAGAGGCAGTTTCAGCACCATATAATGACGATAAAACACGTGCAGCAGCGTCTTTTTTACCAGCCATAATTAAGTATCGAGGGCTTTCAGGGATAAAAAATAAAGCGATTAAAAACAAGCATGCAGGTAATAACTCAACCCAAAACATCCAACGCCATGTTTCAAAGTCGAGCCAAAATATAGCCGTAGAGCCGCCAGCCGTATTTGCTAAAAAATAGTTACTCACAAATGCGCTAAACAAACCAAATATAATAGCCACTTGTTGAAGTGTAGAGAGCGTGCCTCTGTATCGTGCGGGGGCAATTTCGCTAATATAAGCTGGGGTCATAACCGATGCAGCCCCTACAGCTAAGCCGCCTAAAATACGATAAATCACAAATTCAAACGATGTGACTGACACACCCGAGCCCCAAGCACTTATAATAAATAAAGCAGCGGCAAAAAGTAAAATTGGACGCCGACCAAATTTATCAGCCAATCGACCTGCGCAAAACGCACCAATGGCACAACCAATTAGCATGCTCGATACGTTAAATCCCGTACCCGCACTACTGGAGCCAAACGCCGTTTGTAATCCATCAACAGTGCCGTTAATTACGCCGCTGTCAAAACCAAATAAAAAACCGCCAATGGTCGCAACAAAGCAAACCAGTACGATTAAAAGTACATTTTCTTTCTCGTTCATAAGTATCCATATTGTGTGTTGTTGTTATTTTATATAGATTTTGAAGCTCAAAAGGGTGTGCTTATTTAGTTGTTTTTATTGGTTGAGCTTGATTCTCTTTCTATTAATTCAAAATCTAAAATATGTCTTAAGTCTAAGCTTTTTACATTGCTTAAATCGTTATACTGACCCGATGCAAGTAAAGTAATCGCAAGCTCAGCCATTTCATTAATGGGCTGTTTTACCGTAGAAATATTTGGCCAAACTATGGTTGCAAGTTGCGTGTCATCAAAGCCAACAACCGACAGTTCGCTTGGAATATTAATACCTTGTTTTTGAGCTATTGAGATTACAGCGGCTGCCATATCATCGTTAGCTGCAAAAATAGCCGTTGGTTTATCATCAAGCGAAAGCAATTTTATTGCCGCTTCCATACCCGATTGATAGGTAAAACTGCCCTGCTCTATATACTCAGGTGGCGTTATTATTTTATTAGAGCGCAGCGCATCTAAATAACCTTGGTAACGCAAACGGCTTACACCTTGTTTAGTGTCGCCAATAATATGTGCAATTTTGCTATGCCCTTGATTTATTAAATGCTCTGTAACATCAAACGCTGCTTGGTAATCGTCCATGCATATATAAGGGGAGCGATTTAATTTTGTATCTGGCGTTATTCTTACAAATGGCACTTGTGCTTTAGTAAGCACATCTAAAACCTGTTCGTTGTCGCACATAGGTGGCAGTAAAATCATGCCATCAACCTGTGTAACATCTATAAGTTGCTTTACCGATTCAATTGTTTTGTCAATATCGGTATGCGCTTCGTCAACAACAAGGTGGTAGCCCAGTGCGCGGCATTTTTTAAGCGCTGCCAATAAAAACTGGCTTATGTAAGAGTCACTTGGGTTATCGTATAAAAGCCCTAAAAAGAATGACTTAGTACTAGCAAGGCGCCTAGCAGACACATTTGGCCGGTAGTTTAATTGCTCAACAACAGCCATTACTTTTTCGCGGGTTTTGTCGCTTACTTTTTTGTCTTGGTTGAGAACACGCGAAACCGTCATCATTGATACACCAGCCTGCTCGGCTACATCTTGTATTCTTGCTCTTTTAGGATCGGCCATTACTGTTATTACCTACTCACAATCAGTGGATTGTTATAATTAACTTTCTTAATTTTCATTATACATAATTGTAAAGCTTGATATTGTTTACAGCGCGTTTTAAATGATTACTTATTGACAAAGTCTTATACTACACTGAAAATGTTAGCGCTAACAACAAATTTATAATATTCACACCCAATAATATAAAAAACTTAAAAAGGCCTATATTATGAGCATGCTGCAAAACCCAATTCTAAGAGGCTTTAACCCAGACCCAAACATTGTCAGAGTTAATAACGACTACTACATAGCCACTTCAACATTTGAATGGTTTGGCGGTGTGCAAATTCACCACTCTACCGATTTAGTAAATTGGCGAGTTATAGGCCAAGCACTTAACACCGTAGAGCAACTCGATATGCGAGGAGTGCCCGACTCTTGCGGCGTATGGGCACCGCAACTTAGTTACAATAATGGCCGTTTTTATTTGGTATATACCAATGTAAAAAGCTTTGATGGCCCTTACAAAGACACACCAAACTATTTTGTATCAACCACTGATATCACCGGTAACTGGTCACAAGCGACTTACTTAAATTCTAGCGGTTTTGATCCGTCTATTTTTCACGATGATGACGGTAAAAGCTATTTGTTAAACATGCTGGTTGATCACCGTAATAACGCACTATTTGGTGGTATAGTAATGCAAGAGCTTTGCCTAAAAACCAATAAATTAATAGGCGATGTTAAACCTATATTTTCAGGCACAGAACTTGGTTGCACTGAAGGCCCGCATATTTTAAAACGCGGCGATTACTACTATTTAATTACCGCTGAAGGTGGCACTGGGTATGAACACTGCATTAGAGTAGCGCGTGCTAAAAACGTATTTGGCCCTTACCAAGTACACCCGCACAACCCCGTTATTACAGCAGCCCACGAGCCGAGTAATACGCTACAAAAATGTGGCCATGGAGATTTTTTTCAAACACAAACCGGTGATTGGTACACGGTATTTTTAACATCAAGACCGCTGTCTGAGCGTGGCCGCTGCATTACAGGGCGTGAAACAGGGATTGAGCAAATAATCTGGAAAGAAGATGGCTGGCCTTATGCAAAACACACAAATAAAGCCCCCAGAGTACACGTACCCGTTGAAGGTTTAACACTAAACCCACAGCCGCAACCCACAACACATATTGATTTTAGTAAAGATGATCTGACTGTTGATTTTCAGTCATTGCGTATGCCCATGTGCAAAAGCTGGGTGTATAAAAATACTCAAAAAGCATCGCTCACCCTAGTAGGTAAAGAGTCTTTAAGCTCATTGCATCAGCAAAGTTTTATTGCCAGGCGTGTACAGGCTCATCATACTGTTAGCAGCACATGCGTTGATTTTGCGCCGAGCAGTTTTCAGCAAATGGCGGGGCTAGTATGTTATTACAACACCGCTCATTACTACTATTTGCATATAAGCGGCGGCGATGTAGGCGATGAAACCACACCACGTTATTTAAATATAATAAGCTGCGATAAATACCAAACAAGCACGCCTGTTGCACCGCTTTTGCTTAAAACAAACAAACCTGTTTACTTAAAAGCTGATTTTAATGGCGCTCAGCTGCAGTTTTACTACGCAACCGAGGAAAACTGCTGGATAAAGTTTGGTCCAGTGCTCGATGGCAGTATTTTATCTGATGATTACGTGCAGCAATCACCGCAAGGGTATCGCCCGTGTTTTACCGGTGCTTTTGTGGGGATGGCGTGCCAAGACTTATCGGGGAGAAATAAAGAAGCTCACTATTCATTTTTTAATTATGACGAACCTAGCGGCGAATAAATCGCCGCCAGTTAAGTTTATTAGTTGATTTAGAGATGATATAAAACCATTTAAAAGCTCATTCAAAGCTCTATTAAAACAGGGCTTTAATACGCTCCATTTGCGATTGTAAAAGTAAACTTTGAGAGTGGCTCATAATGTCACTCTCACGTTTGTTTTCGCTCAGTAAGCGCCCTACTTCTTGCGCTTCAAAGCTATAACCTTGTGACTGCCTGCCATCTTCAAAATGCTCAATTAAATCATCAAGCTCATACAAAGAGCACTCATAAGCCCTAAATGCATCGGGTATTTTTATATAGCCTTTGTCGCCAATAATATACGCGCCATTCCCTAACCGGCATTGAAATGACGTTGCTAAGCTCACCATTACATCACCACAATTAGCAGTAATAAGTACATCGTCTTCCACGCCCTTGTAGCGAATATTTGCTCTTACGTATAAGTTTTCAAGGTCGTTATTTAAAAAGTAATTGGCAATGGCAAGCGGATAAATTCCCATATCAAGTAAACAACCGCCCGCTAAATCGGGGTTGTATTCACGCCCATCGGGATTAAAAGGCACAGGATAGCCAAAGTCAGCTTTAACATGTTTAATAGTGCCAATTCGCCCTTGCTCTACCCATTGTTTTGCTTTTTGTATTGCAGGTAAAAAGTACGTCCACATGGCTTCCATTAAAAATACGTCGTGCTTTTTAGCCAGTAAAGACAACTGCTTGCACTCTTCAGCCGAAACCGTAATGGGCTTTTCGCACAATACATGCTTACCTGCTTTAATAGCATCGCTGGCATTTTTAAAGTGAAAGTTATGCGGGGTCGCAATGTAAACTACATCAACGTTTTTATCGTCAAATAATGCTTGGTACCCTTCGTAGGCATTGGCCGCACCATACTTGCTCGCAAAAGCGGTTGCATCATCCCCATTTCTTGCTGCAACTGCGTACGCAACACCATTGTTTGTATGTGCTAAGTCTTCACAAAATTGTGCGGCAATTCGGCCACAACCAACAATACCCCAGTTTATTTTTTTCATAGTGTTTCCTTATGATCTTAAAAAGAAATTTAAGTGAACTCCAACAACCAAGCAATAAACTTGCAAATTAATTGTTAAACATAGTTTAAAACTAGCTTGACTTAACAATATCAAATCATTAATGTTAGCGCTAACACTAAAACAACATTAAGTATCACATTTATGTTCCTTGGTATCGATTTAGGCACTTCAGGTGTAAAAGTAATTATTTTAGACGAGCAAGACCAATTGCTTGCTCAAGCAAGTGGCTCTTTAAGCGTTTCACGCCCAGCACCACTTTTTTCTGAGCAAAACCCTTCAGATTGGTGGCTTGCTACCTGTAGTGCAATCGAGGATCTTAAAAAGACTCACCCTGCATTACTAAAATCGGTAAAAGCTGTGGGCCTTTCTGGGCAAATGCATGGCGCAACGCTGCTTGATAAAAACAATAATATTATTCGTCCAGCCATTTTATGGAACGACGGGCGCAGTGCAGCGCAATGTGTAGAGCTTGAAAAACGCGAACCAAATTCTCGTAATATTACCGGCAACATAGCAATGCCTGGTTTTACTGCACCTAAATTGGTGTGGTTAAAAGAGTTTGAACCAGAAAACTTTGCAAAAGTAGCCAAAGTATTATTACCAAAAGACTACCTACGCTTTTTAATGACCGGTGATTTTGCATCAGACATGTCTGACTCAGCAGGCACACTGTGGCTAGACGTAGAAAAAAGAGCATGGTCGCAAAAAATGCTTAGCGCCTGCGACTTAACAGAGCAGCACATGCCTACCCTTTTTGAGGGCACACAAATTACTGGCAAATTAACAGCCCAAGTTGCTGCTAAATGGGGTATGGAACAAGTGCCTGTTGTTGCAGGTGGTGGCGATAATGCTGCAGGCGCTGCAGGTGTTGGTGTAGTAAAGCCAAAACAAGCATTTTTATCGTTAGGTACTTCGGGTGTTTACTTTGTTGCCAACGAAAAATACCTGCCTAACCCAGAAGGTGCAGTACATACTTTTTGTCATTGTATTGAAAACACCTGGCACCAAATGTCAGTGGTGTTAAGCGCAGCAAGCTGTTTAACCTGGGTCACTCAATTAACCGGTTTTGAAAACGAAGGCGCACTCCTTGAACAAGTAAGTAAATCCGACTTTAGCAAACCAAGCTCAGTGATATTTTTGCCTTATTTAACCGGTGAGCGCACGCCGCATAATAACCCCGATGCCAAAGGCGTATTTTTTGGTTTAGATAGCGATACCGATGCAGCAGCCCTTGGCCGCGCAGTACTCGAGGGCGTTGCTTTTGCCTTTGCCGATGGCCAACAAGTACTGCTTGATGCTGGCGCACAAATTGACGATGTAACCGTTATTGGTGGTGGCGCTAAAAGCTCACTGTGGGGAGAAATCCTCGCAAGTGTACTTAATCGCCCTCTAATTTACCGAGAAGGATCAGAAGTTGGCCCTGCATTTGGCGCAGCACGATTGGCCAGAGTAGCCACAGAGCAATGCCCAGCACAACAGGTATGTGTTAAGGGTAAAGTTACGCAAACCATTGAACCAAATCAAGTTATGCAAGATTTTTACGCACAGCAATACACAACATACAAAGCACTTTATCAAAGTGTAAAAACATACTTTTAAAACACTATTATAAAATTAATGGAGCACAATATGAGCGAGCAATTTTTCACAAACGTTGAAAAAATTAAATTTGAGGGTGAAAACTCTAAAAACCCATTTGCATTTCGTTATTACGACGAAAACCAAGTAGTGCTTGGCAAAACAATGAAAGAACATTTACGTTTTGCAGCCTGTTACTGGCATAACTTTTGTTCTACAGGGTTTGATATTTTTGGTGAAGGTACGTTTGACCGCCCTTGGATCCAACCTGTAGGCAACCAATTAGAACTTGCTGAACAAAAAGTAAAAGTGGCTTTTGAGTTTTTCGAAAAACTAGGCGTACCTTACTTTTGTTTTCATGATGTTGATATTGCTCCAGAAGGCAAAACACTACAAGAAAGCCACGATAACGTAACGCACATAGCTAACATTATCGAAAAAGAAATGCAGCGCACAGGCGTAAAACTACTGTGGGGTACTGCTAACTTGTTCTCAAACAAACGTTTTTGTGCCGGTGGTGCAACAAACCCTAATCCTAATACGTATGCATATGCAGCAGCGCAAGTTAAACATGCAATGGAAATTACGCATCGTTTAGGCGGCGAAAACTACGTACTTTGGGGTGGTCGTGAAGGTTATGACACACTACTAAATACAGACCTTGCGCAAGAAAGCGAGCAGTACGCACGCTTTTTGAAAATGGTTGTAGAGCACAAGAAAAAAATTGGTTTTAAAGGCACATTATTAATTGAGCCAAAACCACAAGAGCCAACTAAGCACCAGTACGATTACGATACAGCAACGGTTGCAGGCTTTTTACACAAGCACGGCTTACAAGACGAAATTAAAGTAAACATTGAAGCAAACCACGCAACACTTGCAGGTCATAGCTTCCACCACGAAATTGCCGTTGCTTGCGCAGAAGGCATTATGGGTAGTATTGATGCTAACCGTGGTGATATGCAAAACGGATGGGATACAGATCAATTCCCTAACGATGTAGCTGAGTGCACACTTGTCGTTTACGAAATTTTAAAGAATGGCGGTTTTACAACCGGTGGCTTCAACTTTGATACTAAACTTCGTCGTCAATCGTGTGAACGCGATGATTTATTCATCGGTCACATTGGCGGTATGGATACGATGGCTAAAGCATTACTCAATGCAGCAGCAATGATTGAAGGTGGCGAGCTGACTGATTTTGTTAAAAAACGTTACGCTGGTTGGAAAGAAGACCTAGGCCAAAGCATTTTAAAAGGTGAACAATCACTTGAGAGCCTTGCTGCGTTAGTACACGAAAACAACATCGATCCTAAGCAAGTTTCGGGCCGACAAGAGCTGCTTGAGAATATTGTTAACCGCTACGTATAAGGACATCGCCTCGGTTTTAAAGCCGAGGCGTACATCATTATGAACTTGTTAGAACAACTCAAAAAAGTAACCACGGTCGTTGCCGACAGTGGCGATGTAGAGTCAATCAAGGCCCTACAACCGGTTGATGCAACAACCAACCCCTCATTAATTTTACAAGCTGCAAAATTACCTCAATATAAACATTTAATTGAAGACGCTATAAGTAAAGCAGGAAGCGACGTTGATGCTGTTTGCGACCAACTTATTGTTAACTTTGGCTGTGAAATACTAAAAGTAATACCTGGGCGTATATCGAGCGAAGTAGATGCGCGTTTATCGTTTGATACCCAATCAAGTATTGCCAAAGGGCGTAAGCTTATTTCACTTTACGAGCAAGCGGGTATTTCAAAAGACCGCGTACTTATTAAACTTGCTTCAACATGGGAAGGCATTAAAGCCGCCGAACAATTAGAAAAAGAAGGCATTAAGTGTAATCTAACACTGCTTTTTTCGATGGCTCAAGCCGTTGCGTGCGCACAAGCTAACGTAACGCTTATATCTCCGTTTGTTGGTCGTATTCTTGATTGGTACAAAGCCCGCGATAATAAAGAATACACCCCAAGCGAAGATCCTGGTGTGCAGTCGGTTACAGGTATTTATCAGTACTATAAAAAGTACGATTATAAAACCGTGGTAATGGGCGCAAGCTTTAGAAACATTCAGGAAATAATCGAACTTGCTGGCTGCGATTTACTGACTATCTCGCCATCATTACTCAATGATTTACAAAGCCAAGAAGGTGAACTGGTTACAAAGCTTAACGCTGCAAACATTGCCAAAGCACCGCAAAGCGACATAACCCCACTCACCCACGAGCAATTTTTATGGCAGCACAACGAAGATCCAATGGCCAGCGAAAAGCTCGGTGAAGGTATTCGTAACTTTGCCAAAGATCAGCGTATTTTGGCTAAATTGGTTGAAGACTTACTAAACTAATTTCCCTCAAGCCTGCCACATAACGTGCGGGCTTTTTTAATTTTATTTGAGGTAATACATGACGCAACTTTCTTCTCGTGCGCCTTTTGCTAATGCCATTCGTGCACTCAGTATGGATGCGGTACAGCAAGCAAACTCAGGGCATCCGGGCGCACCTATGGGTATGGCCGATATAGCCGAAGTACTGTGGAACGATTTTTTAAACCACAATCCAACCGATCCAAATTGGCCAAACCGAGACCGCTTTGTACTTAGTAACGGTCACGGCTCTATGCTTATTTATTCTTTATTGCATTTAAGCGGGTACGAGTTACCACTTAGTGAGCTTAAACAATTTAGGCAAATGCATTCAAAAACCCCAGGTCACCCTGAATACGGTTATACCCCAGGTGTTGAAACAACCACAGGTCCGCTTGGCGCAGGTTTATCAAATGCCGTAGGTATGGCTATTGCCGAAAAAGCCCTAGCATCGCAATTTAACAAAGAGAGTTTTGATCTTGTAGATCATTACACTTACTGTTTTATGGGTGATGGCTGTTTAATGGAAGGCATATCGCACGAAGCATGTTCGCTTGCAGGCACATTAGGCCTGGGTAAACTTATTGCTTTTTGGGACGATAACGGCATATCTATCGACGGACACGTTGAGGGCTGGTTTACCGACGACACAGCTAAACGCTTTGACGCTTACGGCTGGCATGTAATAAAAGATATAGACGGCCACGACCCAGAGCAAATTGCAAGCGCCATTGCACAAGCCAAACAAGTGAGCGATAAACCTACCCTACTTTGTTGTAAAACCGTGATTGGTTTTGGCTCGCCAAATAAATCAGGCTCGCACGACTGCCATGGCTCACCATTAGGTAATGATGAAATAACTGCGGCGCGCAAATTTTTAAACATACCAAATGAAGCATTTAGTATCAGTGATGATATTTACGCCCATTGGGACGCTAAACAAAGCGGTGATAAAAAACAAAAACAATGGCAGCAACTGTTTAGCGACTACACCAAAAGCCACCCAGAGCTTGGCAAAGAATTTGAGCGACGCGTAATTAAACGCACCCTTCCTGACAACTTCGAAGCTATTGCAAACAACTATATTGCACAGTGCAACAAAGACGCCGCTAATATTGCCAGCCGAAAAGCCTCGCAAAACACCATTGAAGCCTTTGCCCCGCATTTACCAGAGTTACTGGGTGGCTCTGCCGATTTAGCCGGTTCTAACTTAACGCTGTGGTCTGGCTCTAAAGGCATAAGCGCAGATGACGCCAGCGGTAATTACCTGTTTTATGGCGTGCGCGAGTTTGGTATGAGCGGCATTATGAATGGCATATCACTGCACAGTGGTTTTATTAATTACGGTGCTACATTTTTAATGTTTATGGAATACGCCCGTAACGCAGTAAGAATGTCGGCACTTATGGGTATTCAAAATATATTTGTGTATACCCACGACTCTATTGGTCAAGGTGAAGACGGTCCAACTCACCAACCTATTGAGCAACTAGCCAACCTACGTATGACGCCAAACCTAGTCACATGGCGCCCATGTGACGCAGTAGAAACTGCCGTTTCGTGGAAAAACGCGATACAAAATCAGCAGCAACCTACAGCGCTTATTTTTAGTCGCCAAGGGCTAAACCACCAGCCACGCAGCGCTCAGCAAATTAGCGACATAGAAAAAGGCGGCTATATTCTTAGCGAAAGCAATAAAGCGCCTGAGCTTATTTTAATTGCAACAGGCTCTGAGGTTGATTTAGCAATGCAAGCCGCAAAAGAGCTGATAGCACAAGGCGTTGCAGTGCGTGTGGTATCAATGCCAAGCACCACATTGTTTGATCTACAATCAGACGATTACAAGCAAAGTGTATTGCCAAACTCGGTAGCAAACCGTATTGCAATTGAAACATCACACCAAGATTACTGGCTTAAATATGTTGGCTTACAAGGCAAAGTAATTGGTATGAGCACTTTTGGTGAGTCGGCGCCAGGTAATGTGTTATTAGAGCATTTTGGCTTTACCACCAAAAATGTAGTGAGCACCGCGCAAGCGTTAATTAAAGCGAACGCTTAATATTTAGTACGCGTAATGCGCTAAATAATCCAAACTTTATCCAATTAATGCGCTAAGCCTTTCAAAGCTCGGCGCATTTTTATAATTAACTAACAAAGGTGAACTATGAAATATTTACTATTAATTATACTTTTTAGTGCAAGTACTAGTTTTAACGCATGGGCAAGTGACGAGCAAAATGATGAACTAATGCTAACGATTTTTTTAAAGCACGACCAATCAAAAAACCTCTCTGAAATAAAAGAAATACTCAACAACGCTAACTTTTACAAACACTTCCCGCCAGAAGGCGCAACAGTAGAATCTTGGAAAGTAATGATGGGCATAGGGCAAGTTGTTACCTTGCGCTTTCCAGCAGCGTTATTACCAAAAGTAAATTTATCGATTGAACGTTATGGCTGGAGAGCCTACAGCACTGAGTTTTATCCAACATACGATCTGTACCCAATCGTAAAAGAAGAAATTAAAAAAGCCAGAACGAACAATTAAAAGAGTAACCAACATGACAACTTCAATTGTTCAATACACACTAAGTAATGAAGCAAACGACACTATTTCTATTATTAACTACGGTGCCCGGCTTACCAGCTGGATTACCCATGTTGATAATAAAAAACGAAATATTATACTTGGCTATTCTAATATTAATGACTATTTAAACGACACGTTTTACTTAGGCGCTGTAGCCGGCCCTTATGCAAACAGGCTAAGTAACGCCCAAATAAACATTGATGATAAAACCTATGTACTTAATAAAAACGAAGGCGTAAACCAACTTCACGGCGGCCAAAAAGCATTAAGCGACTTATTTTGGCAGCTCGATTATCATCAAAAAAATGCATTAAGTTTAAGTATTACCCTGCCTGATGGTTACAACGGCTACCCCGGTAAAACTATATTTAACGTGCTGTATACCTTTACCACTAACAGTAAAAACCAAAGTAATCTTGATATTAAATTTACGATTACCAGTAATAAAAAAACCATTGCAGGGCCAACAGCGCACCCATATTTTAATTTAAATGGCATTACTAACAGCGCACAAGGGCATACATTAAAACTGGCCGCCGCGCATTATACCCCCGTAGATACAAACGCCATTCCCACAGGTTTAATAGCCCCTGTAGCAAATACAACTTTTGACTACACAAATGCGCGGGTGCTTAATAAAACCGATAAACTCGATCATAACTTTGTAACCGAGCAAGTACTTAATCTGCAAACCAATAAGCAACACGCAACGCTTACAAGCGCTGATAAAAAAGTAATGCTGAGTGTGCTTTCTAACTACCCTGCTATTCAGGTTTATACAGGGCAGCATTTAAAAAGCCCGTTTAACCAATTTGACGGTATTTGCCTAGAGCCGCAATTTTGCCCTGACAGCCCCAATAACCCACATTTTCCTTTTAGCTATTTAACACCTCAAGTGCCTTTGCAAACGCATATTAGTTACTGCTTAACTAAAACCAATAAAAAATAGCTATTTTATAAACCAAAAAAGGATCGCTATTAAGCGATCCTTTGCGGGAGGTTAAATGTTTAGTGCGATTATAAATCGCTTACAAAGCTTTTAAGTTTTAGCTCACGGTCAATTAATAATGGGTAATCGGTGCGCCCTTGCATTGGCCAATCGTTGCGCCAAGTGCGTGCATCGCTTATGCCCCAAAAAGTAACGCGGCTTACTTTGTCGTCATGTTTTTTAAGTATGTCGAACACGGCTTTATAGCGCTCGCCTAACTGGGTGTTTACTTCACTAGGCAAACCATTCGGGTATGGGTTAAATCGCTCTTGCAGCGCAATATCTAACGAAATATCAGCCCCTTGTTCTTCACCTTCTGGGAATGGCAATACCGAAATATCAAGCTCGGTTATCATCACATCAATACCTGTGGCAGCGTATGCCACAATAGAGTCTTCCATTAACGAAAGCTCTGGGTTATCAAGGGAATAATGCGCTTGCATACCAATTCCATCAATTTGAATACCTTTATTTTGCAAGTTTTTAATAAGCGCAATTGCACCAGCTCTTTTTTCTGACTTAAACAAGTTATAGTCGTTGTAATATAACTTGGCATTAGGCGCTGCCTGCTTAGCGTATTTAAACGCATATTCTATAAAGTCGTCACCAATAATGGTGCTCCATTTAGATTCACGCAGTGTGCCGTCTTCGTTAAGTGCTTCGTTTACCACGTCCCATGCAAAAATACGGTTTTTATAGCGCCCTGCAACTGCATTAATATGGTTTTGCATACGCTTAAGTAATGCATCGCGGGTTAGCGGCTCGCCTTGTTCGTCTTCAAAAACCCAGTCAGGCGTTTGCGAATGCCACACTAATGTGTGCCCAACTAATTCTTGGTTGTTCTCTTGTGCGTACTGAACTAACGCATCAGCGGCTTCAAAATCGTAGGTTTCAAGCTCTGGGTGTATACGCTCCCACTTCATTGAGTTCTCTGGCGTAAAGGTATTAAATTGCGTTTTAGCCACATTTAAATCTTCAGGCAAAGCCCCTAATACTTGGTCGCGGCTAATCGCTGTGCCAATTTTAAAGTGCTCTTTAAATTGCGCTTTAAGCGTTAATTGCTCCGGCGCTTTTAATGTTGGTTTGCTTTGCTCTGCTGAGCTATTACAGCCAAGTGCAAGGCTAGACATTCCTAATAAGATAGCAATTGTAAGTTTATTTTTATGCATGGTTTACCTGTTGTTTATTTTTTAGTGTGCAACGTAAACCTAACACCATATAGTCCTTTTGACAACAACGTTTTATTGAAATAGACTGAACAAAAATGACACAGTACATATTCCTTAATCACACACTTTACTAGCAATAAAATTAGCAAGGATACACATGAAAAAAATAACAATAAAACGGCTTCTGTTAATTAGCGCATTTTTCGCCTCATTTATATTCAGCGCCCTAATTCGCGCGGAGCAAACCAGCACTCACGTGCCTATCTGGTATAAATTAAGCTTAACCCTTGAAGGCCCGCACACCAGCGAGCTTGCCACGCCTAACCCTTTTACCGATTACCGCTTAGACGCCACATTTACCAGCCCCACTAATAAGCAATATACAGTACCTGGATATTATGCAGCCGATGCAAACACTGCTCAAACACATGCAACAGCAGGCAACAAATGGCAGGTTTTGTTTTCGCCCAACGAGCTTGGCAAATGGCGCTATACACTCTCATTTGTTAAAGGCCGTAATATCGCAAGCGTGCCATTAAATACTGTTACAAATGAGCAATCAGCCGGATTTTTTGATAAACAAACAGGCGAGTTTAATGTTACCGCCGCCACTAAGTCATCCAGCAGTAAAGACTTTAAAAGCAAAGGTAAGCTTGAATACGTTAATAAACCTTATTTGCAGTTTAATGGCTCAAAAAAGTACTTTTTAAAAGCAGGGGCTAACAGCCCTGAAGTGCTGCTTGGCTTTTCAGGGTTTGATGCCACTCCCACAAAGCGTAACTACCAAGCGCATATAAAGCATTGGCAAAATAGCGACCCTACATGGCAAACAATCAATACAGAGACTGATAACAGTAGTCATCAATCTTCAAAAGGCATTATTGGGCTAATAAATTATTTAGCGTCGCTTAACATTAACGCGTATTACTTTTTAACCATGAACGCCTACGGCGATGGCGACCAAGTTTGGCCATGGCTTAGCAAAACCCAAACCACACGCTACGATGTATCTAAATTAGCTCAGTGGGATATTGTATTTAGCCACATGCAGCAAAAAGGCATAATGACTCACTTTGTAATGAGCGAAACCGAAAACGAATCACTGTTTGAATGGAACGAAAGCCAGCTTAAAAACGACTTTGCTGTTAGTCGTAAAATTTACTATCGCGAGTTATTTGCCCGCTTTGGCTATCATTTAGCAACCACGTGGAATATAGGCGAAGAAAACGGCTGGCAAGATCCAAGCGGCGACGATAAACAACAAAAAGCCAATACCACCAAACAAAGAAAGCAATTTGCCGATTACTTTCAATCACTCACCTACTATCCTGAGCATATTGTTGTACATAACGGTCCGTCGCTCGACTACCACATTTACGATAAACCAAACGACAACATTTTGGGCTACCCCGCCTACACAGGGGCAAGCTTACAAGGTGAACTTAAAACTAACACCACTTACAGCGATGTTTTAAAGTACCGCCAGCTTACTCAAAGCAACCCTCACCCGTGGGTGATCACCATGGACGAAGCCTATATTTACGAGTATGCAAACAATGTAGATACGTGGCGTAAAAGTAGCGTGTGGGCCACATTTATGGCAGGTGGCGCAGGTATTGAGTTTTATTTAGGCGGAGGCGGCGACCTTGTTGAACAAGATTTAACGCCTTACAAAGATTACTATTTAGCGATGACCAACGCCGTTGCGTTTTTTCAAAAATACGTGCCTTTTACAAAGCTTACACCCACCCCAGATCTTACAAAAACAGGCTGGGCGTTAAGTGATAACTCAACGTTTTACTTATTTTATTTTAGTAATGCAAGCCAAGCTCAGGTCACATTACCAAACGCGTGTTACACCCTCGACTGGTTTAATCCACGAACTAACAACTACGTAAACGGCAAACGCTTTTGTGTAAATACCGCAACGAGTACACAACTGGCAACACCACCCAACACACCTAACAACGACTGGGTTTATTTAATTAACCTAAGCGCTAAATAATAAGGATAACAACCATGAATCATTTAACAGTTAAACATTGTGTAACCGGCGTATTACTTACAACCGCAGCCACCATTGCATTGCCTGTAAACGCAGCAGATAAACCCACACAACTTACATCAGCTATTGTGAGTCAAAAAGACGCTATTACGGGCGTTGCGGTTATTAAACCTAATAACGAAATACACCCAGCCCACCAGCATCCTGATGAAGAATACTTAATGATTCTCGAGGGCTCTGGCACGTGGACGCTTAATGGCAAAAGCCAGCCAGCACGCACTGGAGATATTTTATTTGCAGCCCCTAATGACGTACACGGCATTTATAACAACGGCGATGTGCCGCTTAAATTTGTGGTAGTGAGGTATCAGGCTAAGTAGTTTTGAATGGCTTTTTGAGTTTTTTAGTGAAATAGACTAAGTGAATTATGCACAAAGAGGTTAAGAGGCGCTTCGCTTTTAGAGGAGAGGAAAACAAAACAGCCTGATATGAGAACAGGCTGTTTTGGGTTATTCATTATGAAATTTAATAAAAGAATTTTTCCCTTCATTAATATCATTTAGCCAAGCATGTGCGGTATCAGGATTTAAATGTGACTTCTTTTTATTTATGTTTTGAAGTAATTTCGTCAATTGATCTGCAGCATCCGAGTATTTGATAAAATGCTGTTCCATATTAAACTTTATTGGGTTCTTAGATTTAATAAAAGTGCCAGTGACTAACCCAACTTCTGGAAGTGCCGCTGTTATATGATTAAACTTATTCCAAGAATAACCTTTATTTAATATTGCCAACTTATTAACTAGTTCAAATCCTTTTTCATCAAGTAATTTACATCCTAAATCATATTCTACCTCCCATAATGACAGAAGTGACTTCTTACACTGTTGCAACGTTTGCTCTCCTCGTCGAAAGATATCAAAAACTCTATCTTCAACCTGATTTCCAAACGTATCTTCTTCATTTATTTGTATTTCATCAAATGAGTATTTGAGAACAATTAAAATAAGACATAACAGTGAAGAGCGATTCATCCCCCTACTTAATTCCATCTTTAAACAACTGACCCAGTTTGCATTAGAGCTTCTAAATAGCCCATCAATATAATCACTGGGAAAAGGGAATCCAATGCTTGGCATATTGAGACAAAAGCGACATGTAAAGTCCAAAATAATCAGCTTTTCTTTAAAAGTTTTACTTGGATAAATCTGCTCAGAGAAAGCTAATAGGCATGTATATTCAGTTCTAAGAGGATTATGTAATGTATTTAAATATGCTCTTTCTAATAATTTTAACGAGACAATATCATTTTTATTTTCATATATTTCAATTTCTTTTAATTGTTCAACAGCAAAAGCATGACCCTCTAATACTGACAACATGCTCACAGGCGTTTTATGAGAAACAATATTTTTATTATTGTAATAATAAAACTGTAAGTGAACACCATGACTAGTATCATAAGAAAGAACCGAACGCATTTCTCTATATTCGAAATACTCTCTTTCGTTAGACAATAGCAAATCGGTATGTAATTCTATCTCTGAGTGGTTAGTTGCAAATACCTCTATAGATTTTGTATTGCTCATATCATCAAGGCAGTTAATGAGCCTGATACTATACTCAAGTCCCCATATTGAGGCAGATGAATCAAGTAGATGTGTCGCCTCATGCAGGTATGTCTTCAAGAATAATATTTCTGTTTCGCTTAAGTTATTTGTTTGTTGTAATACAACCTGGCTAGCTCGTTGAGCTGGAATCATCATCACTTCATCATTTAACTCGATATAATGCAAAAAAAGTAATAATCACCTAAATTTTTGCTATTAAATACATTTTTACTCACTTAAATATCCATATTTATTTTTATAAAATCGAAACGATAGTACCAAATAAAAGCAAACCCGTTTCTAATTAAAAACAGCCCTATGACATAATTATAATACTTATGAATACAAGTTTTAGCTTTTATGGCTGTTCATTAATAAATTTCCCAAAAAAAATACTCGGCTTTGACTACACAATTCAGTTTACTGAACTACTTCAGCAATGGTTTTAATAACTGGCTTAGGGTTTAAATTGCGATCCCATAATAATGGGTAGTTTGTTCTATTTGGGATTGGGTAGTCGTTTTTCCACGACATACCATCGTGTAATCCCCAAAAGGTTACGCGGTCTATTTTATCCCGTTTTGCGTAAAACAGTTCAAACAAGGCTTTATAACGAGCGTTTAGTTGCGCTTCTACGTCGCTTGGCAAGCCATTTTTGTATGGGTCGAGGTAGGTTTCAAACTCTTCTAGCTGAAACTGCGGTTTCATCATATCGGTGCCGGTAATCTGCCCCTCTTTTGTTAACGGCAGCACGTCTATATCAAGCTCGGTGATCATCACTTTTATACCCAGCGCGGCGTAGGCGTCAATGGCTTGTTCAATATATTGCATTTTAGGAAAGTTAAGCCCCCAGTGCGCTTGTATGCCAATGCCATCGATTCGAATACCTTCTTTTTGCAGCATTTTGATCATACGTATAATGCCGTCTCTTTTTTCTGGTCGCCATGCATTAAAGTCATTGTAGTAAAGCTCGGTATTAGGTGAATACTGCTGGGCGTATTTAAACGCAGCTTTTACCATGGTATCGCCATCACCTACGCGGTTAACCCACACAGTTGGGCGATAAGAGCCGTCATCAGCAATTACTTCGTTAACTACATCCCACGCATCTACTTTGTTTTTATAGCGCCCTGCTACCAGCTCTATGTGTTTGCGCATTTGCTCAAGCTGCTCTGCTGGGGTATTTGGCTCATTTTTGCTATTTGTAAAAAACCAGTCGGGCGTTTGGTTATGCCACACTAAGGTGTGGGCTACGGTAAACATATTATTTTGCTTGGCAAAATCTATAAACGCATCTGCACCACTAAAATCGACCTTACCTTGCTGTGGGTAAATTACTTCTGCTTTCATGGCGTTTTCTAGTGTGACTGTATTAAATTGCTTAGCAATAATTGACTGCGCGGCGGCGTTTTTGCCTGTCACTATATCTTGATTTACAGCAACCCCCATTTTAAATGAGTCTACAAAGGTGTTTTTAAGGCCTTGGTCTTGTGCAGCGTTTACGCTTAATGATCCTGCAAGTAAAAGCAGGCTGAGTGTGTGTTTTTTATGCATGTGTGTGCTCCGTTGAATCGTTATTATTTTCGATAAATATCATACAACGAAAAAAATAAATGATATAGTCAAAATGACCATTAATTATAAATTAAACAAACCTGAGTAAACGTCTATGCTAAAAACACACAAAAAAACGCTAAGCTTAGTTGTATTAATGCTCTGTTTTAATAAAGCAGCGCTGGCACAACAACCCGAAAATACACCT
Organism: Pseudoalteromonas sp. SG43-8; assembly: GCF_014164245.1. Lineage (NCBI taxonomy): Bacteria > Pseudomonadati > Pseudomonadota > Gammaproteobacteria > Alteromonadales > Pseudoalteromonadaceae > Pseudoalteromonas > Pseudoalteromonas sp. SG43-8. The sequence goes on along the minus strand of NZ_JACJEX010000001.1, from coordinate 542,752 downwards.
TTGTTAAACACTGTAAACAGCCAAAGCAATGAGCAGTCGCCATTAATAAAGGGCGTAACACCCACACTTGTTAGTGACAATTTATTATTTTTAGAAGGCCCAACGTGGTCAAGCCAAGACAATGCGTTTTATTTTTCAGAAATGAACTTTGCTAGCTCGCAAGCACTTGGCCCTGATTCGACCATTTATAAATTAGTGCTGCCCAATACCCTCACCACTTATTTAAAACACAGTGGTACAAACGGCTTGTATGCCAAAGGAGAGAGCCTCTATACGCTTAACCATAGTACGCAATCGCTTTCTAAAATTAATATAAAAAGTAAGACCAATACCGTAATAGTCAATAAATTTGATGGGCTAAGCTTTAGCTCGCCAAACGATATGACTATGCATAAAAATGGCGATATATTTTTTACCGATCCTAATTGGCAACTAGGCGAACGCACTCAGCAAATGTCTTATACCGGTGTATATAAGTTAAGCAATACAGGCATACTTAGTTTAATTGACGCTACTCTTGAAAAGCCCAACGGTGTTGCGCTCTCGCCTGATCAACATACCCTTTATGTTGGCGACTTTAGTAACCGCGTAAGCAAATACACTATCGATGAAAACGGTGATATTTTACCGCGCGAAGACTTTATTAAAGTAACCTCACCCGATGGTATAAAAGTAGACTCTGCTGGCAATATTTACGTAAGCAGTCACAAAAAAGGCGTTATTAATATTTACACGCCACGCGGCTCACTTATCGATAAAATTGAACTTGGCCCTAATGTAACTAACCTTGCGTTTGGTGGTAAAAATCGCAAAACGTTATTAATAACCACCGCTAAGGGGTTATTTACGCTTGATGTAAAAGTAGCGGGTTTGGCTAATTAGCTAAATTAGTTAAGCAACGTATTAAAGAGAAAGTTAAGCTCACTCGTTAAGCACAAAAACCGGTGTAACTTAGTTACACCGGTTTTTTATTATCTAAGTTTTTTCTACTTAGGTAGCGTTATTTTAATTAAACGTGTTGTTATAAAACTTAAAATTGCCCGATACATGCAGCATAGCTAACATATATAACGAACCATTATAGTAACGGTAGTCACCCGTTGGTTGCGATAAAGACCAAAATTCGTTAAAAAATTCATTTGCTTGCCCAGCGTTTGTTGAAGCAAGTAACGCTACTGCATTCGCGGCTTTTTGACCTTCGCCTGCACAGCCTTTGTTTTGCGCTCCACCGTACGAATACACTTGCTCGTAACAGTTATTACTGTTGTTAGTTTTTGCATAACTTAAAAAGCCCAGTGCTTTATTTACTGCGCTTTTATGCCACGCTTGAGCACCCATTAAATGCGCGTCTAAACCCACATTCATAATTACGCGCCATGCATCAAATTCATACCATTGACCTGGGTTTGCTTGGTCGTTAAAAATGTAGCCAATAACAGGGCTGCCATCTAAGCGCGATAAAAATGTAGGTAAGTTCCAATGCGGGCTACCACTTGCTTTTGTAAAATGGTTTTTAAGTAAGGTTCTACTTTTTGTGGCTACTTGTCGCCAGTAATTTTTATCGGCTTGATTAGTTACGTTATTTGCAAAGTAGTCATAAAACGCAGGTATGTGATAAGAAGGGTCTGTTAGGTTATCAATGTAAGGTGAAAAGCGGATTATTTGGTTTTGCATCAGCTTGTTTTTAATTGTGTTTAACATGGTAATGGCATCGTTGTAGTAGTTAAACTCACCCGAATTTCCCCAACGAGCGGAGGCATTAAGTAGTGCAAACGCAAAGTACTCTTCACCATCGGGGGCGGGGCCCTCATCCACTTTATAAACAAAGCCGTTTTGATTAAGCTTTAGTTTCCACGCGTAAACGCCTTGTTTTTTTACATCAGGGTGATTGTCTGGATTTTTTTGATACGCTTTTGCAAAGCGCCATAGGTTATCAAATTCTTCTTGTTTATAAAGCATGACAGCGGCGGTCATTCCCCACGATTGCCCTTCTGTTCTTATATCGTCGCCTTCGTCTGGGTTAATTGCTTTTATGTAGTGTGCTTTATAAACACCGTTTTCGGTGTACGGGTAGTAAAGTTGTTGTGTGTTGTTATAGCCAAACATATTGTCAAAAGTACTATTCACTTTTTGCTGTATATTTGTTTTACCCATTTCTTGTGCGAGGTTACGGTATGCTCCTGAACTGTCGGCGCCTACACTCGATGGGTTATTATTAAATGCAGCAAGTGATTGATAGCTTATTAGCGTTAACAATAAAGTTGTTATTTTAAAAAGTACTTTCATGTTTATCCTCTTTATTTGAATTATATCAGCGTGCAAATTTAATATAGTCTTTTTGACCATTTGATCAAGAAATTCTCAAAATTATTTGTTTATTTTATAAACTAAGTGAGATATGTGAGGTGTTTAAGAAGTGTTTAAAATATAAAAAGCCGCTTAAAAAAGCAGCCTAAATCGACATAAATAGTGTTAAAAGCGTATTTATTGGTTATTTATTAATTGCTACTTTTTTAACCCTTTACCCGTTGCAGCCCAATAAATTCCGCCATAAATATGCTCTGTTAAAAACTCACTTTTATACACAGCATTAGTATGTCCAAGGGCTGTATAAAACGAGCGTCCGCCATCGTAATTGTGATACCACGAAATAGGATGAAACGCCCCCATACCTGAGCCTGTTTTGTTATTACCCCAATCGGCAGTTGGATTGTAACTTTGCTCATCAACTGTGAGTAAGTAGTTTAACTTAGTTAGCTCAGGCCCAAATTCGTACCACTCGTCTGTCCAAAGCATTTCCTGCGGCATATGGTTTAAGCCAATAAAGCGAGTATTAGGTACTTTACTTAGTACGCCAGTTTGAATAACAGGATGAATGTTAAAGGTGCGCCCCACCAGCTTTTGATACCACGCCCAGTCGTATTCGGTATCTGATGCGCTATGAATACCAACAAAGCCTTTACCTGCTTTTACAAATCGCTCAAGCGCGGCTTGCTCTTTTGGGTTTAAAATATCGCCTGTGGTTGATAAAAATACCACTACATCAACATTTTTTAAGTAATCGTCGTTAAAATAATGGCTTTCTTCGTGCCAAATTAAGTTAAAAAAGTGCTTATCGGCTAAGCCTTCTAGTGCTTTAACGCCTTCGGTTTGCGACTTATGGTGCCACCCTGCGGTTTTTGTAAATAGCAGCACATTAAATTGCTTTTTAGGGAGGGTATCAAACCCTGTAGCATTACTTTTTTGCACTGTTGCCATACTCAGTGCCAATACAACAAAGCTTAATAGCCAACCCTTATATGCGAATCTAGATAAAGAAAAAGACATAGTATTCCTATTTAAAATGAACAAACATATTAGCCGTTAGCCGCCCTGTTTGTGGACACGACGAAATATCGGTAGAGGTGTTAAGTAAACTGGTGTGCAGCAAATACCCAGGAAACACAATAAGCCTATTTGGCTTATATTCTATGTGCTTGTAGCACTCAAACTCACTGTGCTGCGTGGTGCAGTAACTAGGCTTTGTATTATCTAATTCAAGGTATTGCTGAGCATGTGTTAAATACGTGTTTTTGCGCTTTGTGCTGATTGTTTCAAACCCTGTTTTTTTATGCCTAAAAAACCCAGTGCCGCCATGCTCGCCTTCGCCAAGGTAATGAATAATGGCAATTAAGTTAGGATCGTTGGTATCAAAGTGTGGCAAGGTTTGTATTGGTGATAGCTGCTGCTCGGTTTTGGTAATTAACGATAAGGTATTATCTTTTGGGTATGGGGTAAGTGTTTGCCCAATATTAAATACGTTATAAAACCCCTGTATAAGCGGCTTTAAGTAATCAACCACACATTGCTTTGGCAGCGGCATGCGTAAACCAGGGTATTGAGTGAGTTCGTCAGGCTTAAACTCGCCACTGTTGTTCTCAGCACTTTTAGCTAAGTTTATAAGTTTTTGCGGCACACTCAGGTAGTCGTCAATTATAATAATTGGCGTTTGCTCTTGCCCTATCAACTCATACTGCGGCTGTAAATTATTGCAAAGTGTTAGCATAGTGCTTAGTTAGCCTTGCAATAATGATTAATAAAATCGATGTGGCTCGGTAAACTATTTGCTTTTTTAGCCACATGGTTTTTTATTGATTCTAAAAAGCGCTTTAACTCATCATCGCTCATACAATCAACAATTGGGTGATAATTTTGCGGCACTAGCCCTTGCCCTAACATCACTTGTAACCACGAGGCTTCGCCAAATAACTCTTGCTCTGCTTTATAAACATGCCCACTTTGCTTAAATAGCTCAATGCGTTTGGCAAGCGACTCTGGAATTGGCATGTTTTTACAGTAACGCCAAAAGTCGCTGTCGGTGCGCTGCGTCACATGGTAATGCAGCACAATAAAGTCGCGAATGTTTTCGGCCTCAAAGCGCATTTTGTTATTAAAGTCATCTTGATAGCACGACTCGATTGCTTTGGTTGGCATGTTTTGCATTAATCTTATAATGCTTTGCTGAATTAAATGAATACTGGTTGATTCCAGCGGCTCAATAAAACCACTTGCTAAGCCAATAGCAACACAGTTTTTGTTCCAATGTTTACGCCGTGTACCGGTGCGGTATTTAATAACGCGCGGCTCATTAATAGGTTTGCCTTCTACGTTATTGAGTAGCGCTGTTTTGGCCTCATCATCGCTCATGTATTTACTACAAAACACTAAACCATTACCACGGCGGCTTTGCAGCGGTATTTGCCACTGCCAACCACATTTATGTGCCATTGCACGCGTATATGGCACTATTGGGCTTACTAATTCGGTTTGTACTGCTACTGCGCTGTCGCACGGGAGCCAATGGCTCCAATCTTCGTATCCGGTGTGTAGCGCTTGCTCTATTAATAAACCTTTAAAGCCGGTGCAATCTATAAATAAATCACCCTCAATAATTTGCCCGTCACCTAAAGTAAGCGATTTTATAAAGCCATTGGTGGGCTCTAAATTAACTTTGCTTATCATGCCTTCTATACGTTTAGCGCCGTTTTGCTGTGCAAAATTTCGTAAAAACTTAGCGTACAAACCGGCATCTAACTGATAAGCATGGTTACGGTCTTGATTCGGCACTACGGCAAATTTACCCAAGCGACTTGCTACGTGCTCTGTGCAATAATCACCAATATCGGCTGCTACACCATGTTGCATCCCTTTTAGCCAAAAGTGCTGAAAACCTGCAGCCCAACAACCTTGCCCCACATAACCAAATGAGTGAAAGTAGCTTTGCTGGTTTTGTTTCCAGCCCTCAAACGATATGCCTAATTTAAACGTGGCATTAGTGGCTGCCATAAATTCTGATTCGCTAATTTTTAGTAAATCGTGAAATATATGCAGCGTAGGAATAGTTGACTCCCCGACCCCTACGGTAGGTATTAAATCAGATTCAACCAAGCATATTTCAATATTTTTACCTAGCAGCTTTGCCATTGCAGCGCTGCACATCCAACCAGCGGTGCCGCCACCTGCTATTACTATTTTTTTAATTGCATTTTGATTCATAATTCAAACCTTACAAGTACGCTTAGCGTCTTAATTTATTTTGTAATTCGGCTCTTAATTTACGCGCTGTTAGCTTATCCATTGGCTTTGTTAAAATAGCCTGTGCGGGCTCTGGTATGTGGGTAAATTCGTTATCAGCAAATACATAGTAATTAAACAAGCGTTGCCATGCTGCGCGCTCATGCTTTGGTAAATTACGTATGTTTAAAATAGCAAGGTGCAACGCATTAGTAGGCTGCCCATACACCGCAGGCGTATTTTTAAACCAATAATTAAACAGTATATTTAAACTGCCAAGCCCCTCTACTTGGTGCCACCACATGCTGGGTAATATAAGGGCATCGCCGGCTTCAAGATCAACGGTAATTGCCGCTTTTATTGCCTGCTCAAACTTAGGGTATTGCGTGAAGTTGGGCGCAGTTGTGGTGGTTAAGCTTATTGGCTGACCACCGGGTGCTTTATCAAGCGGGCCTATGTATAAATTATCTATTTGATCGGGGGTAAATAAAGTAAAACGCCTTTTACCTGCAACACAACATGCTAAATTTTGCGCTACGTCGTAATGTGCTGGTACGGTAACTTTTCCGCCTGCCCATACATTAAATAAACAGCCTTCGCTTAATGCGTTAACGTGGCAGTATTTAACCAAAGCAGGTAAGCACTGTGCAATGCTAGTAGAGCCAATGTATAAAGTGTCGGCTTGCGGGTTATTTGCACTTTGCGCTATTTGCTCAAGCGCATTAATAAATGCCGCTTGCTGATTAGTAAAATTAAAACCGCTCATATCGCTGTTATACCCTACAACCCCGCTTTGACTGGCAGGTATTGTACAAGTATTAACTAAAAAACCTTCGTAAAACGGCGTTAAATAATCAATCGCTGCACTGTCTGACTTTTTAGCAGCAATAACTAAGGGCCAATCGGTCACAAACCCTTTTAGTACAATAGGCACAGACGAGTTTAAAAGCTCATTGGGCAACGTACTGGGAGTTAAGCCACTCAGCGTTTGAATATTATTTGCTAAATTTTCCATAGCTAAGTACTTACACAGCGTGCTTTTGTAGCATAAGTTGCTCGTTTTTAAGCGCCACTAAATCACGCACATGTACTTGCGATGCAATGATCATGTATATACACGCTAAATACCCTTGTGAATACAGCTCTGCAATTGCCTCGCTACTTAGCTGGTTAAGCGAGTCTTCGTTTATGGTGTAAAAACCGAGTAAGTTATGTTTAAGCCCGTTTACTAAATCAAGCTCTAGCGATACCGATTCAAGCAAACCATGTTTAATCAAAGTTTTAATAAATGGCTGATTTTCTTGCAAACCATGATGCAGGTTGTCGAGCACGTTTATGATGTTTTCGAGGTAATCGCTATTCCCGCCGTGTTCTAAAAATAAGTTAATACCCTGCTTTGTTGACACTTTTGGCGAGTCTAAATCAATGCTAAGCATGCGCTCTTGCGTTGCCACACCGTTTTGCATTGTATTTTGAGTCGCTATAGCAAAAGGCAGTCGCTGCATACTCAGTGGAATATAGTGTGCTTGCCATTGCTGGTTTACTAAAAATAAGTTTTCGTCTTTATTTATGCCGTACAAACACACCGGCGAAAATGTATTTGTTGTATCGTCTTTGGTAAAAAATATTGGGTAATGTGCTTGAGCGACTCTAAATTCGCTCACAAATGTTTCGCTATACCAAACCCCGTCACCTAGGTGTGTGCTGCGTGCAGGGTTTATTTTTAAATGCTGATGTTCAACATTATTTAATAATGCATGATTGGCCATGGATTGTGTGCTCCAATTGTTGTTGTGTGCCTTTACCTATTGCTACACATTAAATGTAACTAATAAGTTAAATTCACATTGACTATAACAGCTGGGTATTACTATTGCTAGGCTAATTTAGGCAAATAAAAAAGCCGCAAAATGCGGCTTTTATAAGGTTGCTACAAGAGTAATTTATTAAAAATTATAACGAACACCTAAACCGTAACGAGAGCCAGTTTGAGTGATGTTATAAATCAACTGTTGCTTACGCCCGTACGATGTTACGTACTCGTCAGTAATGTTTATACCTTCAATAAATACAGTAAGTCCCTCTACTGCGGGTACTTCATAACTTACGTTAAAGTCTATTTGGTAATACTCATCGGTGTAAATTGGTGCGGTTAAATCGCCATTTACACGACGTTCATTTAAAAACGAGTCGCGCCAGTTATACGCAATACGTGCTTGTAAGCCTTCTTTATCGTAAAAGAACACCACGTTTGCTGTATCACTTAACCCTACGAGTGCTTCTGTATCCTCTAGCGAATCGTTGTCGTATTCAAGACCCGAGTCAACCATGGTGTAGTTAAAAATACCACCAAAGCCTGACTCACCAAATAAATGCTGAATATTAAATTCAAAGCCATCAATGGTGTATTCTTGGTCGCCATTTACAGGCACGTTTATTCTAAAGTTAATTGGATCGTCTGAGTCTGGGTCACCAACAATTGTGCCGCCGTCTAATTCGCCATCTTCATCAAATTTAGGTTGTACATTTGGATCATCAGCAAAGTTTTCAAATATATAGGTTCTGATATCTTCGTTAGATGCATTAGCGCCAAGTGCCGCTGTAGCAGCCCTAAATTTTTCACCATTTAATGGATCCGCTAAGTTAAATATATTTGAGTCGATAGTACCTGTAGTGATCCAATTTGTTACGTCTTTTTTAAAGTAACCAAACGAAATATAGCTACCTTCGCCGTAATACCATTCACTTGATAAGTCATAGTTAATTGATTCAAGCGGTTTAAGTCCTGGGTTACCAGAGCCACCCGAATAACCACTTAAGCTACCGCCGGTATTAATAGTTGTACCGCCTTGCAGTTGACCATAACCCGCTCTTGAAATAGTTTTGCTCGCTGCTGCGCGAATCATTACATCTTCAACAACTTCAATATTAAAGTTAATATTTGGCAGGAACTGGCTGTAATCTGCCGACTGGCTTAGCGTTTCAATACCGGTAACACCGGTTACTGATGTAGCTGTATCTTCGTTCCACTCTACGCGACTGTAACCGGGTGCGGTTGCTTTAGAAAATACGTCTGTTTTTTCGTAGCGTAAGCCAATTTGCAGGTCGAAAAACATGCCACTCAATTCGCCTTTGTAATTTACTTGTGCAAAAGCAGACTGCGTTTTTTCTTCAGTAAAGCGGTTTGTTGCTGCATCCCAGTTGGTTGAGGCACAAAATTGTCCTTCGCCGTTTGGTCCTGCCGCTGCGCCGTCGGCTGCTTTACAATCACCGTAAAGGTTATCTACGTTGGCAATCGGATCTGCGTACTCTGCTGCATTTACAATCGTGTCAAAGTCGGCAAAAAAGATTGTATTAAATAAATCATATTCGCCTTGTGTTGCAGTGCCTTCAAAATTACCCGCCTTAGCTTGAAACTTATCTAAAATAGTATCTTGGCGCCAATCGATATCAGCGAAGTCGCCCTCAACACCAACACCACCCCAATCTGGGCGCTGTACTTGCGTATGACGATAATGGTTATTTACTTTATTAACCGCAACACCAAAATCAATGCTTAGGTTGTCGTCAATGTAGTAGTCGCCCGAAATTTGCGTTTGATCGATTTCTGAATCGTATTTATCGTTTGCAAACCAGCTACCCGATAAACGCATGGTTTCTGGCGTGAAATTTTCAATATTACCAATAGCAATACCTGGTAAATCACCGGTTAAATCAAGCCCTGAGCGCGAACGTGTGTACGACGGTAACTGAATATTATTACGTGTACCGTGGCGTGGATCAGTTGCTTTCATTGACGCTTTTGAACTGTGGTGATCAAATTCTAGGTTAAGCTGATCCGATACTGCCCATTCTAGGTTAAAGCCTAATGAATCTGTTTTTTCTTCGCGACCCCAAGAACCCACCGTAAGCGACGTATCGCGGTAATCGGCATCACTTTGAATGTCATAAATTTCTGAGTAAATAAGTGGATACGCGTTAGGCTCGCCCGCCCAAACAGATTCACTTCTATCGCCAGCGTAGTTAAACCAAACTGACGCATCAGTGTGCTGCTCTTCAACGGTTGTTCTAAACGTAGTGTAGTCAAGGGTTGCTGTAATGTTTTCAACAGGTTGATATTGAAAAACTAGCTGGCCATTTACACGTTCACGTTGGCGTTCTTCAAACACATAACGTGGTTGTTGCGGGTTTGAATAAATACCTGATGTAGGTCTGTTTGCTCCGCCCTCTGCGCCTGCAGGTACACCGCCCCACCCTGTATTTGTGTAATCAGATGCTCTGTAGCCTTGATCTTGAATAAACTGTTGCATACCGCTTTCACGGTCTTGGTAGCTACCTGAAATAGATATACCAAATTTATCGTCACCAAATGTTTGCGAATATAAACCACTTACCTCCGGTGTAATACTGCCCTCATCGGTTGATTGATCGTCTACAGCTTTTACGCCAAACGATGCTTTTATACCTGGGCTATTTAAAGGCCTGTTTGTTGTTAAGTTTATAGTTGCGCCAATGCCACCTGAGGTAACACTTGCGTCTGATGTTTTATAAACTTGCACGCCCGATACGCTTTCAGATGCCACATTTGCAAAATCAAATGTACGGTCACCTGTTGTATTTGGAAGTTGGCGGCCATTAATAGTAATTAAGTTATTAGCAGGTCCAAATCCACGAACTGTTACGCGGCTACCTTCACCGCCCGCTCTATCAATTGATACGCCGGTAATACGTTGTAGCGATTCAGCAAGATTAGTATCAGGAAATTTCCCCATATCCTCAGCCGAAATAGCATCGACAATACCAGAAGAGTCGCGTTTAACATCCATAGAGCGCTGCAATGAACCTCTAATGCCTGTTACTTGTATTATTTCTACATCTTCGTCAACAATGGTTTCTGCAGCGTAGCTTTGGTGAGGAAGCGTAACGGTACCCATTGCAGCGAGTATGGCTGTTGAAATTATCTTTTTCTTAAACATCATGATGCCTTTTTCTTATTTAATTATTATTGACGTACTGCAAGACTTTAAGAATTACTCGAAACATAATTGTAAACTATTTGTTTCATTTTACGGTCAATAAATAATTATTGTGTGTGTATGTTTTAAACGTTTTACAAAGACCACAACCAGTTTTAAACATGTGCTACTCAACTAAAAACCATTAAGTAACAGGATGTTTATGCTAATTCTTTGTGCTAATTTTTTGCTTTAAAATATTTTCATTTTGTCATATGTCCTCAGCTTCCTCTTATTTAGACCATTAACAAAATAAATTAATGGTCATATTGACTATATCTTTTTTGTGCAAATAAAAGCTTAAGCTTTGCTTACGCAGATAAATTGCGTTGTTTGTAACTATTTATATTAAGCGTGTTCATATGGGCTTATTGTTTGGATTTTTCCGTTTGAGTCGTGCTCAAGCTTAGCCATTTTCATACTGCGTAAATGGGTTTGTCCGCCCGACAACGTACTGTCGTGATAAAATAAAAACCAACCATCATTGTGCTTAACAATTGAGTGATGTGTGGTCCAACCAAGTACTGGGTTTAAAATAACGCCCTGATAGGTAAATGGTCCGTATGGGTTATCGCCCGTTGCGTATACAATTTTGTGCGTATCGCCCGTTGAGTACGAAAAGTAATAAATACCGTTATGTTTGTGTACCCAAGGACCTTCAAAAAACCGGCGGTTGTTATCGCACACTGTAATTGGCGAGCCGCTCTCATCTAGTACAACAACCTCTTTTACGTCTTCGCTTAGGCTGATCATATCTTCCGATAATTTTGCAACGCGCGCAGGAATTGCAGGTTCACCATTTTTTGGATACGTGCTTTGTTCATTAAATTCGCTGGTTTGCCAATTTTGTAATTGGCCGCCCCACAAGCCACCAAAATATAAATAATGGCTTGAGTCGTCATCTTCAAATACAGCAGGGTCAATACTAAACGTCCCTTGAATGTAATCATCTTCGGCTTTAAATGGACCTGTTGGACTGTCACTTTTTGCAACGCCAATTCTAAAAATACCTTGCTGATCGCGCGCCGGAAAATAAAGGTAATACTGACCAAGTTTATGCGCAGCATCGGGTGCCCACATTTGCTTACTTGCCCATTTTACGTCGTCTACACAAAGTGCTACGCCATGGTCTATGGCTTTGCCTGATCTTTCGTCAAGCGAAAAAACATGGTAGTCGCGCATTGCAAAGTGGTCGCCGTTATCATTAATTTCATTTTTTGATTCAATGTCGTGCGATGGATAAATATACACTTTGCCGTTAAACACATGCGCAGACGGATCGGCGGTATACATGTGATCAACTAATACATTATGATTTTGTATTAACGAGTTGGCTCGTTGTAAGTCTTTTAACTGTTTAAGTTCAGCGTCACTTAACCCATTAGATGGGGGTGCTGCTTGCGCTGTATTTTGCATTTTTACTCCTAGTATTGCCTGCCCACTTTGCGCTTTTAAAAAGGCGCAAAGTGGGCTGCTAAATTAGTTTATGGTTTTGTTATCAGCCAGCTGCGTTTGAATGCGCTTTACTTCAGGCTCGGTAAGTTTGTAACGTGTTATAAAAATTAAGCATGCCACGGTACAAATTACTGGAATGCCGGCAAAGGCGAGTAAAATGCCTGATAACGTGTGTTCTGATTGTTCTTGATTAGGCACGTATGCATAGCCTGATAATATCCACCCTGCAATAGCACCGCCGATTGCAAAGCCTAGTTTTATTGCTAATAAATGGCCCGAAAACGTAACAGCGGTTAATCTGCGACCAATTTTTAAGGCGCCGTAGTCAACCGTATCTGCCACCATTGAAAACATAATTGGGGTAATTATCATGTGGGCAAAGTTAGCAATAAAGTAGACGATAAAAATGGTAACTATGGCGTCGCTCTCAAGTACGTAGAACATGCTATGAGAAACAATCACCACCACTAACGCGGCGATAAAAAGTGTTTTCTTTTCAATAAATTTGGTTAAAAAGTTAGTAGACACAGCGCCTAGTACTGAGCCAATTGCTGAGAGTGTTAAAAAATTAGAAGTAAGTGAGGCTTCTCCTACGTAGTACTTAATATAATGCGGTGCTACAGAGGCTCTAACGCCAATTAAGATTAATGTTGCTAGGCTTATAACGGCTATAACAACCCATTGATCGTTTTTAAATAAGCTTAAAAACTCAAGAAAGGCATTCTTTTTAGTTTGCGCGGGTTTAACTTGTTTGGTTTCTTTAGTCATTTTAAAACATAGTAAAAAACAAGCCGCAGCAAGTCCGCCTAAAAACACCATTGCTAGCGGGTAACCTACTACATCGTCGCCGTCGCCAAAAAAAGCAACCAGCTTTGGCAGTGCCCATACAATTACAAGCAGAGCTGACATTGCCATTGCAAATCGGTATGACTGAAGCGATGCACGCTCTTTAGGGTCGTTTGTCATTACTGCGCCAAGTGCGCCATAAGGTATATTAATAGCGGTATAACACGTCATTAATAGCCCGTAAGTAAAGTAGGCATATATAAGCTTGCCCGTAGAATCAAAATCTGGGGTTATAAATGCTAAGCAAGCAAACACACCGTAAGGCACGGCTAAAAATAATATATATGGGCGGTAAGAGCCCCAACGGCTGCGCGTTCTATCGGCAATGCTGCCCATTATAGGGTCGGTAATACCATCAAATAAACGAACCGCTAATAATAAGGTACCCGCAGCGGCTGCAGATAAACCGTAAACATCGGTATAAAATATCAACATAAAGTTAGCGACCATTTGAAATACAATATTACTGGCTGTATCACCAAGGCCGTACCCTATTTTTTCTTTAATTGTGAGTGTGTGTTTTGTGTTGTTCATGTGTGCTCAATTTTCAATGCAAATCGATATAGTCAAAAATACTATATGCATTTTTGGCGCATGTAAACATTTATGTTACATTTTTAATCAGCCAGTAATTTATTTAATACATGGCGCTAATTAAGCGCTAAATTTACTAACATACAAAGGTATTATTCGTTCAATAAAAAACCAATACCAAACCAAAGCCGAATATCGGCGTTAACGCGTAAAAACAGGTACAGTGTATAAAGTGATTAATTAAATAGATGTGATTGTTTTAAATAGGAATTATAAAAGCTTTTTATTTGCGCTTTACCCACCTTTTATATACCCTTAATAGTCTTTATAACAATATCTTCGTATAGCTTTGGCTGAGTAATTTATGCACTATAAAACATCAAACATTTCTAACAACATCGACGAAGAATCGATTCCTGATGACTGCATTAGTAATCTAACCGTAGATAATATTGTATTTGCTATTCATGAAGGTAAGTTAAAGGTGTTGCTGGTTAAATATAATCGAGGCCTTGCAACAAGCCAATGGGGTTTAATTGGTCATTGGGTTCGTAAAGATGAAAACTTAGACCTTGCAGCTTTACGTGTTGTTAAAAGTACGACCGGTGTTGAAAACCTTTATTTAGATCAGTTAGGCGCGTTTGGTAACGTTGACCGCTACCCTGCTAGACGTATTATAACCATTGTTTACTATTCGCTCGTACGCTTTGAAGAAACCAATCTTGTGAGCGGCGACAATGCTTTAGAATGTGAATGGTTTGATGTAAATAACGTTCCCCCTTTAATATTTGACCACGCCGACATTTTAAAAAGTGGCTTAGATTACTTACGCTATAAAGTAAGGCACGAGCCGATTGGTTTTAGCCTGCTCCCTGAAAAGTTTACATTGCTTGAGCTACAAGGAATTTACGAGTCAATTTTAAATAAATCACTCGATAAACCTAACTTTAGACGTAAGTTCCAAAAAATGAACTTGCTAATAAACTGCAAAGAAAAACAAACCAACGTAGCTCACCGAGCTGCTACTTTGTACCGTTTTGATATAAACGTATACGAAAAATTAAGAGAGTTTGGTTTTACATTTGAGTTTTGAATACTGTAGTGGCATAGTTAATTTGGCCACCCATTAAGAAAGAAATGTTATGCTAATAAGCATACAAATTTGGGTGAAAAAAATGACGAAATTAAAACGCGCAACGTATTCTGCTGCAATCAAATTAGAAACAGCTCAGCTTGTAGTTGATCAGGGCTACACGCAAGAAGATGCAGCTAAAGCTATGGGGGTTGGTAAATCAACTGTAAGTAAGTGGGTAACTCAATTAAAGCAAGAACGGAATGGCCAGTCCCCATTGGCTTCACCAATGACGCCTGAACAAATTGAAATCCGCGAACTTAAAAAGCAAATCCAACGCATCGAATTAGAAAAGGATATATTAAAAAAGGCTACCGCTCTCTTGATGTCCGACTCCCTGAGCAATTCTCGTTAATTGAGAAATTAAATCAACGAGAGCGTTACCCAATCAGCGTGTTGTGTAGCGTATTCAGAGAGCTGCCAAGTACCACAACATCAATATAAACGCGGTGGTAATGAGCACCTTGAAATCCCGAATTTTCTAGATAGGCAGTTTGATGTTGTTGAGCCGGATACGGTGTGGTGCGGTGATGTGACGTATATTTGGACAGGTAATCGCTGGGCTTATTTAGCGGTCGTTGTTGATTTATTTGCACGCAAAGTCGTTGGTTGGGCAATGTCATTGTCGCCAGATACTAACTTAACGCTAAAAGCGCTTGAACTCGCGTATGAAAGCAGAGGAAAACCCACAGGACTGATGTTTCACTCAGACCAAGGAAGCCACTATACAAGCTTGAAGTATCGCCAACGTTTATGGCGCTATAAAATCACACATAGCATGAGTCGGCGCGGAAATTATTGGGATAATGCGCCAATGGAACGATTTTTTAGAAGCTTTAAAACGGAGTGGATGACAAAAGTTGGATATGAAAACTTTGAAGAAGCTAAATATAGTGTGAGTGATTATATCAACGGATATTACAACAATGTTAGACCACATTATTATAATGCAGGTTTAGCACCAAATGAATCTGAGGTTAGATACCAAGATTCTAAAACTGTGGCCAAAATTAGTTGACCACTACATACCAACATTTAAGTAAAATAAATAAAAGTACATCTGAAGGAAAAAGCACTACCTACTCTTGACCACCCGGTCCAAGGGGCAGTAACTCGAATCCTCTCAGCCGTACCAATTAAACTATACATTTCAAACGGTTAAAACCCTAAATAATCTATCTATATAATTTTTACGCTGAATTTAAATTCTAAGTTTTTATTATTTTGTATTCAAAATTTAGAACTGACTAAAGCCAAATCCAAAAAACCGTCCTAAATATTATGCTTTTCATCGAGTTGTTCCTAAAACAATATCTGAACGCCTAAAGCTATTTTCAGTTAAAATAGACCACTTCTTAGCAAGTGTATAACTTTACAGTAGTTTAGATTGAGCAACAAAAAATTTAAACAATTACCTTTCAACAGTTTGAGGAAGAATCCCTATGTGGTATTACTTACCTTAAACTCATTTACTTGCTTAATGTTTTTATTTAGTTTTAACAATACCTCAATAAGTGTATCAAGCTCTTTTTGTGAAACCCCTTGTAATAACAATCTTTCTCGCTCTAAAGCTACATAGAGAATTTTATCATGTAACTTTTCACCTTTTTCCGTCAGCTTTGCTAATGATGAACGACCATCTTTAGCATTTTTTATAAAGCTAATATGGCCTAACGTTTGTAATTGTTTTAAAGCTCGACTAACAGCTGCTTTATCTAGGCCAATCACCTGACAAATACGATTTGCAGAAATGTTAGTTTCTACTTTCAGCATCGCTAATACACGCCACTCAATAACGCCTACATTAAAGTTTTTTCGATAGCATACAGATGCACCACTTGAGAGTTTATTAGAAAGAAAATTTACAAGCGCAGGTATATAACGTTCAAGATCTAGCTGCTTAGCACTAGGTTCTTTGGGTTTAGAAGGCATTAGTTTTTCCAATTTTTAGGTATAAATAAATTTTACTAGGTAAATCTTGAGATTAAAACTATTTATGATCATTGCTTATTACGATCTAAGAGTTTTACATTCATAACGTTAACACTAAGTTAATCTCTACACCCAAATTATAGTTGACACCTCAACTATAATTCAACATTATAAACATAAAGTAACAAACATTAGGAACTTTATGTTTTCAGTAAACGTACGCAGTAAAAAGGTTGAAACACCTAATATTGTCAGTTTTGAGCTAGTACCTATAAATGGGCAAGCTTTACCTAAATTTGATGCGGGTAGCCACATTGATGTGGTGCTTAATGATAAAATAACTCGTCAGTACTCACTTATCAGCCATCCTCAATCCGAAGAGTTTTATAAAATAGCGGTATTAAAAGATGCCAATTCACGAGGAGGCTCAATTGCACTTCACTCTGATGTGCAAGTCGGTGATACATTATCAATTTCTGATCCTCGCAACCTCTTTGCACTCAATTCAACTCATAATAAAGCACTATTATTCGCAGGCGGTATAGGCATTACTCCGATAATCTCAATGGCAAGACAACTTGATCTTGAGTGCATTGACTTTGAGCTTCATTATCATGCTAAATCCCCCGTAGAGGCTGCTTTTTATCAAGAATTGCTAGAGTGTTCATTTTCTGAAAAGGTATTTTTTCACTTTTCAACCCAACCAAAAAAAGATGCCAAAGCACTTATTGGTGAATTTAAAACGAATACGCATTTATACACTTGTGGCCCAGCAGCTTATATGGAATATATTTTTGACAGTGCAAAGTCAAACCACTGGAAAGACGAGTACTTACACAAAGAAAATTTTAAAGCTGAACCTAAAGCAGAAGGTTCTGAAGATATTCCGTTTAAGCTCATTTTGAGCCGTTCAGGCTTAGAAATTGATGTTTCTGCAGAGCAAACCGCATTAGAAGCAATGGAAGATGCGGGTATTGAGTTAGACGTATCATGCGAAATGGGAATTTGCGGTACATGCGTTACCTCTGTGACATGCGGTATACCCGACCACAGAGATGAATTTTTTACTGTTGATGAAAAGGCAAAAAACGATAGGTTCACCCCCTGTTGTTCAAGAGCGTTAAGCGACTCTCTAACGCTAGATTTATAGAGAAAATTTTAACACTAGACTTTACACGAGACACTTATGACCACACATACACAAACTAATTCGGACGCTAAAACACCCTTTCCTCTTAATATGTGGTATTTAGCAGCACTAAGCAAAGAGTTAACAGATAAGCCACTAGCGCGCACTTTATTAAACACCCCTATCGTTTTGTTTAGAGATGCACAAGGCCATGCTAGCGCACTTGAAGATCGTTGTTGCCATCGCCAACTGCCTTTATCGATGGGAACACTTGAAAAAGAAGGATTAAGATGCGGTTATCATGGTCTATTATTTAATGGCCAAGGCCAATGTCTTGAAGTACCAGGGCAAAAAAAAGTTCCAAGAAAAGCAAAAGTAATGCCTTTTACACTTAAAGAGCAAGATGATTTAATTTGGATTTGGTTTGGTTCAGAGCAAGGCTCAACCCCTGTTCAAGACCCACCTCGCTATCTTTATCATTCTGACGAAAAATATGTTTACGATGGTGATGTATATCACTACAAAGCACCATTTCAACTCATACATGACAACTTACTCGATCTTAGCCACCTAGGTTACGTGCACCTTAAAACTATTGGTGGTGACGCTAAAACGCATATGCATGCACAAATGGATGTAGAAGCTATAGGTGATAAAGTGACCGTAAAACGTTACATGCCAAATTCAACCCCGCCACCAACATATACAGCTGCTTATCCATTTAAAGATAAAATAGATCGCTGGCAAGAAATTGAATTCTATCCATCACATTTAAGGATATGGACTGGCGGTATTGACGCAAACAGTGAATCGGTAACTAACCCTAACCGTGGCGGATTTCATATGCGTGGCTTACATTGCATAACTCCAGAGACAGAAGAAACATGTCATTATTTTTGGACTATATCAACAAACCCAACAACTGATATTGAAAACGTAAAACAAAAAGTAGTAGAGCAAACTCGTTACACGTTTAATGAAGACAAAGTGGTTATTGAAGCGCAACACAAATCAATGAAGCACTTTAAAGGGCAACCTATGATTGATATCCATGTTGATACCGGTGCAAATCACGCTAGGCGAATAATTAAGCGCTTATGTGAAGCTTAAAGGCTTGTTTTATTTATATTAAAAAATACGGTATTACTTTTTCAATGGCCTACAAAGTAATACCTCATCATATTGGACCAAAAATACGCTAATTAAAAATTACGTAGATACTTAGTAGACCAGCTTGCTACCTCTGTTGCTATTGGCAATAATAAACACATTAAAAAACCCATGTTCTCAAACACCACCTTTTATTATTTTTATAGTCTATGCGTTTAAGGATCATATTTGTTTAAACTCCCTATTACTACCATCGCGCTTATAATTGTATGCAGCGGATCTATTATCGGACCTCTCGGCATGGCCGGCGTCAACATAGCTATTCCAAATCTTGCAGAGGATTTACAAGCAAGCGCTAAAATGATTGGTTGGATGCCGACCCTTTACTTACTTAGTAGCGTGATATTTATGCTGCCTTGCGGGAAAATAGCCGATAACTATGGTCGAAAACGAGTATATGCATTTGGTTTAGGCCTAAATGCACTAGCATCACTGATGTGTGCTATTGCGCCATCAATTGAATGGGTACTTTTTTGGCGTTTTGTACAAGGCGCTGCAGGTGCCATGATTTTTGGTATTGGTGTTGCAATTATTACTTCTATTACGCCAAATAATAAAAGGGGTATGGCACTGGGCACCTCTGCAGCGTGTGTGTATATAGGCTTAAGTGCAGCCCCTGCAATAGGCGGTTGGCTCACCGAAATATGGGGATGGCGGTCTGTATTTTACTCTCAGATTCCGCTTGTACTTCTGCTACTACTTGCTATTAAACTTTTTTTACATGGTGAGTGGAAAAACGATAAAAAATCCTCGTTTGACTGGTGGGGTACTGCGCTTTTCTCACTCTTTGCAATATGTTTAGTATTAGGACTCAGTGATTTACCCACTATGACTGGATGGGGTTTAACATTACTTTCGGTAATAA
Organism: Pseudoalteromonas sp. SG43-8; assembly: GCF_014164245.1. Taxonomy (NCBI): domain Bacteria; kingdom Pseudomonadati; phylum Pseudomonadota; class Gammaproteobacteria; order Alteromonadales; family Pseudoalteromonadaceae; genus Pseudoalteromonas; species Pseudoalteromonas sp. SG43-8. The sequence continues at coordinate 523,121 of NZ_JACJEX010000001.1, read as the reverse complement.
GCTTAGGATTATTTATTATTCACCAAAGTAAAAGCAGGCGACCACTAATCAGAGTACAAATGTTCTTAGAAAGCAAAGTATTTAGCTTATCGCTGTCTACATCGTTTTTAATGTACGCCAGTAATTTTTCATTGGCTTTTTTGTTAAGCTTATATCTGCAATATATTAAAGGGTTAAGTCCTTCTCATGCTGGCCAAATCGTGTTACTGCAAGCGGTTTCTATGGCCATTATGGCACCATTGTCTGGTAAACTTTCAGATAAATTACAGCCACGCATAATAGCTACATTTGGCTGTATAATTGTTATGGTCAGCTTTTTTTTACTATCACTGTTATCTATGGACTCAAGTATCACATACATAAGTGGCTCACTGTTATTGTTAGGTATTGGCTTTGGCTTATTCTCAACGCCTAACAATAATGCAATTATGGGTGCTGTAGATAAGAATGAGTTAGGCGTAGCCTCCTCTTCCATGAATTTATCAAGAACAATTGGTAATTTATTTGGAATGAGCTTGGTAAATTTAATTGTGCATTATTACTTAGGGGACAGCACTTTTTCAGCGCAACATAGTCATGCTTTAATGAGTACAATTTCACTCGCGTTTAACGTGTCTTTAGGCTTTGTAATTCTAGCAAGCTGTATCTCGGCATTTCGTGGGAAAGCCTAAATTATGCGTTGCTGATACGGGTTACACGTATAAAAGTAATTATAAATCGTTTTATACGTGTAAGTGTATTTATAAATCGAGTGTTATGGACCCTGTTTTTGCTCTTGAACAACACGGCATAATCAACTTGCCTTGTGCTTTTTCTTTGTCTGTTAAAAAAACATCGCGATGTTCCGGATTGCCTTCCACTACACCAGTTTGGCAAGTGCCACAAACTCCTGATTCACATGCAACTGGTATAAATATCCCATTAACTTCTAGCACTTGAGAGATAGACTGCCCTTCGCCTACAGTAAACTGTTTACCTGAGCTAGCAATTTTTATAGTGAATGACGTGTCTTCTGAAATATTTTCAGCAACCACTGGTGCGGCGAAGTACTCTCGATGCAATCTCTCCTCAGACCAACCTAGCAAACGAGCTTGATTTAATACATATGTTATAAACTCAGCAGGGCCACATATATACAAGTCAGTATCATGAATATGCTCACCTAGCACCTGTTCTACATCCATACGACCCGATTGCAATTCTTGGCTAAAATGAAATGCTACTTTATCGCTAAACGACCCTAATTTTAATGCTTCAACAAATGCTGCAGTTTCAGAAGATTTAGCGCAATAGTGAAATGCGAAAGGTGTGCCTAAACTATGTAATGTTTGAGCCATCGTTAATAATGGCGTAACCCCTATTCCACCCGCAATCAATAGTGTATTTTTCTTTGGCTTCAGCAATGGAAAGTGATTTTTAGGTTTACTTACTTCGACTCTATCGCCTATTTGTAGGTTATGTACCTCTACTGATCCACCACGAGATTGAGGATCTTTTAATACTGCAATTTCGTAGTAACGTGGGTCGCACTGTAACCGACATAGAGAATATTGACGAAGCAAACCATTTGGTAGCTTTATATCAATATGTGCACCTGCCTCAAATGGTGGCAAATCCTCATTGTCAGCGCGTCCAAGTACGAGCCTAACAACCGCCTTTGCTTCAACGACCACATTTTTAACAATAACTGAAATCATCCTAATTCCCTTTGTTAAAATGTTACTGATTGGAGCGGTAGCTCATCTGTAGATATATTTTTCGCATTTATTTCTTTATCAATTAAACGCTCAATAATACGTCGCGACTGAACACCACCGGCATCTATATCAAGCTTTAAAAGATCAAATTGCGGGAAATTCTTCAGATTTTGCTGCTGGCGCTCTAATACCTCTAAATCTTCTTGGAAAATACTGCCTTGCCCTTCTCTAATTTTATTAGTTAATGTAGCGTCTCGGGCATTAAAGTTACGTGCCATCCCCCAAAAGTACCACATCGTATTTTCAGTCTCAGGAGTAATAAAATCAACCACTGTACTGCTCGCTTTTTTATTTTTTGGTGCATCAAAACCACCATAACCAGCATGTGCTACACCCACATCAATCATTACATGTGATGGCGGCATAAAGCGACAAATTTGCCAACGGTCTACTAGTGTATCCGATGCAAGCCCATTTCCCTCCAGAGCAGTTCGCCAAAATGGCGGTGCCATAATATTCTCCATATAACGGCGACAAAAAACTTTATCGCCTTCTACTTTAGTTTGCACCGGAGACTCATCAATTTCTTTTTGACCTATACTACTAGCATGAACGTAGGTTTCGTGAGTTAAGTCCATTAGATTATCGATCATTAAACGATAGTCGCATTTTATATGATACACCCCGCCCCCATAGGCCCAAGCATCATCTTCAGCCCAAGGTAAATATGGGATAAGATCTGTATTTGCAGCTTCTTTATCACCAGGCCAAACCCAGATAAAACCAAAGCGCTCCTCAACTGCAAATGACTTCATACACGGAAATTTCTGCACTCGTTGCAGCGGCATTTCTTTTGTTTTACCGTCCTCACCCATTTTTAGACCATGATAGCCGCATACAAGCAAGCCGTCCTCAACATATCCTAAAGATAAAGCTGCTCCACGGTGTGGACAAAAATCTAGCACCGCAGCTACTTTTCCATCCGCCTGACGATAAAAAGCAATACTTTGATCACACACTTTTCGGCCGAGTGGTTTATTGTGATTGATTTCATCACTCATTGCCGCCACATACCATGTATTTTTAATAAAGGTCTGCTTAGCCATACCTTGATCTCCTGTTGTGTTTTTGTTGTCATTGGATCCAATATAAACTAATAACCCAGATAAATGAAACAAATACGCACGCATTGGATCCATATAATTTTCTTTTTTGTACTTTTAGTCACGCTTTAGTTGTAAATTCACACTATTTCAATGACTATATGCAGTGTAGATTCCTAATTGGATCCAGTTTAAAAAGTAATTAAGGTAATTTTTTATGACTAAGTCAGGCCAAAATGCAGTAACCACATTGCGACAAATGATTTTAACTGGAGCACTAAAAACCGGAGAAAGGCTAGTTGAAATTGCTACTTCTGAACGTCTAGGTGTTTCAAGAACGCCTGTAAGAATTGCATTTAGAACACTTGAACAAGAAGGTTTGTTAACCAAACTTCCTAGGCGTGGCTACGAAGTCCGCTCAGTGTCACCAATTGAAATTGAAGGCGCTATTGAAGTAAGAGGAGTATTAGAGGGCCTAGCTGCTCGACAAGCTGCTGAAAACGGCCTTAACGAAGAACAAAAACATGAAATGCAATGCCTGCTTGCTTGTGGTGATTTATTATTTGAAGGGGCCGAACTAACTGAAGATGACTTAGCAACCTACCATGATATGAACCGTCGTTTTCATCTACTAATTATTGAAGCGTCGGGTAACTTGGCTATCCAGGCTGCATTATCTAAGAATGAGCACCTACCATTTGCTTCGGTAAGCGCGCTTGCCATCGACAAAAATAATATGCAAAAAGAGTTTAAACGCTTTGCATTTGCACATCAGCAACATCACCACGTATTTCATGCAATGCTTTCTCGCCAAGGTGCTCGTGCTGAAGGAATTATGCGTGAGCATGCACAAGCAACACTCGGTTACGATCGAAACTATCACCGAACAGAGCTTAAAAACATACTCACTGTTATTTCGCACGCAAATAAATAACCTGCGCAGGAGTGTTACTCACTCTTACACATTGAATGAGCCATATTCTGTAAGGTATGAAGCTTGCTAATGAAGGAGGCCTTTAAATATTAAAACTTATTAAGCATTTGTGCGCTCACGCGAGACCAACATAGCAATGCCCATACCACCACCAATACAAAGTGTTGCTAACCCTTTTGTTTTATTAGCTCGCTGCATTTGATATATCAGCGAGACTAAAATACGACAACCTGAAGCACCTATGGGGTGGCCTAAAGCTACCGCCCCCCCATTTACATTTAATTTTTTAGGATCAAGCCCTAATTCATTAGTTACATGCAGCGCTTGGGCTGAAAATGCCTCATTAGCCTCAATTAAATCAATATCATGCACTTGCCAATCCGCTTTTTTACACACGGCTTGCGTAGCGGCTATAGGCCCCACCCCCATATAAAGCGGATCAACGCCTTCACAAGCGGTAGCTTCAATCACAGCTAAAATAGGTAAACCTAGCTCTTTGGCATGGTCATCTGTGGTTACCACAACCATCGCTGCACCATCATTTATAGTAGAACTATTTCCGGCAGTAACTGAGCCACCTTTTTTGAACGCAGGCCTAAGCTTACTAAGGTTTATAATTTGTGTATCAGCTTTTACTGATTCATCAACATCAAAACTCTGGATATCGCCTCCACGTTTTACAATATGAATAGGGGCAATTTCATCTTTGAATAAACCACTACTAATAGCATGTGCTGCTTTTTGCTGTGAATGAACTGCAAATTTATCTTGTGCTTCTCGTGAAACCGAAAATTTTTCGGCAATATTTTCGGCGGTTACTCCCATATGAATATTTTCACGACTATCCCACAGCCCATCTTTTATTAAGCTATCAACCAGTGATAAATCACCTAATTTTTTAGGTACTCTATTATTGGGTAATACGTGCGCCGCCTGAGACATACTTTCTTGCCCACCTGCAACCACCATCTTAGTATCGCCGCAAAGAACTGATTGCGCAGCCAATTGCACCGCTTTTAGTCCTGAGCCACATACGTGATTAATAGTAAAAGCAGACACACTAATAGGTAGTCCAGCATTAAGTGCTGTTTGCCTTGCTGGATTTTGACCACAACCTGCTGTTAGCACCTGCCCTAAAATTACCTCCTCAATGTGTGGCTTTACTTGAGGTGTTTCATCAAGAACGGTTTTAAGTAACTGACTGCCTATTTCAATGGCTGACAGACTTGCCAAACTTTGTCCAAAACCGCCAATTGCAGTTCTTTTGGCTGCCACAATAACAGCCTTCATGCTACCACCTCGGGCAAGTCCATTTCTGGTACATACTCAGGAATAACAAGCTCACCTGCTGTTAACCGTTGAATATCTTCTACCGAGACATTCGGCGCCCTTTCTAACAAATGAAATTTACCGTCTTTAATTTCTATAAAAGCTAAATCAGTTAATACTTTTTTAATACAACCTTTACCTGTTAATGGCAATGTACAATTTGCTAATAACTTTGATTCACCATGCTTTGATGCATGAGTCATTGTGACAATAATATTATCAGCACCCGCCACTAAATCCATAGCGCCTCCCATCCCTTTAATTAACTTACCAGGGATCATGTAAGAAGCAATATTACCATTCACATCTACTTCAAAGGCACCTAATACGGTTAAATCAACATGCCCGCCACGGATCATGGCAAACGACTCTGCACTATCAAAAACAGAGGCGCCGGTTGCCATAGTCACCGTTTGTTTGCCGGCATTAATTAAATCAGCATCAATTTCTTGCTCTGTTGGAAATTGACCCATGCCTAATAAGCCATTTTCAGATTGAAGCATTACTTCAATACCTTCAGGGACATAGTTAGCAACAAGCGTCGGAATACCAATGCCTAAGTTAACGTAATATCCATCTTGTAATTCTTGCGCAACACGCATTGCTAATTGTTCACGAGATAAAGCCATTGTTACACTCCTTCAGCTTGCGAAGCACGAATAGTGCGTTGTTCTATACGTTTTTCAAATGAACCTTTAATAATACGATCCACGTAAATGCCAGGAGTATGAATTTCATCTGAATTTAATTGTCCTGCCTCTACAATCTCTTCAACCTCTGCCACCGTAATTTTTCCCGCTGTAGCCGCCAAAGGGTTAAAGTTACGTGCTGTCTTTCGATAAACTAAATTACCATACGTATCGGCTTTCCACGCTTTTACAATGGCAAAGTCACCTTTTATCGATTCTTCTAAAATGTAGGTTTTACCTTTAAAGTTACGTTCTTCTTTTCCTTGTGCAACCTGAGTTCCATAACCCGTTGCGGTGAAAAAGGCAGGAATACCGGCACCACCGGCACGCATTTTTTCGGCTAATGTACCTTGAGGTGTCAATTCAACATCCAGTTCACCAGACATCATTTGTCGCTCAAACTCTGCATTTTCACCAACATAAGACGCAATGATCTTTTTGATTTGTCGTTTTGCTAGCAGCAATCCTAAACCAAAGTCATCAACACCACAGTTATTCGACACAAGCGTTAACCCCTTAGTACCTTTTTTTTGTATTTCCTTAATTAAATTCTCTGGTATACCGCATAAGCCAAAGCCACCAGCTAAAACGGTCATACCGTCTTCAAGTCCTTCAAGCGCTTGAGAATACGTAATTACTACTTTATTAAATCCAGCCATTGTTTAAGTCCAAATTAAGAATGTGTTTATTAGTTTGACAACAAAGCAAGATATAGTTAATTTTATAATTATGTTTTATTAATTAGTTTTTCTTATAAATGAATATAAGACAATTGAAGGCATTTACCCAGGTGGCTTCCAGCCTAAGCTTTGTGGAAGCCGCAGCTAAATTACACTTATCGCAACCCGCGCTTAGTTTAAGTATCAAAAATTTAGAAGAGAGCTTGGGCGGTAAATTATTAACTCGCACAACACGTACATTAGTACTCACCCAAGAAGGTAAAGCATTTTTACCTGTCGCTAAAAACTTATTAAACCAAATAGACGCAGCAGAACGAGAGATGAATAAGCGATTTGCACTGGATCTTGGGCATACATCTATCGCAGCCATGCCCTCTTTTGCCAGTTCAATTTTGCCAAAAATAATTAAGCGTTTTCATACAAAGTACCCAAACATAAAACTCTCAGTGGACGATGTGTTATCTGATACGGTTATTGACTTGGTAAATGCTGACTTGGTGGAACTCGGTATTTCATTTGAGCCTAAACATAATGGTGACTTAGTATTTCATCCGCTGTATAACGATCAATTTATTGTGGTTTTACCTCAATTTCATCCGCTTGCTAAGTGCCATAGTATTAGTTGGTCGGAGCTACTAAAGTTTGAGTTAATTACTCTGCAAAGTCCCTCTTCTGTCAGAGGGCTAATTGAAGACACTCTCTCGCAGCATAACATTGCACTCAACCCTGCATTTGATGCGCACCAGTTAGCGACAGTTATAAGGATGGTGAGTAATGATTTAGGAGTGGCTGTTGTACCTGCACTTTGCAAAGAGCAAGCATTAGAAGCAGGCGTAATATGCAGAGAAATAAATTCCCCTATTATTGCAAGACGTGTAGGCGTTATTTCTAAACCTATCACGTCTTTATCTATCGCGGCTAAATCAATGCTTGAAACAATTAAGCTCTATTCATTGGAGTTAAGAGATTGAATTTAGGCCCATTGAATGTTCAAACAGGTGCCTTATTTGTATCATCACACTTTAAATCTCTTGCACCTTTACTTTTTAGTGCAGCGACCAGCGATGCAATTGCACAACAAATAGCAATTAGCACAAGCACAGCACTCAAAGAGTCCAATGTTTTTTGAAGTAAAGTTACAACAATAGGTGCTGTAAACTGACCTAAAAAGAACATACCCGTCCACATCCCAGTTCCTTTACCACGTACATTTTCAGGGAGTAGCTTTAATACCCATGTTAAAGTCGTTGGTAATAAAGAGCCAAAACCCAAGCAACCAATAAAAATAGCTATTGATGAAATTACAATTGAAGAAGACACTGCTGTTGCAAAGTAACCAAAGGCACTTAAACCAAAACCAACACATAATAAAAGTGGCCCTGAGATATGCTTAATTTTTCCGTAACAAAATGCACCTAATGCAACACCTATATTTGCTAAAGCTCCTATTCCGCCAATAATAGCGGGCGTCACTGCCTGACTAATCGACAGTACTTCACCTAGTTTTACAATCATAGAATAAAAAATAATACCAACAAATAGTGTTATAAATAATAGAGGCAGTACTTTTTTTACAGGGAATCCCGTGAGTTGTTTGTCTTCATTTGCTCTTACTTTAGGTTCAAATAAGTTTAAAGCAACCAGCAAAGCAACAGGCAAGGCAAGTAAGTATAAAACAAATGGGCCTCTTGAACCCAATACTTCACCCAACATACCGCCAAGTGCAATGAGAAAAATAGCACTTAAGCTCACTGACGCTATTTGTATAGAAATCCATTTTTGTCTTTCTTTTCCTATGAAGTAGTCAGCAATTAATGCGGTAGCAATTGTCATAATAACCGCTTCTGTAATACCTAAAAAAATACGAGATACTATTATATGAGATAAACTTTCCAAGAAATAAGGTAATACCCCAACAGCGCTGTATATTAACAGAGCAAAAATAAGGAGCGACTTCCTGCCAAACTTATCAGAAAGAGACCCCGCAATTGGAGAGAAGACAGCAACACAGAGTGCAGGAATAGTCATAGCAATAGGCACTAAAACCTCATAACCACTAATATGCTTAAACTCTTCAAGTAACATAGGCAGCACAGGAACAAGGGAGATGACTGCCATAACAGGCATAATAGCCGCTAAAATTAAAATAATACCGTGTTTAGTAGAAGCCACAGTGGGCGAGATAGTATTCATAAAAACTTCCTTTAATTATTGTGTGTTTTGCTTAGTGTGTTGTCGGGTCATTAAATACAAACCCGTAGGCTCCACTATGTGTTGAAAGTTTCCAATTGTAGAATTTAATATTTAGATAGAATGTATCACGTAAATAAATAGTTAATTGCAATTACCTTTTTTATCACCTTTCCTCGCTAGAGTGCCTAGCTCTCTCATGTATCTATGAAATAGGTAACTTCAATCATAAAAATCAATTAACTTGATATGCAGTTTTTACTTTATCTTTACTTTTGCGTTGCACACACATCGCAATCTCGTCACTTGTATTAACAAGTTATTAGTAAAACGCTTTTACACACACAATTATAAGGATAGAACTATGAACAAATCGTATTTACGTTCATGTATTCTGACTGCATGTTTAGCACCTTTAGCTATTTCGGCTCAAACTGCCGAAAAAACTACAGAACCTAAAGCAGATAGTGGTATTGAGTTAATAACGGTTACAGCACTTAGAAAAACAGAAAGTTTACAAGATGTGGCTGTACCTATTGATGCCGCAACAGGTAAAGAACTATCACGCATCGGTGTTACCGATGCAACAGGGCTTAATAAAATATCACCTGCACTCAATGTTGTCTCTGGTGGCGGCTCTAATACTGTATTTTTTGTCAGAGGCGTTGGTAACTTTGCTGTAAATGCATACACAGATGCTGCTTTAGCATTTAACGTAGACGGTGTATTTTTAGGGCGCCCAACAGCCACAACGGCATCATTTTTAGATGTAGAACGTATAGAGGTTTTAAAGGGACCTCAGGGCACTCTTTATGGCCGAAATGCAACAGCGGGTGCGATCAATGTTATTTCAACAAAACCTGAACTTGGTGAGACATTTGGCAATATTTCTATTGGTGCTGCTAACTATGGAACAATAACAGCTTCTGGTGCTGTCAATTTACCAATAAGCGATGACTGGGCAGCTCGTTTTGCGATTGGCAAAACTAAAAATGACGGCTACAACGATGATGGTACAGCGGCAACAGATGATACTGCATTCCGCGCACGTTTATTTGGTGAGTTTTCAGAAGATGTAAACCTTACCGTCACTGCAGATTACTCAACAACAAAAGGCAATGGTAATTCACCTTCATTTGAAGGTAGTTACGGATTCCCACTCCAAGGAAGTAATAACCACCCAAAAAATATTCCAGGTTACAACTTTAATCCTGCTCCAGATAACGTATCAGCTCCTCATACAGGTCCAGGTACACCAGCTGCAGTTGAATACTACACAGGCCAAATAACCTCGCCAGCATTTACTTCTATCACTCCCCTATATGACCCTTATATAGACAACGAGTATATGGGGGTATCGGCAGAGTTAAACGTTGCAACATCATTGGGTGATCTAACAATTATTCCGGCTTATAGAGAGAATACGGTTGACGTTTTATTTAATAATCCCGCTTTCCAAGCAGCTATTAATCAAGAAAATCACCAGCAATCTAGTTTAGAAGCTCGTTTCTCTACAACCGTAGGGGCGCTTGATTTAATTATGGGTGGCTTTTACTTTGATGAAAAAGTTGATGGTCTAGCCTCATTTAACCAATACAGCCTGCAATCAACGCAAGATATTGAAAACTCCAGTACAAAGTCAACCGCGTTTTTTGTTCATGGTAAATATCACATCTCTGAAGATCTTAGACTCGTTGGTGCTGTGCGTTGGACCAAAGATAAAAAAGAATTCCAGGGACAAGCGGATGTATTTCTAAATTTATGTATTAGAGATTTACCAGCCTACCCTGGCGGACCAGAAATCCCTAATTGTGACGGTGCGCCAGTTATTCCTGTTGGTGCAACTGTTGCAGAAACAATTGCATCTATTGATCCAGCTGATTTGCCAGAAGGAGCTCCTATAGCTAACCGAGGTCCTGTTCCGTATGGCCAAATTCCGTTGTTTCCTGGTGCGCCAGATAACCTGCGTGCAAACTTGCTTTTCATTAACCAAACACAAATTGACCGTGTTCAAGAAAATGACGAAATAACGTATCGAGCAGCAATAGAATACGATATTGCTGATAGTAATTTACTCTACACTAGTTACGAAACAGGCTATCGTTCAGGAGGGTTTAGTCCAACAGCAGGTCGTGAAGAGTTTTTACCTGAGTATATAAATGCATGGACATTTGGTTCTAAAAATAGATTTTTAGATAATTATTTACAAATCAATGCTGAGGCATTTATTTGGGATTATGAAGATCAACAGGCAAGTCACTTTGGTATTGATGGTAATGGTAATTCCGCGTTCTTTACTGAAAATATAGGTCAATCAAGTATTAAAGGCGTTGAAGTTGATATTCTTTATCAACTGACTGAAGCAACACGAATCAAAGGTAATATTCAATACCTAAAAAATGAGATTGAAGAGTTTAGTTACCTTCAAAAAACGCCAGACGAAGCTGTAAATGTTGTGACTGGTTGTGACACAACGGTAATAAGCATGACTGATGGGGAGCCCACATATAATGTCAACTGTTCAGGTAAGGAAGGCAGAAACTCGCCATCACTTTCTTTAACTGCAAGTATTAACCATTACTTAGAGTTTAATAATGGTTATTCGGCATCGGTGTCTTTTGATGCTCGTTACCGCGACGAACGTTGGGTTGGCTTTGACTTCTTACCATCACAGCGTGCTGAAGATGTTATTACCTTAGACACTTCTATGCAATTATTTTCAGCAAATGATAAGTGGTCAATTCTCGCATATGTGAGAAACATAACTGACGAAGAGATAAAAGCAACATCACAGTTATTTGCAAATGGTGGCAATACCATGGTATCAACCTATGAAAAACCAAGAACATACGGCATTACATTTAAATATGACTTCTATTAAGAGAGCACACACAATGAAAAAAAGTAGTATTTTATTTAATTTATTTCTATCTCTAGGCTGTTTAGCATTTACGTTTAACGGTAACGCAAGCGAAACAAAAAATGAGTGGATAACTCTAGGTACGATGGCAGGCCCTATTCCTAATGCAAAACACTCTCAACCAGCTAATGCGATGCTTGTTAATGGTAATACCTATTTAGTAGATGCGGGTGATGGAACTGCAGGGCAATTAGCAAAAGCAGGCCTTAATATAAAGGATGTGGATGCTATATTTTTAAGTCACCTTCACTTTGATCACACAGGTGGTTTGCCTGCAATTATTAGCTTAAGGTGGCAAACAAGTGCTAATAATGAGCTTGTTATATATGGCCCGCCAGGTACTCAGCAAACCGTTGATGGTATTTTTAAATACATGACTTACGGTGCATTAGGTCATTATGGTGTTCCTGGTCAAGTTCCAGCTCCTGCAAATAACAATATTAAAGTAATTGAGGTTCAAGATGGCTCAGATATTAAATTTGATGACTTTACTCTAAATGTAATTAGAAACACTCATTATAGCTGGCCAAAAGGCAGTGACGAATGGAACAAGTTTCAAGCTTTATCGTTTAAGTTTACACTGGATGATGGTTATACTGCTGTTTACACTGGTGACACGGGCCCTAGTAAGGCCGTAGAAAAACTCGCAAACGGCGTTGATTTATTAGTTAGTGAGATGATGGATATTGATCATACCGTTAATCAAATTAAGAAAACGAATCCTCGTATGCCAGAGAAAAAATTTAAAGGTATTCATAGGCACCTTTCAAAGCATCACTTATCTCCTCAGCAGGTCGGTGAGCTGGCTAAAGCAGCAGACGTAAAAAAACTCGTCATTACTCATATGGCGCCAGGGTTAGATACTTCAGAGGAAATCGACTTTTATACCAAGCAAGTGCAAGGTGAATACAAAGGGACGATATCAATAGCTCAAGATTTGAATCGGTATGAATTAAAGCACTGACCTAATTATATAAAACTATAAGTCGCCTATTAAGGCGACTTTTTTATAAGTTTTGTGCAGTAGAAATTACTTTTTCTCTTAACCACCGGTGTATAGGGTCGTTATCAAGTGTAGGGTGCCACATCATTGATTCAACTAAAAGGGGTGTATCAAAGGGAAATGAAACTACCTTTAAACCATGCTTTTGTGCGTGTATATTGGCAAACTTTTTGGGTAAAATAGCTACGCGTTGAGTCCCCTTCAAAGTATAAATCATAGTAGAAAAGTCATTTGTAATAATATCAACTTTTCGACTTCCTCCCATCGTCTCCGTTAACCATGTTTCAATACTTAAATGACTTGTTCGTGCAAAACCTACCGACACATGCCCCATACTGCCAACTTGTTCAGCTGAAATTACATCACCAGCAACTAACTTGTTATCCATATCGACTACACATGCAAGTTCATCAACCATAAGTAATGAACTAGGGTAACCATCAAGCATTACCGCTTCCGGTGCTATAAATAAATCGGCTCCTCCTTTGGTAAGTATATTAACTTCATGCGAAAACGGCGATAAAAACTCAAACGTCAATAATGGAGCTAACGTAGCAAGCTCGGTTAAAATACTAGAAAACAGAACTTGAATAACATAATCCGATGCAACAATTTTGAAATGACGTTCACTTTTTAATGGATCATTAAATCGCTTACCAATAATCCCGCCTCTAATGGTTGTCAGTACTTCAGTAATTGGTACTTGAACTTCAAGCGCAAAAGGGGTCGGTTGCATAGTTTTACCAACTTGCACCAACAAGTCATCCTCGAAAAAGGCACGTGCTCTACCCAAAATACTGCTCATAGCAGACTGGGATAAATGCAGTCTCTTAGCGCTTTTGGTTATGTTTTTTTCTTCTAGTAAAACATCTAATGCAACCAGTAAATTTAAATCTAAATGCTCAAATCTCATAACATTGGTCCACTGCTGATTTTTAAATTTTGGTTATTTTTAAGTATTAAAATTATTGATACAACCTATCTAAACATTCAATTTCATCAATTGCAAATGAAGTATTAATATAACTTAAACCAAAGTTTAACAACATCTGCGGACACACAATGAAATTTGCAACAATTAATAATTCAAAACCAGATGGTCAGCTTGTATTAGTCTCTAAGGATCTAACTGACTACGTAGACATTAGCGACCTAGCCGGCACGCTCCAAGAGGCACTAGATTTATGGCCTGCTATACAAGATAAGCTTTTACTTCGCTACGAGGCACTTAACGCACTTGAGCTAACAGGCATTAATAAAGTGTGTAACACTCAATTAATGGCCCCTTTACCACGTAGTTGGCAATGGTTAGACGGTTCACTTTTTTTAAATCATGGCGTGTTGATGCAGCAAGCATTTCATCTGGACCCAATCGAAGATGCTGATATTTATCCACTTGTTTATCAAGGTGCTGGCGATAGCTTTCTTAGCGCTAATGATAAAATTGCAGCTCCAAGTAACGAAGTTGGTCTTGATTTTGAGGGCGAATTTGGCGTGATGGTCGGTGACATCCCAATGGGGAGTAGTCCAGAGTTTGCACTTGGGAAAATACGTCTAATAGTCATGCTTAACGACATCAGCTATCGCGCACTCGGGCCAAGAGAAATGAAAACAGGTTTTGGCTTTGTACAAGCTAAAGGCCCTACCAGCTTCGCACCATTTGCTATTACCCCTGATGAGCTTGGTGAAAACTGGCGCAATGGTCGTATTTCACTGCCACTAGAAGTTTACCGTAACGACAAATGGTTTGGTGCGCCTGATGGCACAGAGATGTTTTTTGGTTTTCATGAATTAATTGCCCATGTCGCTAAAACTCGCCCTATTAAAGCGGGCACCGTGTTTGGCTCAGGTACTGTTTCTAACGCAGATATTAGTAAAGGACAAGCCTGTATCTCAGAGCTACGTGCTAAGGAAATGATTGCCACAGGCAAACCACAAACAGACTTTTTACAATCTGGCGAAACAGTTCATATGCGAGTACTAGATTCGCAGGGCAAGTCAATATTTGGAGATATAAAACAAGAAGCCATAATGGAGAATACACATGTTTAATCCATCACAATACACATTAATCGATTTATCGGTAACGCTTGAGAATAACCCCTATACCGATCCACCGCCATTATTACCAAAAATCGAGTATACCGACCACCAACAAGGTTGGCCAGAAATGTCATCAATGTTCCCTGGTTTAAAAAAAGATCAACTCCCAGGAAATGAATCGTGGGCGGCTGAACGTTTAGAGATCACCACTCATAGTGGCACTCACATGGACGCACCATGGCACTATGCCTCTACCACAGATGGTGGAAAACCAGCCTTTGGTATTGATGAGTTGCCCTTGGAGTGGTGTTTTCAACGCGGTGTTAAATTAGATTTTAGAGATTTTCCTGATGGTTATGTAATTACTGCCCTAGACGTTGAAAAAGAGCTAGCCCGAATTAATCACACCTTATCGCCGTTAGACATCGTTTTAGTCAATACCCGTGCAGGCTCTGTTTACGGTAAGCCTGGTTACCTTGATGCTGGTGTTGGTATGGGCCGCGAAGCCACCTTGTATCTTTTAGAGCGCGGTATAAAAGTTGTGGGTACCGACGCTTGGAGCTGGGATGCTCCTTTTAAATTCACTAAACAACGTTTCGAAGAAAGCGGCGACCCATCAATCATTTGGGAAGGCCATAAAGCGGGTCGCGACATTGGTTATGGGCAAATGGAAAAGCTAGCAAACTTAGCATCACTACCAAGTAGTGGTTTTTTAGTTTCATGTTTTCCTTACAAAATTAAACATGCCTCAGCAGGTTTTGTCAGAGCTGTCGCATTTCTAGAAAAGTAGTTGAGCACAACACATTAATTTATTAAGAGGTTATTATGTTTAAGTATTTCCCGACGAATTATGTATGGAATTTATCAGTAAATTTAGCTATCGAAATGGGCGCTCGCATTGGCGAAATCGAAGAAATGTGTGGCCCTTTACAAGAGGCTGCAAAATCACCAGATAAAGAAGGCGTTCAAGCATTTAGAGACACGTGGGCTAAAATGGCCGATAAACTATGTGGTCTTGCTGAAGAAGATCTAGAACGTGGCAGACTACTTTCTGCAGGGTACAAATATAATCGCGCTGCAACCTACCTTATAACCTGTGAACGCATTCAAGCACATGGCGCCTCGGGAAGAACAGAGCTGTATAAACGTTCACTTTCGCTTTTTCAAAAATCAATCGAACTGGGTCACGAAAACTGTGAACGCGTGGAAATTCCTTATGAAGGCAAACACCTTAGTGCTCTTTATGTCAAAGCCAAAGGCGTTAAAGGCCCTGCCCCTATTCTTATACAAATAAACGGCCTAGATTCATCAAAGGAAATGAAATATCGCGTTGGTTTACCACAATGGTTAGCAGAACGTGGCGTTTCATCACTTGTTTTAGATCAACCAGGTACAGGTGAAGCGTTAAAGCTACAAGACTTCCATGCTCGTTTTGACACTGAGCATTGGGCAAGTGTTGTTGTTGATTGGTTAGAACAACATGATGAAGTAGATAGCAAGCTAATTGGCATGGAAGGTGTCTCTTTAGGTGGCTATTACTGCCCTCGTGCGGTAGCGAATGAACCGAGACTTGCCCTAGGCTGTGTATGGGGTGCAAACCACGATTGGCGTGACGTTCAAAAACGTCGCTTAGAAAAAGAAGGTGACTTCCCCGTACCTCATTACTGGGCACATGTGCAATGGGTTTGGGGTGCTAAAAATATGGATGATTTCATGGAAATTGCTGAAAACGTCCACCTTGATGGTCAAATTGAAAAAATTAAAGTGCCATTTTTAGTCACTCACGGCGCTAAAGATTCGCAAATTCCACTTAAATGGGCCGAGCGCACCTTTGAGCAACTAGTCAATAGCCCTAAGCGTGAGCTAAAAATCTTTACAGAACGAGAAGGTGGTGTACAGCACTCTAGCTTCGACAACAGTTCAAACGCGGGTCAGTACATAGCTGATTGGGTAGCTGAAACATTTAACGAATTAAAAAAACAATAAGGATCACACCATGAATATTATTGGCCCCGATACGCTTGTTTTTGGTGTTGAAGACACCGAGAGTTGTAAGCAGTTCGCACTAGATTATGGCTTAACACAAAAAACTGAAACACGATTTGTTGCTCTTGATGGCACAGGTATTGAGATTAAAAAAGCAGATGACAGCTCATTACCGAATCCTCTTGCTACTGGTTCAATGCTGCGTAAAACAATTTACGGTGTAAAAGATCAGCATACAATAGATGCTTTAAAAACAGAGCTTGAAAAAGACCGAACAGTAATAACTTTAGACGATGGCAGTATCGAATCTGTTGACGATTTAGGGTTTGTTATTGGTTTTCAAATGACCATACGGCAATCGCTCGAGAATCTACCAGCAGAAAAAGTCAACGCGCCAGGGTGTGAAAACAACCGTGCTGTAAACAATATTGGTATTAATACAGACTTCAAGGCAAAGCCTCGTAGCCTTTCTCATGTTGTGTATTTTGTACCGGATGCCGTTAAAGCTGAAGCTTTTTACGCACAGCGTTTAGGCTTTATTACTACGGATCGTTTTACCCATATAGGTCCTTTTATGCGCCCTGCCGGTACCAACGATCACCACACATTATTTTTTATAAATACCCCGCCACACATGCAAGGTATTGAGCATTTCACTTTTCATATGAGCGGACCAACAGAAGTTTCTCAGGCAGGTACTGCCTTAGTTAATAAAGGCTATCAAAGCTTTTGGGGGCCAGGTCGTCATATATTCGGATCAAACTGGTTTTGGTACTTCAAAAGTCCGTTTGGCTGCAACATTGAATATGATGCTGATATGGATTTACACGATGATGAATGGACTGCACGAGAAGCAATGCCGGGTGCTGATAATTCGCAAGCTTTCTTGCTTCAGTACCGCGAAAAGTGGGCACCAATGGGCCCACCTCCCGGTAAACCAGAGTAATCATGAGTAAAGTATTTATCGCCTATAAAAGCGATATTACAGAGGGTCAAGCTAAAGGCTTTGACCCTTTTAATCAAGGGCGCGACAGCCTCTTTATAGTTCATAAAAATGGGGAGTATTATGGCTATAAAGATATCTGTCCTCACTACGGTGATACCACATTACCTTGGAAAAAAGATAAATACTTAGATTCAAAAAGTGATCAAATAGTCTGTGCTGCTCACGGCGCTTTATTCGAAATTAGCACTGGTATTTGCACACAAGGGCCATGTAAAAATCAGGCCTTAACAAACATTGAATTAGATATTCACCAACACAATGAAATTTGGGTGGATATAACAACAATAAAGGAGTTCTAAAATGAACCCGTGTATTTCTAATGTATTAATAATTGGTGGTGGCTTCTCTGGTATGTCGGCAGCCATCGAACTTGAGAAAAAAAATATTGCTGTCGATTTGGTAGAAATTGATCCTAACTGGCGAGCAGAAGGGGCTGGGATCAGTTTAGGTGGAGCTACAATTCGAGCTTTTCAACAACTTGGAATTTTAGAAGAGTTTTTAGCAAAAGGCAGTGCCCATGAAGGGTTAGATATATATGCCCCACATGGTTTGCACCTGGCCCATATACCAACGCCATTAATGGCTAATGCTAATATTCCAAAAGCGGGCGCTATAATGCGACCAGCACTTGCACAAATTTTGGCAAATAAAACGAAACAAACCAATGCCAATGTTAGGCTTGGCTGTACATTTTCATCTATTGAACAAGACGAAAATGGGGCAACAGTAACCTTTACCGATGGCACAACAAAAACATATGACCTAATTATTGGTGCTGATGGCTTGTACTCAAAAGTACGACAAGTCACATTCCCTGAAGCTGAAAAGCCTAAATTTGTAGGCCAAGGTGTATGGCGAGCCGTACTGCCTCGCCTTGAAGGCATTGATAACACGGTAATGTGGGTAGGCGAACATATTAAAGTAGGGGTTAACCCTATGTCGAAAAACGAAATGTATATGTTTGTTACAGAGGATAAAATTGAAAATAATTATATTGAACCAAAAGACTTTTTACCTTTATTAAAAGCACTTGTAGCCAAATTTCCAGCACCGGTAGTACAAGAAATACATGCTCACCTAAATGAAAACTCTAAAATTGATTACCGACCACTTGAAGGGCTATTAGTTAAAGAAGCATGGCATAAAAACCGAATCGTACTTATTGGCGATGCAGTACATGCAACGACACCTCATTTAGCGTCGGGTGCATGTATAGGTATTGAAGACGCTATTGTACTGGCTGATGAACTAACTAAGCATGCTCAGTTAGAACACGCACTAACCGCTTTTAAAGAGCGCCGTTGGGAGCGTTGTAAGCTTGTTGTTGAAAACTCAGGTCGACTTGCTCAAATTGAAATAGAAGGAGGCGACAAAGCTGAGCACTCTGCAATTATGCGCGACTCCCATATTGCTTTAGCTAAAGCAATATAACTGACCCGATTTTAGGTTAACTAGGTTGTTAATACCCCTTCGCTGAAAATGAGTGACAGCGAGGGGGTATTATTTATATTATCCCAACTAATTATAAAAATAACGGACGCCTTGCCATATCAAATGCAGGGATAAAAAGCTCAAGATAAGTCGTAATACCTTTCTAAAGTTAGCTCCATGAGTTTTATTTAATACATGTAAACCTATAAACGTTCCGAACACACCACTAATAACCATACAAAAAATTAAAGGCAGCCAATTAAAAAATGCAAATCCAACAACGCTAAAAACCGCCGCTTTTAATACATGCTGAAGTGCCATACAGCTTGAAAATGTTGCCGTAAATTTTAATTTTTCATACTCTTTTGTATACAAATAACTGCTTACAATTGGGCCGCTAGCGCCAACAAATACAGAGAGAAAGGCAGTACTCAACCCTGCAATAAGGCGCACGCTTGGTGATGTGCCACTAAATTTGGGCTTTGGACCCCACAACAAATAAAAAATAAATATTGCCAACACAATTTTCATCGGCTCAAGTGCTATTTGTGTTAATACAGTAGTCGATAGCACAGCACCAAACAGCCCTCCTACTGAAAAATAAGCCAACATATTCAGGTCAATGTATCTATACGTTGCTATTGCACGAGTCGCATTAGAGCCTAACTGAACCAGGCCATGAACAGGAATAACAATTGACATAGGCAGTATAGAGGCCATTGAAAGCAGTAGTAATAAGCCGCCTCCTGCGCCAAATGCGGCGGTAATAAATGATCCAAAAAAAGCGAATGCAATTAAAATCCCCGCATATAGCGGGGTGAGTAAATCATTTAGTAATAAGCTCAAAACGAAAAACCTTAATTGCTACATTTAAAACTCTTCGGTGTCTATTTCCGCTTGAGTTGCCTCAGGATAACGCGGACCACTAACTGAGAACGGTGAGAATAAAGCTGATAGTTGCGTTAACTGCTCTGCTGACAGTACAATTTTTTCAGCACTTACATTATCGGCTAAATGTGCATTATTCTGTGTGCCAGGGATAACATGAACATGCTCACCTTGATGAAGCACCCAGGCTAAACACAATTGAGCCAGTGTTAAATTTGTGCTTTGTGCGATAGATTTTAATGCACTTAACAATTGCTTGTTTTTGCTAAAATGAGGTTCATTAAAGCGTGGCATACCACGTCTAATATCACCTTCAACTAGTACCTCTAGACTGGTAACCTGCTCAGTTAAGAAGCCTCTCGCTAATGGTGAAAATGCAATAAAAGCAGCCCCTATATGCTTACATGTTTCGAGGACTGCAATTTCAGGATTACGTGTCCATAACGAATACTCTGATTGCACCGCTGCAATCGAATGAACATTATTTGCTCGCTTTATTGAGTCGGCTGATACCTCAGATAAGCCAATTGCTTTAATTTTTCCTTCACCAACTAAGCGCGAGAGCTCGCCAACACTCTCCTCAATCGGCACAGATTTATCCATACGATGTAAGTAATATAAATCTAGAACTTCTGTATTTAGACTAGTTAAAGACGCCTCTATTGTTGATCGAAGCGTTTGTGGACGCCCATCAATAACACGCTTGCCATTAACGCCCGCCATACCACATTTGCTCGCCAAAAAAATTTTATCTCGGTGTGGTGCTAAAGCTTTACCTAGTAGGGCTTCATTTTTACCAAATCCATACAAAGCGGCAGTATCAAAATGCTCAACACCTAAATCAATCGCTGCGTGTAATAAATTAA
The DNA here is from genome assembly GCF_014164245.1 of Pseudoalteromonas sp. SG43-8. Classification (NCBI taxonomy): domain Bacteria; kingdom Pseudomonadati; phylum Pseudomonadota; class Gammaproteobacteria; order Alteromonadales; family Pseudoalteromonadaceae; genus Pseudoalteromonas; species Pseudoalteromonas sp. SG43-8. The sequence continues at coordinate 502,356 of NZ_JACJEX010000001.1, read as the reverse complement.
TTGCAGCTTCATCTGAGGGAGGACTCCCATAGGCATGGCTCAAGTTCATACAGCCCAATCCAATTGGATTAACGCTATGACCATTAATTTTACGCTTATTCATACGCCCTCCTTTGCGATTAATTATTGATTATTTAATTGCTGCTCTAAGTCGTGAAGCACCCGATAACAATCAAGTACCTGCTCCACACTTGAGTTAGGCTCGCGACCTTCTTTTATAGCAGTAAAAAACTCTCTATCTTGCAGCTCAATACCATTCATTGATACATCAACAGCGGAGACATCAATCGCATTTTCTTTGCCATCCACTAAATCATCATAGCGTGCTATGTATGTTCCTGTGTCACCAATATAGCGGAAAAATGTTCCTAAAGGCCCATCATTGTTAAACGATAATGATAAGGTACAAATTGCACCATTTTCAGCTAGTAATTGAATAGACATATCTAAAGCAATACCAAGCTCTGGATGAATTGGTCCCTGAATAGCATTCGCTTTAACCACTTTAGCGCCTGCTTGATAAGCAAATAAATCAACAGTGTGCGCAGCGTGGTGCCATAAAAGGTGATCAGTCCACGACCGGGCCTCGCCTTTAGCATTGATATTTTTACGACGGAAAAAGTACGTTTGTACATCCATTTGCTGAATACTAAACTCATCAGCCGTTATTTTATTATTAACCCATTGATGTGATGGATTAAAGCGCCGAGTATGCCCAACCATACAAGTCAGCCCCGTGCGCTTTTGTACCTCAACTACCTTTAATGAATTCTCCCAGCTATCTGCTAATGGGATTTCAACTTGCACATGCTTACCCGCTTCCATACATTGGATAGATTGCGCAGCGTGTTGCTGAGTAGGTGTACATAAAATAACTGCATCTGCGTCAATTTTAAGCGCATCATTTAAGCTTGTAAAAACCTGTGGAATGCCATACTCATCAGCCACTTTTTGAGTTTTTTCTAGCGTACGACCAACAAGTGCTACCACTTCAACACCGTCGATATTTTTAATACCGTCAAGGTGCTTAATTCCAAATGCGCCTGGTCCAACAACAATTACTTTCATAAAATTTCTCCAGGTTATTTATTTTCTAAAACAAGATGACCAACAGCAGTATTAGATGCGGGTACATGATAATGACGCTTCTTTAATTCAACCTCATCATTGAGCGCACCACGCATTACGAGCCACATAATAAGCTCAATGCCTTCAGAGCCAGCTAGGTTAATGTATTCAAGATGTGGTTTTAGGGCTAAGTTTTCAGCATCATCAACAATGTCATCTAAAAAAGCATTATCAAATTCTTTATTAATTAAACCTGCACGCGGTCCCTGTAATTGATGGCTCATGCCGCCCGTCCCCCAAATTTGTACATTCAGGTCTTCATCAAAACTTTCTACAGCTTTACGTAACGATTTACCTAAATTGTAACAACGCTGCCCAGATGGGGTTGGATAAAGCACTACATTTACTGCAATAGGAATAACTTTACACGGCCAATTTTCAGGCTGACCAAACATCAGTGATAACGGGACCGTTAAGCCATGATCAACATCTAAAGTATTGACGACAGTTAAGTCAAAATCGTCTTGAATAACAGATTGAGCAATATGTGAAGCAAATTCAGGATAGCCTTTTACATTTGGCACAGGACGTGGCCCCCATCCTTCATCGGCTGGCTTAAACTCTTCACCCGTTGCAATCGCAAAGGTAGGAACTAAATTAGAGTCAAACGCGGTTGCATGATCGTTATATACTAATAATACAACGTCTGGTTTTTGCTTTTTTATCCACTCTTTAGCGTAATCATAGCCCTCAAATAATGGTTTCCAATACTCATTATCTGTTATGCCATTATCAATAGCAGCCCCAATAGCCGGAACATGTGATGTAGCAACACCTGCATTTATTTTGGCCATGATTAACTTCCTTTCTTTAATGTATTACTGCTGTCGGGTGCACGACCCCCTGATAGCATCATTTGCGCGTATTCATCTTGTGTCATCCCCGTCATCGTTGATGCTGCGGCTTGAAAACTAATACCGTCGCTAGAAAATATTTTTGCAAGAAAATAAATATTGCCGCCTAGGCTCATCATTCTGTTGTAATCACGTGCTATAACCGCTTCTTTTTGTGCTTCGCTCATTGGCCACTTATCAAGGTAGACTTTCTCACCTGCTTTAAATTTTTTCCGATTTGGCGCTTTCATCAACGACATGCAAAATTGATTTAAGTGAAAACCTAAACGCGCCATATCGGCGTCAAATATAATGGTACCTGGCACCTCTTTGTAAGGTTTATTAATAGCCATATGTATTCCTTATTTCGACCAATACAAACGCATTGGATTATCAATTAATAACTTTTTCTGTAATTCAGCAGTAGGTGCAAAAAGTGGAATCATGTCCACTAATTCACCATCGTCGGGCATGTGGCTTTTCATATTTGGGTGCGGCCAATCAGTGCCCCATAAAACACGATCAGGAAAACTTTCCACGACTTTACGCGCAAAAGGAACAACGTCTTGGTAGCCTTTATCAGGACCATCAGCAGAGATCCGTTCAGGGCAACTTACTTTAGACCACACATTTTCATTCTCACGCATAAACTGTAAAAACAACGCAAAGTCTTCGCCTTCAACAGGTTTAGTAACATCTGGGCGCCCCATATGGTCAACGACTAATGTCGTTGGCAAACTAGTGAAAAAATCATAAAGCTCGGGCAAATCTTGGCTTTCAAAATAGATAACAATGTGCCAATTACGTTTAACAATACGATCAGCTATACGTTTTAACGAGTCAAATGGCAAGGCATCAACTAGGCGCTTTACAAAATTAAAACGTACACCGCGTACACCTGCAGCATGTAATTTATCAAGCTCGGCTTCGCTAATATCTTCTTTAATAGTTGCAATACCACGTGCTAAACCATTTGATGCTAAAAGCGCATCTACCATCGCATTGTTGTCAGCTCCATGACAGGTTGCTTGCACAATAACATTTCGACTAAATCCTAAGTAATCGCGTAAATCCCAGAGCTGCTGTTTTGATGCATCGCACGGTGTGTATTTACGCTCGGGCGCAAAACCAAACTCATTGCCGGGGCCGAATACATGACAATGCGCATCAACCGCACCTTCGGGTAACTCAAAACCAGGTTTTGATGGCGATTGATGCCAATGAAGCCAATCGGCATCCATTATAAATTTTCTCACAAACCCATCCCTTTTAATTTGACGTCCAAGCGTGGGTATACGCGACGCGCATTCTCTTCAAAAATCGCTTTTTTGTCTGCTGCCGATATTTCTAATGTGTCAATGTAACGTTTAGTATCATCAAAATAGTGTCCGGTTTGCGGATCAATACCACGCACAGCCCCAATCATTTCAGAGCCAAATAAAATATTTTTGGTATCAATAACGTCTACTAATAAATCTATGCCTGGTTGATGATAAACGCAGGTATCAAAATATACATTTTTCATAACATGCTCGTTAAGTGGTGGCTGCTTCATCATATCAGCCAATCCACGATAACGCCCCCAATGATAAGGCACCGCTCCACCACCATGGGGTATAATAAACCGTAAATCAGGAAACTCTTCAAACAAGTCACCTTGTAAAAATTGCATGAATGCGGTGGTATCAGCATTCATATAATGCGCGCCCGTTGCATGAAAATTTGGATTACATGAGCCCGATACATGGATCATTGCAGGAACATCGAGCTCAACCATTTTTTCATAAAGTGGAAACCAACTCGGATCGGTTAACGGAGCTGAAGTCCAATGACCACCAGAAGGGTCAGGGTTTAAATTACAACCAACAAATCCTAATTCATTAACACAGCGCTCTAGCTCAGCAACTGAATTCTCAATTGGTACTCCCGGCGATTGTGGTAATTGGCACACTCCTATAAAACGCGTAGGGTATAAGTCAACAACTCGCGCTATTAAATCGTTACAGGCTGAGGTCCATTGTTTTGATACATCCTCATTACCTACGTGATGAGCCATAGCCGATGCACGAGGTGAAAAAATAGTCATATCTAAGCCGCGTTCATCAAGTAATTTTAACTGATTTTTTTCAATACTTTCGCGAATTTCATCGTCCGAAATATAGGGAACGCCTGGAAGGGCTCTTCCCTCTTCAAATGCTTTAATTTGCGCTGCTCTAAAAAGCTGTAATGACTCTGGCGCTGTTGTGTAATGTCCGTGGCAGTCTATTATCATTGTGTGTCTCCTGCTGAGAGTATTATTGAAACTATCTTTTAGTAGTCGATCAAGCCATTGCTGAGCCGACCATTAATAAGCGCGCGGTTCTTAACAGCGCAGAACGATGTATTTTATAAGTGCTCAGTTGAGCGATACCTGATACCTGCATTTCAACAGTAAACTGACCCGTTGGATGCTCAACAACGATATCAAACTCCCCATCAATAAAGTTTTGGTTAGCATGCCTATAGGCTACTGTACCTTTTAAAACACATGCACTTGCTACGCTCACACTGCCTAACACCCCAATAGCCTCATGAACACGGTGGGGTATAAATGTTCGAGTGTTAATTACCCCACCATTTTTTGCAGGGCTTACTAAAGACATTTTTGGAATCGTTTTATTAGTTACATCCCCTAAATTCATCATCTTAGCCGCGATTAAACGAATAGCTTCAATCTTTTGCTTTAAATCGGTATTATCTTCGAGTGTATTAGGCGACTCATCACCCACTAAACCAAACTCGCTAGCATCTAAAATAACCACCGGCATGCCGTTATCAATACAGGTTATTGAATACCCATTAATTTCATCTATGGCATTACCCGTAGGAAAAAGTGCACCACAATTGGCACCCGCTATATCTAGAAAGTCGAGCGTGATAGGCGCTGCTGAACCTGGTACACCGTCGATTACGGCATCCCCTTTATAGCTTACTTTGCCATTAGGAGTTTGAACCCGTGCAACAGCTGAGGCTGCAGTATTTAGCATATGAATTCGTACATCGGTTGTTTTTTCTTTTGCATTCACTAAGCCCTGCTCAATTGCAAATGGCGCAACACCGGCGAGTAAATTGCCACAATTTTGTGTATCACTCACCACCGCTTTATCAACTACAACTTGTAAAAAAAGGTAATCCACATCAGTATTTGCTCGCATTGATTTTTCAACAATAGCCACTTTACTGGTGAGAGGATGCGCACCACCTAAACCATCAATTTGCCTTGTGTCAGGCGACCCCATTATGTGTAACAGTAATTCATCGCGCTTTGAGGAATCACTCGGAAGATCACTGGCTAAAAAATAAAGCCCTTTAGAGGTACCACCGCGCATAATTGAGCAAGGAATAGCCGCGTGCATTTACTTATCCTCACTTTGCTTTATATAAGTTAAGCCTTTAGCTGCTAAACGCTCGCGCATAGCATATATATCCAAACCTAACTCACCCGAAGCTAAACGCTTTCGCTTGTCTTCTTCGTTAGCAACACGTTTCAGGACTTTTTCATGAACCTCTTCACCACGACTTTGTTCAACAACAACAACGCCGTCATCATCAGCAACAATGATGTCTCCAGGTTTTATATAAGCCCCTGCGCACACAACTGGCACATTGACATTTGCAATGGTTTCTTTAACTGTACCTTGCGCATAAACATCTTTAGACCAAACCGGGAAGCCCATTTCAGTCAGTGTTGCGATATCGCGTACGCCACCATCAATAACTAAACCTTTAACGCCTCGCGCTTGTAATGAAGTTGCCAACAAGTCACCAAAAAAACCGTCAATACACCCGCTCGTAGGTGTAACGACAAGTACATCACCTGGCTGACATTGCTCTACAGCTACATGAATCATCCAGTTGTCGCCAGGAGCCACTTCACATGTTACTGCACTGCCAGCAATACGAGCAGAGCGATAAATAGGCTTCATATAGCTGGCTAATAAGCCAACGCGACCTTGTGCCTCATGTACCGTTGCAACTTCAGCATTTTGGTATTTTTCTAATATCTCTTTATTAGGGCGCGCTATATCTGTAATACACACAGCCATACTATTTACCTTATTTATAATTAAACGCTATTGATGCAATGAGTATATTGAAGTCAGCTATATAAAGAACTTTAAAAAGCTGTCAAAGGACATTAGTTTTTTCTATAGTGGTAGTAATCAAATATTAATGTGTGAGTTAAATAAAAATGAATTTTAACAATAGACATTTGTTAAGCGCCTTGTATATAAGGAACTTAATGTCGTTAAGCAAGGCAGCTAATACTGTTCACTTAACCCAGTCGGCACTCACCCAAGGCATTAAAAAACTTGAAAACGAACTTAATCAAGTCCTATTTATTCGGACCCACTCGGGGATGACACCGACGCCAAGCGGTATATTTTTTCTAAATCGGGTTGAACGTGCATTTGAGTATTTGGATGAATTTTCGAGGGTTATTTTTAATAATAAACATAAGCAAGATGCCTTTAATCGCTCTGTCACTTCAAAGCAATTAGTAGCACTCATACACTTAGTACAAATGAAAAACTACACCGCTGCAGCCAATAAACTTAATTTGTCGCAACCCACCTTACACCGCAGCATCAAAGATTTAGAGCAACTATGTAAAAAGGACCTCGCGGTACGTTCACCCGTGGGTATTGAACCTACTTGGACGGCAAACTTGCTAAATCGTTTTGCAAAGCTGTTTTTCTCTGAATTACGCCAAGGTATTTATGAAATGAGGGAGTTTAATGGACAAATGGATGGTGCTCTAAAAGTAGGTAGCTTACCATTGGCACGCTCAGCTATTGTGCCATTGAGTATTATTGCTTTAAATAATGAATTTCCTGATGCCCAGCTAAGTATTATAGATGGTCCATACCAAGAGCAGCTAGCTAACTTGCTTCATGGTGAAATTGACATCATTGTCGGTGCATTACGCATCCCTGCTCAACATAATGATATTGAACAAATTCCATTATTTAAAGATCAACTTTGTGTTGTAGTAAATGCTCAACACCCTTTGGCAAGCCGCCAAACAATATCAACAAAAGAGCTCCAGCAACTTGATTGGGTAGCACCTAACAAAAGCACACCCGCGTGGCAGGTTTTTAGTAACATATTTGTTAGCCGAGGTTTACCACCACCAAGCCATGTAATAGAGTGCAGCTCGCAAGTTGCTGCGCGCGGTATTTTATTAAACAGTTCTCGAGCGGCCTTGTTACCAGCTAAGCAAGTTGAAATAGAAGTACAAACAGGAATATTAGCTATCTGCCCGATGACACTGCCCGATACTGACCGTAGTATAGGACTGACGATACGAAAAGACTGGCAGCCTACCCAAATGCAATCGCGTTTTTTAACAATAATTAAAAACAATACGCGCATGCTTTAATCGAGCTAGTTAATATTCGACTGTTGCTTGAATAATGTTGGGGTTGTATTAGTGGCTAACTTAAAAAAACGGCAAAAATACGCGCTATCTTTAAATCCTAAATGAAGCGCTATTTCGACGATTGTTTGTGTAGTATAGATTAAACGTCGCTTTGTCTCAGTGATCAGACGTTGATGAGCAATTGCTTTGGGAGAATCATTTAATAAACTTTTACAAATACGGTTTAACTTTGAAGTAGATATATGTAGCTTCTCAGCGTAGTCAGGAATACCTGCCGTTATTTATGTGCTTTTTTAATTAATATCATAATTAACCGAGTCAATGATATAAACGCCTTAGATAGTAAGTAACCTAGAGCTATTTTCAATACAATGAATAACGATATATTCGCTTCTATCGTTATTCAAACCCTCTTTTACAAAATGACTAATGCTTTCGCATCTCTAATTTAGCCTAAAGATAACAAACTCGATCTCTAAACAAACAAAGGCTAAGGTTGTTTTATCCATTAAATTTTAATTTTGAGTTCATACCCTGTATTTAATAATTAAATATACGACGTACTAAAGTTTATTACTTGGGCTTTTAATATGCCTAATTAACTAAGGTGTAAATATGAAAAAAACATTTTTAGGCATTTTCTCGATTACAGTAATAACTTACTTACTGAGCGGCTGCACAACATCAAATAACGGTAATATTACAAAATTGAGTGAAGATAAAATAAGTACTAGATTAAATAAATTACCTTCCTCGCTAACCTCTAGTGATTTGTTCAATACCACTGTTGTTGAACCCACTCAGCTATTTGATAACCTTTATTTTGTAGGATATGTCAGCGTAGGCACTTTTGTTATCACTACTACTGAGGGCATTATTTTAATCGATACCATGTGGACCCCGCACGATGCCAAACATGTGATTGTTCCTGGACTAAAAGAGTTAGGCTTAAATCCTGAAGATATTAAATACGTGATAGTTACTCACGGCCACAGCGACCATTATGGTGGCGCTCACTACTTTGAATCACATTATGGCGCTAAAATTTTAATGAGAAAAAATGAGTGGGACTACATCCATAATCCAAATGCACCTGTATTAACTGATCCTTTCGGTAATTTTTCTACCGAAATACCATTACCTAGCACTTACACCCAAGTTATCGATGGTGAAAAAATAAGTTTAGGTAAAACTAATTTAACGGTACTTGCTACACCAGGGCATACGCCTGGTGGATTGTCTTTGATAATACCTGTTACAGATAATGACATACCTCATACAGTTGCACTTTGGGGAGGTACCGGTTTACCGGATACTAAAGAAGCAAATCAAACTTATTTGCACTCTTTAAATTATTTTCAAAAAATTGCAAACAAAAACGATGTTGATGGAAGTATCTCAAACCACCCGTTTTCACATGATCTAATTAATCAAATTAATACATTAAAAAATCGTAAATCTGATCAACAAAACCCCGTGGTAACCGGTAATAAGGCATTTAATGAGTACATAGACGATGTATTACGAAATAACGTTCAAAAGAAACTTTCGTCATTTGAGTCAAACTAATATAGCTTTTCACGCACCGGCGTTATCGTGCTAATGTATTTATCATGACGGTATGTGTCGCTTTAAAGCGATACTCATTACTAATATAAAAGCATAGTGCACTTCTTTTTATGAAAGCCCACATTTGATAGTCTGTATAAAAATACAGACTATCAAATGTGGGGTTAATTACTTTTAGTTTGGTTTATTGTTCTACCAAAGTGACCGATACGTCGTCTAAATAAAAATCAGCAGTCAGTTCGTTTGACTCCACATAAAGTAAAGCCGCACTTTCCTCGGTTGTTATTGAATGGGTATAAGTGCCCGAAAGCTGTACCCAATCGCCTGCAACTTCGTTTTTAACAGTGGTTAGCTCGAGGTATTCAGTGCTCGCATGCTCAATTTGCAGTGTGAGCTTAACTCCTGGCGATACCGCTGCGTTATCGTCAAATAACTTAACCCACGCAGATACATTATAGGTTTTACCTGCTGTAAATAAGCCTTTTACATCTTTTTGTAACCCATTCCACGTTTCAGTTCGCCCTTGTACTAAAGCGCTATTATTTCCGCTGTGAGCTTGGGTTGTTTCAAGTGAAATAGTAGCACTGCCTCGTGATTGCCATGAATCAAGACCGGCTTCAAAGTCACCATTAGTTAGCAGCTCTGCGTGTTGTTAAAAGTACGACCGGTGTTGAAAACCTTTATTTAGATCAGTTAGGTGCGTTTGGTAACGTTGACCGCTACCCTGCTAGACGTATTATAACCATTGTTTACTATTCGCTCGTACGCTTTGAAGAAACCAATCTTGTGAGCGGCGACAATGCTTTAGAATGTAAATGGTTTGATGTAAATAACGTTCCCCCTTTAATGTTTGACCACGCCGACATTTTAAAAAGTGGTTTAGATTACTTACGCTATAAAGTAAGGCACGAGCCGATTGGTTTTAGCCTGCTCCCTGAAAAGTTTACCTTGCTTGAGCTACAAGGAATTTACGAGTCGATTTAAATAAATCACTCGATAAGCCTAACTTTAGACGTAAGTTCCAAAAAATGAACTTACTAATAAACTGCAAAGAAAAACAAACCAACGTAGCTCACCGAGCTGCTACTTTGTACCATTTTTATATAAACGTATACGAAAAACTAAGAGAGTTTGGTTTTACATTTGAGTTTTAAATAAGCAAATGCATAATTAAATTAATGTTTGGTCTTTAAGGCCAAATAACATATTGCTAATATATATGTGATGCTTATAATTCGTCCGCATTATTAATATAAACTAATCAAAAGGAGCTTTTTTCTTGAAACTTACGCCGCCCTAGGCAACCACTCCCCTTTTTCATCAGCACGTTACGTGCAACCTTAATCGCCGCCTGCGCGAGAATCACTGTTATTTAAATAAAATATTCCCCTATACTTTGGGAAACTAACTAATTAGGTTTATTACATGTTTGATCACGTAAAAAGAGATTGGCTCTCTAATGTTCGTGGTGATGTGCTTGCTGGTATTGTTGTGGCGCTTGCCCTAATACCTGAAGCTATTGCCTTTTCTATTATTGCCGGTGTTGATCCAAAAGTAGGTTTATACGCCTCATTTTGTATTGCGGTTATTATTGCCTTTGTAGGCGGACGTCCAGGTATGATATCGGCGGCCACCGGTGCAATGGCACTGTTAATGGTAACGCTGGTTAAAGATCATGGTCTGGAGTACTTACTGGTTGCTACCTTACTCACTGGTGTACTACAAATATTTGCAGGCTTTTTAAAGCTCGGTGAATTAATGCGCTTTGTATCGCGCTCTGTTGTAACAGGGTTTGTAAACGCGCTGGCGATTTTAATATTTATGGCGCAGTTACCTGAGCTGACTAATGTTACTTGGCATGTTTATGCGATGACCGCAGCGGGCTTAGGTATTATTTACTTATTCCCATATATTCCAACTATTGGCAAAATACTTCCCTCTCCTTTAGTATGTATTGTTGTTATTACACTGATTTCAATATTTTTGGGTCTTGATATAAGAACCGTTGGCGACATGGGCGAACTGCCAGACACTCTACCTATATTTTTATGGCCCGATGTACCGCTAACACTCGAAACACTGCAAATTGTATTACCGTATTCAATTGGTCTTGCTGTTGTGGGCTTACTTGAGTCAATGATGACCGCTACTATTGTTGATGACTTAACTGATACAACGAGCGATCGTAATAAAGAATGTAAGGGCCAAGGTATTGCTAATATTGGCGCAGGCTTATTTGGTGGTATGGCGGGTTGCGCTATGATTGGGCAATCAATTATTAATGTTAAATCGGGCGGTCGCGGCAGGCTTTCTACCTTTATTGCAGGTTTATTTTTAATCATCATGGTGGTGTTTTTAGATGAATGGCTGCGTTTAATTCCTATGGCAGCATTAGTTGCGGTAATGATTATGGTATCGATTGGTACGTTTTCGTGGACATCTGTTAAGGATTTAAAAAAGAACCCGCTTTCATCAAATGTTGTGATGATTTCCACCGTTATTGTGGTTGTTGCCACGCATAATCTAGCCATTGGCGTTTTAGTAGGCGTGTTGTTAGCTACGCTGTTTTTTGCTAATAAAATTGGTCGCTTCATGGTGGTTAAAGCTAACCATGATGAAAGCAACGATAAAATAACCTATGAAGTCGTTGGCCAAGTGTTTTTTGCCTCAGCTGAGCAATTTATTGCATCGTTCAATTTTAAAAATGCGGTTTCTAACGTCGTAATTGATTTAACCCATGCACATTTTTGGGATATAACCGGTGTATCGTCACTCGACAAGGTGGTTATTAAATTTAGACGCGAAGGCGCAACAGTTAATATTATTGGTATGAATAGCGCAACCGAAACTGTAATTGATAAATTTGGTGTGCATAACAACCCTGAAGAAGTCGAAAAACTACTTGGCGGACATTAAGGAGAATGCAATGACTAAAATAATTACCTATGTAGATGGCTCAGCCATTACAAAAAATGTAACCGACGCTGCTATTTGGGCTTCAAAAAAGCTAAATAAACCAATTAGCTTTGTGCATACAATTGAAAAAACGCAGCAAACTAATATCGGCGACTACTCTGGTAGTATTGGGCTTGGTGCACAGTCAACACTTCTTGATGAAATGACTAAGCTTGACGAACAACGCTGCAAAGTAAGTTTAAAAATGGCTGACGAATTATTAAATTCAGTAAGTGAGCATGCTAAATCGGCAGGTGTTACTAATTTTGAACTAATTAAGCGCCACGGTGATTTGCTCGATACCGTTATAGACTTAAAAGACGATACACGCCTTATTGTTATTGGCCAAAATGGTGCTGGACATAGTAATAGCTTTGCGGTGCTGGGCTCACATATAGAAACCTTAGTGCGCAATGCAACACAACCTATTTTGCTTATTCCTGAAACATTTAAACAACCTAAATCATTTATGATTGCGTACGACGGCCGCGAAACAGCCGACAAAGCGCTACAACAAGTGATTGATGGCGGCTTATTACATGGTTTGCATTGTCATTTAGTGAGTATTAAAAACAACGAAAAAGACCTTCAAGAAAAATTTGTTAACGCACAGCACAAGCTTATCAGTATGGACTTTGAAGTGTCGGCAAGCTTTTTAGAGGGCAATATTTTCGACTCGTTAATGCAATATAAAGAGCAAAATAATGTAGAACTGATTGTAATGGGTGCATTTGGGCATTCTAAACTAAGGCAGTTTTTTGTGGGCAGTAACACCATTCAAATGCTCGAGAACAGCGATGTGCCTGTGGTTATTTTAAAGTAAGTAGCTATTTTAAATAAGTTTAAACCAGTATCAAAAGCCTAAAATCACTTAACTGATTTTAGGCTTTTTGTTTTTGGCCTAGCTTCAAACTTTTCAAATAAAAACTGAATAAACGACGTAACCTTTTGAGCCACAAACTTTCTATGCTGCTCTGGCATAAATGAGCGCACGCCACGTTTGCTAAATGTTGCCATTATTTCTCGTTTACCGAGTTTGTCTTGTATTGCCAGCTCGCCTTCGTGAAAAGGGGAATCATCTATTGAATTTGTGTTTATCATTTTGCTTGTAATTCGTGTGCGTATTTTATGGGCTAAATTTAACTCAATACACAATGAATGATAATGGGTGTTTTATTGACTGATAATGCACAATACAATGACAATACTTGCACCCTCTTAGTGCCAGGCGCGCACCAAAATATAACAAAACGGGTTTTATCTTCACTCTAAAAATACATTAAATACTATTTAAACAATAACTTAAAAAACTGGCTGTATTTTTGCAAACATTCTATTAACAAGCCCGTTTTACTTACGGCAAAAATTTAGGTTGTTAGCACAATAGCTATTAGCAACCATCGGCAAAGAAGCCCGCACACAGTTATGCATATTGCGTATTTGTGGCGGGCTTTTTTGTTATTTGTATTTAAACCGTCACTTTAAGGAATGCCCTATGCAAACCTCGCAAAAAATACTCATTATTGGTAATGGTATGGTCGGACACCACTTTGTTGAGCAAATGCGCCAAAGCGATGCCAACGCAGACATTACTGTACTTTGCGGAGAAGCAAATCTTGCATACGATCGCGTGTACTTATCAAGTGTATTTGATGGTAAAACAGCCGCCGATTTAGCACTTACCACTCACGACAACTACAAACAGCTTAATATTAATGTGCATACCAGCCAGTGGGTTGAAGGCATTGATAGAACAGCAAAAATAGTGACCACATTAACAGGTGAGCAATACCCGTACGACAAACTTATACTTGCAACAGGTTCATTTCCGTTTGTGCCGCCTATAAAAGGTAACGACCAACCCCATTGTTTGGTGTATCGCACATTAGAAGATTTAGAACAAATAAAAGCCAGTGCCGCTGTAAGTAAAAGCGGTGTTGTTATTGGTGGTGGTTTGTTGGGGCTTGAAGCCGCAAACGCCATTAAGCAACTAGGGCTTGATACCCACGTAGTTGAATTTGCGCCACAACTTATGGCTGTTCAACTTGATGGACAAGGCGGTACGCTACTAAAAAATAAAATAGAAAAACTTGGCGTAACGGTACACACATCAAAAGCAACCAGCGAAATAGTAAAAGGCGAAACCAGTCGCTTTAGATTAAATTTTTCGGATGAGTCATTTTTAGAAACAGACCTAATTTTGTTCTCTGCCGGTATTCGCCCGTATGATCAGCTAGGTAAAATTGCTGATTTAGAACTCGGTGAGCGCGGCGGTATTATTATTAATAACCAATGCCAAACGTCAGATCCTGATATTTTAGCCATTGGTGAATGTGCCCTGTGGGACAAAAAACTATTTGGTTTAGTAGCACCGGGTTACAACATGGCGCGCGTTGCAGCGAGTCAATTAAGTGGTGGCGAGCTTGAGTTTTTAGGTGCCGATATGAGCACCAAACTTAAGCTATTAGGCGTGGAAGTAGGCTCAATTGGCGACGCTCATGCAAAAACGCCAGACTGTAAAGAGCTTATATATCAAGACGCTATTCGCGGCTGTTATAAAAAAATAATACTAAGTGAAAAAGGCGATAAATTACTGGGCGCTGTACTTGTTGGCGATACCAGCGATTACGATACTTTATTACAGTACATGCTTAACGACATGGACTTACCAGAAAACCCTGAGTGTTTAATTTTACCAGATAGCGGCGGCGCGCCGTCGTTATCTGGCAGTGCCCTACCCGACACAGCCACTATTTGTTCGTGTCACAATGTGAGTAAAGGCGACATTGTAGGTGCAATTGATGGCGGCTCATGCGATTTAGCCTCGGTAAAATCATGCACTAAAGCAGCAAGCGGCTGTGGTGGTTGTGCCGCATTATTAAAATCAGTTGTTGATAACGAATTAGCAAGCCGCGGTGTTGAAGTTAACAACCATGTATGTGAGCACTTTGCGTATTCACGCCAAGAACTACTGCACATGGTAAAAGTAGAAAGCATTAAAAGCTTTGATGGCTTACTAGCTAAACACGGCAGCGGTCATGGCTGTGAAATATGTAAACCTGCCATTGGCTCTATTTTAGCCTCAACATGGAACGACTTCATTTTAGAGCCCGCTCATGTTGGCTTGCAAGACACTAACGATACGTACCTAGCAAATATGCAAAAAGATGGTTCGTACTCTGTAGTACCGCGTATTGCTGGTGGCGAAATAACCCCCGACAAACTCATTGTAATTGGACAAGTAGCCAAAGATTTTAACCTGTACTGCAAAGTCACTGGCGGTCAACGTATCGATTTATTTGGTGCGCGCTTAGAAGAGCTTCCTATTATATGGGAGCGACTTATCGAAGCTGGATTTGAGACCGGTCATGCCTATGGTAAGTCTCTTAGAACGGTTAAATCGTGTGTGGGTAGTACATGGTGTCGTTATGGTGTGCAAGACAGCGTCGGACACGCAATAAAAATAGAAAACCGCTACAAAGGATTACGTGCGCCGCATAAATTTAAAATGGCAGTATCGGGTTGTACTCGCGAATGCGCCGAAGCACAAAGTAAAGATATTGGCATTATAGCCACCGAAAACGGCTGGAACTTATACGTGTGTGGTAATGGCGGTATGCGCCCTCGCCATGCTGATTTATTTGCGACCGATTTAGACACACCTACTCTTATTAAATACATTGACCGCGTAATTATGTTTTACATTAAAACGGCTGACAAATTGCAGCGTACGTCGGTATGGATGGAAAACCTTGAAGGCGGTTTAGACTACCTTAAAAGCGTAGTCATTGACGACTGCTTAGGCATTTGCGACGAGCTAGAAGCGCAAATGGAGTTAATTACACAAACCTATGCGTGTGAGTGGAAAAAAGCCATTGAAAGCCCAGATGCTGCCAAACGATTCCGCCAGTTTGTTAATAGCCCCGAAACCGACGACAACATTTTGTTTGTGCAAGAGCGTAACCAAATTCGCCCTGCTACAGAAGCCGAAAAGCGTGAGCAACGTAATACACAAAACCGTATTCCAGTAATGGAAGTTGAAGAGGAGCAAGCTGATGTCTTGGCATAATATTGGAACAATCGACAACCTAGTGGCTAATAGCGGCGTATGCGCATTAGTTAATAATCAGCAAGTGGCTATTTTTTACATTCCGCAAAACCCAACGGCTGTGTTTGCCATTAGCAACTACGACCCTATTGGCAAAGCCAATGTATTGTCGCGTGGCATTATTGGCTCAATCGACAATAAATTAGTTGTCGCATCGCCTTTATATAAGCAACACTTTTGCCTAGAAACAGGCGAATGTTTAGAAGCAGAAGCAATACACTTACCGGTTTTTAATGCAAAAATTGATGACGGCAGTGTATTTATAAGCTCTGAACCAAAAGTTACAACAGCAGTGGCTTAGGGGAATAGTATGAGTGTACTGTCTTATTTTTCGGGTATTGAAAACGTGTGGCTAAATAAGCTTGTTACTAAGCTAACAAGCTCAAATAGTCGCAGCGTCAAAAGCGGCAACGTTTATATAATTGGTGCGGGCCCAGGAGACGCAGAGCTAATTACGGTAAAAGCGCAGCGTTTAATTAATACCGCCGATGTTGTTTTATACGATTGGTTAGTAAGCGATGATTTACTAAAAACACTGCCTAAAAAAGCACAGCGAGTATTTGTAGGTAAACGTGCGGGTAAACATTCGATGACCCAAGCTAACATTTGCGAACTACTGGTTAAATACGCACAACAAGGCTTAAACGTAGTGCGTTTAAAAGGCGGCGATCCGAGTATATTTGCACGTATTAACGAAGAAGCCGATGCGCTTAGTGAGCATAATATTAATTTTGCTATTGTTCCGGGTGTGACAACGGCTTGTGCTACGTCCGCTTATACGGGTATTCCGCTCACTGCAAGGGACGTATCAAGCAGTGTTACATTTTTAACTGCGCAGTTTGCCGATCCTAATAAGCAACCTCATTGGCAAAATTACGCGTTTATGCCTGCAAACAACGACCCCACTTTAGTGGTTTATATGGGGCTTTCGCGCTTACAAACGCTAAGCTGCGGTTTGCAATCAGTGGGCTGGCCAAGTAATACACCCATTGCACTAATAGAGAATGCCACTACCACTAAGCAAAAGGTAATTACTAGTACGCTTGAACTGATTGTAAATGAGCATGCTAAACACAACCTTCAAGGCCCTACCCTAATTATGATTGGCGAAGTAATAAATCATAAAATGGCTATTAGTCCTGAGTTACTAAACAGTGTAAATGTTAACGCATGACGTAAAATGAATAATGCACTTTTCGCGCTTACTACCTCCCCAGGAGTAGGCGCTTTTTTTGTTTTTAATTTGGGTTCAAGTTGTGTGCAATAACATACTTAAATGCACCAAATAAGTTAAAAGTAATGGCAAGTTAAATTATAGAAACACAGTGACAAATAAAAATAATACTTTAAGTAATTGTATTAGCTTGATTTTAAATTCAATGATGAAATTTATTAATGATTGGAACAGTGGTTGCACTTTAAAAACAAAAAAGTGTGGAATAATACCAATGGCGACAAGCAATCCTCTCACAAAACAGTTTTTATTAGCGGCTAAGTATCAAGAAATACACGCGCTAAAGCAATTACAAAACAGTTGTGCCTCGCTTACTAAATTAGGCGATTTTGTACATCAGTTACAAAAAGAACGTGCAATGAGTAATATATTTTTGGCCTCAAATCGCGAGCGATTTAATACCCAATTACGAGAGCAAATTCCTTTAAGCAGCAGCGCACAAACTGCATTTTATGATTCTCTTAAACAAACATTTATAAACGACAACGCCGATACTGGTCATACTCGGTTATTTAATTTAATTACCTATAGCCTGCAAACACTTGACGCATTGCCCGAATTACGCAATCAAATAGCACAACAAAACATTAGTGCAGTGCATGCTACGCAGTCGTTCACGCAGTTAATTGCTAGTTTACTCAATATTATTTTAGAGGCAGCAGATGGCGCAAGCGATCCTAAAATAACGCGTTTATTAGTTGCCTTTTTTAACTTTATGCAAGGTAAAGAATACGCAGGACAAGAACGTGCCTGTGGTGCACAAGCATTTGCAGCGAGTAAATTTACCACTGAGCAAAAACAACAACTCGCGCATTTCGTACAAGAGCAAAACCACAGTTTTGACTTTTTTAATGAGTACGCCGATGCGCACCTTTTAAAATGCTTTGCCACGTTAACAACACATCAGGTGAATAATCAGGTAGACCAACTTAGAAGTTTACTGCAAAAACTCGATGACGAGAATGCTCAACCGCTCTCGCAACTAAGCGAAGTATGGTACGAAGTAACCACTACGCGCATAGATATAATGCACAAGATTGAGCAAAATATAGCAGATCAATTAATTGATACTGCAGCAATGCAAATAGCCTGTGCTCAACGTAGTTTAAATACAAATAAGCAAGTACTTAACAATATGGCAGAGCAACACATAGCCCCTACTTTTGGCCAATTAGCCATTAAGCAACCAGAGCCAGAAGTAAACCAAAATATAGCGGCCGATAAGCTCAACAGTAATAAAACTATGTATGATTTAATTATCGAGCAAAGCCAGCATATAAAACAAATAAACCAAGCGTTACTTGACGCTAAAAAAGTTATTAGTGAGCAAAAGGTCATTCACCAAGCCAAGTACATACTTATTGAGCAGTTAAAGCTCACCGAAGAGCAAGCCCATAAACAGCTACAAAAACAAGCAATGGATACGCATAAAACCTTATTTAGCGTAGCGCAAACAATTGTACAAATGAGCGATTAAATATGCTGTTTTTACTTGGGCATGTTGCTCTTTAGTAATACCACTACCCTAAATAATAGTTATTTATTAAGTTACAAATTTCACACCCAGATTGAGTTTTGCCTTATTTTAAAATTGATTCATAACCTGCTGACTATAATAAGATAAAACCCTAATTTGAAGTCTATTTATAATGCAAATTATTCAAAGCATTCAAAATAATCAACTACAATAAGTTAATCATTTGTTGCATCTCATTTTAATGAGGCATATTTAATACTGTTGTAGGAGTTTGTATGCCCAATGTAGAGAGTTATATAGAAGGTGTATCATTTATAGATGAGCAGCAATTAACAACTTCTCTTGATAATGACATTCAAACAAACATAGAAAACATTGCTGAGCTAATTTTAAACATTTTTGATGCGAGCTCATTTTCTATTGTTGCTAATCTGCCTCAACGTGCTGTCGAGCTATATAAATCAGGTTCAGAAATAGCAGTAGCTAAAGAGCAACTATCTGATGATATTTTTAATGAATCGATTATTGAGCATGATCCTAAAATATTTAGAGTTATATCGCTTATTATTTTGCCCTCAGGTCTTAAGTTTGGATGGTTGATATTCGAGCGAGCAAGTGATTCACTACTTACAGAAAAAGAAAAATCAATTTTAAATAGTTTACAAAAAAACTTTGTAAATCAGTTAGTCCAACGTAAAAATTCATTTTCTATATCTTTTTCACAAATTGTTAAAGTTTTCTCTGTGTTAATAAATTTCATAACAGCATAATTTAATGGATTTATTTCTTCAATACAGTCAATTGGTTGCTGCCTAATTAACAATATATCTGACTCAATGGTATTTATATCTATGGGGAGATCATTTTCTATTTTTTTAACTGACTTAGTAAGTTGATGAGTATATTTTAAGTGAAGAAAATTAAGTTGGTGAAACTTGGCCCCTTTAGCTATTTCAAAAGCTGAGTAAACAGTAATACTTACCTCTGCAGCTGTTAAAATCACAATAAGCATCAGTTTTTCTGGAGATATTCATATACGACACCTATTTTAGCTACTAACCCAACAGTTTTTTAATAACACTATAATAATTATAGTATTTATCACATTAGGTATAGCAGGTTTTATCTTTTTTACTAGCTCCTCTATAAATAACAATTTACGCTTAACTTAGTTCATTTTTAATACAAAGCTTCTTTTTAATTTTAGTTTGCCACTCAAGAGCAAGCTCCGGCAATTCGAGTGCTGCTAATAATACACTTTCATAATCTGGATATTTTTTATCAAAAAATGCCTGGAACAGTTTTTTAACTGATATGTCGTGCGAGGCTTTCTTCTCGATAACAACACTATCACCAGTTTTTGCAACGCCTTGCTTTAGTACCCTAAAATACACGCCAGTGCAGTAATGCTGCGTAAACAGTTTAAGGCTGTTTTTATTATTAAGGGCGATAGCGAGTTTAAAACAAGGCACACGAGGCTGGCTTACTTCAAGTAATGCAGTACCAATTAGAATATGGTCACCTATGTGTATATTCGCTTCATCAAGGTCAGAAATCGTGAAGTTTTCGCCAAAGGCACCTACTGCCAAATCATCATTCTCGAGGGTTTGCTTCCAGTAATCATAATGATTGTGCGAAAACGCGTAAACCGCTTTATCAACCCCGCCGTGATTAACTAAATCAGCTTGCTCATCCCCTATAATATTTAGCTTTTCAATAACAACAGGTTCGTTAGTTGCCGTTTTAAAAATACCGGTTTTAACCTCTTTGCCGTTATACACTACCGTTTTTATTTTAGAGATATTAGTAGAGATTATTTTCATTAAGACTCCCACCTACCCATCGCTTGTTTGTCACTTTGTTTAAACTCAACCCAGTTTGATGAGTCTTTAAAGTGCTCTTTTTTCCAAAACGTGGCGTGGTTTTTTAAATAATCCATTATAAATTGTGCGCCTTCGAACGCGGCTTGGCGATGGCGGCAAGTTACGCCTACAAATACAATTTGCTCGCCAAGTGCTAAGTAACCAACGCGGTGAATAATGCATATTCTCGCCAGTTGCCAGCGAGTTTGTGCTTGCTCTGCAATAGATTGAAGCAGTTGCTCGGTCATACCAGGGTAGTGTTCAAGCTCAAGTGCAATAACGTTATCGCCACTGCTGAACTCTCTTACCAAACCTGTAAAGGTGACAACAGCGCCATCGCTTTTGTTATTACTACAAAGCGTATTGTGCTCGTCACCTACATTAAAATCATCGGTTTGTACTTGAATATGTATGCTCATTAACCACCTGTAACCGGCGGAAAAAAGGCAAGCTCATCCCCTGCTTTCACTATTTCGTCGCTTGATGACATAGTTTGGTTAAGCGCGGCAAGTAGCTCTCGTTCCTCAAGCCACGGTTGCCAGTGCGGGTATTGGCTCACTAATCTTAATTTAAGCTCTGAAATAGTAAGCGGCTGCGTAATTTCAAGGCTTAATTTACTGCACTTTAACCGCTCTTTTAATTGCCCAAAAAACAATAACTCTACTTTTTGGGCGCTAGATATAGCATCGTTTGGATTAATCGCGTTGCCAACTACCATTTTTGCCCCCAGCTTTTTGAGTAACGCGCATGCCGCTAATTTCCATAAGTGGGTCGGCTGCTTTACACATATCAAACAAAGTAAGCGCAGCAACAGATACCGCCGTTAGCGCTTCCATTTCGACGCCAGTTTTACCAGCAAGTTTGCAGTAGCTAGTTATTTTAATTTGGCTGTTTTCTTCATCAAGTTCAAAATCAACTGCTACTTTACTAAGTGCAAGGGGATGACAAAGCGGAATTAAATCGGCGCACTTTTTAGCACCTTGAATACCTGCAATACGTGCCACGCCTAGCACATCGCCTTTTTTGTTTTGATTAAGCATTACTTGCTCAAAGGCAAGCTTGCTCATGCTAATAAATGCTTCAGCTGAGGCATCGCGTAGGGTTACGTCTTTGAGCGATACATCAACCATATTTGCTTGGCCGTTTTCGTCAACGTGGCTCAACATACTATTGCTCACGCGATTCACACTTTTTACCAATGGTAATGTGCGGTACAAAGTTACACGGTTTATGCATTGAGTTAAGTTGATCTTTTATAATGCCTGTCCACGCTGTTTTACATGCGCCTGTTGAGCCTGGCATACAAAAAATAACCGTGTTGTTAGCAAGCCCTGCCAATGCACGAGACTGAATAGTTGAATTACCAATTTCGCCGTACGATATATGTCTAAATAGCTCACCAAAACCGTCTACGCTTTTATCAAACAGCGGCGCAAATGCCTCAGGTGTTGAATCGCGTTCAGTAAAACCTGTACCGCCAGTCACTAAAATAGCGTGAATGGTGTCGTCGGCAATCCACTGCGATGCAATAGCGCGCATTTGGTAAACATCATCTTTAACAATTTCTTTATCCGCTAAGTGATGACCCGCCTCAGTTAGCGCTTTAATTAAGTAATGACCAGAAGTATCGGTAATCGCATCGCGCGTGTCGCTTACTGTAAGTACGGCAATGTTTAAAGGTATTTGTGTATCGCTTGTGTGGCTCATAATGTTTTTCTCAATTGGTTAATGCTTTGGTCAAAATGCTCATTTACAGCTTTAAATTGCGCCGGTGTATTGGTGTTTATTAATGCATGCGCTTTATTACATAAAAGCGTTTGCACACCAATACTTTGGGTAAACTGTTTTATTGATTTATGACTGTTTGCGTTTGTGAGTATGTGTTTTAAATGATTTTTTACACTGCTTGTATTACGAATATACAGCGGTAGTGGTTCATTTTCAAAGTGCCAAGCATGTATTTGTGACTGATTTAATTGATTGCTCACACTTTGTACTTTATTTGACTGAGAAGCCAGCACAATTGTGCTTAACAAACTACTCGTAAGTAGAGGCATATCTACCGCAGTAATAAGTAAGTCGTGCTCGGTGGCTATTAATGTTGAGTAAATACCGCCAAGGGGTCCACTATTTGGGTATATATCTTTAACGTACTTCTCTGAGGGATAATCGCTCGAAGAATATTGGCTCGATGATTTAACTGGATTTGTAACGTTGCGACTTATTAGTATATTTTTAGCGCCTGCGTCTTTTAATAAATCACACGCATTGTGCAATAGCGTTTTATTTTTTAAAACTAAATCGGCTTTGTCTGAGCCCATTCTTGATGACTTACCACCAGCAAGTACAACGCCTGTAAAATCTCGCTTAACTTTCATATTAGATTTTATATTAGCTTTCATATTAGCCGCCTAACATGGCTAAGTGAGTTGTAGCACCTGTTAAGCGTTTATCCAGCTCATGGCTTATTTCTTTATTGCCCATAGCGGCTTGAATTGCCTTTACGGTCGCTGCAGTATCGTCCTCGTTTAGTAGTTCGCGTAAATCTATACCTTGCTCTGCAAACAAGCATAAGTGTAATTTACCCAGCGCAGACACCCTCAAGCGATTACAGCTTTTACAAAAGTCTTTACTGTACGGCATTATTAAACCAATACGACCATCGTAATCAGGATGACAAAACTCTTCTGCGGGTCCGTTTAATTTCCCCCTAACGACTTTTAGCCAACCTTGAGATAAAAGCTGTGCTTTAACCGTTTGCCCACTTAAGTGGTTTTCTTCAAAAAAGGTTGCGCCGTCACCGGTTTCCATTAATTCTATAAAGCGAACTGTAACTTTGTGGTGCTTTACCCACGCTAAAAAATCTTTCAATTGATTTTTATTAAACTGCTTGGCAAGTACCGCATTTATTTTTATATCTTTTATGCCCAGCTCTACCGCACGTTCAATCCCTTTTAAAATAAGGGTAAGTTTGTCGTGCCCTGTTATGAGTTTAAACATACTCGGGTTTAAACTATCAATACTGACATTAAGCGCATCAAGGCCTGCTTCTGCAAATTCATCAATTTTCTTTAATAAATTAAAACCGTTGGTAGTAATGGCTACTTTTTCTATGCCGCGCGTGTTTTTACAGAGTTTTATAATATCGGTTACGTCGTTTCGCAAGCATGGTTCGCCACCTGTAATACGCACTTTTTTAGTACCTAGCTCTGCAAACGCATTTACCAGCGTGCTAATTTCATTTTTATTTAAAAAATTACGCGGCGTATCGCACTGATACCCGTTTGGTAAACAATAACTACAACTAAAATTACATACATCGGTTATTGAGAGGCGCAAATAGTTAAACTGCCGACCAAATTGATCATTAAGCATATGCTTCCTTTTTTCTTTACATTACAACCGCAACATCAATACTGTTCGCTTTTTGCGTAGCATGTTGCTTAATTAATTGGCTTAATTGCGTTTTACACGAACCACAGTTAGTCCCACATTTAAGTTCAGAACCCAATTGCTCGACTGTGTTTGCACCGTTTTTAATGGCGTTTATAATTGGCTGCTCTCTTACTTTAAAGCAGCTACACACTTGCATGCCTTGGGTAAATTCTTCATCTGGGGTTGCATAAAGCAAAGACTGTAACTGTGTAAAGGTCAGTAATGGCTCTGCAAATAAATGGTTTATCCACTCAAGTGATATTTCTTTTTGCTCATTAGAAATAACACCAACAAACGCTAATTGATCGTTTTGAATACACTGCACATGCATGGCTTTTGCCGTATTCATAGCCGACCACTGCCCTTGTAAACCGGTTAAGGTTTGGCAGAAATACAGTAAATCACTTTGTGCCTCATTAAGCGCCAATTGGTAATTGAAGCAATTACTTGCATTAACTTTGAGCCAAAAATCACTGTTTATAACAAGTTCGTTTTTAGTAAACAGCTGCATATATTGCTCAAAGGGTGCTTTAACTATATTAACAGCGCCGTGTTTACACTCAGCCTGACCAGATAGAGGGTCAACTACCGACTGATACAACCCACTTACGGTAGCGGATGATGCAAATTGCTTATTCCAATGAATAGGCATAAAGCATTCACCTTTTCGCACAGCATCGGTTACTTTTGCATGCGCGGTAACCTGCCCTGTTTGGGCAATCGCGCTTATTAAATCGTTTTGTTTAATTGCTAATTTACTGGCATCAAGCGGATTAATTTCAATATACGGGCGTGTAATATGCGATGAAAGCGCAGTGCTTTTACCCGTGCGGCTCATGGTATGCCATTGGTCGCGTATACGTCCTGAGTTCATTACAAACGGATAATCACTTGATGTTTGTTGAACAGGTAGTTGCGGCGTTATAGGTATAAAACGCGCCTTTTTATCAGCGGTGCTAAATTGGTTATTTGTAAAAACCTGACCGTTTTTATAAGGCTGATTTTTAACAACAGGCCACATAATGGGTTTTAAGTTATCGTACTGGCTTTTTGTGAGCCCAACTAAACCAGAGAGGTTTAATAATCGACTACCGTTATTTTCAAAGTCGGTTAATTGTGCCCATTCTTCAAAAATGCCACTTGGATCTGTAAAGTCAAAACCTTCAAAGCCCATTTTTTTAGCGACTTCGCACATAATTTGCCAATCATTTTTAGCTCCCGAATAAGGCGCTACTAACGGGCGCTGCCTTGATATCCTTCGCTCTGAGTTAGTTACTGTGCCGTTTTTTTCGCCCCATCCGGTTGATGGAAAAGCAACATTGGCAAACTTTAACGTATCACTTTTTGCAATACAGTCAGATACAACCACCAGCTCGCAGGTCTCTAATGCTTTTTTAATTGCGGCGTTGTTGGGCAAGCTCACCATTGGGTTTGTTGCCATTATCCACACTGCTTTTATTTTGCCTGCGGCTATTTCATCAAACATATCAATAGCATTACTGCCTGCTTTTTTAGCAATAGTTGGCGAGAGCCAAAAGCGTTGTACAAGTGATTGATGTGCTTCGTTTTCAATATCTAAATGCGCCGCCAACTGATTAGCCAAACCACCTACTTCGCGCCCGCCCATCGCATTGGGCTGCCCAGTAATCGAAAACGGACCGCTGCCTGGTTTAAGTAATTTACCTGAGGCTAAATGTGCATTAATAATGGCGTTGCATTTATCTACACCCGAGCTTGATTGATTTATACCCATTGAATAAAAGCTAATCGCGCTTGGGCTGTTAGCAAATAGCGCGTAAAACTCAATTACTTGCTCAATTGCTATATCGCAAAAGTCGCTAACTGCCTCACAGCTCCATTTTGTTGCCTCTTGCAGTGCGCTTTCAAAGCCGTTTGTGTGCTGAGCAATAAATTGCGTGTCGAGGTGGTTATGCTCATTTAAATAATTAAGCAAGCCGTTATAAAGCGCGGCGTCACTGCCTGGTTTTATATTTAAAAATGTGTCGGCAAGCTCAGCTGTGTCGGTTTTACGCGGATCAATAACCACCACTTTCATATTTGGGTTAAGCTGCTTAGCACGCTCCATTCGCTGATACAAAACCGGATGAGTCCATGCTGCATTAGAGCCAATTAATATAAGTAACTCAGTTTGCTCTAAATCTTCGTAGGTACACGGCACTACGTCTTCACCAAAAGCGCGTTTATAACCTGCCACAGCAGACGACATACACAGGCGTGAATTAGTATCAATATTGCCTGAGCCTATGTAGCCTTTCATTAATTTATTCGCGATGTAGTAATCTTCAGTAAGTAACTGCCCTGACACATAAAAAGCCACCGCATCGGATCCGTGCTTTTGTATTATGTCGTTAAATTCATTGGCAACGTGGTCAGTTGCTTCATCCCACGTGGCTGCTTTATTATTAATGAGGGGCGACGTTAAGCGATTATCACTGCCTGTTGTGTCGAGCAAATGGGTGCCTTTTACACATAAACGACCAAAGTTTGCGGGGTGCTCTCGCATGCCTTCAAGCTTGGTTGGCACATTATTAAAAAGTGAAATATCAACACCGCACCCTACACCACAGTAAGCACATGTTGTTTGTTTTAAACTCGTTTTATTTATAGTTGGTGACGTGTTTGCGGTTGTCATACTGCTCTCTTTTAGTGTGCTTTAATTTATGCAGGCTGTTTTACAGGCTCATTAAGGGTAACTACGTTAATAGTGTTACTTGCTTTAGCGAGTGCGCTGTTTATTACGTTTTGAACGAGCTTTTCACACCCTCCACAACCTGTACTGGCTTTGGTGCTTTGCTGCACACTTGCCAAATCTATGCAGCCGTTAGAAACTGATTGTTCAATGGTGTGTTTAGTTACTTTATGACACGCGCAAATAATGGCGTCATCAGGCAAGTCATCGGCGCTTAGCTCTGCTATGTCGCCGGCGAGGGGCATAATGAGCGCTTCGGGAGCGGTGGTAAGTTCAATGTCGTTTAAATGATATTGCAGTAAATTATCGTAATCGCTGGTATCGCCAACAAGTACCGCACCAATCAGCTTATTACTTTGTGAATTAGTAACTACTTTTTTATAAATGCCATTGGGTTGATCCTCAAAATAATAGCTTATTGCGCCTTCGCTGCGTGCATGAGCATCGCCAATAGAGCCCACTTCAACACCCATTAATTTAAGCTTAGTGCTCATATCGGCACCGCTAAATTCATCGGCTTTATTGTCTAAGCCAGTACTTTGTAAACTACCTTGCTGCGTATCTTGTAAAATATGCCCAACTGCAATTTTAGCCATAGCGTAACCGGGTGCCACTAAGCCAAAAATAAAATTATTCCACAGTGCACATTCACCAATTGCGTATATGTTTTTGTCGCTCGTTTGGCAGTGGTTATTAATTACAATACCGCCGCGCTCACCTAACTCTAAATTAAACTCGCGGGCTAAATTATCATAAGGGCGAATACCCGCCGAAAATACAATCATGTCGGTTTCAAGGGTTTTGCCGCCTTTAAAACACATTTTATAACGGCAGCTTTCACTTTCTACTATTTCCTCAGTCGCCACTGATGTATGTACAGTAACGCCCAAATCTGTAATTTTGTTTTTTAGTAGCCGACCGCCACCCGCATCAACTTGTACGCCCATAAGTTGCGGTGCAAATTCTATTACGTGAGTATGTAAACCCAGTTGCTTTAATGCGTTTGCAGCCTCAAGACCCAGTAAACCGCCACCAATTACCACGCCTACTTTGCTGCCGTGGGCTGAGTTTTTTATTGCGTGTAAATCGTTAATGGTGCGATAAACAAGGCAATGCTCGCGATCTTTACCCGGTATAGGAGGGACAAATGGAAATGAACCTGTAGCAAGCACAAGCTTGTCGTATTCAAACGACTCCCCTTTAGCGGTCGTTACAGTTTGCGTATCACGATTTATATCAACCACTTTAGAATGAGTATGAAAGCGTACTTGCCAATCGTCATAGGTTTTATTGCATGTAAGTGCGAGGTCGTCTGCGGTTTTGCCTTTAAAAAAAGAGGATAGTTGTACGCGGTCATACGCTAAACGGTCTTCACCGCTAAGTACCGTAATTTCAAATTGCTCATCAGCCTGATTTTGAGAAACTAGCTGCTGCACAAAATGGTGCCCCACCATTCCGTTTCCTACCACTACAACACGCTGCTTACTTAACATTTACCCACCTTAAAGTGATACCTATTTTAGTAATTGACTAAAACTGAAATCGAATAATTTGTTATAGGTTTGTTATAGCAATATGTAAGCCAAATATATAAGCACATAAAATCAGTAGGTTGCCTACATTGGTGCAGAGGTGGAAAGCATAAAGCCCCACAAGATGGTGCAATTGCACCATCTTGTGTCGCTATAAATTACAAGTGAATATTAGAAGATAAAGAGGATTAAAATTTAGCGCTCATCCATACCCACAATTTTTGAGTATCGACTTTATTAGCAGCAGTATCGCCCGCTGAGTAATCAGCGTATTTAACACCCACTGCGTATTGTTTATTAATAGGTTTAACGTATTGTACGTTTAGTTCAGTACCCAAATCGTCAACCCCATTTGATTGCTCATTAGCATCAAAACTGTGATAAGCCACCAGCCATTTTCCGTCAAACGCTTTACCGTTTAAGCTTATGTAAGTGTCGTCCAAGCCTTGTGCGGGTGTATTTAAAAACGTATCTGTCCAACCATTAAATTTATGTAACGTGGCAAGCGGTGTTGCAAACCCGTAATCGCCATTGTCAGAGCCAAGTGACTCTATGCCGACTTTTAAAGTTACTGTTTTTATGCCCAACCCATTTAAATCCACAGCGCCTTCAAGTGCATAGTAATCAGCATCAAAATCACTCACGCTTGTTGAGGCAGACTGCGTTGCATACTCCGCTTTGTAATAAAAATTTATATCGTTTAGGGTTTTATTACCGTTAAAATAAACGCCATAAGTATCTAAACTGTCGTCTTGTAGTGCATCGTCACTTAATAAGTAACTGTATAAAACCACTTTACCGTAGTCTGTTTTAAAGCTTGCATTAATTAGATGATCGGACGATTTAATGTCTTTATCGTCAGCAAATATGCGGTTACGCTTATTTAAATAACTGTACTGTAAATCGATGTTGTTAAATGCGTAATTAATGGTTGCTGCATCAAAGGTTTGCCTGTCTTGGCGCCAACCTACGTGCCCAACAAAACGCTGCCCATCAAGGGCTATTACTTGGCGCCCTACTTTTAGCGATAGACCATCGCGGGCATATTTAACAAAACCTTGGTCTATCTCAGTGTTTTCTGGGTCGGCAATAACAGAGTAATTAGTATTTTTCCCCACCGTATTGTTGTAATCATCTACGCCCAATAGGCTGCGGGTGTCTTCTACTTCAATAAGGGCTGAAAAACCATTCACCTCATCTGTTTGGTGCGTTAAGCGGGTTCTAAGTGTTAAGCCGCTTGCATCTTTTAAGGCATTGTTTTGATCAACGCTTTCAAAACGCAGTCTAAAATCAAGATCAGTTTGCGAAGCTTGGCTTATTGAAGGCGCAGTGAAGCAACCCAGTATAAAAATAATAGGTAAGTTGTTCTTATAGTTAAGCATTTTAGTTCTCTAAGTTTTAATTATTAATACACATACCAAAGCAATAAATAAACACAGCGAAATACATTTCCACACCATAACTGGATCGCGTTTCATTATTGAACTTTTATTAGCGGTACTTTCTAAATAAGGATTAGGTTTGTTGATATCGTTTATAAACTCAGAAAAAGCTTGGTATCTGAGCTCAGGTTTAGGGGCAAGCGCTTTCATAAGGGCTTGATCTAACCAAAACGGAATATCGGCTCTGTATTTACGAATACTTGTGTAGTGCCAATGGCTGTAATCTTTTGGCGCTACGTGGTTAAGTGGCAGTGGTTTATAAGGCAATTTTGAGCACAATAACTCATATGCAATCACGCCAAGTGAAAACAAATCACTTTTAAAATCGGCGTGCATAGTAATAAGTGTTTCGGGTGCGGTGTAGTCGGCAGTGCCTTGCGGGCAATCATCCGCAATTTGTTTAACCGACTCGTCCATAGCCGCAACACTTACTGTGCCGTAATCAATGAGCGTTACTTTACCGTGCGCATCTATCATTACATTATCGAGTTTTAAATCGCGATGCACCATATCGAGTCGCTGAAACGCCCTTAGTGCATGTACTATTTGTTCAATAATACTGCGTACTTGGGTTATTTCTGGGTGCGGCACGTCGTGCTTCCAATCACTGAGTGTTTGCCCGTCCATGTACTCACAAATATGATACAAAAAACGACTCTGCGATTGCGTACTTAGCACTTTCATCACGTTTAAATGGTTTATGCGTTGCCCTACCCAGCCTTCTCTTATAAAGCCTTGAAGGTAGTGCACATCGTCTTCAAAATTAACCGAAGGTGCTTTTAAAACCACTGGCGGTATATCGGGCGCTTGTTGCACTAAATAAATGTGCGAGCGACTACTGGCATGTAATTTACGAATAACCGTGTAGTCATCAATTTTTTGCCCAACATTAAGCGCTGGTGGAATTTTTCGTCGTGTTAGCGAATGATAAAGTTCATCTAACTTTTGCTCGGCAATATTTTCTACTTTTACCAGTAAGCAACTTACGTTGTCGTCACTGCCTCGCGCTAATGCAAGTTCGGTAATTGCTTTAGCTGCATTTTCTAAATTAGTGTGCTCGTTAATTAATTTAGCTATATCACTACGTGAAAGCACATCGTGTACGCCATCGCAGGTTAATATATAAATATCGTCTGCTTTTAGGTCAACTTCGTATACATCTATTTCTTGATGAAGTTGCGCGCCAAGTGCACGCGTTAGCGTATCGTTTACTTTGTGATCCCGTGTTATTGCCTCTATTTTATTTCCTCGCAAGCGAGTAATACGCGTATCACCTAAGTGAAATATATAACCCGTTGCCGACTTTAAAATAAGTGCTGTAAAAGTCGTCATCCAATCGGCTTTGCGCTGACCTAAGTGATTGTAATTAACTGATTGCGAATAAAGCCACTGATTTAAACTTGCTAACACCTTCGACACTGACTTTTTAACCGCCCAACTTTCAGGGGTATTTAAATACTCATTTATAAAATGAGTAACCGAAAGTTGGGACGCTTGTTTAGCATTTTTTGCTGATGAACACCCATCGGCTAAGCAGGCAATAACGCCTTTAGACTCTTTTTCTTGCGCTTTAGTATTGAGAGCTGCAAACGCATCTTGGTTTTCTGCTTTTAACCCTTTAGCACTGTGCCCGCCAAATGAAACGTTGATTTCATTTTTTAGCGATTTAGCGTGGAGTGTCTCATCAAACATAGTCAATAATGCCTTAAGTCACTGAAATAAGTTCAACGGTGCCGTCTTCATTTACTTCGGTAATATGGCCATCTGGTTCTCTCATAAAAAACAGTGCAGCTAGGCCAAGTAATGCACTACCCGCAATAATGAAAAAGAAGGTTTGATAATCAACAAGTGACAATGCCGTTAAGTACACTACTGCACCTACATTACCGTAAGCCCCTGTCATACCTGCAATTTGCCCAGTTAAACGACGCTTAATTAGCGGTACTGCAGCAAATACTGCGCCTTCACCTGCTTGCACAAAGAACGAACATGCCATAGCCGCAACAACTGCAAGCCATAAAGGCCAAGATGCATCAACCAAGCCCATTACAAAATAACCAACAGCAAGACCTGTCGTAAGTACAATAAGGGTAATACGACGACCTAATTTATCTGAAATCCAACCGCCACCTGGGCGAGATGCTAAGTTCATAAATGCATAAGCTGAGGCTAAAATACCCGCATACACCATATCAAGCGCAAACACATCCATAAAAAATAGCGGTAACATAGATACAACCGCAAGCTCAGAACCAAAAGTTGTAAAATATAAAATATTTAAAACAGCCACTTGCTTAAACTCATAACGATGCGACTCAGGTACAGGCTCTTTAAAAATATGACCATTTACGTCAAAGGTTTTATACACTTCGTAAATATAAAGCAGAACTAAAAAAGCATACACGGCAAGTACAAAGTTAGCCGAAATTAGGTTAGCACCGGTTGGTGAAAGCTTCCAAGTAAGTAATGCTAGTGCACCATACATAGGGATTTTCATAATAAGAAGTAATACAAAGTCGCCTTTACTGGTTACTTCCATTGCGCCTACTTTTTTAGGCTTAAAGTATGTACCGCCTTTTGGTGTATCGGTTACATTTAAGTACCAAATAATACCAAATATAACGCTTAATACACCCGTTAAACCTACTGCGTAACGCCAACCATCTTCGCCACCAAACATAAGTGCAATAATTGGCAATAACATAGCCGCTGCTGCTGAACCAAAGTTACCCCAGCCGCCATAAATACCTTCTGCTATGCCCAGCTCGTTAGCAGGAAACCATTCACTCACCATACGAATGCCCACAACAAAGCCAGCACCAATAAAGCCTAGCGCAAAACGCGCTATAGCGGCTTGTTCAAATGTGGTTGCCATAGCAAACATAAAACACGGAATACTACAGGTAATAAGTAGCGCGGCATAAACAATCCGGGGACCAAATTTATCGGTCAGCATACCCACCACAACACGGGCAGGAATAGTTAACGCTACATTTAAAATTAGTAATGTTTTAACTTGTGCCATGGTAATACCAAGCGAGCCCGCAATTGTACCTAATAAAGGAGCGTGGTTAAACCATACAAAAAATGACACAAAAAAGACCATCCAACTCAGATGTAATACTTTGATTTTTCCTTTAAAGGATATTAAGTTAAATCCAGAACTCGGTTGCATGTTTATTTCCTCGTAAACGTATTATTGTTTTATAAATGCCCCACTCTTTTATATGAGTAGCAGCCCAAACTTTGTTAAATTTTAGTTAACACAATACAGCAATTACTGAGCCACTAATTAAAAATCATATATTTCAGTTGGTTATATGCATTTATTATTTTAATACGTTATAGTTGCACTATATGAGTGAGGGGGTATGGGCTGTTACAGTGCAAATAAAAAGCGTTACTACTTGCTCTAGGATTTAACAAATTGGTATTGTTCAAAAAAAGTATGAGATGTTTAAAAATGCAAAAACCACCGCTAACATACCAGCAGCAACTGCGCTATTCTCGGCACATTATGCTCCCGCAGCTTGATATAGACGGACAAGAGCGACTATGGCAATCGCATGCTTTAATTATTGGTGTGGGTGGGCTTGGGTGTGCGGTAGGTCAATACTTAGCGGCATCTGGCGTTGGCACGCTTACCTTAGTTGATAACGATGAAATAGACGTGACCAACCTGCAAAGGCAAATACTGTATAAAGAAAGTGATATTGGTAGCTCAAAATGCAGTGCTGCAAAAAAACAGCTCAGCGCACTTAATAGTGAAATAGATATAAAAACCATTGAGGCATTTTTTGATGTAAATACCTCTACAGAACAGCTATTTAATAACATTGATATAGTGATTGATTGCTCAGATAACCTAGCAACGCGCAATGCACTTAATAGCGCCTGTTTTAAAGCTAAAGTTCCACTGGTGTCAGGCTCTGCAATACGTATGGAAGGACAAGTCGCGTGTTTTACTATGGATGAAAACAGCCACTGTTATGGCTGTTTATCACAATTTTTTAGTGAACAAACACAAAGCTGCTCTGAATCCGGCGTACTTTCCCCAATTGTTGGGCTAATAGGCAGTATTCAGGCTACTGAAGCGCTAAAAATGCTTGCTGGTTTGCCAAGTGGCTTAAGCGAGCACTTATTGCTGGTGGATGGTTTAAGCATGGAGTTTAATCGTTTTAAAATAGCTAAAAACAGTCAATGTGCGGTGTGCAGCATTTAGTTATTCTAGATTACTGATTGTTGTATAAAGCACATCGCCCACTTTAAAGTCGTTTTTGTCCCACACTCGTCTTGATGCCAAGCAATACAATGTTTGCCCATCTACATTAAGCGTTAGCTGCCACTTATTATTAATAAGCTCAGCTTGAGTTAATACCGACTTTAAAACATTACTGTGCGTTGTTTGCTCAGGCTTTAACGCACTAAACGACATTTGCTCACTTTCTATAATTAGCTTATTACTGCTATCTACAAGTGCAGGAAGCACAAAAAGCGGCTGCTCACTTTGCTGTAATTGCAGTTGATATAGCCCGTAGTCTTCATCAAATTTAACCACATTGTAATTAATTAAGCTCAGCGGTGTTTGCCTATCGTTTGCATAAATAGCTTTTGCAACGTGTGCACTTGCACCTTGGTTTATCACCTTACCTTTATCAAGCTGAATAAGGATATCGCAGCAAAATAGCAGCTCTTTTAATGAGTGACTTACTATTATAAATTTAATATTAAACTTAACGGCTAACTCATTGAGTTTAGTGAGCGTTTTAAAACGCAATGACCAATCAAGCGCACTAAAAGGCTCATCAAGCATTATAAATTTCTGACCGGCAAGCAAAGTGCGCGCAAATACTACACGTTGGCGCTCGCCACCCGATAAGCTTTGTACATCACGATTTAGTAAGTCTTGTAATTCAAGTGTTTTAACAACGTATTGAAGCGTTAAGCTGGTTTGTTTATTCCCGCAGTGTTTTTGTGTAAACGCTAAATTACCTGCCACATCTAAATGAGGAAACAACGGGCACGATTGCAACTGAAGCGTTATACCGCGTTTATCGCTTGGCAACTCATGCACTGGCTGATTATTAATATGAACACTTTTTGCAGGCTCTAAACCACTAATACAACGCAGTAATGTTGACTTACCCGAACCGGAAGGCCCGTAAACACCGAGTACATTAAACGACTCAAGTTCAAGGTTTATATCTAAATCAAAATTATTGAGTGCTTTAAAAAGGCTTAACTTAATCATGTTATTGCTTAACCCCTACAATGCTTTTATTAAACTTAAATAACAGCACTAAACAGGCAAACGAAATAGCCAGTAAAATAAGTGAAAGCTGATGCGCCGCCGTATAATTTAACGATTCAACATGGTCATAAAGCGCAATAGACACCACCTGTGTTTGCCCTTGAATATTACCGCCAATCATTAATACCAAACCAAATTCACCCAATGTATGCGCAAAACCTAAAGCAAACGCGCTACCAATACTGGGTTTTAAAAGCGGGATAATTAAATGCACAAAGCGTTTAAACGGACTCAACCCAAGCGCAATGGCAGCTTCGTTATAGGTTTGATTAATATGTTTAAACCCAGCCACAAGCGGCTGCATTACAAAAGGCAGTGAATAAAAAAGCGAGCCGATAACCACGCCCTGAAAACTAAACGCAAGCTGCGTACCCGTTAGCCAAAACCAAAACTGCCCAAAAGCGTGATCAGGCGAAAACAAAACAAGTAAATAAAACCCTAACAACGTAGGCGGTAGCACTAAAGGCATTGCAATTAATGCCTCTAAAAATGGTTTAAATTTACCGTTATAGCCAGCGAGCTTGTAAGCCAGTGGAATACAAAAAATAAGAAGAAGTACTGCGGTTATAAAGGCAAGTTTTATAGTTAACCACAGCGCGGTTAAATCACTTTGAAGCATTGTTGTCCTTTATTCTGTAACCTAATTCAATTAACTGCTGCTGCGTAGCCTGCGTCATTAAAAATTGCATGAGTTGCTTAGCGCTAGCACGCTTTTTAGTCGAGCTAATAATAACGCCTTGTTGAATTATATCGGGATATTGATTGGTAGGCAGCACGGTATACTCTAAATATTTTTGATCTTGCGTGTTACTATAAGCTGCCTTTAGTGATGAAACAGCCACCAGCCCTACTCCTACATTACCACTTTGCACAAACTGAAACGCATGCGTAATATTATTACCGTATACATAGTTTACTGGCTTTTTAAAATGGTTATTCGCGTAGTGTTCTGAGGCACGCCCGTATGGTGAAAAGCGCGGATTAGCAATGGCTACTTTATCGTTTACTTTTTCAGCTTTGGGTTGCCACAAAGCAAGTTCGCCTAACGCGTAAGTGATTAAGCTACTTTGCTCAGCATAGCCTTCTTTAATAAGTGATTGCGGTCGAAAATCGTCGGCCGATAAAAACACATCAAATGGTGCGCCATGCACTATTTGCGAATATAAAACACCGCTAGAAGCGGCTGATATTTTCACGTCAACATTAGGTAATGGGGATTTTTTTAGTAGGGTTTGCAATACAGTTTTAAAATTACTTGCTACGGCTACTTGCAGCGTTTCTTTTGCGTTTACGCTGCACGAAAACATGCATATCACACACAAAAAATAACCCAACCATGTATTGTAAAGCTTTGACATTATAAGTATTGTTTCAAAATAAAATGATTTAAGTAAGCAATATATATGAACGATGTTTGCAATGCACCCGGTTTATTACCAATTGAAACTGCAATACAAAATATACTTGGCACAATAGCGCCTATTAAAGACGTTGAAACCATTTCTATAATGCAAAGTGTTGATCGCGTTTTAGCAAGCGATGTTAAATCAACTATAAACGTACCCGCTCATAACAACTCTGCAATGGATGGCTATGCGCTGTGTATTTCAGATAAAAGCTTAACCTACACACAAGTAGGTAGCGTGTTTGCAGGGCAAGTTTTTGAAGGAACGCTTACCCCAGGGCAATGCGTAAGAATAATGACCGGTGCCGCCATTGCACCAGGCGCTAACGGCGTTGTAATGCAAGAAAATGCCTCGGTTGATGGTGATAAAATTACGTTTACCGCGCAACCAAAACTAAACGAAAACGTGCGTTTTGCTGGCGAAGATATTGCGATAGACGACGTTATTTTAAAAGCAGGGGATAAATTAAAAGCCGTTGATGTGGGATTACTGGCATCTTTAGGAATTGCCAATATAGATGTGGTAAGAACCCTAAAAATAGCCGTGCTTTCTACAGGCGATGAGCTAATAGAACCTGGTCAGCCGCTT
This sequence comes from Pseudoalteromonas sp. SG43-8, assembly GCF_014164245.1. Lineage (NCBI taxonomy): Bacteria > Pseudomonadati > Pseudomonadota > Gammaproteobacteria > Alteromonadales > Pseudoalteromonadaceae > Pseudoalteromonas > Pseudoalteromonas sp. SG43-8. Next base: position 465,344 of record NZ_JACJEX010000001.1, on the reverse strand, counting down.
AAACAAGGCGCTATTTTTGAGAGCAACCGCGCTGTTATTATTAGTGCGCTGCAACAAAAAAATATAGACGTGCTTGATTTAGGAATTATCCCTGATGATAAAGAACTCATCACCAATGCATTTTTAAAAGCGAACGAACTTGCCGATGCCGTAATAAGCTCAGGCGGTGTATCGGTTGGTGAAGCCGACTTTACCAAAGAAGTGCTCAACGAAATTGGCAATATTCACTTTTGGAAAATAGCCATGAAACCAGGCAAACCTTTTGCCTTTGGTAAACTAGCTAACAGTTACTTTTTTGGCTTGCCAGGTAATCCTGTGTCGGCTGCTGTGACGTTTAATCAGTTAGTAGAGCCTGCACTTCAAAAACTCTCTGGTCTTGGTGAAGTAAACCCTAAAATGCGTTTTAACGCTGTTACTACATCCGTTATTAAAAAGCGCCCTGGCAGAGCCGACTTTCAGCGCGGGACAGCAACAACAAACGAGCAAGGTGACTTAGTAGTTGCCCCGTTTAATAAACAAGGCTCGGGTGTACTTTCGTCGCTTAGTAAAGCGAATTGTTTAATTGTAGTGCCAGCACAAAGTGGCAATATCGAAAAAGGCGCAACAGTAAGTATTGAGTTTTTATAAAGTATTGAGTTTTTATAAAGCTTAAAACGCTACAGCTAACTTTATAATTTAGCTGTAGCACTGCTGCAAACCTTAAAATAATTTTATATTTAGTGTTTGAATTAAACAGTTTAACTTTTCGCTACGCCCTACAAACTCTTCTTCGCTCAGTTTATTAACACACTTCAGCGCATTTTTAGTTGCAAAGTATCTATCATAACTTAGGCTTCGTTCGCATTTAACACTATACGTTGAAGGCCATGAACCACCTGCACCCGTTGCTATGCCAACAACGTTACATGTAGCGTCTATATACTGCTCCCATGTTTTTATTTGTGCTTTAACTGCATCAACTTGGTAACCATCAGTTAGTTGCGGGTAAATTTCATCCATCATTTTACTGATTTTAATTTTGTATCTATTGCCCTCTAAATTATAAATTTTGCCAGTGTGCATTGCACCGCCTTCTGGCCAAGCATCAGCGCTTTGTGCAAATGCGCCAAATGATGAAATAGCAAAAGCAAACCCAATAATAATTTTATTCATTTTAAATCCTTTTAATAGTTACCAGATACCTGTAAAAAAACGCTCATAAAAAATGCCGCAGAGCTTAGCTGAGCGGCATTATATTATTCAATAAGCTTTTAAAGAGGTCTATTTAAAAGCCAAATATTTTTAAGTGGAAAAACTTAGTCGCCACTGTATTAATAAATATCACAGCTAAAATAACAGGAATAAACGTTGAAAGTGAAAAGTTAACGTACTTTTCCATAAAGCTTCCCGCATAATTAGGCGAACCTAAGCTTAGCTCTTGTGTTAAGCGTGCTTTTTTCCAGCGGTACATTACAAACAAACACACCATTAACCCATTAAGCGGTAAAATTGTGTCGTAAAATACATCAACAATAATATCAAAAAAGCTCTTATTAACGCCGCCATAACTGGTGAACGAAGTAAGGCTGTCAATCATACCAAACGACATTGTACATAAAATAGTAAGTACGCCGGTTGAAAGTGTAAGGATGCCCAATGCTTTTTTACGGCTAATACCTTTGCGGTCACTTAGGGTTGCAGTCGGGACTTCTACTATTGAAACAAGTGAGGTAATTGCTGCAAAAAAGACTAATAAGAAGAACGAGAATGCAACAATAGATGCACCTACATAGCCAATATCATTTTGCAGTGCTAATAAGATTTTAGGTAGGTATACAAAAATCATCGATACAGACGAGTCAGAAAGTGCAGCAGGGTCTGTATTTGGATCAAAACTAAATATAGCCGGTAGCACCATTAAACCAGCTACAAACGCAACAAGTGAGTCCGTAATAGCAACCATTTTAGCGCTACTTACAATGTCATCCTTTTTAGAAATATACGACGCGTAAGTCATTAAGATACCCATGCCCAAAGATAGCGAGAAAAACGCTTGGCTTAATGCGCCATTTAAGACACTTGCATTCATTTTAGAAAAATCAGGAATAATATAGTATTTAACACCGGCCATTGCGTTATCAAGCGTTAATACATAAATAACGAGGGCAAGCAGCATAACCAATAAGGCGGGCATTAAAAACTTAGCGGCTTTTTCTATGCCCTGCTTAACACCGCCTAATAAAATTAAGTTCACCATAATAACCACAACGGCCATATAACCAAACACAGTGTAACTATTGATAAAAACACCAAAGTGGCCGGGATCTGCTAATAAATCTAAATTACCTAGGCCTGTTTGCGTTAAATAGCCAAAAATCCAAACAGTAATTACCATATAAAATACAGCAATCATAAATGGCGTAAGCACGGCTAAAAAGCCTGCAAACTTCCATTTTTTATCATTATTTGATAATAGCTTATACGAACCAAGTGGATCTTTTTGAGCGTTACGACCCATTGCCATTTCAGCCATCATGACTGGTAAACAAATGAATACGACAAATAAAGCGTAAATTAATAAAAATGCGCCGCCGCCATTTTTAGTAGCAGAAACCGGAAAGCCAACTAAATTACCAATACCAACAGCCGAACCTGCCGCCGCTAATATGAATCCGAGACGGGAACTAAATCGTTCTCTATTTTCGCTCATGCTTGAAACCTTTTTATTATTTTGTATATTTCAGCGACTCTACCAGTGTTACACAGAGATTTTCAAGCAATTACAGTGTAAAAATAAAATCGATGTGTAAACCTGTGTAAATACGCTTTTAATTCACCAATTTTCAACGCTGTGGTAGTATTGCGTTAATCAAATTTAACAATTTTTATGAGATTACTTATGTTGTACATGATTCATTCAACAGACGTTGAAAATAGCTTAGAGCTCAGAAAAGCAGCACGCCCTGCACATTTAGCGCGCCTTAGTGAGCTTGATTCTCAAAACCGTTTACTTACCGCAGGTCCGTTTCCGGCAGTCGATAGTGAAGATCCTCAAGAAGCAGGTTTTACCGGTTCATTAGTTGTAGCTGAGTTCGAATCAATTGAAGCCGCTCGAGAATGGGCAACAGCTGACCCTTACGTTGCCGCTGGCATCTATGAAAATACAGTTGTTAAACCTTTCAAAAAAGTGTTCCCTGCTTAAAAGTGTATTAAACCCTGAGAGCGAGCGTTGCACTGTAATTCAGGGTTTGTTCACAAGATTTTAATTAAAATTACCGAGATAAAAGCGAATTTAGCGTTTTTACTTGAATTTTAGTAACTTAGTTAATTAAACTAAGTGGGTCTGGTCTAGGAGTTTTCCATTATGCGCGTATTATTAAGCCTCGGTTTTATTGCTTGTGTTAGCTTAGCTAACTTTGCTCAAGCAGCGACGGCCACCCAAGCATCTCATGCTGAGGTGGACAAAAAGAAAGCCGTAATACTTGCAAAGAAAACAATAGGCGGTAAGACCTTAAAAATTACCGAAAAAACAGATTTTTATACCGTACGAATACTCAAATCTGACGGCCACGTCGTTGATTTACATATAAATAAAAAAACCGGCGAAGTGAAAAAGGATTAACAAATGCGAATTTTAGTTATTGAAGACGATTTACATTTAGCAGATAACCTACGTAATGCTTTAGAAAAAGAACGTTACAGCGTGGATTTATGTCACGATGGTGAAGCAGGTCTTTTCCACATTACAGAATACCCGCTTGATATGGCCGTAGTTGATTTAGGTTTACCTAAAATAGACGGTATTGAGCTAATCAATAAAGCACGAGCACAAGGCATTACTATTCCTATTTTAATCTTAACAGCGCGCGATCGCTGGCAGGATAAAGTAGAAGGTTTAGATGCAGGTGCTGATGACTACCTTACCAAACCATTTCATGTTGAAGAACTTATTGCACGTTGTAATGCATTAATTCGTCGCAGTGCTGGTAAAGCAAATCCAGAAATGACTGCGGGCCCAATTAAAATTCATACACGTTCTCAACAAGTATGGGTTGATGATAAAGAGCTTAGCCTTACAGCTTACGAGTATAAAGTACTTGAATACTTAATGGTAAATCCGCAAAAAGTAATTTCTAAATCAGAACTTACTGAGCATATTTACGACCAAGATTTCGATCTTGATTCAAACGTAATTGAAGTATTTGTACTACGTTTGCGTAAAAAGCTTGACCCTGATGGTGTGCTAAACCCAGTAGAGACACTACGTGGGCGTGGTTACAGGCTTAAAAGCCAGTGGTAATACCGCAAATATCGTTAAAAATAAGGCAAGGATTTATCCTTGTCTTTGTTTTATTAGTCGCACTCCCTATCTTATTTTATTCGATTGGCAAAGCGTATTACGCTTCACTTGTTGATGCGACTGAAAAAACTCTCGAAGCACAGCTTTACTCGCTAATATCTGAAGTCGACTTTACTGAGCATGGTATTATTATGCCCAGCACTATTTTAGCGCCTGAGTTAAACAGATTAAATTCAGATACCTACGCAATGATTTACCGAGATGATGATCCTGTTTGGAACTCAGAATCGGCTGTAAATTTAAACTATGTACCAGAGCAAATAGAAACCAAAGCCGGTGCTGCCGATTTCAGGCGCGTGGAGTATAATAACACCGCGTACTGGCAACTTAGCCTGACTGTAATTTTAAATAACATAGATCAATCAGAACAAGCTCGCTTTATATTAGTTAAACGTAATGACGCTCTACTTCGTTTAATGGATGGCTTTAAGCAAACCCTTGTAGATTGGATGTTTATCATGGGCATTGCAATTGCAGGCCTTATGGCGATTGGTTTTATTTGGAGCGCTCGCCCACTCCAACGACTCGATAAAGAAATAAAAGCAATTGAATCGGGTGATATTCAAGAGATTAAAGGCCTCTACCCTGTAGAACTGCAAACAATAAAAGCAGACCTGAACTTGCTACTTGAGTCTCAACAACGCCAAAAAGAGCGTTACAGAGCCTCATTAAGCGACCTTGCTCATGCACTTAAAACACCGCTTGCGGTACTTAAATCAAGTCCATTGGCAAACGATGCTGATGCACAAGAACAACTCGACCGAATTAATGTGATGATCGAGCACCAATTAAAGCGTGCTGCAACCGGTGCATCAGACACCTGGAAAAAACAAACACCTATTAAGCCAGTACTCGATTCAATACTCAGTGCTATGGCAAAAGTGTACCGTGATAAAGATATTATTTTTACCTGCACCGTAACCGAAAAAGATTACTTTTTAGGTGACCAAACAGATTTAATGGAATTACTTGGCAACCTGATTGATAACGCCTGTAAAGCGTGTCGCTCACAAGTAGCAATACAAGTTATTCAAAGTAAAACTTTGTGTATTGGAATTAGCGATGATGGCCCTGGCGTACCAGAGGACAAACGTGAATCTTTACTTACACGGGGTACTCGTCTGGATACATACGAAAGCGGACATGGCGTAGGCATGGCAATTGTATCTGACTTAGTTAAGTCCTATCGCGGTACACTCACCATTACAGAAGCTGATAACTTAAGTGGCGCTCAATTTATTTTAGAGTTTAATTACAATGACAAAAAGTAACCATTTATTACAACTAACTGCCATTGTGTTATTAGCTACGAGCCAGTACAGCTTTGCAGATGAAGCATGTACTTTAGCTGCTAAAGCAACAACCGATGAAGCTAAGCGGTATATTCAATGCTTAGACACCCAGATTGATAAAGCAAAGCAAGCACAAGGCAGTTGGATACAAAAGCGTAAATATGAGCTAACTAAATCACAAGAAAGCACAGGCAATACGCAAGTGTTACCGTTATTTATGCGCAGCATTAAAAATAATGAAAAGTACCTTGAGAGCGCCTGCCAATGGCGTTACTTAATAAAACTACCTAATGCGACAACAGCAGCCATTAGCTATAAACTCTGTGAAATTGAGCTTATAAATCAATTTACGGAATCACTAAAACACCCATTTTAACGTAACTTAAGCAAACCCAATTAGTTGCGTTTGCAGCTCTCTCCAGCCTACTTGACAATTTATTTGTATCAAAACAAACTATCTACTAGTAGATTGCTAAAAAACTAATGAGTTAACAAATGACTAAACCAGTAATTATTATAGGTGGCGGACTTGCTGGCTTATACAGTGCATACAAGTTGCAAATACTTAATATTCCTTACTTATTGCTAGAAGCTAAATCGCAATTGGGTGGTAGAATTTTTGCCGCGCAATCACAAATAAATAACGATATTAGTTTTGATTTAGGCCCTACGTGGATATTTCCCCATCAGCCAAAAATTCAAGCGCTAGTAAAGTCACTCCACTTAAGTATATTTGAGCAATACAACAAAGGTGATGTGTTATATCAAGCACCTAACTCCAGGCAACCTCAACAAATTGCAGGTGCTGGAGATATGCAATTATTTAGACTCAAACACGGCATGAATACCTTAATAACTGCCTTGTATGAGCAACTTAATCCCGATTCAGTGTTGGTAGATCACAATGTCACTGAGCTTAAAAAGAGCGATAATAGCTGGCAAATTACGGTTAATCACTTAGGTAATATAAAGCACTTTACTACTGGCAAATTAATTTCAGCAATTCCTCCTCGTATGGTTACAACGCATTTAACACCTGAACTATGGGCGAATCCAACACTCATAAACCGCCTCAGTAGTGTACCTACATGGATGGCAGGACAAGCCAAATTTATAGCTACTTTTGAACATGCATTTTGGCGTGATAAAAACTTATCTGGGCAATGCTTTAGTCGCGTAGGCCCTATGGTCGAGATTCACGATGCCAGTGCTGAGGATAGTAATTACGCCGCATTATTTGGCTTTATAGGTGTGCCCTACTTATCACGAAACCAAGTAACTCAAGAGCAATTAATTCAAGCCTGTGCCCAACAGCTCAGCTACTTTTATGGTAAGGATGCTGGAAAGGCAACCGGATACTTTATTAAAGACTGGGCAGAGGATAAATTTGTAGCTAATAGGGACGATCAAACTCAGCCTTCACAGCACCCAGAATTTGATTTTTCAAACTTGGAAGAGCAATTAAGTAACCTCAACATTCATTTTGTAGCGAGTGAGTTTGCAAAACAAGAAGCAGGGTATTTAGAAGGCGCAATAAACGCAGTGGATGACGCTATTAAATCGTTTATTAATTAATAGCCCTGTATTTATTGATAACTTAACCATCAAGGGTTTTAATTTTACAGCCCTTGATGGTTATAAATGTTAGTTATTTTTAGTAACGTCTTCACCACTGCCCAGTAAAGTGGCAACCCACTTGCCCTCTGCACTGGCTTCTAGGGCTATTTTTACAATCATTGTTAATGGTACAGATAAAAGCATACCCACAGTACCTAATAACCAGCCCCAAAATATTAATGATAAAAACACCACTAACGTTGAAAGACCCAGCCCTTTACCCAAAAATTTAGGCTCTACAATATTACCCATTATCGTATTTATTGTTAAATACCCTGCAGCAACAAGTCCTGCCACTAATGGGCCTTGAGTAATAAGGGCAAGTAATACAGCTGGTACAGCCGCAATAATTGAACCTATATTTGGAATGTAATTGAACATAAATGCCAACACGCCCCAAAGCACAAAGTAGTCAACGTCTAAAATCCATAAGTAAAACGCAGCAATAATACCCGTCCCTAAACTTACTAGCGTTTTAATTGCCAAGTATGAATTAATAGATTCTAAAAAGCGGTCAATTTGCTTCATTTTACTATCAGGGTCTTCAAGTGCCATATGTATTTTCTTGCTCAACATTGGCCCTTCAAACAGCATAAAAACAACCGTTAAAATAATTAAAAACATGTTTGCCATTACGCCACCTAATCCTGTGAGCATATTAGTGGCCACATCAACCATTTTGCCAGGGTCGAACATATTAATTAACTGATCTTTATTGATCAGTATGTTGTATTGAGATGCTAAATCGACCAGCCACACAAATTCTTCTTTAAGTTGTGTTTTATACTCAGGAAGCTGCTGAGAAAAATCGTTGATAGATTGCCCTACAAGCCCGCCAAGGCTTACCCCTAAGCCAACTATAATCAGCACGACCAACATAACAGCAATGCCTTTAGGAATTTTGTAGCGCGCAAAAAACTTGATAAGCGGGTTACAAATAATGGCAATAAATGCCGCCAAAATAAACGGAATAATAATTACACTCGCGGCTTTTATTCCAGCGAGGACCACTACTAAGGAAGCAAAAACTATTAAGCTTTTATTTACTCCAGTTAAACTTGCCAATTTATTAATCCTTTTATTAACTATATCGTCCCAGTGTAAGGCAAAAGGTAATTAAATGAAATAATTACGAAGTGATCATAAAAGCCTGTTTTACGTATAAATTTGCAAAGCTGTTTGCTAGCGAGTATGTTTTTTAATCACTTGCTTCTATTTTATTGTAAGGATGAATAATGCATATATTTATAACTGGCGCGACCGGATTAATTGGTAAGCACTTATGCCCTTTTTTACTTCATCATAATACTGTTACTGTACTTAGCCGCAATCCAACTAAAGCAAACGTATTATTAGGCCACAAAGTTAAAGCCGTAAGTGACATTAGTGATGTTGACTTTAACACTGTTGATATCGTTATTAATCTCGCTGGCGAGCCGATTGTAAATAAACGCTGGAGCGACAAACAAAAGCAAATAATACGAAACAGTCGTATTGATATTACACAGCAAATTAGTGAAGCTATTAAAGCCTGTAGTATACCCCCGCATACTTTTATATCTGGCAGTGCAATTGGTTTTTATGGTCGACAAAATAGTAATCCTATTGATGAAACTTTTGAACGCCCACACGATGAATTTAGCCACCAGCTTTGTAAAGACTGGGAAAATGCAGCACTACTCGCCCAATCAGAACAAACCAGAGTATGTCTTTTGCGAACGGGTATTGTTTTAGCTAAAAAAGGAGGTGCACTTGGAAAAATGTTGCCTGCTTTTAAATTATGCTTGGGTGGCCCGATTGGTAATGGCGAGCAAGGCATGTCTTGGATACACATCGACGATATGATTCAGCTAATACTCTTTATTATTAAACACCCAGAAATATCAGGCCCTGTTAACGCAACAGCACCCAACCCTGTAAGCAATGCTCAATTTAGTAAAAGCTTAGGCGAGGCGCTCTCTCGACCTGCATTTATCACTATGCCAACCCCAGTACTTAAACTATTAATGGGTGAAATGTCAGACTTACTAACAACGGGGCAATTTGTAGTCCCTAAAAAGGCACTCGTTCATAATTATCGTTTTCATCACCCTGATATAAAATCGGCTTTAGAGAGCTTGGTTTAGCGGGCGTTAATATTCGTTCAGTTAAAATCCCCTCAAATTAGATGCATGGGTAAATTACTACTTTTTACCCATATTGACCTTTAAACATTAATACATAATAATCAGCACGTTTTCCACGCCAACCACGCCTATCTTTAATAAAAGAGAATTTTAAATGCTACACCTGCCTACTGTGATCAGTCTCTCTTTTATTCTTAACGTATTAATAGGCTTGTTTTTTTTATCCGTACATAACTTTAAAAAACAAACATCATTTTTATTATTTGGCCTAGCGTGCATTACCTTTGCATTTGCCGAGTTACTTGCCTGTTTAAAGTTAGTAATAGACGCGCCTTTTATTACCCACTATTTAGCTGATATTTTTATATTACTAAGTCCATTGTTAATTATTTTTGGCTTACATAAATATAAGCACAGTAAGGCACTAAACTTAAAACCTCTGTATTGTCTCCTTGGATTAACGGGGGTTGCTTTATTACCCATATATTCAGACCCTGCAGGGCAAATGCTGACAAGCTTAATTATTTCGGTTTTATACCTATATTCCGCATATATTATTAAGCAGATGAACTTTGTAGCCACTTTGCAAAAAAAAGCGCTTATAGTTTGTTTTTCAATTCACAGCATTTTAATGCTTATACAAACAACACTGTTGGCAATATCTATTTTTAGTACTAATTCGCCAAACTACATAGAGCCACTGAAACTTATCTTAAGTAGCCATTTAATTTTGGCCACTTGTAGCGCACTAATATTGCCATACCTGCTGGCCTCTAATACAGAGCATACACTTTCAAGCCTTGCTAACACCGATACTTTAAGCCAATTACTTAATCGCCGTGGCTTTTTTACAAAAAGTAAAGAAGCACTAAGTGATCCTAAAAATATAGACAAAAATGTGTCTGTTATTTTGCTCGATATAGATTTTTTTAAACGTGTAAACGATCAGTTTGGTCACGAAGCGGGCGACCACGCAATTAAGTGGATATCTCACTTTATTAAAGAGCAATTTTTAAATGTAGGTATTAGTGCCAGAATTGGCGGAGAAGAATTTGCCATTTTACTACCTGATTACACCCTTAGTGCAGCAAAAAGTGATGCTGAGCTATTAAGAAAGAATATAAGCACTCAAGCTTTTTATCATGAAAATCAGCATATAAAACTTTCCGTAAGCGCTGGGGTAAGTAATGCAATTAATGGGAATGCAACTATAAAAGAGCTGCTCGCTTATGCTGATAAACGCCTTTACTTAGCTAAAGAAACAGGCCGAGACAAAGTAGTAACCTTTGATGAAAAAAACTTACTCACTAAAAGTTAATTGCTTTTAAGTGACTTATAAGCGCATTAAAAACAACTATATTCAAAATACCATATTTTATCTAGCTAACATCTATCCATAAAAAAAGCCCTTCATTCGAAGGGCTTTGGTATACACACAATAGAGTTTGTAAACTACCTACAAGAAAGTGTAGCCTCGTCCGCCTTATTTGGTACAAACTGAATATTAGCTACAGAAATTGATGCTTTACCATTGCTGCGTAAGCTAAATGGGCTTGTTAGGTTTGCAAAATTAACACCCTTATCAGCAAAACAACCTAAATCGATTGATACTGACTGCCATTTATTTTCAATAGTTTTATCCACGACGTTTGCTAAATCAATGCTTGCACCACACTCACCAGAACAAGTCATGGCAAGGGCTACATCGCTCGTGAGTGCTTCGTTTAATTTAATATCAAAGCTAATCACACTGTTTGCTTCAACGTAGGCAATGGTATCTTCTGCAAAGCTTGTTACTATTTCAGCACTGGCTTTTTCTGCACCGCTGAAGTTAAATTGGCGCGCGTCTTCTTGTACTGTTTTGTCCTCAGTACGGTATTTAATTGCACCAAATTCATGGGTACTACTCGATACATCTAAAAGCTCATCGCCCGATTTTAACAATAAGCGCCATGGTGCTACAGGTGCACCAACAAGTATATCCATACTTGTAAGCCCTGAGTTATCAAGTTTAGAGTCTTCATCAAGGTCGTCAGCTAGCACGTTTTTATCGCCATACGTTAAACCAAAACCATAAGGAAGTAATGGATCGTAATTTTCATCGCCTTTATTAACCGCAGTTTGTACCGCCGATTTAGGCCAAGAAAACGATAGCTTACCTTTAAAGTTATTTTGGATGGTGCCGTCTGCCGCTTTTAATAACACATCAGCAATACCCGCACCTTCTGTACCTGGTAACCAAGCAGCCACAAACGCATCAGATGCGTTAAGTTCGCTGTTCACCCACATAGGTCGACCTGAAATAAACACAGATACAACAGGAATGCCTTGCTCTTTTAACGAGCTTAAAAGTGCTAATGACTTTTTATTTCCGCGCTCAAATTCAAGGTTATCTTTATCGCCGTGCCCTTCTGCGTAAGGTTCCTCACCAAATACGACAATGGCAACATCAGGACGCTGTTCAAAAGTACCATCAGCACTTAAAGTAACACTTCCACCTGCTGCAGATATTTGCTCTTCAAGCCCTTTGTAAATTGACGTTGCTCCTGGGAAATCTGCATTTTTGTTATTGGTTCCCTGCCACGTAATACTCCAACCACCCGACTGTTTGCCTATGTTATCGGCACCATCACCTGCAACAAGCACGCGTTGATTAACTGCGATAGGTAATAGGTTATTTTTATTTTTAAGTAATACAAGCGATTCGCGCACAGCTTGGCGTGCTACTTCGCGATGCGCTTGCGCGCCAATAAGCTCTGTTTTACCCGAGTAAAGACGCTTAGCCGGACTTGGTTTATCAAATAACCCAGCGCGTAACTTAACGCGTAATATACGTGCAACCGCATCATCAATGCGGCTCATACTTATTTTACCTGCTTTTACTTGTGCAATTGTATTTTCATATAGCGGCTTCCACGCGCCTGTTGGCACCATAAAAATATCAAGGCCAGCATTTACCGCTTCTGGGCAGCTTTCGTTAGTACAGCCTTTAATTTGCCCATGGCCGTTCCAATCTCCCACTACAAAACCATCAAAACCCATACGTGTTTTTAATACATCTGTAAGTAAGTATTTATTGCCGTGATTTTTAACGCCATTCCAGCTATTAAAAGACGCCATAACAGATTGACTACCCGCCGACAAACCACCTACGTAACCTTGAGCATGAATATCAAATAGCGATTGCTCGCTGTCTATATTATTTCCCTGATCATCCCCATCAACGGTGCCGCCATCGCCAATAAAATGCTTAACCGTGCTAATAACGCGCTTATCACTTAAAAAATCGCCATCGGCTTTACCTTGCAATCCATTTACAATCGCTGCTGAGTAATCGTGAACAATTTTTGGATCCTCAGAATAGCCTTCGTACGTTCTGCCCCATCGGTCGTCTCGTACTACTGCTACAGTAGGTGCAAATACCCAATCTATCCCCGTAGCCATTACTTCTACTGCGGTAATAGACGCTATTTGCTCTATTAAATCGGGGTTATTAGCTGCGCCTAAACCAATATTATGTGGAAAAAGTGTCGCGCCAATTACGTTATTATGACCATGTACTGCATCGGTGCCCCACATAGTCGGAATTTTGCTGCCATCCACTGAGTCATCAATAGATGCTTGATACATTTTTTCTGCAAGTGCAACCCAATCCTCTGGTGTTGCATGCTTATCGCCATTAGGAAAAGCACCACCGCCATTAAGGTAAGAGCCAAAACCATATTTACGCATGTCTTCAACGGTAATATCACGAATTTCTGGTTGAATCATTTGCGCTACTTTTTGCTCAAGCGTCATATTTTCTAAAAACGTGACAATTTGAGCTTCAATAGCAGGGTCTTTTTTCACTGCAATTGAAAGCTTTGGCCAAATTTTCTCAAGCTTTGATTGCGCTTCAACATTTACTTTTTCAACATTGCTTTCGTTAGTACATCCGCTTAGTGCAGTAACACTTCCTACTAACGTTGCAATTGCTAATGCATTAAGTTTAAAAGTCGTTTTCATTATAATGGCTCCTTCACTAATACTGGTTTGCTGCCTCGTAGGCCGTAAAAAACAATAAATATGTAACATAAAATAGGTAAAACATACGAAAGTTGAACACCCACACTATCAGCAAGCGCACCTTGCAAAAGTGGCACTATTGCACCACCTACAATCGCCAAACACAAAATACCAGAGCCTTGAGCGGTATGCTTACCAAGTCCATTTAACGCTAAACTAAAAATAGTTGGGAACATAATAGAATTGAATAAACCAACCAATAGTATTGACCACATTGCTAATTGCCCCGACGTGCTCATGGCAATAATGACTAAAATAATAGCCATGGTTGCGTTAAAGCCGAGTACTTTACCCGCGGGTAGTTTTTGCATTACAGCAGCACCAATAAAACGCCCAACCATAGCACCACCAAAATAATAAGTGATGTAATGAGCTGCAACATTCTCTTTTAGCCCTGCTATATTTTCTTGTGCTAAAAAGCTTACTAAAAAGCTACCAATTGCCACTTCGGCGCCTACATACATAAATATACCCACAGCACCTAATACAAGATGGCGATACTGCCAAGCACTGCCTTCAATTGCTTCTGATTTTTCGGCTTCTGCTTTTTGCTCGCTCATAATGTCTGGTAATTTAAGCCAAGCAAAAATACCGGCTAGTAAAATCAGCATTGCAGCTAAAAGGAGGTAAGGAAGTTGAACTGACTCTGCATTTTGAGCCGGTGTTAAAAAGGCTTCTGACGCTGAGTCTAGAATTAACAGAGCACCAAATGATGGCGCAACAGTAGTACCTAATGCATTAAAAGCTTGGGTAAGCGTAAGTCGAGACGATGCAGTTTTTGGTGAGCCCAACAAACTTACGTAAGGATTAGCAGATACTTGCAATAACGTTATGCCGCTGGCAAGTACAAATAAAGCGAATAAAAATACAGGGTAACTATGTAAAGACGCTGCTGGGTAAAATAATATACACCCGGCTGCTGCAATTAATAATCCAATCACGATGCCTTTTTTATAGCCCACCTTTTTAACTATATAACCACTTGGAAGTGACATTAAAAAGTAAGCGCCAAAAAAGCAAAACTGAACCAACATGGCTTGTACATACGTTAAGTTAAATACGGCTTTTAAGTGTGGGATTAAAATATCATTTAAGCAGGTTATAAATCCCCACATAAAAAATAATGTTGTTAGAGAAGTTAATGCAAAACTGTAATTTTTATCCTGATAGTTTTGCGACTGTGTGTGTGTTGTCACTGGTGCTGAACTTGCCATGTGTTCTCCGTATTTTATTATTATAAATCTATTCTTAAGCTGCCCTGTTTTAGTTTTCAGCTGTCTTTAAACCATCCAGAAGCATTAAAGAGTTGACCTAAGAATTAATAAACACTAACCTTAAATGTAAGCGCTTTCATATGCAATTAAATACGAACAAGCTGTATATTTCAACACTTTTTATTTTTTGTACCCTCATACAGCATTAATTAAGCAAAAACACAGAGCTGATTTCTCTGTAAATGACTAACAAAAGGTTTGTTATTAATGACAAAATTATCACTACCACCCCATTCACCGCTTTTATCTAAAAACTTTGTATACGGTGTGGCCACAGCTTCTTTTCAAATAGAAGGCGGATCACAAGATCGTCTCCCATGTATTTGGGACACTTTTTGCGATACGCCCAATAAAATAGTCGATAGCTCAGACGGTCATACCGCGTGCGATCATTATAACCTTTGGCGTGATGATATAGACCTTATTGAGTCACTTGGCGTAGATGCTTACAGGCTTTCTATTTCATGGCCGCGCGTGATGACCCAAGACGCAAAGTTAAATCCTGTAGGCGTGAAGTTTTATACTGATATTTTAGATGAGCTAAAACGTCGCAATATTAAAGCCTTTGTTACTTTGTACCACTGGGATTTACCGCAACATCTTGAAGATGAAGGCGGTTGGCTTAACAGACAAACAGCTTACGCTTTTGAACATTACGTAAATTTAATTACCAAAGCCTTTGGCGATCGCGTTCACTCTTACGCCACATTGAATGAACCATTTTGTAGTGCGTTTTTAGGTTACGAAATTGGTATTCATGCCCCAGGTAAAGTGGGTAAAGAATATGGCCGTAAAGCAGCGCACCATTTATTATTAGCCCACGGACTCGCTATGAGCGTATTAAAGCAAAACTCGCCTAATACATTAAATGGCATAGTGCTTAACTTTACGCCGTGTTATAGCCTTACTCAAAGTGATGAAGACTTAAAAGCCACTGCATTTGCAGACGACTATCTTAATCAGTGGTATATAAAACCAATAATTGATGCCCAATATCCTGATATAATTAATCAATTACCATTAAACCATCAGCCTGAGATTCTTGAGGGCGATATGGAACTAATTTCTCAATCTATTGATTACTTAGGTATTAACTTTTATACCCGCCAAGTTTATAAAGCGCACCCTACTGACATTTATGAGCCTATTGCACCTACAGGCCCGCTAACTGATATGGGGTGGGAAATTTACCCGCAATCGTTCACTGACTTGCTCGTATCGCTTAATAAAACATACACCTTACCGCCTATTTATATAACCGAAAATGGTGCAGCAATGCCCGATACGTATAATAATGGTGAAGTTAACGACTTAGACCGTTTAAGTTATTATAATACTCATTTAAACGCGGTTCATAATGCAATTGAACAAGGTGTTGTTATACATGGCTACTTTGCTTGGAGCCTAATGGATAACTTTGAATGGGCAGAAGGCTATTTAAAACGTTTTGGTATTGTGTATGTAGATTATAAAACCCAGCAACGCACTATTAAAAACAGTGGCTTAGCTTATAAAGAACTCATCTCTAAAAGATAAGAGCATACCCATAACTAAAAACAAGTATAAAGCGGGATAAATAATCATGGTCAGTGTAAAAGAAAAAATAGCGTATGGCTTAGGCGACACCGCCAGTAATATTATTTTTCAAACAGTTATGATGTTTTTAATGCTGTACTACACAGACGTAGTGGGTTTATCACCCGCTGTTGTCGGTACTATGTTTTTAGCAGTACGTATTTTTGATGCCGTAACCGACCCATTAATGGGCAACCTTGCTGACAAAACACATACGCGCTGGGGGCACTTTCGCCCCTACCTACTTTGGCTTTCACTTCCTTTTGCCATTATTAGTATTTTAGCGTTTACTACGCCTGATTTAGAAGGCACCGATAAAATAATTTACGCCTTTACTACTTACACACTGCTTATGGTGGCTTACACCGCTATCAATATTCCTTATTGTGCACTGGGCGGTGTACTTACAAGCGACGTAAAAGAGCGCGTGACTATTCAGTCTTACCGCTTTGTATTTGGTATGTTAGGCGGTGTAATAGTAGCGGGTTGTACTATGCCAATGGTTGAGTACTTTGGCCAAGGCGATGCAGCTAAGGGCTATCAATACACCATGACTGCAATGAGCATTTTAGGCTTTGTACTGTTTATACTTTGTTTTTTAGGCACAAAAGAGCGTATACAACAGCCAAAAGAGCAAAACATTCCTTTTGCCCAAAGTCTTAAAGCATTAATTAAAAACGATCAATGGCGAACGCTTTGCTTAGCTGCGTTCTTTTTACTTACCGGTCAAGTATTAAGGCTTACGCTTGCTGTTTACTACGTAAAATACTATTTAGGTCGAGACGATTTAATCACCTTATTTATGACACTAGGTGTTGCAGCCAGCATGGTAGGGTGTGCTTTAGCTCAACCACTTGCAAAGCGCTTTTGTAAAATAAAGGCCTATATAAGCTTACAAGTTATTGCCGCCGCTATTTGTGGTTTTAGTTACTTTATTAGTAAAGATCAATTAGTACTCGCATTTACTGCCTTTATTTTATGGAAATTCTTTTTAGATATGGCAACCCCGTTGTTGTGGGCAAAAATGGCTGACACCATAGATTACGGGCATGAAAAAACAGGGGTACGCATTACGGGTTTGGTTTATTCAGGCGTTATATTTTTTATTAAAATGGGCGTGGCTGTAGGCGGCGCAATTGCAGGCTGGTTGTTATCTTTTTACAGTTATCAGGCCGATGCAGTACAAACTCTTGATACCCAGCACGGTATTTTACTGTCATTCACTGTACTACCTGCTTTAGGCTCATTGTTTGTTGCCTACATAATGAAAAAATATACACTGACTAATCAGGTTGTTGAAAATATTCAATCTAAACTAACAACTAGTTAAGATATATACTCTAAGGTATTATTTAGCCGAAGTAGTTAAGGATAAGCGAGTGAACAATTAGCATGGCAACAATTTATCAAGTTTCAGAGCTTGCGGGCGTATCGTTAGCCACCGTTTCTCGCGTGATGAACAAAAATACCCGTGTAAGCGATAAAACCAAACAAAAAGTGCTTGATGCCATGGAGCAGCTTGGCTACAAGCCTAACTCAATAGCGCAATCTTTAGCCTCTAACTGTACTAACAGTGTCGGTATTTTAGTGTCTGAGTTACATGGTCCTTTCTTTGCCCAAATGATGGCAGGTATTGAGTCGGAGCTTCGAGCTGCGGGTAAACACGTTATTATTACCACCGGGCACAGTGAAGAAGACAAAGAACAAGAAGGCATTGAGTTTTTAATTAGCAGACGCTGCGATGCCATTATTTTGCACGTAGAAGCCGTTTCAGACGACTACCTAATAAAACTAAGTAAAGGCTCTACGCCCGTTTATTTAATGAGCCGTTACGTAGAGCAATTAAAAGATAACTGTATCAGTTTAGATAATCAATTAGGTGGCTACCTAGCCACTAAATCGATATTAAATCAAGGCCATACACAAATAGCGTACATTGCAGGTCCGCAGTTTAAAGCCGATGCTTTTAACCGCTTAGAGGGTCATAAACAAGCACTCACAGAGGCTGGTATTAAATTTGATCCTGCGCTTTATTACATTGGGGACTTTAACGAAACCGGTGGTAGTACAGGCTTAAAACATTTTATTGATGAAAAGCTTAGCTTTACTGCACTAGTGTGCGCCAATGACGAAATGGCTTCCGGTGCTATGAAATATGCTCGAGAGCACGGTTATAATTTACCAAACGATTTATCGATTGTTGGATTTGATAACGTTATTTTTGCAAATTATCTGTACCCTACACTCACGACGATTGATAATCCGATCGGAAAAATGGGCGAAATGGCTGCTAAATTAGTGCTTAAAGATGTTTATCAAAATAAAAACCTTGTTATAAATCGCTTTTTTGAACCTACTTTAATGCAGCGTGATTCATCTGCACCACTTATCAAATAAAGACTAAAAGCGAATACTAATTTTGGTACAAAAAAGCGGCTAAATGCCGCTTTTTATATGTGAGCTACTTAACAATCCAAGGCGTTACTTTAATAACCTGCGATATATCGCCAAGTGACGCGGTATCATCTTCCCAGTTATCTTTAACTGCAAAATAACACACAGACTTTTCGCACGTTATGCCCTTATCATCAAATTGCATTGGGCTTTTAAATGTAACCGCCACGCCCTTTTGCTCTGGTAATAAAAACCACATTAATTTACTTACAAAAAAGCCCGATAAATCAGTTAACAGCTCATCAAGTTCTTCGTTAATGGTATATAACGACTGCTTTGAAAATGTTAAATCTTCAAGTTCGTTTGCTTCTATTTGTAACTTTAATTGGCAATCATGTTCAGGGTTTTGTGGCTGAACAACAATCACCGCTTTATCGCTATCAAGTTGTTTATCGAACGGTAATAGTAGCTGTGCTTTATCGGTAAAGTTGAGCGGATACTCGTTTTTTTCGGTTAAAATAGTACCGCTTTTTATTGCACACGCTTCATTAGTTGCTATATCACTTATATAAAAATTAACTCGCGCATATTGGAAGTCGCCTTTGTTAACAACTTTTAATCGGTCATAAAAACCGTCATACGACATAACAAATTCTCTTGCATTAACATTAAATGCACTCATGCCCAGCAGCACTAACGCAATGGCGTTGGTGCAATTAAAAATGTATTTATTCATCAAAGTAGGCTCTATTTTGGCTAATCATCGTGTTTAGCTCTTCTATATACGCTTCACCGCGCTCAGAGTAAGACATTAAACCATGTGTAAGTTCAGTCGCTAAAATTGGTTTTTGCTCAAGACGTAAGTTTTCACGTATTGCGCGCAAATCTTTATAAGCAGGATGCGTATTTATGTTTTTAAAGTAGGAGTTTATAGCAGCTCTTACCGATTTAAACGCAGCAACTTCGTGTGCAGCTCCAGTATTACGGCGTTTTGGGACCATGCCACAACCTTTTGTGTAACACCACTGACCAAAAAAGTTAAGACCAATACGCGCAAAACGCGATGTGCCCCACGCAGATTCATTTGCAGCTTGCATAAGCGCTAATTCTTTAGGAATTATATCAACACGGCGTAGTGCTTGCGTAAGTATTAGCGTATCAATGGTGGTTGGTAAGCCGTACGACTTTAATATTGCTGCAATATCTTTGCTTTGCTTTTTTTCTAAAGGTAATTCGTTTTGTAGCATCATGCGTGCTATCTCAAGCTTAGCGCGTTGCTGTAATATTTTTTTGTTTTCGGCTTCAACGTGCGGACGAATAAAGCTAAAAAATGCATGTTTTTTTTCTTTAACATCACTAAATTCTGAAAATTTTGGCAGTTTTACATTATGTAATGGTTTTTCTTTTTTCTTCACTTTTTTTGGTTGTTCTGACGTTTGTTCATCTAGCTCAACATCATCATTTTGTATAAACGGATATGCAAGCGCCCACACAAAAAACACGGTTAGTAAAAGATTAAAAATCGTTTTTAGCATGTATTCTCTCTTTGAAACAACAACTATGCATGGTTAATACACAAGCATACGAAGGCGCATTATACCTAAGCCACTTTATAAACGCGAATAACTGGGGTTTGATGACCTTTTACGGTTGAATTTTCAGCAATGTGTTTGGGTTTTAGATAAAACAGAGCCTATGTAATGCATTTGTTCATTCGCAATTTATAAGTCCATGGGTATACTGAGCAAAGTTTAATAATATTAACTATGTGTGAGTAAGCAGTATGGATAAACAATGGCAAAGCCGAATAATAGAGCAATATAAACATCGTCCTAACGATAACCGCTCGCCGTGGCAGGTCGATCGTTCGCGTATTATTCATGCAGCTGCATTTAGGCGTTTGCAAGCTAAAACCCAAATTATGGGTATTGGCCTAAACGACTTTTACCGCACTCGCCTTACTCACTCTTTAGAAGTGTCGCAAATTGGTACCGGCATATTGCGCCATTTAAAAGCGCAACATAGCGACTTTACGCACTTTCCATCAACTGGACTGCTCGAAACATTGTGCTTGGCGCACGATATTGGCCATCCGCCTTTTGGCCATGGTGGTGAAATAGCGCTAAATTACATGATGCGCGATCACGGTGGTTTTGAAGGTAACGCACAAACACTACGCATAGTTGCAAAACTTGAGCCTTACAGTAATGGCCACGGTATGAACCTAACTCGTCGTACTTTATTAGGTTTTATAAAATACCCCGCGTTTATTAATACGCTTTGGCATACCATTCCCGATGCAACAACAGGCCGTGCATTTATTAAAGCTGATGATTGGCGACCTGCCAAAGGGTTATACAACGACGATGCAACCATATTCAATTGGATAGTAGAACCACTGAGTCAAAACGATAAAACGTTGCTTGGCAACCACGCTGCAATTGATAAGTACCGCGCTAAAACAACCTATAAATCGCTCGACAGCGCCATAATGGAGCATGCCGACGATATAGCATACGCCGTACACGACTTAGAAGATGCCATTGCAACTCACGTACTCACATTAGACGATTGGCAAACTCATGCTTTACCTCATTTAAAAGCACTTAACTTTGACTGGTTAAACACCATGCTTGAATCGCTGACCCAGCGCTTGTTTTCAAAAAATGATTATGAGCGAAAAGATGCCATAGGTGAGCTGGTTAATACCTTTATTATTCATATACATTTGGATATTCAAAACGATAACTTTGAATGCCCTATTTTAAAGTACACCGCTAAATTAGATGCCCAATACGACAGTGTATTGCAAATACTTAAGCATTTTGTGTTTCAACGTTTAATACGCGACCCCGAAATGCAGCAAATAGAGTTCAAAGGTCAAAACTTACTAATAGAGTTATTTACCGCGTTTGCTAGCGATCCGCTGCGTTTATTGCCCGAAACAACACAAGCACAATACATAGAAGCGCAAAAACAAAACCAAGGGATGCGTATAATTTGCGATTATTTGAGCGGAATGACCGACGAGTACGCTTATAAAACGTATCAACGATTGTTTTCACCTATGCAGTAGCTAACTGCTAACTGCTAACATTAAAAAGGCCGAGTAAATTAAATTTACTCGGCCTTTTTGCTCAGCTATTAAAGTTAGCTATTTTGTTAAAGCGCTTTTATAACGACTCTACGCCCATGTTATATAGCGTAAAACCAAATATATCAGCATACTGCTCAATTGTTTTACTCGTTGGAGTACCTGCGCCATGCCCCGCATTGGTTTCTATGCGAATAAGCGTTGGGTTATTACCTGTTTGCTTTGCTTGAAGCTCAGCTGCAAACTTAAACGAATGCGAAGGAACAACGCGGTCATCATGATCGCCAGTTGTGATCATAGTAGCTGGATACTCAACACCTGCTTTTACATTATGAAGTGGTGAATAACCTTTAATGTATTCAAACATTTCTTTGCTTTGCTCGCTCGTACCGTAGTCGTATGCCCAACCAGCGCCCGCAGTAAATGTATGGTAGCGCAGCATATCAAGTACGCCTACAGCAGGTAGAGCCACTTGAAATAAGCCTGGGCGCTGCGTCATCACTGCGCCAACTAACAAACCACCATTAGATCCACCGCGAAGTGCTAAGCGCTTTTTAGACGTGTACTTTTTATCTTTTAAATACTCAGCTGCGGCAATAAAGTCGTCAAACACATTTTGCTTTTGCAATTTAGTGCCTGCATTATGCCAGTCTTTACCGTACTCACCACCACCGCGAATATTAGCAACGGCGTACACACCACCTTGCTCAAGCCATACTGCATTAACGGGGCTAAAGCTTGGCGTTAAACTAATATTAAAACCACCGTAACCGTATAAAATTGTAGGGTTAGAACCATCAAGCTTAATGCCTGTTTTATAGGTAATTACCATCGGTATTTTAGTACCGTCTTTTGAGGTGTAAAACACCTGCTCAGACGTGTAATCATCACTATTAAAATCAATAGCCGACTTACGATAAACACCCGATTCACCCGTAGCTACATCAAACGTATAAGTAGTACCTGGTGTTTTATAGTTAGTGAACGAATAATAAAGCGTTGTTTGATCTTTTTTACCGCCAAAACCACGTGCTGTACCTACGCCTGGCAATGTAATTTCACGAATTAGCTCGCCTTTTTTGTTGTACTGTTTTACCTGCGAAATCGCATCAACCATGTAGTTTGCAAAAAAGGTATCGCCGCCTTTTGTAAGGTTTAGTACGTTTTTGGTTTCAGGAATTAAATCAACCCAATTTTCTGGGCTCGGGTTGCTTCCATCAACCGTCACTACTTTTTTGTTCGGTGCATTAAGATTAGTAACTAAAAACAGCTTGCTGCCTTCGTTATCAATCACTGATGTATCTGAATCAGTATTTCCAACAACCGTTACAAACTCACTGTTTTTCTTTGTTAAGTCCTTTATAAACAGCTTATTGCCTGAAGTAGACGTACTAGCTGAAATAAGTAGGTAGCGGCCGTCATGAGTTACATCCGCGCCTACATAGCGATGTTTTTGGTCATCAGTCTCACCAAATACAACACTATCTTCAGATTGTGCAGTACCTAACTTATGGTAATACGCTTTATGCTGATCTGTTTTAGCCGAAAGTTCACTGCCTTTAGGTTTTTCGTAACTTGAATAATAAAAACCTTCGTTGCCAAGCCACTCTATGCCACTAAATTTAACGTCAACAAGCGCTTCTTCAACTTGCTCTTTAGTATGTGCATCAATAACTATAATTTTACGCCAATCGCTGCCACCTTCAGATATTTGATATGCGAGCAATGAACCATCTTTTGAAAACGATAAACCCGACATAGACGTCGTACCATCTTCACTAAACTTGTTTGGATCTAAAAATACTTCAACGTCGCCGCCATCTTTACTGCGGTACAAAACATATTGATTTTGCAGACCATCGTTTTTATAAAAATAGGTGTAATCGCCTTCAGTAAAAGGAGGGCCTATTTTTTCGTAATTCATTAGTTTTTCAAGGCGCTGCTTTAACTTATCGCGATAAGGGATTTGTTCTAAATAAGAAAACGTTAAATTGTTTTGCGTTTTAACCCAATCGGCAGTTTCTCTGCTCATATCATCTTCAAGCCAACGATATGGGTCGCTAACCGCTTCTTCAAAGTAGGTATCTACTACATCGCCTTTTTTTGTTTCTGGGTATATAACTGCGTTAACTTGCTTCATAGGTGCTTTTACTTCTTCTTGAGTTACCGTATTAGTTGGCTCTGAACAGCCGCTAAGCGCTACAATTACAGCACACGCTAGAGTATGTTTAAACATCCTGAGTTCCATTCTTATTTATTAATAGTGCACCTAAGTTATTAACTTTTAGCCCTTTTGTCTATTTAGATGCGTTAAGCGCCATTTATCGCTGTAAACAAATGTAAACTTACGCTTTAATAGCACTACCCTCATAAAATAAAAAACAATAAAAGAGCACACTATGCAAAGTACAAACCCCACGTTTAAAAGCTTTAAAGCCTTCTACCCTTATTATTTAAAAGAGCACCGCAACGTGACTTGCCGCCGCTTACATTTTATAGGTAGTACACTTGTTCTTGCTGTAAGCGCAATAGCATTAATAAAACAACAATACAGTTTATTATGGCTATTACCTGTTATTGGATATGGGTTTGCGTGGATCGGGCATTTCTTTTTTGAAAAAAACCGCCCTGCTACCTTTAAACACCCTTTTTACAGTTTGTGGGGAGATTGGGTAATGTTTAAAGATATGCTTGTTGGAAAAATTAAATTTTAACACTATTTTTAGCACTATTTTTTATACCAATTACTTATAAAAACAAAATTGCTTCGTGCTTTAAAGTATAGGTTCGAATAAGTAGTACATAATTTATAGTACACCCATTAAATGTTAATTTGGTTAACATTTGATGGGTTATTTTGTAATTTAAATTTTAAAAAATATTTATAACTTAACAGCTATTTATTGCCAGCCCAATAAGAATGGCTTCCTACTTGTGACTGATTAGCCCCATCAACCTCATCTTACCAGTTAACCAAACGTTAAATTTAATTTTTAAATATAATTCACTATCCATCAATTACTTAGCAATTACCTTCGCTATATAACTAAAACAATGGTCATTATAAAAAACAATCAAATGTAATTATAAAAACACCTAAATTAATTGAATGTTATTCAATTGACTGACTTTGTTAATTAAGTATATGTTCAAGGTAACAAAGAGGTTTAATCTTTATCTTTTTGTTCAAAACTAAAATAATTCAATGGGTATGGGGAAATACAGCATGAATAGAAAACCGTTATTTAAATTACAGCAGTCGGTACCACGAATATTACTCGCCATGAGTGCATCAGCTGCGCTACTTGGTTCGCTCTCAGTAAATGCTGCAGAGCAAGACACCAAAGCAGAAGAAAACATCGAACAAATAAGCGTAATTGGCTCTCGCCGATTAGGCCGTACAGTAGAAGACAGTGCAGTACCCATCGATATAATTGGTGCAGATGCACTTAAAAACTCAGGCTTTACTGAAACGAATGCCCTACTTAGCAATTTATTACCTAGCTTTAACTTCCCGCAAGCATCACTTACTGATGGTAGTGACCATGTACGCCCTGCTCAACTTCGTGGTTTAGCACCTGATCACACTTTAGTGCTTGTTAATGGTAAGCGTCGCCATAGCAATGCATTACTTAACTTAAATGGCTCAACGGGTCGTGGTTCATCATCAGTTGATTTAAATGCTATTCCAGCAAATGCTATCGACCGCATTGAAGTATTACGTGATGGTGCAGCAGCCCAATATGGCTCTGATGCTATAGCCGGTGTTATTAATATTGTGCTTAAAAGTGCCAGCAGCGGTGGCTCAGTGGCGGCTATATATGGTGCTAACATAACAGAAATGGACGGTGTACCACAGCTTGAGTCTGTATCTGAAGGCAGTGATGGTAATTTAGCCTTTACCGAAGGGGGCGATCGCTCTTTAACAGACGGCCAAACACTAACGCTGCAAGGTAATATGGGTTTTGAACTTGGCGATAATGGCTTTTTAAACATTTCAACAGAATACCGCGACCGCCATTCAACTAACCGCTCTGACTACGATAATCGTGAAAACTACGCACGATTAGATGATGGCTCTCTCGACCCACGTGAACTTAACGTAAATCGATATAACCATAACTTTGGTAATGGCGATGTAGAAGACTTTTCAGTGTTTTATAACGCGGGGTATCAATTAACAAACGAAGTAGATTTATATTCGTTTGGCTCTTACAGCAAACGTGAAGGCGAAGGCGGCGGTTTTTATCGCCGTGCAAGCGATAGCCGTAATATAGAAGAAGTTTATCCTGATGGCTTTTTGCCTGTTATCACCTCAAACATAGATGACTTTTCACTGGCACTTGGCGCTAAAGGTTTTGTAAGTGAATGGAATTACGATGTATCGGCCGTATATGGTCAAGATGCATTTGAGTTTGGTGTAATAAATAGCTTGAATACCTCATACGGCCCGACTAGCCAAACAAGCTTTGATGCCGGCACCCTTACTTACGATCAGCTCACTTTAAACGTTGATTTTAGTCGCGAAGTAGACGTCAGCTTTTTAGAAAGCTCGGTAAGTGTCGCTGTAGGTGCTGAGTATCGCCGCGAAGGATATCAAATCGATGCAGGCGAAGAAGCATCATATGCACAAGGGTCATTTGGCCCAGGCGGCGCAGTAACCGACCCTGTTGATGGCCCATTTGGCGCAGCGGGCGCACAAGTATTTCCGGGATTTACACCCGAATCAGAGGGCGACAATAGCCGCCACAACGTGAGCTTGTATATAGACCTTGAAACCTACCTAACCGACGATTGGAATTTAGCGGTTGCCGCCCGTTATGAAGATTACTCAGACTTTGGCGATACACTTAACGGTAAAGTTGCGACTCGTTATTCATTAACTGAAGACCTAGCGCTGCGCGCTTCTGTATCTACTGGTTTTAGAGCCCCTTCTTTGCAGCAACAATACTTTACCTCAGTGGCCACTGTATTTGTTGATGGCGAACCAACCGAAACCGGCACTTTTGCACCAAGCAGCGATGTAGCAAAAGCACTGGGCTCACCGGGTCTTGATGCTGAAGAAGCAACAAACTACGGTGTTGGTTTTACATGGTCTACCGACTTTAATTTCAGCTTATCGGTTGATTACTACCAAATATTAATTGATGACCGCATTGTGCTATCAAACAACTTATCGGGCGCTGCTATTGAGCAACTTCTTGAAGGTACAGGCGCTAACCAAGGTCGTTTCTTCTTAAACGCAATTGACAGTAAAACGCGCGGTGTTGATGTTGTCGCTTCTTATAATGTAGCAACCGATGGTTACGGCGATGTTGCCTTTAACTTAGGTTATAACTACGGTAAAAATGAAGTTACCGATATAATTGACCCACCAGCAGAGCTACAAGGTGCAGGGTTTGATCAAGACAACTTATTCTCTGGTAACGAACTACGTCGTTTTGAAGTAAGTACACCGCGTAATAAATACAATTTAAGTGCAACATGGACTAACGATGATATTCGTACCACGCTTAGAACAACACGTTACGGAGAAACTCAAGACCCTTCAGATAACCCAGAACGTAACGAAGTGTTAAAGCCTAAATGGATAACCGACTTAGATGTAGCCTATTCGCTTACTAGCAACGTATCGCTGAGCGTAGGTGCTAATAACATTTTTGATGTTTACCCAGACGCAACCCGTGAAAATGTTGACGATTTAACAACCTTCTCGCGTTTATTTGCTTACTCTAGCTTCTCGCCGTATGGATTTAACGGACGCTACGTGTACGGCAAAATAGAAATGAAGTTTTAATAAGCACAGCTTAAAGTAACCAAACACACAAAAGCCACCGATTAGGTGGCTTTTTAATGCGAGTTGCTATTAAATCTATAATTAGATTTTAGTTAACCAACCGTGCTTGTCTTCACTTTTACCCCATTGAATATCGTTCAATGCTTGGCGAAGGCGCGCAGTCGTTGGGCCTGGCTCGCCAGTACCTACTTTGTATTCTTTATCGTTATGAATAAACGTACCTACCGCAGTTAGTACAGCAGCAGTGCCCGAAAGCGCCGCTTCAGTACCTGGTTTAGCAGCACGCTCTAATAGCTCAGTAACGCTAAAGTTACGCTCGCTTACCGTCATACCTAAATCTTTGGCTATGGTTAAAATACTATTACGCGTTACACCATGTAAAAACGTGCTATCAAGCGCTTTAGTAATAATTTCGTTGCCATCAATAAGTATAAAGTTAGCAGCACCGGTTTCTTGTACGTCGCCACCTGGGCAAAATAAAATTTGATCTGCTTGATACTTAGTTCGTGCAGCACTAATAGGTGCTAAAGCACTGGCGTAGTTACCACCACTTTTTACCATACCCATGTGTGGCGCGCAGCGCATGCCATCTTCTTCAAGCAGTACGCGCAGTGCAGTTGCACCACCTGCAAAGTAATCACCTACTGGCGATAGTAACGTATATAAAAGCGAGCTCATTGATGGCGCAGCTGCTTTACCAATTGCCGCCTCAGTACCAATATGAGTTGGGCGAATATACATAGAGCCCGGTGGTAATGGCGTTTCATCTGCGTATTCACGCATAATATCGATAATCATCGTTTTTAGCATATCGCCATCAAAACTCGGTAAGCTTAATAGCGCTGAGCTTTGTTGCATGCGTGCAATGTTTGCATCCATTCTAAAAAGATAAACAGAACCATCTTCATGGCGAAAGGCTTTCAAGCCTTCAAAACATGTACTTGAATAATGAAGAACGTGCGCACCAGCATGAAGTTCAAGTTTATCGGAAGGGACAATTGAGCTTTCGCTCCATTTATTATCAGAAAAACGAGCTTGAATCATCTGCGGCATAAACACGGTACCAAATGCGGCCATTTTAATCTCTCTTGTGTGGTCTATTTTCTTCCATTGTATGACAATCACACGCTATTTAACCATAGCTAAAGTAAGGCTTTTTTAATTAACTATGAGAAATTTTTGCAAGTGCTGTTTACTAATCAACCGCATTGGGTGCTATAAACAAAAAAATCGGCTAATGCAGTTGCACTAGCCGATTCTTAAAGGTAAATAATTTACTTGAACGAATACCTAATAATACGTTTTAACACCGAGGTATACTGTTTAAAAAAGCTACCTGTATGGTAATCAATACCGTGTTTTTTCAAAACGGCTTGTACTTGAGGTGCAACTTCTTGATAGCGCGAAGACGGCATATCTGGAAATAAGTGATGCTCTATTTGGCAGCTCAAATGCCCCGTTAAAACATGAAACCAATGCGACCCTTTAATATTAGATGAGCCCAGTACTTGGCGATAATACCACTGCCCTTGCGTTTCGTTTACGCAGTCTTCTTGTTTAAAAGTTTGCGTTTCTTCAGTAAAGTGACCACAAAATATTATGGTCGACGTCCATAAATTACGGATTAAGTTTGCCACTAAATTACCCGCTAATACCCATAAAAATAATGGGCCTGCAAGTAACGGGAATATCGCATAATCTTTAATTAACTGGCGAGCACCTTTACTAAAAAAGCGATGTTTTAGTGTTGAATGCGATACGAGCCCTTCGCGGTTTTCTTTCTTTTTACCAATAAAAACACGCTCTGCAGCTAACTCGTGATACGACACGCCCCACTGAAATAACACACTTAAATTAATATACGTAAAAAACTGCCATACATTTTTAAAGCGCCATTTAAAATCATCGCTTAAACGTAACAAGCCATAACCAAAGTCTCTGTCTTTACCAATAATGTTAGTATACGTATGGTGTTCAAAGTTATGAACGCGGTGCCAACTTTGCCCATCGCACGCTATGTCCCACTCATAATGTTGTGAGTTAAGTTGCTTGTCGTTCATCCAATCGTATTGACCATGCATTACATTGTGGCCAATTTCCATATTGTCTAAAATTTTAGCAAGCGCTAATAGCAACACACCTGCAACCCACAATAATGGTTGAATAAAACCAAGCATTAGCAAAATTCGCCCGCTCCATTCACACACTCGCTGTTTGCGCACAACAGAGCGAATATAGTCGGCATCTTGTTGGCCAACTTTGCCAAGGGTGTCCATTTTAATGGCATCTAGCTCGCTTGCGAGCATGTCATAGTCAATGTTTTTCATAATTGTAACTCCAAATCACTAACAGGTTGGCTTACGCAAAGTTGTATTAACTGCTCGCCGTTGTCACTCAATTCACCTGTTTTTAAATTACGTACCACGCCTGACTTTTTAATACATTGGCATTGATGACAAATACCAATACCGCAACCGCGTTTAACCGGTAATTGTTTTGCTTCAAACTGGGGTAGTAAAACATCGTTGCCCGATACAACATGGGCACTGGCGTTAATTTTTACATTAAATTGGCTATTGTCGTTTAAGCTAGGCAGCGCCAAACCAAAGGCTTCTTGGTAGTAATTTAGCTTATGCGTTTTAGCAAAATCGCTCACCGTTTGCATAAATGCGGCAGGGCCACAGCAGTAAATGTCTGGATTTTCCCACGGCTTAATATTGCTGGTTATATCGCTTGATTGCTCACGCGTTAATAATAAAAACGAAAAATGCTCAAACTGAGCCGCTAACTCACTCAGCTCATCAACACATTGATGCTCAGTAGCTTTAGCGTAATACACTAACGACACTTTTTGTGTAGTTTGGCTTAAGTAATCATCAAGCATAGCCAGCATAGGTGTTATACCCGACCCACCGGCAATAAAAGTGGCTGGCGTGTGTGTGTTTTTAAATACAAAGTCGCCGCTTGGCGCAGAAATATTGCACCACAACCCCGCTTTTAATGCGCTACTAAGTAAGCCAGTAAAGCGCCCTTGCGTATTTGTTTTGATTAGTAAACGCACTAACCCAGTATTTTTAAATTGTTGAGCGCTTGAGGCCACGGTAAAAACGCGTGTTAATAATCGCCCATTAATTTCAACAGTTAAACTTATATGCTGCCCTGATGTATGCGCCTGCCATTGTTTACTTGGTTTGAGTTGCACACTTAAAAAACCGCCATCAAGCACAGCGGTACTAACTACTTGCGCTCTAAACTGCCCTGCACGCCATGCAGGTTTAAATACCTGCATTATTGGCTCTATGTAGCCTGCAAAACTTTGATGGTGTAAAAACCATTTTGAAAATTGGTTTAATACTTTAATTATCATCACTATTAATCTCTTGGATCGTAAAATACTTAACGTTTGAACTTACACGTGTACGCTCAAACTTCAGCGCACAAGTGTACGCTGAAATTTTTAGTTTTCAACCCCTATAGAGTAATTATTCAATTTTTATTAGCGCAATTTGCTTAAACAATTTCCTGTGAAGAGATAATTTTAAAATATGTATGTGTGCATTTTTCATTCAACTCAACGCTTAACAAATTTATTTATGCCATGTTAAGGTTATGTAAGATTGGATTAATTTTGGAAGCCATAATGATAAATTTAATGTCACATAACACACTCCCTAAAATAATAAGTGCAGGCTTAACCGTTGCTATGTTTGCTATTAATGCACCCGCAAATGCAAAAAGCGATTACGTAAAAAACTATAAGCAGCTCGATACTTTATCGCTTAACGTTAACGCAGTAACAGCGGCAGAAGGCATAGTTATACCTTGGGCTATTGAGCCTTTAGCTAATGGTGATTTATTAATATCTGAGCGCAGCGGAACGTTATTTTTATTACCAAAAAATACAACTACGTTAACTAAGGTCTCTGGATTGCCCGACATTGACGCTAATGGCCAAGGTGGGTTGCTTGATTTATCACTACACACCGATAGTAAGCAAAACCAATGGCTGTACTTTAGTTACTCAAGTAGTGAGGGCAAAGGAAGCGGAAGTAACACCGCCTTAATGCGCGCCAAGCTAAGTAGCGATCATACGCAGTTTTCTGATCAGCAATTGCTATACAAAGGCGAGCATAATAGTACCAAAGGCCAGCACTACGGCAGCCGTATTGTGTTTGATGATAAAGGTTATGTTTATTTTTCAATTGGCGATCGCGGCTCGCGCGACATAAACCCGCAAGATCTCACGCGTGATGGCGGTAAAATTTATCGCTTACACGATGATGGCCGTATCCCAAGCGACAATCCGTTTGTTAAACGAAAAAATGCAAAACATGCAAAACATGCGGCATGGTCTTATGGGCACCGTAATCCACAAGGCATGTGGTTTGATAATAAAAATAATATTTTATGGTCTCACGAACACGGACCACGCGGCGGCGATGAGCTTAATATAATAGAAAAAGGCGCTAACTACGGATGGCCTTTAGTAAGCTATGGTGTTAACTACAGCGGTACCACATTTACAGACCTTAAAGAAAAAGACGGCATGCAATCGCCCGCATTACACTGGACCCCTTCTATTGCGCCATCCGATATGTTGTATGTAACGAGTGATAAATACCCAAAGCTTAAAGGTAAGCTATTACTTGCCTCAATGAAATTTGCATTTATTAGCGCACTGGAGCTCTCAAAAGGTAAGGTTGTTAAGCAATATAAAATACTCGATGGAATTGGCAGAGTACGCAGCCTAGCCCAAGGCAGTGATGGTTTTATTTATTTAGGTATTGATGGCCAAGGTATTAAACGCCTAGAGCCAGAACCTAAACATTTTCACCAAACAAAGAACTATTAAGCCCATTAATGCGTACACTAACTACATATAATTTAATATATTAAGAGAATACTAATGTTTTCATTTTTAAAGCCTGACCCAATAAAAAAACTGCGTAAAGAATACGACGTTAAACTAGAGCAAGGCATGCAGGCACAAAGAAAAGGCGACATTAAAAGCTTTGCAATGTTAAGTGCAGAAGCCGAAAAAATCTGGAGTGAAATAGAAGTACTTGAGGCAAAAAAAGCCAAGTAAGTTCATATTAAACGTGTCAGCCCTGTTTCAAAAGCAGGAAGACGCGTTTAGTAATTCATGACCTCGCTTTACAGCTCCCACCATCCGTAAACCACCTTTTATAATATGCTTACATAAACAAGTGTGCTTAAAGCGGTTACTTACATTATCGCCACCGTTTTTTAGTGAATATTAAATGATTTGAAATCGGATTTGGTTTTCATTTTAAATATTTAATTGCTGCATTTATGTACCGCGTTGGCGTTTTTCCTCCTAAGTCAAAAAATGAGGACGTTTTCCTCTTTTCTGCATATTATTAAAAGAACAGCCCGACTTAAAGTTTAATACTCGCAATGTGTTACAGGATTTGTTATTAATATTAAAAATAATTAAGAGGACATGCGTTGCTCATAAAAAGAGGAAAGTGTCCTCTGATAAAGCTGTTAGGCACTACCAACTTTCCAATTGTGGAGTATTAAACTTTATGGATAAAACAAGTCTCAAAAACCTCATCGCTTTTGCTCTGTTTATTGGAGTAATAATTATTTCTTTCATACAAATAAATAATGCTGAAACAGTTACAAAAACCGAAACGGCGTTGTTCAATATATTACAGTTACTATTTTCAATTGGTTTTTCTTGGATTATTTCAAGTTACTTTAGTGAGTTAAGCTTTATAGCTGCTCAAAAGAAATTTGCAATTGGAGCTTTTCGAAGGATTAAGGAAATTGAAAGATCCTTATCTAGAGCCCAAAATTTATTGGCTCCAGATAAAGTAGGAACTAAAGACTCTCAAAATCAACAATCAGTAATGTTTTGCCTTTTGAATGCACAAGATGCTGTTAATTCTTCAATTGCAGATTGGGGCGATATTATAGGTGATGAAATTCACTTAACTAAAGAAATATCTCGACTTAAGGGGCTCAGAGGGGCAGCGGACAAATTTGAGAAAGAATACTTAGATAATATTGCAACGGCTTCGTCTAAAGAAAGTGATCTTGAAAATGAAATTAAAGAATTGAAGTCAGAGTTACCAGCTAGTTTAAGAATTGAAGAAGAAAACGAAAGTAAGATGTATGATATGGCAGAGTTTTTCTTAAGTCATGAAATAAATGAAACAGGAGAAATAATTCTAAATGGATTCTGGGAACCTAAGGATTCTTTTACAGGTGATATTAAAGATGTGGCTCCAGGTGATACCCTATACATTTCTAGAGGTTATACAGAAAATAGAGGAGACGCACTTCTGGTTTTTGATGACAACGACAATTGGGTAGCAGTAATTACAAATAAATTTATGAGTTACCATGATGAAATTGTAATGGACTATGATAGTTTTCTTGAGCTTTTCGAAGAGTGTATTGGATACCGTTTCATTCCTAAGGCGTTTGGTGGGAAGGTAATTCCAATACTTGTTACTGAAAAAGATGAAGTAAATGAAAATGGATATCACCATTTTGAAGCAATTTTAAAAGTAGAAGATATTCCCAAAAGTGCCTAACAAGCTGTTAAACA
Source organism: Pseudoalteromonas sp. SG43-8 (assembly GCF_014164245.1). Lineage (NCBI taxonomy): Bacteria > Pseudomonadati > Pseudomonadota > Gammaproteobacteria > Alteromonadales > Pseudoalteromonadaceae > Pseudoalteromonas > Pseudoalteromonas sp. SG43-8. Next base: position 431,191 of record NZ_JACJEX010000001.1, on the reverse strand, counting down.
AGGACAAAATACAGTTGGCTTTTTGTTCACTCCGTTCACTTATTTTAGCCAACTATATTATTGCCTGTTAACAGGGCGTTAGGTTTTAAGGAGAAAACTTTGGAAGTATCACTTCGCCAAGTCACAAAAGAAAATTATGAAGATGTATGTGAGCTTAATGTGTCAAAGGAACAAGAGGAGTACGTTGCTTGTAATATGTGGTCACTTGTTGAATCTATATTCAACGATGGGCATGAAACTAGAGCAATTTATTTGGAAAAAGAACCTGTCGGTTTCTTTATGTGGGTTAAAGAGTCACTAACTAAAGTTTCAATCTGGCGGTTCATGATTGACCGAAAACATCAAAAAAAAGGTATTGGTCGTAAAGCATTAGACCTTGCTCTAGCTGAAATAAAACAGCTTACAAACCTCAAGGAGATAGAGATTTGCTATAACCCTGAAAATCCAGTAGCTAAGGAATTTTATTCTAGCTTTGGTTTTGTTGAGATCGGTATGGATGAAGACGATGAAGATATGCTCGCAGTTATAAAAAATTAGGATGACACCCATCCTAATTACCTTGAACCGACTTTCCTTTAAATAAAAAGCGGTACATTACAGTGAACAAAGGCATGAATAAATTGACCTTACGGGGTCAAATGAAAGTGAATACCTTACTTCACGCTGCGGCAACTGTATTGCCTTGTTCATAATATAGAAAAGCTGAAAAACACGATGCATTAATGAGGGTAAGCCCTTTTAACCTAAAATAAAGCTACTAAAGCACCCATAATCCTGTCCAAAACGCCAATTAAAACAACACCAAACACTTCTATATTCTGCGTAAAAATACAGTAATCAATTGAACCAAAATAGGAACTCAGCTATGGTTTGTTTATCAATAAAAATAAATAAAAAACGAGTTAATCTACAGGCTCGTTATGTTTCTTCGGGTACTTATGAAAACTATAATTAAATCTCCAAGTGAATGCTCTCTATTTGAATTAGATACATTTGAAAAAATGGCAGTCGAAGGTGGGCAAGTTAGTCCTGTTGGTCTTCGCTCTCGAGTTAAGCAAGCAGAAAAATTAATTTTTATTTGGCAAGGTGATGCTTGTGTAGCTATTGCAGGGTTAAAAAATCCACTACAAATATATAAATCTAAAGTTTTTAAAGCTGCTGGTGTATCTAATGCTATTGAAAAGTATAAATGTGAAATTGGTTATATATACGCAAAAGTAAATGGTGTGGGTAATCAATTAATGGAAGGTGTTCTTGATGCAAGCGAAGGTTATTCAACTTTCGCGACCACACAAGATACTAATGAAGTAATGCAACATCTACTTCCTAAATTTGGCTTCGTCAAATTGGGGAATTCATACCTAAACGATAAAAAAGAATATTATCTAGGTTTATTTGGTAATGAAACATAACAAGACCTTGAAACGGACAATGCTCTTCCCCCGTTTATTAGCTCTTACGATTGTTTTGATCATACACATTCTCAGGACTTATTTGCATTAGCAGTGCGGGGTTATCTATAGGTTTAAACCCGTATTGCGCATAAAGGCCATGCGCATCAGAAGTTGCTAATTAAAAGCGCCTGAGCCCTTGCAGCTCAGGGTGCTCTACTATCGTTTTAATAAGTAACTTACTCAGCCCATTACCTTGCAAGTGCGGGGCAATAAATACATCGGCTAAATAGGCAAAGGTTGCTTTATCGGTCACTACCCTGGCAAAGCCAACTTGCTCGTTATGAGCGCTGTAAACACCAAAGCACATTGAGTTATCAATAGCCGATTGCATCACGCTTTTAGGAATGCCTTTGGCCCAATAGCTATTAGCAATAAAGTTATAAATAACGTTAAAGTTAAGTTTACTTTTGTCTGTGCTGATTGAGTAATCACTAGTGTTTACAGTCATAAGTTAATAGTCTTTTATTAATATTTTATAAGCGTTTCTATATAGTCTTTAACGTTCCTATAGCCTATAAATAATCTTTAACGTTTTTAAGCTGTTTGTCGTGTACTTTTGAAAGCATTAACAACGAGCAAATAGCCCCAAATAACGCCAATCCCATATCTGATTGGGTATCCCACACGTAACCTTGCGTGCCTAAAAATGCTTCTGCGTTTTCGCCGCTTAACACTGCAACCCACCACTCTATTAATTCGTAAAAGGCGCTAAATGCCAAACATACCGAAATAACAAAGGTGATTAACCAGCCTCGACCATTTACTACTTTTTTGCGCAGTAAAATTTCGCGTGCTAGTAGTGCAGGTACAAAGCCTTGAAAAAAGTGTCCTACTTTATCGTAGTTATTACGCTCACTACCAAATAGGTTATCGAACAAAGGGACTTCGGCGTAGGTGTAATGCCCGCCAATCATCAGCACAATGCAATGCGCTAAAATAAATGTATATAAAATAGGAGTTAGTTTAAAGTGGCTATAGGTACTTGCTAGCAGCACTAAACCAATAATTGCGGGGATAACTTCAAGCAGCCATGTAAATTGATCTTTTGGGTTAATACCAGACCAAATTAATACAATAAAAAACAGGCTCAGCCATAAATACTTCATTTAGAATCCTTTTCTAAATTGATCAAATTTACGGCATTTTACGCCTTTGAAATAAACGACGCTACCTATAGTTTGTTTTTGCAGTAATGCGATTAAACAAAGTAGGAAAAAAGCGCTTAATTGTAGGCGCCCAACCACTTAAACCTTTGCCAATAATCACTTCGTCTTTTTTATTGCTAATGGCACGAATCATTTTTGTAGCTGCTACGCTTACATCCATGCCATTTTCTATCGACTCTTCTGGTTTATTTTGCGCTATGCCTTGCTCGTTTAGTGAGTTATGCGCAATTGCTGTTTTAATAGAGCCTGGGCAAATTGTTAAACAATGAATATTATGTTGTGCTACTTCTGCACGTAGGCAATCCATAAAACCAACAACCGCATATTTAGAACCCGAGTAACCTGTTCTAAATTTTGAACCTACTTTACCCGCCACACTACTAATAGACACAATTGAGCCACTGCGCCTTGCCACCATAGTAGGCAATATAGCTTTAGTAAGTGCAATTAAGCCAAAGTAATTAACCTCCATTAATTGGCGATACACGTTAAAGTCGTTTTCTAAAAATAAGCTACGCTGCGATACGCCGCCGTTATTAATCAAAATATCTATTGCAGGAAGCTCGCTCATTTTTGCTGTTACTGTACTTAGTACATGCTCTGGCTCGGCTAAGTCCAGCGGCACAACTAAGTGCCCTTCACCTTTAAGCGTTGCTTTTAAATCGTTTAATTTATCTACATTGCGCGCCGATAAAATAACGCGCGCTCCAAGCTCAGCAAATTGTATAGCAAGCTCTTTACCAATACCTGACGATGCCCCGGTGATCCACACGGTTTTAATATTATATTGCATACGTTATCTGCCTTTTATTGTTATTTATTAGGTTTTATTAAAGTACTTAGTAATGTATTTTACGCTTTTGTAGGGCCTGCTATTGCGTTTACTTCATCTTCTAATGTTTTGTAAAAGCCCATTAAAAATAGTAGTTCAACGGTTACGTACAAAGGGCCAATAATTAAACCAATTAGGTCATCTACAAACGCCGGTTTTTTACCTTCGTAATAGTGCCCAATAAACTGTAATACCCAGCCAAATACAAACACACCTACGCCAATACTCAACCACGGCCAAAGCGCCATTGCCGCAATAAGCTGAGCACTAACAAGGAGTAAGGTGAATATTACGGCCATAATAAAGCCAAGCGAAAAGCTCAGCATAAAATAATAAACAACCGACGCTAATACAAAAAGTTGTGCGCCATCAATTACTACGCTACCAAGGGGTATTTGAATACGCGCAAGTAAACACAACGCTGCAAATACAATGAGCGGAATACCAAAAAAGTGCGTTAGTACATTGCGCTTAGAACGATGATACAAACCATATTTACCAAGTTGCTGTTGAAGTGTTTTCATTGTTTTGCCTTTATTTTTATATATAAAACTTACTTTAGCAAAAGTAGACACAACAACAATGTCAGGTATCCGACATTTTGTAAATTAAACAAATGCAGAAATTATTTTACCCGGCTCATGCTCACCTTGCATATCCGTTCGCTCGCGCCCTTTTTGATACTCTTGCTCAAGCATTTTTTGAAGCTCATCAATTTTATCAGCAATTGCGTCAGGGTCTGCGCCCTCTCCTTGTAGCTCTTTAGTGAGTTCTTCTATTGTCGCTTTTAGTTCGTCTATTTTGTTTTTGTTTACACCTAAGCGCTGATAAACCAGCGCTTCTTGAGCACTTTCTAAAAACGTTGGTTCTTTAGGAGCTGAGGTAATGCCTTTAACATCATTTGTTTTTTCGTTAGGGAGGGTATTAGTTGCCGCAACTTCGCTTAGTCCTGCCGCTTTATTTAATGCAGGAGAGTTATAGTTACTATATTGATTTTTAAAGGTTATTGTAGTCATTAGCTCAAATCCATTGTTGCGTTACATTATCTGTAGCAATTTTGGTTCCAACTAAATAAAAAAGTCTCTATTTAAGCTTGTGTAGCACGCGCCTGTAACTTTTGTTTATCTAAAACAGTTATGCGTTGATACCCCAAACTAATGGCTTGTAGGCTAACAAGCTGTTGCAGTATTTGATTAATAGTTTGGCGCGTTAGGTAGGTCATATCAGCAAGTTGCTGCTGAGATAAAACAAGCGGTGTTAAGTGCTCTGTATGTTCGCTAAGCATTAAAAGTCGATTGCATACTTTTTGCTCAGCGCTTAGTAATGCGTGATCTTCCATTGAGGTAAACATTAGGCGTAATTTTTGTGCCAACAATAAACCAAACTCTTGCCAATATTGTGGCTGCTTGTTTAATAGCTGTTCAAGCTCGCGTTGGGGCACGTAAAAAAGCACAACATCAGTTTGTGCATATACATCGTGAGTACGCAGGCCACCATCAAACAAGGTAACTTCGCCAAACCACAGTGATGAATCAATAAAGCTCAATACGGCTTCTTTGCCTTCGTTACTTACGCCACTAATACACACCACGCCGCTAAGTACGGCATAAATTCCATCGTGCTTATCACCTCGCAAAAATAATGATTGCTGAGCCTTTAGTGAAAGCGTTTTGCCCTGCGTTAATAAAAAGCTTTTTAAATAAGCGCTACGGTTTTTAAACCAATGCCCTTGCTCTATAACGTTTTGCTGCTGTGGAGTCATTATTTACTGCATTTGCTTATTAAATGGCTGTTTTTCTATAACCAATTTTTTAGGGAAATTTAAATCGGTTGCTATAACAAAATCATCGTAAGGATCATTACCCGAAAACAGCTCAGTTATTAATGTATCGTTTTTATAAACATTAACGGTTACACCGCTGCCCATACCGCCTGAGTTAATAATATAGTAGTGGTATTCGCCGTTACTAAAAAATAAAATACTCTCGCCAATACGCCCTACTTGCCTGTAGTAACTGCCAAATGGTGCATTTGGTGTAGCTTCTTTTTCAAGCCCTATGTCATTAACTCTACCAAATCGATAACTAAGTGATGAGTCATCTTTTGCAACGCAAATAGAAAGCACTTTATCGGTAGGCTCTAACTTGTAGGCTGTATTTTCATCTGGGTTACGCACAACTTTATGCATTTTTGCGTTAATGTAGGCTGCTTCATTACTTTTACAATGTGTTGCTAGCATACCGACCACTAAAGCGGGTTCGTGTGTTTGAGCTGCTGGAGGCGTGTTTACTTTGAGATTAGAGGGTGAGTTACTTACATTATTATTTAGCTGAGGACTACCTTGAATTGCCATACTTTGATCTTCACAACCAAACAGAGCAAACAAGAAGAAAGAATAAAAGCTCGCTAAAAATTTAATGCGCATAATAAAATCCATCTATGAGAGAGCCTTTAAAATAGCGATAAAACTAGCGACTCGCAACACCTTATGCGCAATACTTTATAAGTTTATTTTTAAACCATCTTCTGCAAAAACTACGTTACTTTTTAGTGATTTAATTAACGATTTTTTAAACAACCACTGGTTTTTAATGACCGATTCATAAACTGAGATAGAACCGCCGCTTGATGCGTTTTCATCAATTGCGTTGTACATAATCACTACATCGGCATTTTCGCTAAGTTAGCAAATGTACCTATTTTTTGTTGAGTGACCAACGGCCGATTTATTAATTTTAGCTAGTATTAAAAGCTGATTTAAACACCTTATAAAAATATGTAAATAACTAAATTAATCAATAATTGGTTTTCTTATAATAAAATGTTGTTACCGCACTATTTCAAACGGTTTTTTATAACCAATTGTAATTTATACTTTAAATAAAATTAAATTCAAAAAACATACATTTTAAAAACAATTTAGTCTCATTTTATTAAAACAACAGTTGACCCTATTCAAAATATAAACTAGCATTTATGGAAGCGCTTCCACAAAATCTAGTTAAATAGATCTTTCTGGAAGCGCTTCCACACATTTGACAATGTTTATAACTACACAATAACAGCCCCATACAAGCTGTTAATAATAATGATAAAAGCGCGAGGGAAACCGAATGTCCAACCATATTGTAAGAAAAACAAAGATAGCGACCAGCCTATCTCTGATTTTAGGTGCATCAATCTCTTTGCCTGTATATGCACAAGAAGCAAATACAGATGTTGAAGTAATCCAAGTTACTGGTTTTAAAAGCAGTATTAAAGAGTCGACTCGTTTAAAACGCGACGCCGCCGGTGTTGTAGATGCAATATCAGCTGAAGATATTGGTAAATTCCCAGATACCAACTTAGCCGAGTCGCTACAGCGTATTACGGGTGTGTCGATTGATCGCTCAAATGGTGAAGGCTCTAAAGTAACGGTTCGTGGTTTTGGCCCCGACTACAATATGGTAACCCTAAACGGGCGTACAATGCCGGCGGCATCTTTGCCTGCAGGCGGTGGTACACCCAGCTCTCGTGCATTTGACTTTGCAAACTTAGCGTCTGATAGCGTTAAATCGGTTGAAGTATATAAAACGGGTAAAGCTAGCATTGCATCAGGTGGTATTGGCGCAACAATTAATATTAATACGGCTCGCCCGCTCGACAATCCAGGCTTTGTTTCAAGCATTGGCGTAAAAGCATTACACGACTCAACAAACCGCGTTGGTGATGACATAACACCTGAGCTTTCGGGCTTAATTAGCTGGACCGACAGTGAAGCTAAATTTGGTGCCTCGTTAACTGCAAGCATGCAACAGCGCGATAGCTCATCAACAGGTGCGTTTGTAAATCAATGGAATACATCAGCTTTTGACGGCACAATCCCACAAGCTGCAGACGATATTGTTTTAACTAATGCACCCGCTGTTGGTCAGCTTTATTCAATGCCATCAGATTTGCGCTACACCATTGCCGACAGAGAACGTACTCGTACAAACGCGCAATTAACGCTGCAATACAGCCCAATTGACGATTTAACAGCCACGCTTGATTACACATATTCTAAGCAAGATTTATTCGAAGCCCGTGCTGAGCAATCAATTTGGATGGATAACTACAAAAGCGCGCTAACGTTTGACGATAACACGGTAAAAACCCCAATTTATTACCGAGAAGAACGTCGCGATCAGCAAACACGCGATTTAGGTTTAGCGTTTCAAGAGCTGAACCAAGTTAACCAAAACGACTCTATTGGTTTAAACGTTGAATACTATTTCAATTCAGAATTGAGCTTTATGTTTGATGCGCACAATTCAAAAGCCACTAGCAAACCAGATGCACCTTACGGCAGCTGGGTAAACGCAGGCTTGGGCGCAAACGTAGTTAACGCACAAGAAGTTGATTTTAGCCGCGAACTTCCATCAATGAGTATCGATTTTGATGATTGCCGCCGAGACAACCTAAATTGTAATAACACGTTAGATGCCTCTGATGTGGGTACGTCTATTTTAGATTCTAACTTTGCTCGCCAAGAATCTGAAATTACAGAATTTAGAATCCATGGTAAATACGAAATTGAAAACGGTGCAATTGACTTTGGTATAGAGTCTCGCTCTATGGAAAGCCATTCACTGCAATCACTTACACGTAATACAATGGGTAACTGGGGTATAGAAAACCCAGGCGAACTACCTGATGGCTACCTAAACCCAACAAACTTTTTAGCTGAGTTTGACGACTACGATACATCGGGCTCGTTCAACCAAGGTTATACTGGCAGCGCATCGCAAATTGGTTACTGGGCAGGTGAAGAATACGGCTTTAACTTTGCAGCCGATGGCGCATTTGCAACTAACCGCACCATTGAAGAAGATATAACCGCAGCGTTTGTGCAATTTACTTACAACGGCTACATTGGCGATATGCCATACAACATTGTAATTGGCGCGCGCCAAGAGTCTACCGACATTACCTCAACGGCTAATATCGACTTACCTAACGCAGTAGCGTGGGAAGGTAATAACGACTTTAATGTTCGTTTTGGCTCGGCTAAAGAAGATTTCACGCTTAAATCTAGCTACGATCACTTTTTACCAAGCTTTGACTTTGACATAGAAGTAATTGAAAACGTAAAAGCGCGTTTTTCTTATAGCACGACAATTGCTCGCCCAACTTACGACAACTTAAGTTCAGCAGCGACGGTTGGTGTACCAGGTGCCCCTACTCTTTTAGCGGGTTCATCACCAGCTACAGCGTCAACAGGTAATCCTGGTTTAGTGCCGCTTGAATCAGATAATATTGATGTATCGGCTGAGTGGTACTTTGCAGAAACAAGTTATGTGTCGGTAGGTTATTACACTAAAGACATCGAAAACTTTATTGGTTTAACACCCATGACGCAAAACTACTACGGATTACGCGATGCAACAGCAGGCCCTCGCGCTCAAGCTGCCATTGCTGAGCTAGAATCTCGCGGACTTGCTCTAACCGATTCAAACTTATTTCAAATGGTTGCCGCAACAGAAAATGGCGTTGATTTTGACTCTATGACCTACGAAGAGTTTGAAGCCGCTTACGATGTAATTGCCAACAGCGATGACCCATTACTAGAATTTACAGCGCAAGTACCTACCAACAATAAAAATGCCACTATTGATGGTTTTGAAATTGCCTTTCAACACTTTTTTGGTGAAAGCGGTTTTGGTGTGCAAGCAAACTACACCACAGTTAATGGCGACATAGACTTTGATGTAAACGCTGACCCTACTACTACACAATTTGCACTAGTGGGTTTAAGCGATACAGCCAACTTTATTGCAATGTACGAAAACGATGATTTTCAAGCACGTATTGCTTACAACTGGCGTGATAAGTTTTTAAATAGCGCAGCTCGATACGTAAACGAGCCTGGCTTTACTGAAGAATATTATCAAATCGACTTTAATGTTGCGTACAACTACAGCGAACAACTATCGTTTTTTGTTGAAGGCCTTAACATTACTGAACAAAACAGCCGCGAACATGGCCGTACGTCAGTACAATTGTGGAACCTACAACAGCTAGGCGCACGTTACAATATTGGTATGCGTTACAACTTCTAAAGGTAATACAAAGTAAAGCCGTTAGTTTTTACTAGCGGCTTTTTTGTATTTAAAACAGTATTAATGCTAGTTTAATTGTTATCAACTTTAGGGTGTTAACTCATGACCAAACCAATAACAAAAATAGTCGTTTTAGGTGGTGGCACTGCTGGTTGGCTAAGCGCAGGCTTATTAGCCGCCGAACACCCGCACCTTAATGTAACGTTAGTGGAGTCGGCAAACGTGCCTATATTGGGTGTGGGCGAAGGCACATGGCCATCAATGCGCAACACACTACAGCGCATTGGCATTAAAGAAAGTGATTTTATAACCCAGTGCGACGCGTCATTTAAGCAAGGTTCTAAATTTATAAATTGGCGCAACCTCAGCGAGGGAGAAAACTACTACCACCCTTTTATGAATCCACAAGGCTACGAGCACACTAATTTACACGCCAGTTGGCAACGTATTGCACCTGATCAAAAATTTGCCGACGTTGTTAATATGCAAAGCTTTGTATGCCAAGCAGCACTTGCACCAAAACAATTACAAACTCCCGAATACGCAGCAGTCACCAACTATGGCTATCATTTAGATGCGGGTAAATTTGCTGAGTTTTTAAAAAATCACTGTGTTAAAAATCTAAACGTTACACATATTATTGACGATGTAACCGAGGTTATTGACGACGATCATGGCTATATTGCCGCATTAAAAATAAATAATAATGGCGATATAACAGGTGATTTATTTATAGATTGCTCAGGCTCTCGTGCTCGTTTAATTGGTGATCATTTTAATAGTGAGTTTATAACGCAAGATCATATTTTATTTAATAACAGCGCTGTAGCGGCGCAAATACCTAATGCACACATCGATCAGCCAATTGCCTCTGCTACGCTATCTACAGCGCAAAGTAACGGCTGGATTTGGGATATAGCCCTGCCAACACGCCGTGGTACAGGTTATGTATTTAGTAGTAAATATCAAAGCGATGAAAGCGCAACAAATACACTAAAAAGCTACATAGCCAAAAGCAGCAGTGAGCAACAAGCTGAGCAACTTACCTACCGTGTATTAAAATTCAGCCCTGGTTACAGGCAACAATTTTGGATTAAAAACTGTGTTGCCGTGGGTATGTCAGCTGGCTTTTTAGAGCCGCTTGAAGCGTCAGCTCTTGCTATGGTTGAACTTTCAATTAGCATGATAAGCGAGCAACTACCGCAAAACCGCACCCACATGAGCCAGCTTGCAATTCGTTTTAACAGCCGCTTTAGCACTCGTTGGCAGCGCGTTATTGAATTCTTAAAACTTCATTATGTACTAAGCGAGCGCGACGACACTCCTTATTGGCAAGATATTAGTAATTTAAATACCGCGCCCGAGCGCCTGCAAAACTTACTTAAACTTTGGCAATTTCAGCCCCCTAGCCGCTTTGATTTTATTGAAAACGAAGAAGTGTTTTCATCAAGCAGTTACCAATACGTTTTATATGGCATGGGCTTTAATACACAAACAATCTCTGCACAAAATACATTTAACGACCCACGCGCTGGGGATTACTATTATCAGCAAAATCGCGAAAAAATAGCGCAGTGCTTAAATGGACTGCCAAGTAATCGCGCGCTTTTAAATCATCTTTTATTAAATAATGGGCAGCCACATAATGACTAAAACAAACGCTGTTAAAAACGTAGTAATTGCTGGAGGCGGCACTGCAGGTTGGATGGCCGCAGCAGCACTTGCTAAACTAGTTGGTAACAATATAAACATAACCCTTGTTGAATCTGACGATATTGGCACTGTAGGTGTTGGTGAAGCAACAATTCCGCCTATTCGTACATTTCATAAATTGCTGGGTATAAACGAGCAAGCATTTATGAAAGCCACTCAAGCAAGCTTTAAATTAGGTATTAGCTTTGAAAACTGGGGCGATGAAAACACGCATTATATTCACTCATTTGGCGCAACGGGCAAAGAATGTTGGGCGGGTGAATTTCATCACTTTTGGCTGCAAGGTAAAGCACTTGGAATAAACAACCCATTTGGCGATTACTGCTACGAGCTGCAAGCGGCTAAAGCCGGTAAATTTGCGTTTAATCAGCAAAACCCCATTAACTATGCTTACCATATGGATGCCACGCGTTACGCGCAGTTTTTACGTGAATTTTCAGAGCCACTGGGTGTAAAACGCATTGAAGGTAAAATACAAAAAGTAGTAAAAAACACTAAAACGGGCCATATAGAATCACTTACTTTAAATAATGGCGAGCTTATTAACGGCGACTTTTTTATTGATTGCACCGGCTTTAGAGGTTTATTAATAGAGCAAGCATTGCATACTGGCTACGAAGACTGGTCGCATTTACTACCGTGTAACAGCGCCATTGCGGTGCAAACAAAATCAACCAGCGATACCGTATTGCCACTTACCCGCTCTATTGCCCATAAAAGCGGCTGGCAATGGCGTATACCGCTGCAAAACCGTGTAGGCAACGGATTAGTTTATTGCAGCCAATATATGGATGACGAGCAAGCCAAAGCGCTCTTATTAAGTAACATTGAGGGCGAGGCGCTTACAGAGCCCCTTATTATTAAATTTAAAACAGGGCGCCGCTTAAAAGGCTGGAATAAAAACTGCTTAGCGCTTGGCCTTGCTAGCGGTTTTGTTGAGCCACTTGAGTCCACCAGCATTCACTTAATAATGTCGGGTATTATTCGCTTTATGCGTTTATTTCCGTTTAATGGCATTACCAATCACGCCATTGACGAATACAACAAACAACTTAAAAGCGAAATCGAAAATATTCGCGACTTTATTGTGCTGCACTACAAAGTAACTAATCGCGATGACAGTGAGTTTTGGCAACATTGTAGCGCCATGGAAGTGCCAAAAACACTTCAACATAAAATTGATTTGTTTAAACAAACCGGCCGTGTATTTTTAGACGATGGCGACATTTTTAGAGTCGACTCGTGGGTGCAAGTTATGCTTGGTCAAGGTATTGAGCCTAATCAACATCACTTAATAGCCAGCATGATGAGTGATGAAGAACTCACCCGTTTTTTACACGGTATTAAGCAACAAATAGAGCAACGCGTAAGCCAATTACCATCTCATCATGAGTTTTTAAAGCAGTATTGCCCAGCATAAAAAACCCTTATTACTAAGGGTTTTTGGTACACACAACAACTTTTACGTTTTATTCTTCACACTTAACCACGGCGCTTTTAGCGCTTTGTGGTTTAAAGCTAATATCTGCAACTGAAACGTTAATCTCTCCTGCCGTTTTAATAATAAAAGGGCTGGTTACTCTGGCAAAATCAACGCCCTTTTTAGCAAAACACGTTAAATCTATACTCATGGTTTGCCATGTATTTAAATCAGCATTTTCAAGATCACGGGTAATATCAAGCTCGCCGCCACAGCCTTGTTCGCACTTCATTGCAAGGTATGTCTGTGAGCTAGGTATTTGGTTTACTTTATAGCTAAAGCTAAGGGCTGAATTTGCTTCAATATAGGCCACTTTGTCTTCGGTAAAGTTACTATTAATTTCGATATAGCTGGGTGCAGTGCCATCAAAATTAAATTGCATTGCATCTTCTTGAATCGCTTTGTCTTCAGTGCGATAAGTAATGCCGCCGAGCTTTACACTGTTACTTGCTACTTGGTGCTGCTCGCTGTTTGAATTTAAAAACAAACGCCACGGTGTTTTAAAGCTGCCATTAAATATAGATAGCGGCGCAAGGTTACTAATATCAACACCTGAGTCTTCATTTAGATTATTGCTAAGCGTACTTTCATCTTTATACGTTAAGCCAAAGCCATAGGGTAATAATGGTGAGTAATCAGCATCGCCATTATTTACTGCGGTTTGTAGTGGCGATTTAGGCCACGAGAACGACAATTTACCTTTAAAGTCATACTGTACCTTCCCACTTGCATCCGCTAGTAAAACATCAGCAATGCCTTGCCCTTCAGTGCCAGGAAGCCATGCTGCTACAAATGCATCTGACGCGTTTAGCTCGCTGTTAACCCACATTGGTCTGCCCGATATAAACACAGAAACAACTGGTATGTTTTGCTTCTTTAATGTTTTTAATATTTTAAGAGAGCGTTTATTGTTACGTTCAAACTCAAGGTTGTCTTTATCACCATGCCCTTCTGCGTATGGTTCTTCACCAAATACAACAATGGCTACATCGGGTTTGGTATTAAATTCACCCGTTGGGCTTAAAATAGCGTTACCGCCAGCAGCCTCTATTTGCGCTTTTAACCCCGCATAAATAGACGTTGCCCCAGGGAAATCTGCATTTTGATTATTAGTTCCCTGCCACGTAATACTCCAACCACCCGATTGCTTGCCTATGTTATCGGCCGCATCGCCCGCTATAAGTATGTTGCTTGATGGGTTAAGCGGTAATAAATGATTGTTATTTTTAAGCAGTACTAACGACTCTTGTACCGCTTGGCGGGCAATATCGCGATGTGCTGGCGCACCTATTAGCTCTAATTTACCTGAATATTTTCGATTTGCGGGGCTTGGTTTATCAAATAAACCCGCGCGTAATTTAACGCGTAAAATACGTTCTACGGCGTCATCTATTCGCGCCATTGTTATTGTGCCCGCTTTTACTTGTTTAATTGTATTTTCATAAAGTGGTTTCCAAGCACCCGTTGGCACCATAAAAATATCAAGCCCCGCATTAACAGCCTGTGGGCAACTTTCATTTGTACAGCCTGCAACTTGTCCGTGCCCGTTCCAATCGCCTACAACAAAGCCATCAAAACCCATTTTTGTTTTTAATACATCGGTAAGTAAGTATTTATTGCCGTGATTTTTTTTACCATTCCAGCTATTAAACGATGCCATAACCGACTGACTACCTGCGGTTAAGCCACCTATATAACCTTGCGCATGAATATTATATAACACCTCTTCGCTATCAATGTTATCGCCTTGATCGTCACCATCTACAGTGCCGCCATCGCCTAAAAAGTGCTTAACGGTACTAATTACGCGTTTGTCACTTAAAAAGTCTTCATCGGCTCTGCCTTGCAATCCGTTTACAATTGCGGCTGAATACTCACGTACAATTGCAGGGTCTTCTGAGTAGCCTTCGTACGTTCTGCCCCATCGGTCGTCGCGCACCACCGCAACAGTCGGTGCAAACACCCAATCTATGCCTGTTGCCATTACCTCTATTGCAGTAGCTGCTGCAATGCGCTCAATTAATGCGGGGTTATTAGCAGCACCTAAACCAATATTGTGCGGAAATAACGTCGCCCCAATCACATTATTATGGCCATGTACTGCATCAGTGCCCCACATGGTCGGAATTTTACTGCCATCAATTGAGTCATCAACTGATGCCTGATACATGCTCTCAGCAAGTGTTATCCAATCTGCAGGCGTTGCATGCTTATTTGCATTAGGGAAAGAGCCACCGCCATTTAAATACGAACCAAAACCGTATTTGCGCATGTCTTCAACACTAATATCGCGAATTTCAGGTTGGATCATTTGCGCTACTTTTTGCTCAAGCGTCATTGTTTTTAAATACTGTGCAATTGTATTTTCAATTTCGGGCGTTTTAACTACCTTACTTTTAAGGGTTGGCCAAAGTGATAAATCCCCTTGCTCATGCTCAGCCTTTTTGGCTACGGCGCTTTGGCTATTATTTGCGTTAATCTCTTGTTTATTACACCCACTTAAAACGCACAACCCTCCTATTAAAATTGGGAGCATGTGTAACCTGTTAGTGTTTAAGCTTTTTTTCATTTTTATAGCCCTGTGTTGTGTCAGTGTGATTTAGTGAGCGCCTATTTGTTATTTAAATTTAACTATTGACCTGTTAAACAATAGCCACTAACCTAAATATGGAAGCGCTTCCTTAAAGTTATTAAATACCATACTTAGTGATTAATCAAATTAAATATGGAAGCGCTTCCAATAATGAATTTAATATACGCTCTATACAAAGCAAACTTTACCAAAAAAGAAGCAGAGGTTTTCTCTTAATGAAACAATTATCTTTACCTAGTGGCTCACCACTTTTAGCCAAAAATTTTACTTATGGTGTAGCTACGGCCTCATTTCAAATTGAAGGCGGCGCAGCTGATCGCTTGCCATGTATTTGGGATACCTTTTGCAGTAAAGAAGGCAAAATAGTCGACAATTCAAATGGCGATGTAGCTTGCGAGCACTACACTCGCTGGAAAGACGATATAAACTTAATTGAATCATTAGGTGTAGACGCTTACAGACTTTCGATTTCGTGGCCGCGCGTAATGACTAAAAGCGGTCACCTAAACCCGACAGGCGTTAAGTTTTATACCGACATTTTAGATGAATTAAAACGTCGTAACATTAAAGCTTTTGTAACGCTGTACCACTGGGATTTACCACAACATATTGAAGACGAAGGTGGCTGGCTAAACCGTAACACCGCTTACGAATTTGCACATTACACAGATTTAATTACCAAAGCATTTGGGGAGCGTGTGCACTCTTACGCCACCTTAAACGAGCCTTTTTGCAGCTCTTACTTAGGTTACGAAATAGGCGTACATGCGCCTGGCATAGTAGGTCGCGAATTTGGTCGTAAAGCCGCGCACCACTTATTACTGGGTCACGGTTTGGCTATGCAAGTACTTGCTAAAAATAGCCCAAATACGCTAAACGGTATTGTACTTAACTTTACGCCTTGTTACTCAGTTACCCAAAGTGAAGACGATTTAAAAGCCACTGCATTTGCTGATGACTATATAAACCAATGGTACATGCAGCCTGTAATGCAAGGTAAATACCCTGATATTATTAAGCAATTACCTAAAGCCCACCACCCTGATATTTTAGATGGCGATATGGAAATAATTGCTCAACCGCTAGATTACCTAGGGGTTAACTTTTATACCCGCATGCATTATCAAGCAAGCGAAACCGACTTTTACCATGAGCTGCCACATAAAGCGCCAATGACCGATATTGGCTGGGAAATTTACCCTAAAGCGCTGACAGAATTACTTGTATCGTTAAACGAAAAATACACCCTACCACCTATTTATATTACCGAAAACGGTGCAGCCATGGCTGACGAATTTAAAGACGGTGAAATCAAAGATAACGACCGTATTGAATATTACCACGAGCATTTAAATGCCCTGCATAACGCAACCGAGCAAGGCGTAAAAGTAGATGGTTACTTTGCGTGGAGCCTAATGGATAACTTTGAATGGGCAGAAGGATATTTAAAGCGCTTTGGAATAGTACACGTAGACTACAACACACAAAAACGAACTGTTAAAGCCAGCGGTAAAGCGTACAGTACCCTAATAACTAGCCGATAATTTATCGGCTTATAACAATAAGAACACACACAGTGAACAAACTCCCTTTATACGAAAAAGTAGGTTACGCCATGGGCGATGCCGGTGCTAACTTAGTATGGCGCGGCGCGCTTGCTTATTTAGCGGTGTTTTACACCGATACATTTGGCATATCGGCAGCCGCCGCTGCCATGTTGTTTTTGGTGGTAAGGCTATCAGATGGCGTAACCGATATTATTATGGGTATGATTGCCGATAGAACGCAGTCGCGCTTTGGTAAATTTCGCCCGTGGATACTCTATTCGGCACCGTTTTTGGGCTTGTTTATGGTGTTGTGTTTTACTACACCCGACTTTAGCACCACCAATAAACTTATTTATGCTTACGTAACCTACATAGGTTTAACGCTTGCTTACACCGTAAGTAATGTGCCCTACTCGGCACTTATGGGCGTAATGACACCAGACGATACAGAGCGCACAAAGCTCTCTGGTTTTAGGTTTGCAGGTGCGTTTACTGGTGGCTTATTGGTTATGGGTTTTTTACCTGAGCTAGTGGCATTTTTTGGTGGCGGCGACAACACCAAAGGCTATCAGCTTACTATGTACTTATTTGCCAGCTTACTTATTATTTTAATGATTATAACGTTTGCGACCACCAAAGAGCGTGTAACACCGCATGCCTCAAATGAAGGGAATTTAAAATCAGAGTTATTTGATTTAACCAAAAGCCTGCCATTTATAATCCTACCTTTGCTTGCTACCACCCTGTTTTTTTATTACCGCGATTTATACAGCGGCGGATTTTTTGCCCTTGTTATGGCTGCAATGACATTCGTTATTAAAAAATTGCTCAATAAAGATAAACAAAGCTTAACGGGCTCACAGCGCGATATGGTTGATCTTCTGACCAACAAACCTTGGCTGATATTACTCGGCATTGGTTTTTTAACCATGATGTTTAATGGCATAAAATACGGTGTAATTGCGTACTACTTTAAGTACCACGTAGCCAATGAACTCATGGCTGGGCAATACTTTATCGCTTTGTTGGTTGTATCTATATTTGGCGCACTTGCCACAGGTAAACTGGCCGAAATTATGGGTAAACGAAACCTATTTATTGCATCATTAATGCTAAGCGGCATACTCACTACTGCATTTTACTGGGTGCCTAGCGATAACCTGGTTGCTGTATTTACCTTTGGTTGCGCTGCTGAATTTTTTGCCGCGATGATGCCAACATTATTTTTTAGTATGCTTGGTGATTCAGCCGATTATTCAGAGTGGAAAAACAAACGCCGCGCTACAGGCCTTATTTATTCTGCGGGTACATTTGTGCAAAAAACAGGTGGTGGTTTTGCCGGTGCATTAGTATTGGTGGTACTTGCAGGCTACGGCTATAACGGTATGGATGAGCTAACAATTACACAAGCCTTACCTGGTATGCAGTTACTTATGAGCTGGATACCTGCCGCATTTGCTTTTTTAGGCGCCGCATTGATGCTTATTTATCCACTAACCTCAGCGATGACGCAAAAAATAACAGAAGACTTAGCAATTAGACGCAGTAATGTGTAAATTAACTTTTAATGACCCTTCGCGCTTTATATTTTTATAAAGCGCGAGTAAAAACACATATAAGCTAGGACATCAATGGCGACAATTTATCAAGTATCAGAAATGGCAGGTGTGTCTTTATCAACTGTTTCAAGGGTACTTAACGACAACGATTACGTAAGCAAAAAAACTAAAAAAAAGGTATTAGAAGCAATGAAAGAGCTAGGCTATCAGCCAAGTTCTATTGCACGCTCTTTGGCATCTAGCACTACAAACAGCGTCGGTATTTTAGTTTCTGAGTTGGATGGTCCGTTTTTTGGTCAAATGATGTCAGCCATTGAAGAGCACCTTCGTATAGCGGGTAAACACGTTATTATTACGCCTGGGCACAGTGACGAGAAAAAAGAAAAAAGCGGCTTTGAGTTTTTAATAGGCCGTAACTGCGACGCTATTATTGCCCACGTAGAAGCGGTATCAAACGAGTATCTAATTGAGTTAAGTAAAGGCAAAACCCCTATTTACTTAATGAGCCGCTACGTTAAAGAAATTGAAGAAAACTGCATTAGCCTCGACAACGTAATGGGCGGCTACTTAGCCACTAAAGCCATGATAAACAAAGGTCATAAAAACATTGCATACATAGCAGGCCCGCAGTTTAAAGAAGATGCGTCAAACCGTTTAAAAGGCCACAAAAAAGCCCTAGCAGAATACAACCTAACCTTTGACGAAAACTTATTTTACATAGGCGACTTTAAAGAAACCGGCGGCAGCGATGGTTTAAGGCATTTTATTCAAAATAAAGCGCAAATAACCGCGCTTGTATGCGCCAATGACGAAATGGCATCGGGTGCTATGAAATACGCCCGCGAACACGGTTTTAACCTGCCAAAAGATTTAGCCATTATTGGGTTCGATAACGTAATTTTTACCAATTATCTCTACCCAACACTGACTACAATAGATAACCCAGTTCCCGAAATGGGCCGAGCTGCGGCTAACTTAGTGCTTAAAGACATTTACAAAAAAAGCGGCATAACAGTAAAGCACGTGTTTCAGCCAAAGCTTATTTTAAGAGACTCAACACCCGATATTAATTAACTTTAAACCGAATTTAAATCTAGTTTAAATCTAAGTTATGGAATTCATTACGCACCCACTGCGTATTTAAATATTGCTCTACGTGCTGCTGCGTAAACTTTACAAGTGACGTGCAGCATGCGATATGTGCCTGTCTGCTTGCATTACAAAAAAACCTATTCAGACATAAATGCTCACAAATATAAAACAATATCCACATGAAAAAACTACAATAAAAAGCATAATAGATCCGATAATTTACCAAATAGATCGTTTTAAAGTTTATTTATATTGTTTAATAAAATATCACTTTACTTATTTTTAATTTGGCTCTAAATTCGCGCAAATTTTATTATTAAAGTAACCTCTCAAACTTTAAAACAGTGGTTATTTACCTTCAAGAGTCGATAAACACAAATGGCCGAATCAGCCGCCACAAGCACCTCTAATAACCCTTTAGCACCCGTTATCGGGCTGTCATTTTTTGCTATCGCATCCGGCTTTTTAATGAGCCTTATTCCGCTGTCGTTACCCGCATTTAAACTCGATGAAAACCTAGCGCCTTGGCTTGCGAGCATTTTTTACTTTGGCTTACTTATTGGCGCAACCACAATAGAGCGCATTGTGGTAAAAATTGGTCATCGCTTCGCCTTTATATTATTTTTAAGCTTATTAATAGCAAGCGTGCTTGCACAACTTGCACTGCCAAATACCGTTAACTGGTTAATTGCACGATTTGTAGCAGGTGTTGCTGTTGCCGGTGTGTTTGTCGTTGTTGAGTCTTGGTTGTTAATGACCAACACAGCAAAGTCGCGGGCTAAACGTTTGGGTTTATACATGACCTCACTTTATGGGGGCAGCGCGGTTGGTCAACTTGCTATAGGGCCACTTGGCACCGAAGGTTCAACGCCTTATTTATTTGTAGCCTCGTTATTATTTTTAGCTATTTTAGCGCCTTTATTAATAACCAAAGGTCAGCCCGAAAAACAGCACCTTGAAAAACTACCACTAAAAGAAATAAAAACATTAAGCCACCCAGCTATGCTCGGATGCTTAGCATCGGGCTTATTACTGGGCCCTATTTACGGCTTAATGCCGGTGTATATTGCAGCACAAGCTGATCAAGCTCAGTACACAGGGACACTTATGGCGGTTATTATTTTAGGCGGCATGGTCGTGCAGCCGCTTGTGAGTTACTTATCTACTCGGCTTGAAAAAAGCTTATTGATGGGTATGTTCTGTTTAGTAGGCGCAGCCGGTGCTGTGGGTATACTACAAGCAAACACTTTAGCAGGATTAATAGTAAGCTACTTAATACTAGGCGCATGCAGCTTTGCACTTTACCCGATTGCTATAACACTTGCGTGCGACTCATTGCCAATGGCAAAAATAGTCTCAGCAACTGAGGTAATGCTTTTGAGTTACAGTATTGGTTCGGTATTTGGCCCTATGCTTGCTGCAAATTTATCTGATGCACCCAATGGTATTGTGTTTTATTTAGCAGGCTGTTTAATCACTACCTGTATTTATATGTTTATTAAAAGCATTAAAAATATTCGCGCGGGTAAAACACCTGTTGCAGGCTAATTTTTAGCTTAAATACACGCTTGCTTATTAACTAATTCTAGCTGTTAAACATCTTGATTTAACAGCTAAAACTATTATTTAGCAGTGAGTTTTTTATGTGGGCTCAAAAAAAACATCTTCTTCCACCCTTGGTTTTGCGTTGTAAAAAGCCACGGCATAGGCACTAACGATAAAATAGAATAATGCACATGAGGCTGTTTTCCTGCGGCATTTCCGGTATCGCCCAGTAAGCCAATTTGACTGTTTATGCTTACTACATCACCTGTACTTACCGAGTAGTCATTTAAATGTGCAAAATAATGCACGCGCCATTTAGGCCCAAGCACCGCAACCACTTTACCACCTCGGCTTAACTCACCTGCAAATATAACAATACCGCTTGTTGAGGCAACTACGGGGGTATTTTTTGTGCCAAAAATATCAATTCCTTTGTGCACACCCGACCTACCCCAAGGCTCGTACCAAAACGTGTTATGGTTCCAATCTTTACTTGTGGCACCTTGTACCGGAATCATTATTTTTTCGGGAATTAGTAAGCCTACTATTAATAAAATAGCTATTCCAATTGCAATCCACTTAAGTACTTTCAATGCTCTATCCTTGATATTTAAATAACTTATACTGGTAAATTATTAGCCGTAATAACTGAACTCATCATGAGTCGTATTTATGGTTTTACTTATGAAGTTTTATTTGAATGAAATACCCGACTAACATGTACTAAGCTGATCAACTTCAAAACAGGTTTTATAAGCAATTGAGCACTGCCCGCTATAAACAGCCATGTGCCACTTTCTATTAGTGAGTCATTTAAAAAGAAAAAACTGCCAATTAAAAACCAAACAGCAATCAAAAAATCGTTAAACGCTCCCAGCGCTTCATATCGTCGCTGGATGGTAATATGCTCTTGTCCTAAATCTAAAATAAACTGATTACTGGAATCCATAAGTACTGCTCACTCTTTTATTTCATAATTTAAAAAGCTTGTTTTCACAAGCTAAGCCGCACCATACAATAACAAAATTTACGCAATAAAAAACGCTGGCTAATGCGAATCAGCCAACGTTTTTATTGTTTGTGCAATACTTAACTAATCGTTTATTTTTTCTCTTTTTCTAAACGCTTTTTAAGACTTAATGCAGCATCGGCGGCTAATAAACGCATAAATTCAGAGCCATTACTTTGCTCGCCTTGGCCTGCGCCTATTACAATTTCAGGCACTAAACGGCTATTACCTAAGCTTGTAAATAAAGCAGTTTGAATTTTAACTTCTGCTTTTAGCGTTTCATCAAATACATACTTTGGATCAAGTGCAGCAGACTTAGCTCTTAAACGAGCCTCAGCTAAAACGTCCATACCTAATGCTTCTAAACGTTGTTGCTTTAAAATCTCTTCTTGCTCTTTTGCAAGCTCCGCTTTTACAGCCACTCGTTGCTGCGCAGAAATAATGGCATTTGCCTTAATTCGCTCAGCATCAATTTGCTCTTTAATTTTTAGCTTTTCAGATTCAGCACGTTGCTTAGCAATTGCTTGCTCACCTAAAGCCACTTCGGTACGTGCTTGTTGCTCTGCTTTTTTAAGGTTTTGACGCGCTAGCGCTTCATCAGCAGCAGCTTGCTTTTGAGCTTCAAGGCGAGCATTTACTTTGCTCTCATAATCAATATCAATAATGCTGGCATCTACTACTGTAATACCGTAAGCGCCTAAAATGGGTGCGTTACGCAGTGTATTACCTTCATCGTCCATTTTAATATTAATAGTGACACGCTGCTGTTTACTTAAATTGCCTAAATCGTCAGATTTATCACGATCTCCGGTACTAATAATTTGTTCAGTAACAAAAATACCGTTTGTTAATTGATCCGCAAAATCTTGGCTTAATTGACCATTACCACCAGAGTAATGTTGCTCTACCGACATC
This sequence comes from Pseudoalteromonas sp. SG43-8, assembly GCF_014164245.1. Lineage (NCBI taxonomy): Bacteria > Pseudomonadati > Pseudomonadota > Gammaproteobacteria > Alteromonadales > Pseudoalteromonadaceae > Pseudoalteromonas > Pseudoalteromonas sp. SG43-8. Next base: position 408,206 of record NZ_JACJEX010000001.1, on the reverse strand, counting down.
ATTCGCGCCGACGCTTTTACATTTTCAGTGGTCGCACGCATTAATAAATTAGATATTAATGTTTCTTGTGAACCAAACTCTTCGTGTATTTTAAGTAAACCACGTAGAGCACCCGACTCAGCTGCTGGTACATTGCCTGGTAATCTAAAACGAGAGACACCTCGTGCGCCACCCGTTGTAGTATCTAAAAATCGAATTGGTATTAGCGGTACAATTGCGCTTGCTGTTGCGCCGGCATCGCCCGTAAAGTTAATAGAAATTACTTTTTTATAAGCGGATGTACTACCAAATGCTTTTAAGTAAGGGCCGGCTTGATTTATTACGGTTAAGTTACCTGTAAAAGCTGATTGATGTACTAAACGCTCATCTGCTTCATTCCACGAAACAACTTGCGATGTAAGGGTTGCTATTACTGCCAATACAACAACAATTGATGACACTATAATTACATTACGACGACCAAATCGACTCATAAATGAGTCACTTTTTACTGCTGGGACTGCTTTTTCGCTATCCATTTATATTACTCTCCATGTTTAATTTCTTTTTAACAAAGTAAATAATTTCCTGTTCACTCAAATGTGCGCAAAAGCTACCAGAGCGATGTAACTCAACAAATGTTGCAAGGATCTCTTCTTTACCTTTAGCTGTTTTATCTTGGTTTTCTTGTGTTTGATTTTTTTCTGTTAGTTGAGTGATTAGTTCATCCACTATCGTGTCTTTATCAAACAGTACGTTGTATTCCTTGGATTTTCTTACCCGACTTTTATGTACGTTGCTGTAAATTACATAAAGTGCAACGCATAAAATAATAACAAGTAAACTTAGCCCAATAATATAAATAATCATAAGATCTACTTAAATTGGTTAGAATATTTATCAGTAATAACACTTGTAAAAATTGATACAAATTTGTTAAGCCGATGATTTTACATTAAACCCAAGCAAAAAACAGATTAAATAATCACGAATAAATTTAAAGCTGAAATTATACTGAGCATCGAAAAGTAGGTTTATATTAATAAAAAAGCCACCTGATTAGGGCAGCCGTTTTATAACTACTTATTTTTAAGCTTATTTTTGAGCTTAGTTTTAAATATTAATTACTATCGTTTTCTTCGCGTTTATAAATATACGTTTGTTGAGTTTTGAAGCCAAAACCAATTGGTTCAGCGCCATTTACTAGCTTAACTTTTCCATCTTCAATATTTAAATTTGGTCCAAGTATTTCAATCGCTTTTATTGGCTTATCAGAACCCTCAATGCCAGGGCCTATTAAATAAAACTGACTAACTTGCGTTACATCCGTTTCGTCATCCCAATCGCACTTACCATCTGCATCATTATCTGCACACGACGGGCCTTCCCCAAAAAATAGCTGCGGTGTATCTGGTACATCATTACTTGTTGCAAATTTCACATCGTCATAAACCTTTGTTCCATAATGCAAATGAAAAGCATAAAGCGAACCACCGCCCCCCGTTAACGAACATTGGTTTTGTGTTGATGATGAAGATGCAGGCGTAAAGGAAGTAAAGTAAGCAACCCCACCAACGACGGTTGCTGCAGCAAGGGATTTTTCGCCTGTCCCTAATTCATATCGCCACCCTTTAAATTCCGCTAAATCAACTTCAAGATCAACAAATTTATCAACGTCATCAAGTGCGTTACCGAATGGGTCTTCATTCATTTTCATTAAATCATCTGGCACTATTGGGGCTGGAAATTCAGTAAATATTTTTGTTACGGTGTTTTCATCACGGATCATATACAGCTGATCTTGCTCATTAGTAGCTAGTGGGTTTGAACGATTTCCGCTACCTATTACTATTGCGTCGTACGGGGTATCTAAACGGGTCGTGATCATTTCACCACCATAATTGGTTTTAGTGACTTTACTAAACAGCGTTCTCGCAACTAACGGTTTGTAAAAAAAACGTCTGTCTTGCGACGCTAATGTACTGCCAAGCTCCGCAAGTTTAAAATGAGTAATATCATCTTCATCGTCACTAGGAATATCTACTCGCCAAATATTACCGCCAGTATCGGTTGCATAAATTCGGTCAATATACCCGTCGTAATCTGAGTCAAGCGTAGTTACATCCGCTGCAATACTGTGCTCTCCGGTAAAACCATGTTCATCTGGAGTCAGCGCCCATACCTTTTCGCCAGTTTTAGCATTAACAATGTAGATACCTAGTCCGGTTTCATCTGTTGTTCTAATCGCATTATCTTTGTTTGTATCGTAGCCTGCGCCAAATATTAGCAATGGATCCTCACCAAAGGCTTTAATGTATGCAATTTGAGGTTTAGACCATGTTTGCGCTAAATATTTAAATTCTTCTGAGCCACCAACAATAGGCTTATTCCATAATTTTTTAGGTTTTTTTGGGTCACTTATATCAAGCGCGTAGTAATTATTACCGCCTCTGCGCATGCCTGCAAATGCCCACACTTCATCATTATCACTTGCTCTAATAACACCATCATTTAACCCTTCGCTATTTGAGCCTTTATTATTAAAGAACACACTTATAGGCCCATCCATGCCATACACTTTTGTATTTGCAAGATTACTACGCAAAGCAGGAATATTTTTTAATAAGGCAGCAGGTGTAAAAGCCCACTTTTCTTCAACCGTATCGCCTTTGTCTTCGAACATATGTAAAAAGCCGGCATTAGTACCAACAAGTATGTGAATACTTCCATCGCCGTAATCTATAGATACCGGCTTTGAATGCAAAGGGTCGCCAAAAATATTGATTCGTTGATCTACTGATGAGTTATCACCGTCTTCATTATCAACATCAATTCCTCGTGCCCAGCTAATATCACTTTCCTGTAAAGTTAACCCAATATTAGGAATCAAATCAGGAGCAAGATCGGTAACTGTACTTGTCGCTAAATTTAAAATGGTTTGTACTTTATCAAAAGTAAAATCAATAATACTGCCCGTTTTATCTATATAAATTTTACGGCTATCGGGGTCTAAAGTTGATAAAAGTAAATTTACGCCACCCTGAGCTACTAAATTCCCATCTGCAGGCTTATTAGTTGGCAACCAAAATGTTCGCGCTTTCTCATCAATTAACCCATTTTCATCAAGGGCTATTTTATCAGTTGAATCGACTATATTTGCACCAGACACTTTAAGCTTTTTTAAATTACCGCTCCAACGTGCGCCTGTTTCTGGGTAAAACATCGCAAAGTAAATTGACTCTCTGCTACGTGTTTGGTCAACATTATTACTAGCTACCGTAGGGGATGAAAAACTATCGTTAACTTCGCGTATTTTCGATATTGTATTATTAAGCGCTTCAGAAAGTTCAGTCGATGTTTCTGCATGTAAGTACTCGCCGCCGCCCAATAAAGCGGTTTTTTCTAATAACTTTTTACCATTTGTACTCATGCCACTACCAAAACCGATAGTAAAAACGCGTCCGGTATCGGCAACCTCCGGCGTAGTGTCGTACAAATCCACCTCTACATCTCTTGTACCATGTATTATCTGAGCTAAAGCGGCTAAATAACTGCCACTTGTTTTAGCTGGGTTTGAGCCAAAAGTAGATTTGTATAATGATTTGATATCATTGTTTCGGTTAGTATCATTTTGAGGATCACCGTCAGTCATCAAAATTAAATTGATTGAGTTATCACAACGTACGTCGGCACCAACTGCTTGGGTAAATGGTGATATGTATCGAGAGTTATTGTCGTAGTATAAAGAACCAGTTTCAGCAGAAAAATCGCGCTCATTTGAGTTTTGCCCGTAGTACACTTTCTGACCTGTTAGATACAAGTAGGCTTCCCATAGGGTTTCTGTAACTGGGGTACTACCAGCTGCTGGTAAATTGTAAATTTGGCTTAGAATTGTAGAATGGGGAGATCCAAGGCCAGCCATAATATAGCCGCCATTATCATTTTTAAAACGCATCAAACCAAAATCGATAGAGCTATTATCGGTAACTAACTGACTCATTGCGCTTATACCAGCATCGATTTTTCTAGGGCCCCCATTAGGCAGCTTAGTCTTCATACTTCCTGAAGTATCAAAAATAATAAGTACACGAGGGTTTTCGTCGGTTTCAACATTATGGTTTACGTAAAGCTCTATATCTTCGGCAAATACAGAAAGGCTAATACCTACCCCGAATAACAAGGCAGCTATTTTTTTTAGTTTAAATTGCATTTTTAAATCCCTTTATTTGCGCTTTTTATTTTTATTGCGCAAGTTAATAACTACTCTATTCCCTGTTTAATTTTTAGTAATATTGAGGTGGGACTAAAAATTAAAACAAAAGTCATATCTAGCTATTCATCACAAAACAGTGATTAGCACCCACGTGGCGTCAATGCTATAAAATATATATTACTTCGATTTTCAAATAAAAACAGACTAAAGTCAAAGACATTAGGTTTTATTATCAATTAAAAACAACAGCTTAAATAAAACAATCCCGTTTTGCTGCACAGTTAAATCATGCTAAAAAACTATATTTTTACCTATGTTTCTATATTTATAGATCTATGTTTTAGGTAACAAGTACTTACCAATATAAATTAGTAACGTAAAGCTCTAAAAATCACTCTTTAAAGCGCTATTATTCAGTAAAACTGTTTTATTAAAAGAAGTGTGTTTATAGGTAACTACGGTTATTCAAACATACAAAAAAGCCCATATTAGGTGCTACCTAATATGGGCTTTTACACTCTCGCTAAATTATAGGCGCTTTATACAAGCATTCTTATAAAGATAACTCTTTTTTTGCGCGAGTTAAGTTATGTGTTACAAGTGAGTTTTTAGAAATTTGAACTGCTTCATATAAATCAGAAATACCAGCAGTGTCTTTTTGAGCCTTAATACGTGCTACACCACAGTTACTTAATGCAAACGATGTAAGTTCACGTACTTTTAAACGTGGACCATGACTTTGCTTAAGTAAAGCAATTGCTTGTGTACAAATAGCTTCTGCTTCTTCGTAGTTTCTTGATTCAACATTTAAAGCACAGCTATTAAATGATTTTTCAAATGCAGGTGCTGCAGTTACAGAGTCTTCAATAACCATTAATTTATAATCACCTTGATTAGCCATTGCAGCAGCTGAGCAAGTTAATAATGAGCCAAGAGCGATGGTTTTTAAAAGTGTAAATTTCATGATTATATTCCTAATTAATTAAGTCGTACTTGTTGCCGACAACTAAACTTTAGAGTGTTAGCTCAATTACCACAAACGATAAAAACAAACCTAATAAGTGAATAAATCTAACCTATAGACTTTAGTCTAACAACCGTAAAAATACTTATTAATTACAATTAGTTAAAAACCATAAAAACAACTAAACAATAAATAGAAAAATACATTTTTTTATTTTTAATAATACCAATTCGCTTAATTAAGTGGTCTATTTTGAGGATGGAAAAACGTGTTGATAGCTAGGCAAAAAATTCGCTATTTGGTTGTTCTAAATGAGAATTTTTTAACGCAGGTAGCGACACGTTTAGCCCCGCAAAATGATTATGTATTATTGCGGATTGGTATAACACAATACAAAGTTAATAAACACAAAAAAGCCGATGTTGGGGTTTAATCCAACATCGGCTTTTTTACTCTCGCAATTTTATATCATGCTTTAGTAAGCACTTTATAAAACACGATATAAAGGTTTTTTATAACGATAATTCTTCTTTAGCGCGAGTTAAGTTGTGCGATACCATTGAGCTGTTAGACAATTTTGATGCTTCGTATAAATCAGCAAGTGCAGCTGTATCGTTATGCGCTTTTAAACGTGCAACACCACGGTTGCTTAATGCGAATGACGTAAGTTGGCGTACTTTAAATTTAGGGCCATCTGCGTCTTTTAAAAGTGCGATTGCTTTAGTACAAATTGCTTCCGCCTCAGCGTAGTTTTTTGACTTAACATTTAGTGCGCAGCTATTAAATGATTGCTCAAGTGGCTGTGGCGCTGTTGCAGTTTCAATAACCATTAATTTGTAATCACTTTGATCAGCCATTGCAGCAGCTGAACATGTTAATAGTGAGCTAAGAGCGATAGTTTTGATAAGTGTAAATTTCATGATTAATTTCCTGTAAGTTAAGTCGTACTTGTTGCCGACAACTGAACTTTAGAGAATTAACACAACCCCGACAAACGATTAAAACAAACCTAATAAGTGAAGAAAATTAACCTATAGACCTTAGTCTAATACGTTTAAACTTTTTCTATATATTTAAATAACTTACGAACCAACAATCGTGCCTAAAATCGCTACTTTACGTTTTAAAATGTATATAATTATTTATGCTTTTTTTTAGTTGGTTTTATTTTAAACACCTTACTTTGGCGTAGCTGAATAACAATCAAACAAATTTATACATTTAATTACATGCAATACTAAGTCATGTATTTATAATTGTAGCTCTGGTAACTTTTCATCATTAATGGATTAACTTTTTTGACACACACACTTCCTCTTTTTGTTTTATTAAGCACGCTTTTATCATTTAGCCAAAATGCTAACGCAAGGCTTTTACTCGGTAACAACATGCCTAACACCGGTATGTTTATAAAATCAGAATTTAATGGCGATAGCAGCATTACATCTGCGGGTGTAGAAATGATGGTCAAACAAAATTACAGTAACTTTGGTGTTGTTTTTACAAGCGCAATTGGCGCGGCAGTAATCGATAATAAACAAGGCGAGCAAGAAGAATTTATAACGTGGGACAATGGCATGAAGCTTGGTTATTTTAATGACTTTTTTATATACGCCGAGCTTGGCTTAGATCTGTTCGAACTCGCCTTTAAAAACGATAGAGGCGATAACACCTACCAAATAGAAAAATCGAACAACGATATAGACGGCTACGCAGGTATAGGTGCGGGTTATCACTTTAAGCCATTTAAAATAGAAATATTTACCCGAGCACGCCAAATAGATGGCGACTACTGGGAAGCACAAGAACATATTTACAGCGGTGTGCAGCTCAGCTTTACGTTTTAATTGCCCTTTTGTTTTATAAGAAAAATAAAAGCGTGTGAAATACAGCTATTTCACACGCTTTTTAAAAAATTATATTTAACGGATAGTTTTGGCTACTTTACCAATACTCAAACCCTGAATTAAAATAGAAAACACCACAACCGCATAAGTAAGAGCCAACAAAATATCGCGCTCGTTCCCATCAGGTAGTTGCAATACCAGTGCAACCGAAATACCACCGCGCAAGCCACCCCAGGTTAAAACTTTCCATGCACCAGATGGCAACTCTAATTGCTTATTAAATGTAGTGGTTGTTATACCCACAACGATTAAACGTGCGAGTAACGCTATTAAAATTGTTAAGCCACCAGCAATAAATAAATTACTCGAAAATGCAATCATGACGACCTCAAGCCCTATGAGTACAAATAAAATGGCATTTAAAATTTCGTCAATCAGCTCCCAAAATAAATCAACGTAATGGCGTGTTTTGTCGCTCATAGCCATACTACGACCATGATTGCCCACCATTAGCCCCATCATTACCATTGCAAGTGGGCCCGACAAATGCCAATGGCTTGCCAATGCATAACCACCAATAACGCCCGCTAAAGTAAGGAGTACTTCTTCTTGGTAACTATCAATACTTTTAAGTAAGTAATATAAAATACCACCTAATACCAAACCAAAAACAATACCGCCACCGGCTTCAACCGCCAGTGTGTGCGCTACATAATAAGTTGTAGGAATATCACCACTTGATAAAACACCCAATAAAAGCACAAAAATAACCACGCCTATACCATCGTTAAACAACGATTCACCCGCAATCACGGTTTCAATACTTTTAGGCGCCCCCGCAGATTGTAAAATTCCCATTACCGCAATAGGATCGGTTGGCGAAATTAATGCGCCAAACAGTAAGCACCAAATAAACGCTAAATCAAAACCAAGCAAAGGAAGCACTAAATAAAGCGCACCAGCAACAATAACCGTTGATAACAAGGTACCAACACAGGCCAAAATACCTATTGGCAATTTATAGCGCCTTAAATCGCTAACATTTACATGTAGCGCCCCAGCAAACAGCAGCATAGAGAGCATGCCATCAAGCAAAACTTCAGTAAAATCTAACTGATCGAGCAAACTCACTTCGTAATCTATAAGATCATCAAATCCTAAAAAGCCCAAAAATATAGCGCCGATAGATAAAAGCATCGAAATAACCATAACGCCAATGGTTGTTGGCAAACCAATAAAGCGATGGTTTACATAGGTGAGTAACGCGGTAATTGATAAAAATATCGCACTTATTTCAAGTACGCTTAGGCTGGTTCCTGGTGCCATGGTTTAAATCTCAATATTTATTTAATGGTGCCTTACTCAAAATAAGCAAAGCAGAAAGGATATTATTTTTTATACGGTTATCTCGCATTATATTCGCGTAGCCTAAACAAGCATACCCAAAATATTAATTATAAATACACACCCTACTCTATTAACGTATTTAAAGTATTAACTCACGCGTTAAATAAAACAAAAAAACCCATGTTAGGAATTAACCTAACATGGGTTTTTTTACTCTCGCTATTTTATAACATGCTTTTGGTAAGCACTTTATAAAAGTGTTTATAAAGTGCTTATAAAGAAAGCTCTTCTTTAGCGCGAGTTAAGTTGTGCGATACCATTGTACTTGTCGACATTTGGTTTGCTTCGTATAAATCAGCAAGACCAGCCGTATCGTTATTCGCTTTTAAACGTGCAACACCACGGTTGCTTAATGCGAATGACGTAAGTTGGCGTACTTTAAATTTAGGGCCATCTGCGTCTTTTAAAAGTGCGATTGCTTTAGTACAAATTGCTTCAGCCTCAGCGTAATTTTTTGACTTAACATTCAGTGCGCAGCTATTAAATGATTGCTCAAGTGGCTGTGGCGCTGTTGCAGTTTCAATAACCATTAATTTGTAATCACTTTGCTCAGCCATTGCAGCAGCTGAACATGTAAGTAGTGAGCTAAGAGCGATAGTTTTGATAAGAGTAAGTTTCATGGTCGTAGTCCTGTTGGTTAAGCCGTGCTTGTTGCCGACAACTGAACTTTAGAGAATTACCACAAAAACGACAAACGATTAAAACAAACCTAATAAGTGAATAAAACTAACCTATAGACTTTAGTCTAATACCAAATTACTAATTTACGGCAATTGGTATTTATACAATCAGCAACCAAACCAACACTTTATTTAGTACGTTCAAGCAACTTAACTACTTGGGCTACAACCATTTCTGGCTCATCATTTTGCGGGTAGTGATAGCTCTTATTTGTTATTACTATTTCACCTTGAGGAAATGCATTAGCCCACTTGGAATGTAAGTCGCCCCACATTTCCCGCGCTTTGTCAGTAAAAAATAATACAGATGGCTTTTTATACTTTTTAACTGAGGCGATAACAGTCACGGGTATATCAGCAATTTGTGGATAATCTGGTAGCGGGCGTTTTGCCCAAAAATCTAAATACTGATTCGACATTCCATTTTTCATATCGTCGAGCTTTATTGCTGCAATTTCTTTTTCAGCGCGTGGCAAATCAATCGCGCGCATAATATCTACATCGTGCTCTGATGCAGGCTCAATTAACATCAACGCTTTAATATGATTAGGGTATGTTGCAGCAAATACACGCGCTAGATAAGCACCATAAGAATGCGCAACATACACAACAGGCTCTTCTATTTTCAGTGTTTTGAGTAATAACACAGCCTCAGCTGCATATTCTTCTGAGCTATAGTTTTTCTTTACTTGTGCAGAGCCGCCATTACCGATACGAGAATACCGTATAACTTTAGCGTGCTTGGTAAGTGATTCAAAAACCGGATCCCAATCACTTAAACCAGCAGAGCCGCCCGCTTCAAGTAAAATAGTATGTTTACCTTTACCAGCTAGCTCGTATTCAACGTCAAAGCCATTTACTTGAACTTTAGCCAGTCCAGCTAAAGCACTAGTAGATATAAGGAATGAGCAAAGGAATATTACTTTTAATTTTAATCTCATTGCTTTCTGAACCAAAAAATCTCTTATTAAGATTTATTTATATTATTTAGTACCTGAAAAAGAACCGCTGACGATCCGTTCCCAAACTTGCTTATCAAAATATATACCAGAAACTTTACATGCTACTTCTGCAAATTCGATGTGCGAAGGGGAACTAAATTGAAAGTGATTGCGGTCACGAAGTACTTTGCTTGTGTGGTAAATAACATCAATAGCTACCAGTAATAACCCACCGGTATGAAATTGGATTGATGATTTAAATGCAAATCTATCTTTAGGCTCTATATTAAGTGATGCATTAAACCATTCTTCAATTTTACTCTCTCGACTATATATTTTCTCAGATAGGTTTGCTGAGACTTGATTTAGGTTTTTTATCAATAATCGAACCTCTTTTGAAGGTATGTCTTTTGATGCTGCCAGTTCAAGTAATAGACTATTAACAAAACTCATATCTAGCTTACGTAGCCCTGAGTACTTCGATTTTAAATTTGAGTCGAAGTCATCTAATAAACCTTTGATATGGCTAGTAAAAATATCTTTAATTATTTCAAATTCATCATATAAAGCTTTATTTTGTGCTTTGACTCTGTCATTGAACATTTTTACAGTAAAATAGTGCCCCATATAACCACCAGCTAAAGCACATAGAAGTCCAATTATCATATTTACCATTAATCACTTTCTCCATTAGTCAAAGCCGCTATTAATTTAATGTTCAAAATGCTTATATTCCCTATTTATAAAATATTACCCTTATAACTACATTAATAAAGACATTTTCACCACACTAACCAACAATATTAGCGACTGGTATTGTTACATTATTAAACATCACTAACACATCATTTATCACCCAAACCTATAAACTCCCTCGCCCATATGCCATAATCTAAATAATTCATTATTTTAGTAACTTGGCACGTATTTAGGCGTTTTTAAGTTAACTACTCAGGGTTTTCAGCATGGCATATCAAGAGCAAAATCAAGCAACAATCTATTGGCACGACTACGAGACTTGGGGGGCAAGCCCGCAAAAGGATAAGCCGAGCCAATTTGCGGGTATTCGTACCGATCTTGATTTAAATATTATTGGCGAGCCGCTTATTGAATATTGTAAGCCGCAAGCAGATTACTTACCTCACCCTGAGGCGTGCTTAATTACAGGTATTACGCCACAAGTGGCAATGAAAAAAGGCTTGGTTGAAGCTGAGTTTATAGCAAAAATTCATGCCGAATTTAGCGTGCCAAACACCTGTGTTGCCGGTTATAACAGTATTCGGTTTGATGACGAAGTAAGCCGTTATAGCTTTTACCGTAACTTTTACGACCCATACGAGCGTGAATACAAAAATAATAATAGTCGCTGGGATATTATTGATTTAGTACGTGCTTGTTATGCGCTGCGCCCTGAAGGCATTGAATGGCCGTTAAAAGAAGATGGCAGCCCAAGCTTTAAGCTAGAGCATTTAACGGTAGCTAATGGTATTGAACACGCTGCAGCGCATGACGCGCTAAGCGATGTAACCGCCACTATTGCACTAGCTAAACTAATAAAAGAAAAACAACCAAAGCTGTATAACTTCTTTTTTGGTTTGCGTAATAAAAAAGCCCTTGCTGAATTGGTTGATGTATTTAACATGACGCCGCTGGTGCATACCACGTCGCGCATACCTGCAACACAAGGCTGTACAAGCTGGATTGCACCAATGAGCTTTCATCCGGTAAATAAAAACGCGGTTATTTGTTTTGATTTAACCCAAAATCCACAAGTACTCATTGATTTAAACGTAGAAGAGTTACGCAAACGTTTATACACCAAACGTGTAGATTTAGCCGAGGGTGAATTACCTGTTGGCTTAAAACTGGTGCATTTAAACAAGTGCCCTATTTTAGCCCCAGCTAAAACATTATTGCCTGAAAACGCCGCCCGCCTAGGGATTAACCGCGAGCAGTGCTTAGCTAACTTAGCTATTTTAAAAGCCAATACCGACCTTCGCGATAAAGTAACCGAAGTGTTTAACGAGCAAGGCGATTACAGCGCAACTACTAACGTTGACTACTTACTTTACGATGGGTTTACAAGCCATGCCGATAAAGCTAAGTTTGCGATTATTCGAGATGCAAAACCAGATGAGTTAGCTGGGTTGAAGTTAGACTTTGAAGATAAAAAGTTTAATACGTTATTGTTTAGATACCGCGCCCGTAACTGGCCTGAAACGCTAAACCAGCAAGAGCTTGACCAATGGCGCCAGTATTGCCAAAACAAGTTAATGCACGGGGAAGATCAACCGTCGATTAACGCGCAAGATTTTATGATCACCCTTGAAAACCTAGCGCATGAACATGACGACAGCGAAAAAAATCTTACAATTTTAAAGGCGCTATATAATTACGCTCAAAGCATGTAATTTGCTTTAATTTTGTTTATATAACACATTAAAAACGCGACGCTTTAGCAATAAAGCGTCGCGTTTTTGTTTATAAATACCTGTACCACTTCAAACAAAGCAAAATCTATTTCACAAAGAGAAGCGAATGAGGAGTAAATGAGAAGACATAAAACAACAATCTTTTTTATCTATCACTGCCTCTAAAGCGCAGCGCCTCACAACCTCTTTGTGAATAAATTATTTTACGGGCTTTGCCCGTCACGCAAGCAAGCTTCGCGTCTACAAGTAAAACTCATATCAACACTTTGGGGATTACTTAAATAAAACACTATTCACAAAGAGAAGAGCAAGAGGAGTAAATGAGAAGACATAAAAACAATAAATTTTAGATCTATTACTTCCTCTAAAAGCGCAGCGCCTCATAACCTCTTTGTGAATAAATTACTTTACGGGCTTTGCCCGTCACGCAAGCAAGCTTCGCGTCTTGTATCTCTCGTTGATAAATGATTAGCTATCATTTATCACATCGAAGTCAGTGAGCTTGCCTTCGCGCCTAGTATTTAATACTGCTCCGTAGATAAAGCCCTGACTTTCTATTCTCACAAACTGAATGGTATCCAAGCACACTTTTATTTAAGTAGATGCTGTATGTACAAGGGGAGTAAGTAGAGATGATGTTTATCGGCATTGATATTAGTAAAGAGAAGATTGATTTATCGTGGTTGAGAGACCAGCTTACAAACAAGATTAAAACAAAAGTCTTTAAAAACAAGCATCAAGACTTTTTAGAAATAGAAAAATGGCTTTTAAATACAACTAAAAGCGCTGCTAGTGAACTCGTTATCACACTCGAACCAACGGGTGTTTATCATGAAGCGCTGATGTATTTTTTACACGAGCAAGGCTTTAATATTATTTTAGCGAATCCTGGTAAAGCTAAAAAGTATGCAGACGCGTTAAACATAATTCATAAAACAGACAAATCTGATGCAACGATGCTTGCCCATTACGGCTGTGCAAAGCACGCAGTCGTTGATTATTGGCAACCTGAAGCGTTAGAAGTTAGAGAGCTTAAAGCCCTTATTCGTCGTTTAGATGCGCTTGAGAGTAACCGACAACGAGAAGCTAACCGATTAGATGCAAATGAATTTAGCAACGTTTCAGCACGTGTTTGCCAATCGATAAAAGTGACTATCGCGTTTTTAGATGACGAAATTAAACAGCTTAAATCTGACATTGATAACCACATAGATAGTGAGCCTGATTTAAAAAGAAACAGGAAACTACTTGAGTCTATACCTGGCATTGGGCCCGTATTATCGAGAGAGCTGACATATTTGTTTGCGGCTAAAAAATTTAATAAAGCCAAAGAAGCAGCAGCTTATTGTGGATTAATTCCACGGCATAATGAATCGGGTAAATTAAAAGGGCGAACATCAATCAGTAAACTTGGGCCAGCCAGAATTCGCTGCAAACTCTATATGGCAGCTATTGTCGCTGGGCAATGGAATAAAACAATAAAACGACACAAGTTAACATTAATAAATAATGGTAAAACACCGATGCAAGCTGTGTGTGCAAATATGCGAAAGCTAATTCATATATGTTTTGGTGTAATAAAAAACCAAGAAGCGTTTAAGCTCCAAGAAAGTTAAATACGACCTTGAAGCTTAAAATGAGAGATGGTATCTACAAAGTAAAACTCACCGCTACACTTTGGGGTAAACGTAGAGCTTGCTAACGTGAAAAGCGCAGCGCCTCTAACCTCTTTGTGAATAAATTACTTTACGGGCTTTGCCCGTCACGCAAGCAAGCTTCGCGTTTACAGCGTTACTTTTTATGCAGTGCTTCAATGCGTGCTAGTAAGCTTGAGGTGTCGTATCTGCCGCCGCCAAGTGCTTGTACGTCGGCGTAATATTGATCGACCGTTGCGGTCATTGGTAAAGTAGCGCCATTGTTTTTAGCTTCATCGAGTGCAATGCCTAAATCTTTACGCATCCAATCTACGGCAAAACCAAACTCATATTCACCCGCCCACATTGTTTTGTAGCGGTTTTCCATTTGCCACGAACCGGCTGCACCTTTAGAAATGGTCTCTATTACTTTTTCACCATCAAGCCCAGCTTGCTTGGCAAAATGTAAGCCTTCGGCTAACCCTTGTACTGCGCCAGCAATACAAATTTGATTAACCATTTTACAAAGTTGTCCCGAGCCAACGCCGCCTAGTAATTGGCTAAAACGACTAAACGCCGCCATAACTGGCTGCACTTTAGCAAATACGGCTTCGCTGCCACCCGCCATAACCGTTAATACGCCGTTTTCGGCGCCAGCTTGTCCGCCCGATACAGGCGCATCTATAAAGTCGATATTTTGCAGAGCCGCTTTTGCAGCCACTTCACGTGCTACTTCGGCAGAGGTTGTGGTGTGATCAACCAAAACAGTGTGCGGTAACATGCCCGCTAACACGCCGTCGTCGCCATACACTACTGAGCGTAAATCGTCATCATTACCAACACACATAAATACAATGTCGGCATTGCTTGCAGCTTCGCGCGGCGTTAGTGCAAAGCTTCCTGAATGTTCTGCAGTCCACGCTTTTGCTTTAGCTTGAGTGCGGTTATAAACGCATACGCTGTGCCCTGCTTTTGCTAAATGCCCCGCCATTGGGTAACCCATTACGCCTAAACCTATAAATGCGACTTTCATTGACATAAAAATGACCTATTTAACTGATAACTTAGAAACTAGACCTCGATTATGTCAACCGGTCGATAAAAAAGCGAATGAAAGTCTTTATAAAATTTCCTTAACGGGAAAGGTAAGTAGGTAACCTATGGACAGTATTTATCAATTTAATGCACCACTTTATAACAGCGAAAATTTTCCTCTTAACCAGTTACAGGGCAAAACCGTCCTTATTGTTAATACAGCGAGTAAGTGTAATTTTTCGGTGCAATTAAACGCACTCGAAAAGCTCTATCAGCAATACAAAAGCAATGGTTTTACTGTGCTTGCGTTTCCGTGTAACCAGTTTGGCCAAAATGAGCCGCTTGATAATTTAGCCATTAAAGACTTTTACCAAGATCAATTTAATATCTCGTTTGAGGTATTTGGTAAGGTAATGGTAAACGGGCCAGAAACACATCCGTTGTTTAATTATTTAAAGTCGCATACGCGGGGTATTTCACAAAACCGCGCAATTAAATGGAATTTCACTAAGTTTTTAATTAATTCACAAGGGCAACTTGTTGCACGCTATGCACCGCGTACTAAGCCCGAAACACTTAAACAAGTAATAGAAAATAACTTACTGCAAGCTGCAAAGTTAAGCGCTGCAAGAGGTGGTAAAAAGGTAGCATCAAAAATACCTTTGTTTACGCCAGCTAAGGCTTAATTTAAATCAATAAAATGCGTGTTACTAAAGCATAGGTTTATAAAGTAGTTTATTGTATTGATACTTATTAAGCGTCGAGGCTATTACCATGAACATTGCTTTTTTTAGTACTCAAAAGTACGAACTGCCTTTTTTTGAACAAAGTACACGCGATCACCGTGATATAAAAATAACGTATTTTGAACAAGCCCTGAGCGAACAAACGGCTATTTTAGCAAGCGGGTTTGATGCCATATGTGTATTTGTTAACGACACTGTAAACGCCACGGTTATTGAACAACTGGCAAGCCAAGGCATAAATACTATTTTGCTACGTTGTGCAGGATTTAATAACGTTGATTTACCTGCAGCAAAAGCACATAAAATTAAAGTATTACGCGTACCAGCATACAGCCCAGAAGCAGTAGCCGAGCATTGTATTGCACTTATGCTAACGCTTAGCCGTAAAACCCATAAAGCGTATAACCGCGTACGCGAAGACAACTTTGATTTAAACGGGCTACTAGGTTTTAACTTGCACAGTAAAACCGTGGGTATTGTAGGTTGTGGTAAAATTGGCCTTGCGCTGTGCAACATTTTAAATGGCTTTGGCGCTAAAGTATTAGTGTGCGACCCCTACGCACAACCTGGCAATTATACAATTACCGATATAGACACCTTACTTAGCCAAAGCGATGTGATTTCTTTGCATTGCCCCCTAACGGAGCAAACTCATCATTTAATAGATGATGAGGCATTTAGTAAAATGAAAACCGGCGTTATGCTTATTAACACCTCTCGCGGGGCACTCCTTAACAGCAAAGCGTGCATTAATGCACTTAAAACTAAAAAATTAGGCTACTTGGGGCTCGACGTTTACGAGCAAGAGTCGGAGCTGTTTTTTAAAAACCACAGCGACGAAATAAACCAAGACGATATATTCTCGCGTTTAGTGAGCTTTAAAAATGTATTAGTAACGGGGCATCAGGGCTTTTTTACCCAAGAGGCACTCACAGAAATTGCTAATACAACAATACAAAATGCACTTGAAGTAAGTGAAGGTAGGCCTCTGACTAACGAGGTTTTATAAACACCTAGGCTTTACCTAAATAACCGGTACAAAAAAAGCGAATAAGGTGAGCCCTATTCGCTTTTTTGTTTAAAAATTTACTTTAAGCAGAGCTTAGCCAAATGCGACGTTTGCAAATACTAAGGTCATTAATATTGGGCAAACAAAACGAATATACTGAGCAAACCAGTAATGTACGCCGGTTGTTGCTTGGTGTAATTTATTACCACGCTGCCACATCCACCCTACTGTAATAAAGTAAAATAAGCCCATAAGCGGTAGTTGGTATTGGGTAAATAGCATAATTACTAAGCCAAATAACCAATCAAAATTTAATATAATTGCGCTTGCACATACAAGTACAACGGCGCTCACTGCCCATGTTGCTTTGGTGCGACTAACGTTATGGTTTTCGACTAAAAACGCTACCGGAATTTCAGTGGTCGATATAGTTGACGTAACCGATGCGATAGACATTAATACAAAAAACAATAAACCAACTAATAGGCCAATTTCACCCATGGTGCTAAATAGCTCAGGTAAAATAGCAAAAATAAGTTGCCCTTCGCCAATCAGTTTACCGCCACTAAATACTTCAACACCGTTGTGTTGCGCCACATAAATAGCAGGAATAATGAGTAACCCAGCTAAAAAAGCAACGCCAGTATCAAGTAGTGCAACACCTGCTGTGAGCTTTGGTAAATTAGCATCTGGTTGTAAATACGAGCCGTAAATCATCATACAGCCCACACCTAGTGAGAGCGAAAAAAACGCTTGCCCCATTGCCGCAATAATTAAATTAGGGTCCAGTATTTGGCTAAAATCAGGAATTAAATACGCGGCAAAACCTTCGCTTGCGCCATCGAGTGTTGCAATGTAGGCAATTAAACCAACTAGCAGCACAAGTAACAGTGGCATTAAACGGCGCGACCAGGTTTCGATTCCCGATTTAACCCCTTTTAAAATGATACTGGCTGTTAAAATAAGCATAAGCGGCGTAAATACAAAATTACGCAGCACTGAGTCGCTATGTAAAAATTCGCTTGCGCCTGTGAAACCTAAAAAGGTTGTTATGGGTTCAATAGCGTACGAAAGCATCCATCCTGCCACTATTGAATAAAAACTTAGCATAACAACTGCGCCCGCAAGGCCTATGTAACCTGCTGCTGCGCCTACTTTACGGCTAGTGTTTTGCCATGCATCGCCCAATGCTTTTACAGGATTAGCTTGTGCTTTGTGGCCTAAATAAAGTTCGGTATACAACGCAGGAAGCGCAAGTAAAAATATAACAATAAAATAAACCAGTAAAAAAGCACCGCCGCCATGGTTGGCCGCTTGCGTAGGAAAACCCCAAATATTACCCAAACCCACTGCTGCGCCAGCAGCGGCTAAAACAAAACCAAGTCGGCTTTGAAACCCATCACGCACTTGTGCCATACATCTACAAATCTGTTATTATTTTGATTATTGTGAATTAAACCATATTTCATGCCAGCTGAGTAATAAAATTGTACCCAGCCTTTATTAGTGGCGTTAACCGCTCACAATATCAGCGACTTCTTTTGCTTTAGGGCTTTTATGACTGAACACTATTTTAAAAATGCCTTGAGTATTACTTCAACTCAATTGGCAAACTTGTCTTTAGCGAGTAACAGCATTTTATTATTTAATGCTAAAACACTTGAGCTTAGTGACTTTAATTTGCCTGATTGCTTAAGCCCATTTGAGTTAACCATTATAAACCGCCGCAAAAGCCCACAAGCTAAGCAAGAGTATTTAGCTACGCGGTTATTGTTAAAACACCTTATTAAAATAATGCAGCCGCAACATACGCACGTAGCCCTTAATAAAATGAGTACAGAATTTGACGAAGCAAGCTCAAAGCTGCAAATACATATGAGTGGTGATGTTATTAATACCTGTATTTCGCATTCGCATGGTTTAGTTGGGGTCGCGCTAAATTTTGATAAAAGTGAGTTTGGTTTTGATATTGAAAAAGTAAGCCTAAAGCGCCCGTTTGAAAAGCTCGCTAAGCATTTTTATCATAATGATGAAATTACACTTATTACCGAGCCTACTAATACCCAAGCCCAAGCAGATACGTTTTTTAGAATTTGGACATTAAAAGAGTCACTTGCTAAAGCCACCAGCCGCCCTATTGCAAAGTTACTTAGCCCTAATGTGTTTGACGAATTAAATAGTGCAAAGCTGAGTGCTTGCAGTAATCGCGTTACTGTAGCTGATAGCAGTGACAGTAATGCTTGTTTTGATGTGAGTGTGGTGCATAAAAAAAGCACCGACTGGCGATGCTTTTTATTAAATGACTTTATTAACTGATTTTACTAGTTAATTTCCCTGAATAACCGTTATTTACGCAGCAAAATCGTTTTCTAATAAACGGCTATGAATAGACTGTACTACGTTATCTGACTCAGTTTGCTCTACTAAAAAGCACAGGTTGTGCTTACTAGCACCGTGACAAATTAATCGAATGTTAAAATCTTTTAGCACACTCATTAAGTTCATTTCGTGTTGGCGTAATTGAATCTCAGAGCCAATAAGTGCCACCAATGTTAGGTTGTTTTCTACCGAAACATGGCAAAACTCTGCAAGCTTATCTAGGCATTCTTGATCGAGCTCTGGGCGCGAGGCGTTTTGCGCGTTATCAAGGGTTATAGCTACGCTGATTTCTGATGTGGTTACCAAATCAACCGATATATTGTATTCACTTAATAGTGTAAATACGCGTGCTAAAAAGCCGCTTGCTAGTAGCATTTCAGGGCTTTTAAGCGTAAGCAATATTTGGTTTTTACGTTGCGTTACTGCGCGTATACCTGGTTGCTGCGATTTTTCACGCTCAATCCACGTACCGCCACGCTCTGGCTCGCGGCTAGAACCTACAAACACGTTAATGTGGCTACGACTTGCTGGTAAAATAGTCGCTGGGTGTAATACTTTTGCGCCAAAGGTTGCCATTTCAGCGGCTTCGTCAAAACTTAAACGTGCAATAGGCGTCGCTTTTGCGCACAAACGCGGGTCGGTGCTAAAAATGCCCACTACATCGGTCCAAATATGCACGCTTTTAGCGTTAATTGCTTCCGCTAATAATGCAGCGCTGTAGTCTGAACCACCACGTCCAAGCGTTGTGGTTTGACCGTATTCGTCACTACCAATAAATCCCTGAGTCACAATTACTTGAGCGTCTAATAACGGAATTAAATGCTCTTTAGCAGCTTGCGCTGTTGCTGCAACATTAGGCGTTGCTTTGCCAAATTGGCTGTCGGTTTTAAGCACCTTGCGCACATCAAAGCGATCGGCATTTAAACCTTGTAAACGCAGCACCTGAGCAAATAAATACGACGATAAACGCTCACCAAAGCTAAGTAGCTCGTCGTGTTGCTGATCGGTTGTTAGTGGCTCTTGAGCCAATGTTTGAAATACTTTTAAGGTTTCGTTAAAGCCAACCGCTAAATCAGCATCTAGCGATAATTCATCTAATATAGTTTGTTGAATAGCAAGCACGCCATTTATGTGTTCTTGGCGCTCACTAGGAGTAATGCTTGATTTACACAGTGCAACTAAGTGATTAGTTACGCCGGCACTGGCGCTCACGGCAACAATACGTACGCTTTTATCTGCAACAATAATTTCGCTGCAGCGACTCATCGCTTCAAAATTTGCAACACTTGTTCCGCCAAATTTGGCAACGATGTAATCTGATTTTGCGCTTAACTCTGTTTGAGGCACTGTTTGTGGCGCTGATACGGTAGTCATTTAGTCTCCTTTCGCGGTATCCAAACCGCAATAAAACAAGAAGAACTTGGCAAAGGAATGCTTGAAGATAAGTCCACTGCCAGAAGCTCTCCACCTATATTGGTGACAGTTTTGAGGATTCAGCCCCATAAACCGAAAAACAATGACGACGTACCATTATTTTCCTCGGCGAGTACTTCCCTCCTTAATGATCATCGGCTTTCGTCGCCTAACATTAAGTACCTAAGTATCGCACCTCTTCTGAATGCTTTATTAACCAGTGGCTAATAAAACAAAACCCCACTAAGTAGTGGGGTTTTGAAAGTTATCGTTTAGACGTCTAGCTGTCAAGCATTTAATAATTTATGAGTTAAATAAAACTGCCCATGTAATACGAGCCCGCATATCCAACCGTGTAACAAATTAATAAATGCAGCGATAAACGCAAGTAGCTCATAAAGGTAAGCGCTTTAACTTTGCTCATGGCAATAATGCCCGCAGCCGAACCAATAATAAGCATTGAACCGCCCACGCCCGTTGCATACGTAAACGACAACCAGTGTTGTTGGCTCATTACTATATTGGCTTTTAATAATGCAGCGGTAAGCGGTACGTTATCGACCCCTGCTGATAATATGCCCATTAAGTAGTTTGCGTATTCTGGTGCCATTACCGTGTATAGGTCGGTAAATTTACTCAACATACCAATTTCTTTAAGTGCGCCTACAAGTAAAAGTACACCTACAAAAAACAATAATGTGTCGTATTCTATATCGCGAACAAAATCGATTATGTCTTTGTTTATGTCTTTTTTGCGCATTAAAAATTGCGCCACTAAAAACATCACTGATAAGCCAAACAAAAAGGTTAATAAAGGCGGTACGCTGTAAATTACACTCAACGTAAGTGTGCTCACTACGGTAGATAAAAATATAACAGCAATGGTTATGTCGGTTTTTTCAATGCGGGTTTTACCTGCACTAGCAAACTCAACACGCCCTTTCATACCTATAGACAGTAACGCAGCAAGCAGCATAACGCTTGCAAGTGCTGGCGCTATAAGTAGTAATAAATGAGCAATGGTTACTTTGCCATCTAAAAATATCATTAGTGTGGTTACGTCACCTGTTATTAGCGATACCCCACCTGAGTTCACTCCAAACACAATAAGCGTGGCGTATTTAACGAGCTTTTTAGGTTCAAGCTTTAACGACATAACAACCGCAAGCGATATAAGCGTCGCTGTTACGTTATCTGAAATCGACGAAAACAAAAACGCAAAACCACCCACCAAAAACATGAGCTTTTTTTCGCTAATACTTTTTGGCATAACACGGTGCACAATATTTTCTATAAACCCCTTTGAATTTAAATAGGCGACAAAGGTCATTGCAGCCATTAAAAATAGCCATAATGAGGCAATTTCTAAAATATTTTCATTTAAAAGATGTTGAATCGTATCGGGGCTTTGCCCGTGTAGGGGGTATATAAAAAGAAGAATCCAGCAAAGCGTACCAAAAAACAGCGTGGTTTTAGCTTTATTGACATGGATTATATCTTCTATAACGATCAGTAAAAATGCAATCGCTATCAGGGTTAGAATAATCGAGGAAACCATGGTAGTTAAACAACCTTTGATATAGTTTTAAAGAACACACAAATAACATTCCATTTCATGTGCCTATTTTCGGCGCGAATTTTAGCACTGCCTCTATGCAAAAACTATTATTAAATGGTCTTAAAAACGAATACTATATACAAACAAGATTAATTAAAAATACGTAATAATGAGTCTTCTAAAAGAACTCAATAATAAAATACTAGGATGTTGTAACCCCATATGATCCCAGCTAAAAAGCTGCTAAACACCATAACCGAACATTGGGGTGTATTAGAGCTATTATTTAAACGTTTTAAAATGGCTGACTTTAGCCTAAAAGACGTACAAAACGCGATTAAGCAAAAGCAGCCTACGTGGTCAAACGAACGCATTTATAAAGAAACAAATCGTTTGTTAAACCAAGATATTTTAATTCCACTGGCTAAATCCTCACAGCTTGAAATAAATCGCGCCATTGCCGACTTTGCTACGTTTTTACTTCAAGAAGAGCATTTAGGCTTAGCGCAAGAAATTAGCGTATTAGTCGACGACCTCGCTCGTTTAGGTAATCGCCTAGATAACGCTGGCGAAATAGAAGACTTTGACGATTTACGCCGCTACAGCCGTATTATGGATGATCGGGTGCGTAAAATAATGAAGCTCTATACGCACAACGAAAACGCTATTTTAAATATTGTTGAACAAGCCAAATCAAATAATGCGGTGCAATCGCTGCAAAAGCGTTATAAAGCGGTAATAGAAGCCTTTGACGAATACATAGAGCCAATGCTTGAAATGGTAGATATTAGGGGTGAATTTCATGCGTGTTTTACCCTCATTGAAGAGCAAATAAGTAAGCAAATACTGCACATTGAGCGCTCAGGTAAAGCGTATACCGACAAACGCATGCTTGAGCAATTACGTACCCGTATACTCGAAATGCATTTAGTGGGTCGAGAAAGCTTACGTAAAAGTGCCGACATGCTTATGCCGCTACGCGAAGAGTTACGCCGTAATAACTTAATTACTCGCCAAGCAGCCAAAGTACTTGGGCTTGTGCGCAAAAATGGCGTAGACAATATGCTAAGTGCTGTACAGCCACATTTTGTGAGCGACGCGCAGCGATATTCGCTTGGTCAGCAACGCCATATTGTGGCTTACATGGCAAGCTTGGTTGAATTTGAACACGAAGAATACCAATTGCCTGACCAGCAAGACGTGCCTGCATTTGTTACGCCAAATATTCCTGACTACAACGATGTTAAAACCAGCTTTGCTAAGCGCTTTAATAAAAAACGCAAAAAGCCGCAGCCCTTGCTGCAATTTTTAGACGAAAGCTATCCAAGTCTCGACGCCGACGAAATGCTATTTTTGTATCAAAAATTAGTCAGCGACAGCGATATTAAAATAATTCAAAGCGATGAAAAAGCCCGCGTAAAAATTGCCGGTCAGCACTTTTCTTTATATCCATTTAATTCAGAGCCTCAGCCAGATTCAAAGGCAGGTAAATAAACCATGACACACATAAACTTAGACGAGCTAACCCATCTACAAGCCATTAATAAAAAATTAGTAGCGGGTTACCACATTTGCGAGCAAGACAACGTAATGTGGCAAGAGCTTGACCAACACATAGAAGACTACACCGCCCTATTTACCGCTTTAGGTAACGATTTAAAACACGACAGCCGTGGCTTTTATTATTTTGGTAGCGACGAAAGCACACCCAATATGGGCAAAATATCTCGTGCTATCGCGCTCACCATTTACATTTTAATTGAGCACTACGCCAATACGGGTAAAGACCCAATGCGCGCATTGTTTGACGACGTAAACGATTTAGAGCTTATGCAAACGCTGGTGCAAATTAACAAACATTTGTTTGATCAGCTTGAGATATTTTCGGGATCGGATTTGCGCAAAGACGTTTACCTGCGCATGGTGCGCTTAGGTTTAGCCCGTGAAGTAGAAGGCGGCTTTATGCTACAAGCGCCAATTCACCGCTACATAGATGCACTCATGGAAGTAAACGAAGAAACCTACATTACAGAGGACGAGGAATGAAAAATCTATACGGACTAAGTAAACTCGCCCTACTTAACACCGCAGGCTATGCAAAATGTGTGATCCCGCTTGATAAAAGCAGCTCTATTTGCGCGCCCAATAACACAGGTAAAAGCTCGGTTATTAACGCTCTGCAGTTTCCGCTTATTAACGATTTGCGCTTAACCGAATGGGACGGACACGATTTAGATGAAACCCGTAAGTTTTATTTTTCATCCGATCAGTCGTACATTTTACTAGAAGCTAACTTGCCTCATGGCTCAGTAGTAATAGGCGTTGCGGGACTTGGTAAAATTGCCGGTTACGCGCATCAGTACTTTTGTTATCAAGGAAAGCTTGATTTAGAGCAGTACACGCAAGGTAAAACTATTATTAAATTTACCAAGCTGTTCAA
Source organism: Pseudoalteromonas sp. SG43-8 (assembly GCF_014164245.1). Classification (NCBI taxonomy): domain Bacteria; kingdom Pseudomonadati; phylum Pseudomonadota; class Gammaproteobacteria; order Alteromonadales; family Pseudoalteromonadaceae; genus Pseudoalteromonas; species Pseudoalteromonas sp. SG43-8. Next base: position 383,529 of record NZ_JACJEX010000001.1, on the reverse strand, counting down.
CCATTTAAAATCGCTTAACTACAACCCTATTGAGCTTAAAGCACAAGAGTTAAACGCGCTACTGACTGGCGGCGCAACCCCATTTGACGGCGACATTAACTTAAAAATGATCCCGCTTAATAATGTGCAAGACTCCTCTATTTATAAAGAAATATTTAGACGTATTCTTAACTTACACAAATTAGGCGCAAGCGACGTAAAACGCTTTATGCTACGCGTTTTTGAACGTCATATGTCAAACTCTAAAGTCGACTTTTATGAAGTATGGCGTCGCTCGTTTGATAAAGTAAATCGCTCAAAACGCGAACTAAAAGCCCTTGAGTCAATGCAAGAGCCAATAGCCGCGCTTGAATCAATGCTTGAAAACCAAACCGTGCTTAAAGGTAAATTAGCCGCATACGCACCTAAAATTGACCAAGCACTGATTGATTTTGACACTTATCAAGAATCGCAACTTAATGAGTTGGGCATTGCGCTTGAAGATATAGAGCACGAAAAACACGAGTTTGAGCAAAAGCAAAGCCTATACGTACAGCAATCGCGTGATATTGAGCGCAGACAAACTCAAATTGAGCAGTGGTTTTTAGATTACGATGCGCTTAAAAGCGAATTTGAACTGGTAAATAAAGCCACGCTTAAAACCAGCCTGACTCAGTTAAAGCAAGATTACGAGTCGCTTTCGCACTCTATAACTAGCGCACAAGGGCAAAGCCTACATACGCTTGACTACCGCATTAGCGAAACACAAAAACAAATTAAGAGCTTAAAGCTGCAACTTAAAAACCTTGAGTTTAATTTGTTTACCCGCATGCGCGAAGACCTCTCGTTAAAAGAAGTAGAGGAAATATCGCGGATTTTAAATCCAGATATTCTCTCGTTTGCAACCACCACTAATGGCGATATAACCATTGATGATGAAGATGCATTTGGTGAGTTTTTATCGCTATTAAGTGAAAACGTTAAAGGCGGCGTCTTAACGCTACCAGGTGCGAGCATTAAGCTTAAAAAGCTCTCGCCTGTGCAAATGCAAAGCGGCGAAAACAAAGAGCAATTAACCGCTCAGTTAAATGCACTTGAGCATTCACTTAAAGAGTTTAAGCAACAGCGCGATGTTGCTGCAAACGTTGCCGACAAGCAAAAAGAAAAAGACGCGTTATACGATGAGCTTATGAGCGCAGAAAGCGCGCTAAAACGCTTAGAGCAGTTTGAGGTAATGCAGCAGTCGGTTGAAGCGCAAGCCATGCTAAAAGAGCAGTTATTAGCTGAGCGCGAACAAGTTGACGACTACTTGCAAGATATTCAAAAAAATAGTGGCTCAATTGCCGATCGTCGCTCGTTAATTAAATCGAAACAAGAGCAAATTAATCGCCAAACTGAGCGCTTACGCCAAGTTAAGAGCGAGCGAATTGATCACACGCTTGATTTATACAGCGGTAAAGTAACTCCATACATGATTGATATTACGGTCGACTTTGATAACTTAAGCGACCTTGTTCATCATTTTAATAAAGACTGCCAAGAACTGCGTAATTTTGACATAAACGTGCGTAATACCTATTTGCATGTATATAACGCGGGTATTACTAAATTCGACAACGAAAATGACGAATACACTAAATACCAAAAGCTAATAAGCGCCTTTCATAATATTGATAACGAACGCGATGCTGTTGAGCGCCAAGCACGCGTTGCGCTTACCGAAGTGGCCGCAACTATAAAAGGCTTGCGAGAAGATTTAGACCGCCTTCGCCGCGAAATGAACAGCTTTAATAAAGGCATAAGCCAGCACCGAATTTCAAACCTGCAAGCGTTTAAAATTAACGTCATACCGCGCAAAATGCTGGTTGATAGTATCGATACCATTATCAGTACGTCGCATCAGTTTGAGCAAGGTGACACGCTTGATTTACTGAGCCAAGAACCGTACAGCGAAAGTGCAGTAAACGAAGCAAAAGATCACTTAATTAAACTTGCCTCAGATAAAGCGGGTTTAACACTTACCGATTTATTTGATATTCGATTTGAAGTGGTTAACCGTGCAGGTGAAACAGAGCACTTTGAAAAAATAGACTCAGCGGGTTCAAACGGCACACGTATTACGATTAAATTATTGTGTGGCATGTTGTTTATTCGTTACTTATTAAGCGATCAGGAACAAAACCTATACCGTATACCTATTTACATAGATGAAGCGGCCGACATTGACCCGCAAAATCAAAAAGCGATTATAGAAACCGCACTAAGCTTTGGTTTTGTGCCTATATTTGCCTCAGTTAAGCCACAAATAAGTTGTGACTACATTGTGCCGATTCGTTCAGTAAAAGACGGTGCACAAAACTGGGTAGATGAAAAAGATTGGATTGAAGTTGAACACAATTAATTGGCCGTTAAGGCAAACCAACTAAACTAAAATATAGGACGTTTAAATAATACACATTTAAACGATGTGTGTTATTTTAAGTTAATGCATTTTATTGGAGCAAACGTAATGAAAAATATACTTATTGTTGCAGCGCTAGCACTACTTACAGCCTGTACACAAACCCCTGATTGGGATTACGATAAATCAGCCAACTTTAGTAATTTTAAAACATTTGCTTGGGTAGAAAACGCCAGCCTAACTAAAGACACAAATAACTACCAAATTAATGGCCTAATGGAAAAACGTGTTCGCACTGCCGTTAACGCAGAGCTGAGCCAAACACTTGGTATGAGCTTAGTTGATGTAGCAAATGCTGATGTACTTGTTAACTATCATGCATCGGTAGATAAAGAGCTTGAAGTAGATACATTTAATGTAAACTACCGCCCGCATTGGGGTTATTGGGGTACTGGTTTTCAACGTGATACAACCGCGCGTGAATACGAAGTGGGCACACTGATTATTGATATTGTGGATCGTGAATCTAACCAGCTAGTATGGCGCGGCGCAAAAGAAGGCCGATTAAAGAAAAACCAATCGCCAGAACAACGTGAAGCATCAATTAATAAAACAGTGAGCGAAATATTAAGTAACTTCCCGCCGCAAAAGCAGCATTAAGTTAAATTTTGCTACAAGTAAGTTTTAAAAAAAGCTCACAGTACGTGAGCTTTTTTGTGGGTGTGTATTTTTGGGACTTCAGGTTTAAATAATTATGAGCTGCGCTCATCACGTCAGCAAGCTGCACGTCTACAAAAAAACACCGTGTTAAATTTACGATTTATACTTATGCAGTAACTCAAGCGGTATATGGCAGTAATCATCAGGGTGATTAGTTAGTCGGTCTTGATGCTCAGGATCGCTTGGCACGTAGTTAGTTAGCAGCTCTACCCCTACCACAATTTTATCGGCATCACTGCGCTTATTCATATAATTGCTTGCTGCATCTAAATGGCTTTGGTTTTTGCTATAAATGGCAGTGCGGTATTTAGGGCCTACGTCATCCCCTTGTTTATTAATACTGTATGGGTCAATAATTTCAAAAAAGTAATCATACAGCTTATTTAGGCTAACGACTTTTAAATCAAAAATGACTTTTACGCATTCGGCATAACCATCGTATTCGCCGTCAGTGGTTTTGCTTGTACCATTAGCGCGTCCTGCTTCAGTACTTATTACGCCTGGTAAGTGCTTTAAAAACTCTTGTACGCCCCACAGGCAGCCACCAGCAAAGTAAATAGTATTATATTCTTTAGTATCCATTATAAACGTTACCTAATAAGTAATTATACCGATTGCATTAAAATAGTGTTCTATTATAGCGCCAAGAAAATAGCGCAATAACAAGGCGAAAATTATGACATATAGTTGTTCTATATAAATAATTTTTAACGCAGTGAGTGCGCTATTTAATACGATAGAATAACCATGTTTTTAATAAAGTCGGTATTACGTAAATGGTTATCAAATGCAGTTATTAACAAATTAATGTACAATCGCGCACAAAATGACTGCTGTTACATTTAGTTATTTTATCATGCTCAAATATAAGCTTTGAAATTAATTGTAACCGCAGCTACAAATAAAAAATGATGAGAAACACATGAATCGCACACCACACATTATAATACCTGCAATATTATGCAGCGTTACTGCATTTGCCAATGCTAATACGCTATCTGATGAGTCGGCAATCGAGAAAATAACGGTTGAGGCCTCACCCACTGCAAATAAGTTGCCAGTAGGTACATTCGACTCGCCTATTTCTAATTTAGAATATGACCCCCGTGTTGACCTTCAATCGCGTAATATGGCTGAGGCGCAAGCTGATGTAACTATTCGTGGTGGGATTTTTGAAAACACCGGTTTTAGAGTAGGAAGCGCTACCCTGCTTGACCCGCAATCTGGGCATTATTTTGCTGAAATACCCATTGCACCGCAAATGCTAAGCGGCCCAGATGTTTTAACCGGTGCCGATAACGCACTTTACGGTATGAATAGCTCTGTAGGTACGGTTTCATTTGGTTGGAAACCGATTATTACTGGCGGTAGTGTATCCCTTGGTACTGGTACAAACGACTTTAATCTGCAAAGTATTCACGCTGCTAAAAACACACAACTTGATAGCTTAGCTAACTATACTCTGGGCTTTGAAGGTGAGTATTCTCATTCGCAAAGTGATGGAACAATAGATTCTGGCGATCATGACTTTTCGCGCGCCTCAGCTCGCGTGCAATTAGCAAGCGAGCATAGCCAAACAGATTTGTTTTTTGGCTCACAAGATAAGTTTTTTGGCTGGCCTAACTTGTACACCCCTTTTGGCGTTAACGAAACTGAAGATTTAGAAACCCGTCTTTGGATGCTTAATCACAAGCAAAACTACGCTGATAACAGCAACTTTGAAGTATCTGCTTATTATCGTACCCATGACGATCACTATATTTACTCGCGCGAAAATCCTAGTGCATTTGAAGCTTTTCATAAAAGTGAAGTTAAATCGCTTGGACTTTCGGGTCGCCATGCACAAAGCGATGCACTGGCAATAAATTACTCTACACAGTTTATTGACGACTCAATTGAATCTACCACGCTTGAAAACAACTTTACCTCTCGTAAGTATTATAAATTAAGCGTATTGCCTGAATACAAAATGGCGCTTGAGGATAATAAACAACTTACATTTCGTTTAGGTGCTGCGTTTGACGATACAAATAGAGACGACTCTGAACTGTCACTTATTGGTGATATAACGCTTAATACACAAAACAGCAAAGGTTTTGAGCGCACGTTTTATTTATCGTACGCAGAGGCGAGTCAAGTTGCAGGCTACACAGCCATTGGCGGCAGCGACTCTGGCGGGTTATTTAGAAGTAACTACAACCTTGAGCGCGAAACCACATCAAACTTGGAGCTAGGTTTATTACTTGAAGAACAAAGCTGGCAGTTAAACTCGGCTATTTTTTATCGAAAAGATAATAACTTGACCGATTGGACCTTTAATTTTGATTCAACCTCAGCGCGCTTTGCAAACCCAGTTGATATTGATACTGCAGGGGTTGAATTTTTAGCGACTAAGCACTTTGATACAGCAAAGCTTATAGCAAGCTACACCTATTTACATAAATCAGAAAACTACGGCGCAGCCGATATTGATGCCAGCTTTTACGCGTTAAACTTTCCTGATCACCGTTTAACACTTGGCGCTGTGTACAACCCAACTGATATTTTAGAATTTAGAATAGATAACGAATGGCGTACACAACACAAAAATGCACTTAGAAACGGCAATGATAACGCGTTATTTACCCAGCTAACACTTAAAATAACTCCGCCACAGTTGAGTAATTTATTTATCACCTTAGCGGCAGATAACTTATGGGATGAGTCGTTTGAAGAAATACCAGGTACACCTGGGCGCGGTGAGCAATATACGTTAAGCGTAACGTATAGCTGGTAGAAAATAAAGCCAGCGTTTACGAACTCAATTTATACTTTGGTTTGTAAACGCTGTGTTTATTTATATAAAAGTGCAGTTTTTAGGAAAAAAATATTACACAAAGAGAAAAGAATTAGGAGTAAATGAGAAAAACAAAAGCCAACTATTACTTTAAATTAATCTCCTCCTCTAAAAGCGCAGCGCCTCCTCCCCTCTTTGTGAATAAATCACTTTTACATGCTTTGCCTGTCACGTAAGCAAGCTTCACGCCTACACAAACCTACACTTTGGCGGTAAACGTAGAGCTTGCTCGCGTGAAAAGCACAGCTTTTAATTACTTAAAATAAATACTCACTAATAGATAAGTGTAAATATATGTGTATTTTAATAGCTCACTAAGTGAGCTCTTCGAGCTCTGTAATAAGCGCTAAAGCTTGTGCATTTGTTGACCCGCACACATCAAGCGTGGCACTAAAATCGCTACATACTTTTGGTCGACTTTCATCACCAAATAACTTACATAAATTACGTTCGTCCAGCTGAATACAACGTTCTCCGGCTTTTTTACCATTTGGCATACCTGGAATAGGCGAACTAATACTTGGCGCAATACAACATGCGCCGCAGCCTAGCCTGCAATTCATCGATTCGGTTTTCATAATTTCCTCGGTATAAAAAACACTTACTTTAATTTCTTTTTAGAAACTTAATTAGTCGCATAGTAAGTTGTAACACACACATGTAATGCTTTGTTACATCTTAAAACAGCTTGTAAACACTTTATTGCGTATTATTGCTCTGTCACCACCAATTATGAAGGAATGCCTTGTGGCTACTACAAAACAAATAATACTCCCAATCGCTGTTTTAGCAGGCGGTATTGCTTTAGCTTTCGCCTTTATGGCAATGAAAAAACCACCCGAAGAAAAGCCAGAGCAAGATTTACGTCCTTTAGTAGCAACACAAAGCGTACTTTTAAATTCTATAACGCTCGATGTTAAATCGTACGGCATTGTTAAACCAAAGTATCGTACCGAGCTAATAGCACAAGTTAGCGGGCAAGTTATTTCGGTATCAGATCAATTTGTTGAAGGCGCGTTTGTAAAGCAAGGCGATATTTTAGCACGAATTGATGCAAATGATTACGAAGCAGACTTTATTGAAGCGCAAGCGGGTTTAGCACAAGCAAGCTCAGCACTTGAAATAGAACGCGCGCAAGCACATGTCGCTCAAGCTGAGTGGGAGCGCATTAAGTCAGACTCAAGCGACGCTATTGCATCAGAACTTTATTTACGAAAACCACAGCTGGCCGAAAAATTAGCGCGTTACCGCTCTGCTCAAGCAAGTGTTAAACGTGCTAGCCGCAATCTTGAGCGTACTTATATTAAAGCCCCTTATGATGCCATTATTAATGAGCGCACAATTAGCTTGGGTTCAGTAGTAAACCCAGGTAATAGTTTTGGCGCACTAAGCGCAACCTCAGTTGCAGAGGTACGTTTACCGGTTGCCGATCAAGAACTGCAATATTTAAAAAATGGCGGCGTAGGCTCAAATGTTACATTTAACGCAGAATACGCGGGTAAGCAAACAATGTGGCAAGCCAAAGTAATTCGCACCGAAGGTGTGGTTGATCAAACAAGCCGTATGAGCTACTTGGTTGCACAACTTGCAACACCTTATGGCGACAAAACACGCCCTCTTCGTTTTGGCTCATACATTAACGCTACCATTGAAGGTCGCCCGCTTGATAACGCAATTATTGTTGCGCACCACTTAGTTAAAGATAATAAAATTGTAATTTTAAATGACGATTTAACATTGTCGTTTAAAACCCTCAATATTATACGCGAACAAAACGGCATGATTATAGCCAGCCAAGGGTTAAAGAATGGCGAGCAAATTGTTACCTCAGCGCTTGAATACCCAACTGAAGGTATGGCAGTAAAAATTGAAGATATTGCGCCTGATAAAACTGATGTAACTCAACTTGCGCTGAAAGAGGAATAATCATGAACACTCGTGAAACAGGGTTAATAGCATGGTTTGCCCGAAATCCCGTTGCTGCCAACCTACTAATGATATTTATATTAGTAGGCGGTATTTTAATGGCGATGACCATTCGCAAACAAATGTTCCCACAGTTTGAAAGCAACTGGATAAGCGTACAAGCAGTTTACCCAGGTGCAGCCCCGCAAGAGGTAGAAGAAGGCATAACCATAAAAGTTGAAGAAAACCTCGAAGGTATTGAAGGCATTAAACGCCTAATTACGTACTCTAACCGTGGTTTTTCACAAGCGTGGATTGAAATAGAAGAGCAATACAATCCACAAGAAGTACTTGATGAAATTAAAGTACAAGTTGATTCAATAAACACCTTTCCTGCGGGAATGGAGCGCCCTGTTGTGCGCCGCGATAAGTTTGAGCAAGAGGTAATGATACTCGCGCTTTACGGCGACATGAGTAACTACCAGTTAAAAGAGCTTGGCAACGATATAAAAGACGAGTTACAAGCACTGCCTCACGTTAACCTTGTAAATTTTAACGGCGGCTTAGAGTACGAAATTGGTATAGAAGTCAGCCCTGATAAACTACGCGAGTACGGATTAACATTTAGAGATATTGCAGGTGCGGTGCAAAACTTTTCGGCAAATATGTCGGCGGGGCAAATACGCTCTGAAAATGGTTATATTTCGATGCGTGTTGAAAAACAAGCCTATCGTGGCTTTGAGTTTGAAAAACTGCCACTTATTACCCTTGCTGATGGCGCACAAATTTATTTAGGCGATGTAGCAACCATTAATGATGGCTTTGAAGAAGGCCTACAGTATTCAAAATATAATGGTAAAAATTCACTCTCGTTTGAAGTAAACGCATCAAAAGATCAAGACATTACCGATGTAGCAAAAGTACTTAAAAGCTACATGGCAACTAAAGAGCCACTTTTACCTGCAGGCGTTAAGCTATCTCCTATTGTTGATTTAACTTACTACCTTGAAGGTCGACTCGATATGATGGTCGATAACATGATTTGGGGTGGCTTGTTAGTAATGATAGTGCTGGCACTATTTTTACCGTTACGCTTGGCATTTTGGGTAATGATGGGCTTACCGGTGTCTTTTCTAGGTGCCTTTTTGTTTATGCCCATTGGCTTTTTAGACGTAACAATTAACCTAGCCTCTCTTTTTGCCTTTATACTTGTGCTCGGAATTGTTGTTGATGACGCCATTGTTGTGGGCGAGTCAGCCAGTGCCGAAATAGAAAAATACGGCCATACACTTGATAACGTAGTACGCGGCGTAAAACGTGTTGCGATGCCAGCAACCTTTGGTGTACTAACAACTATTGCGGCATTTTTACCACAAACACTCGCAACCGGCCCTGGTGCTGCTTTTTCTAAGGCCATTGGTGGCGTTATTATTTTATGTTTGATTTTTTCACTCATTGAATCAAAACTTATTTTACCTGCGCACATTGCAGCAATGAACCCGCGTAAACCAAATCCTAAAAACCTATTACATCGCTTACGTATGGTGATTGATAGTGGTTTAAAAGGCTTTGTGAATAACTACTACCTTCCTTTTGTTAGCCGCTGTATTCACTACCGCTATACCGTAATTGTTGGCTTTATGTGTTTGCTTATTGTAAGCGCAGGTATGTTTGCAGGTGGTTTAGTTAAGTTTGTACCAAACCCTAAAATACCGCACGACTTTCCGCGTATTGATATAGAGATGAACCTTGCTTCATCTGAGCAAGCAACGCTTGAAACCGCACGTAAAATAGAAAGCGTGTTGTTAAAGGTCGATCAGCAACTACAAGAGCAATACGGTAAACCGATGATCCGCGATTTATCGGTAAGCCTGCGCGGACGAACGCAAGCAAATATTATGGCCATTTTGGTAGAGCCTGACTTACGCCCTATCGACACCTTTGCCCTAAGTGCATTATGGCGTGAGCAAATGCCCGCCCTACCAGGCATTAAAACCATGACCATTCAAGACAGTATAATGAATGGCGGTCGAGATGATGGCGACGTTAGCTTTAAACTTGAAGGCAAAAATGCTGACGAGCTAAAAGAAGTGGCTGGTAAATTAAAAGCCAAATTACAAACAATGGAAGGCGTTGGCGACGTAAACGATTCAATGCAAAGCGCTACCGACGAAGTGCAACTTGATTTAAAACCACTCGCTTACAGCATGGGTTTAACGCTTGCTGATGTAGCATCGCAAGTTAGCTTTAGTTACTACGGCTTAGAAGCGCAGCGAATATTGCGTGAAGGCGAAGAAATTAAAGTTATGATCCGCTATCCAGAAGACGAACGTAACTCAATTAGTGACATCGCAAGCGTGCGTATTATTACACCTACTGGCGCTGAAGTACCACTAAGTGAAGTAGCCGAAGTTAAGCTTGTTGACGGCGTTAACCGTATTCGCCGCGAAAACTCTAAACGTACTGTAAACGTATGGGCTGCGGTAAATACCGACCAAGCCGAACCATTTGCGATTGCAGAAGAAATTCGTGATGAATACTTACCAACATTACTTAAAAGCTACCCTGGTGTTACAAGTGATGTAGCTGGGCGCATTCAAGAAGAGATGGATAGCGCTTCAGAGCAGCTTCGTGATTTTGGTATATCAATGATGATCATATTTGCCTTATTAGCCATTCCGCTTCGATCTTACTCGCAGCCACTTATTATAATGTCGGTTATTCCGTTTGGTGTAGTGGGCGCCATGTTTGGGCATATGATTTTAGGTATGACCATGAGTAGCTTATCTATGTTTGGCATAATTGCTGTAGCGGGTGTGGTCGTAAATGATTCCCTCGTTATGGTTGATTTTGTAAACAAAGCACGCACTGAAGGTGTTGCGATTAAGGATGCTGTAATGCAAGCAGGTGCTCGTCGCTTTAGAGCAATATTACTCACCTCAATCACTACCTTTATTGGTGTAATGCCAATTATTTTTGAAACGAGTTTACAAGCTAAAATTGTTATTCCAATGGCTGTATCACTTGCTTTTGGTGTGTTATTTGCCACAGTAATTACACTGATACTTATACCGTGTCAGTATGTTGCACTAGAAGATGCTAAGCGATTAGTACGTAAAATGCGTGGCAAGCCACCACTAGTAGATGCCCAACCAGCGCCTACTAACAGCTAAATTAAGTAACATCCCAACCAAAAAAGCTCGGCATATTATGTCGAGCTTTTTATTTGAAATAACTATGAACCAAGTGTAAGTTATTATTTCGCATTCAAAAAAGACTTTATTAAGATGGCACAATGGCACGATGAGAAAACAAAAATCAAAGATATCTTTGATGCAATTAGAAATTTTGGATTAGTCGGTCTAATTTTTTATACATCTACAATTAGCTTTTTAAGAGCTAATTCATCTGAATCACTTAGCTACATCTACTTATCAATTAGCATTATTTTATTGTTGTTATCATTCTACTTATATTACTTGAATATTAGCTCTTTTTATAAAACAGTTAAAAGAGAATATAAAGCTAACAATGTAGGGCATCTATTCTATATTTTAATGCCAGCATTTATGCTTGTTTTAAGTATTCAAGTTTATATCCTAACTACTGTAGAAATTAAATTAAAAGATGGTAGAAACTTGAGTGAACTAACGATAAAGGACATATTAAATTTTGATAATAAAGAAATATCTTCAAGAGAATAAGTATTTAGGCTTTATTAATAATTCGATAAAAAGAGAGAAATATTGCTCGTTTTTTATCCCTAATACGTTATGGTATTTAAATAATAAATAGACATAATAAAGTTAAGGAACAGCCATGAATACATCTCCCTCTGATCACATTCCTCAAGAAGCCTTTGATTGGTATGACGAATACGCCCACGGTTTAATGGACCGACGTACTTTTATGAAAAAACTCGGTGGCCTTGCTGCTCTTGGCTTTTCGATGGCTGTACTTACATCAGCATTATTACCTAACTATGCACTTGCTGAACAAGTGTCGTTTAATGACGATGATATTAAAGCAACATACGAAGAATTCGATTCGCCAGACGGGCACGGTAAAGGCAAAGGTTACTTAGCAACCCCTAAAAACATAGAAGGTAAGCTTCCTGTTGTACTTGTGGTACACGAAAACCGTGGTTTAAATCCTTACGTAAAAGACGTAGCAAGGCGCTTAGCTAAGGTCGGTTTTATTGCGTTTGCACCCGACGCGCTCTTTCCACTGGGTGGCTACCCTGGTAATGATGATGAAGGACGCGCTATGCAAAAAAACATGGATCGCGCTAAAATTCAAAACGATTTTGTTGCCGCAGCGCACTTTTTAAAATCGCATGCTAACAGTAACGGTAAGTTAGGCGCTGTCGGTTTTTGTTTTGGCGGCTACATTGTTAATTATTTAGCGGCAGTAGATAGCAACTTAATCAGCGCCGGAGTGCCTTTTTACGGTACTCCAGCCAGCGAAAGTTTACGTAAAAATATTAAAGCACCTTTAATGATTCAATTGGGCGAGCTAGATAAACGTGTAAACGCGTCTTGGCCACAGTACGAACAAGACTTAAAAGCCAATAATGTTGAATACACTATGCATATGTATAAAGGGGCAAATCATGGATTTCATAACGACTCTACAGGTCGTTATGATAAAGACAATGCCGAGCTTGCATGGCAACGTACCGTTGAGTTTTTTAATAATAAGCTAAGTTGATCTGATTGCGTATTAATCCTTTAATACGCTTTTATCAATAATTCCTTTATTTACCAACTGCTGCAAAATAGCTTGGGATTTTGCTCTGCATGCATCACGTAGTAAACGCACCGCTGGGGTTATTGACTGCCTACTTGGGCAAATAAGCCAAAGTTCACCATTAACATGTTGATAATTTGGCATTACAGTAACCACTCTGTCATTGAGTAAATCGTCGGCCATATCAAGAGCCGACTTTACAGCTAAGCCCTTACCCGCAACGCACCAACGCCTGACTAAATCGCCATCGTTTGAGGCGCGCCTGCCATCCATTTTAACTTTATATTTTGACTCACCATCACTAAATTCCCACGTATTATTTATAATATCCTGCAACTGATAAAACAAACCTTGATGCGACGCTAAATCATCGGGATGCACAGGGCTTCCATTTTGTAGCAGGTATTCTTCGCTAGCACACAACAAGCGCGGTACGTTACAAATTTTAAAACCATAAACGCTTGCATCATTAGGCGAGCCATAACGAAGTGCTATATCAACTGAATCGCGATAAAAGTCGATATTACTATCACTTATATGCACTCTTAAACTTAATTTAGGGTAACTATCCATGAGTTCATCAATCCATGGGATCACCAAGTTACGTCCTAAATCAGATGAAAGTGCAACACGCAGCCTTCCTTCTACCTCGCCGTGTTCGCCTTTTAGATTTTGCTTTGCGAGTTCAAGCACTGCTAGAGCCTGTTCACATTGTGGTATGTAGCGCTCCCCAGCAGCCGACAACCTCAAATGACGTGTTGTACGAACAAAAAGCTCGCTACCTAGCGCTGACTCCACGCGTTTAATAGCGGCGCTTGCTGTGGCTGTACGCATATCTAACTTAGCAGCTGCGAGCGTAATACTTCTAAACTCAGCTACTTTTAAAATAAGTTTTAAATCTTCTATGTTCATATTATCTATTTATATTTGATAATGATTCAACGATTATGCGGTTTATTTACATTAAAGCAAGGTCTACTATATATCCATCAGCTAGCCAAAGCATGGCTTGCATCTTATACGTAAACAAATTAGGACATTTATTATGAAAGCCATTGGTTATACACAATCACTTCCTGTTTCAAACCCTGAGTCGCTAATTGATGTTGAGCTACCACAGCCAATTGCAACAGGTCGCGATTTACTTATAAAAGTTAAGGCTATTGCTGTTAACCCTGCCGATTATAAAGTGCGCCTATATATGCCACCAACAAACGGTGAAGTAAAAGTAATTGGTTGGGATGCAGTTGGCGAAGTGGTTGCAACAGGTGAAGCTGTTACAGACTTTAAACCAGGTGATGCGGTTTACTACGCAGGTGATATTACCCGCCCAGGTAGTAATGCAGAATTTCAATTAGTGGATGAGCGCATTGTAGGGTTCAAACCACAAAGCTTAAACGATGCTGAAGCTGCTGCATTACCCCTTACTGCAATAACAGCGTACGAGTTATTATTTGAGCATTTAAACATTGTAAAACAAGCAGCTGATGCAAAAACAAAATCAGACGAAGTTATTTTAGTAACAGGTGCCGCAGGCGGCGTTGGTTCTATTTTTATCCAGCTTGCTAAAGCGATTACTGGTGCAACAGTGATTGCCACTGCATCGCGTGAAAGCTCACAAGCATGGGTTAAAAAACTAGGCGCAGATTATGTTGTTGATCATACAAAACCATTACCGGCTCAAATTGACGCATTAAACATTGGCTCGGTAACACATGTAGCAAGTCTGCACAGTACTGATACTTATTTTGAAGCGTATACAGAGGTACTTGCACCATTTGGTAAAATTGCAATGATTGACGATCCTGAGTCATTAGATGTTAGTAAATTAAAAATGAAGAGCTTATCGCTACATTGGGAATTTATGTTTGCCCGCTCAATGTTTAATGCCAAAGATTTAATTGAGCAAAGCAAGTTATTAAATCATGTTGCTGAGTTAATTGATCAGGGCCATATTCAAACAACGATTGGTAAAAATTTAGGCGTTATAAATGCGGCTAACCTGCGTATTGCACACGCAGAACTTGAAGAAGGTCGCTCTATTGGCAAAATAGTATTGGAAGGTTTTTAATTCTATAAATACCAAATACGCGCTGCCTGAATTAATTGGAGGCACCAATGTAATTGGTGTCTTCAACCAATATTTCGGGGTGGCTATGGCTGTATTTATATTTATTAAAGAAACTATTACCTAATAATATTTGATAATGATTCAACCATATACCTGTTTATCATATTGTAATAACCCACTACTATCCGTACCTAGCTATATTGATAGGCTTTACTTTACGTAGATATCAATTGAATTAAATAATTAGAGTGATTTAAAAACACGATATTATTTTTGTAATAAATTTTTAAAAGGGTTTGTTTTTACTAAAACTGACTCAACATAGTAAATACTGGTAAAACACCTACTCAATGGAGAAACTAATGACTCACCCTATTATTAATGACTTAGAAAAGCGTTACACAGCAAAACGTTACGATGCAACGAAACGTGTATCTCAAGACGATTTAGCCGTTATTTACGAAGCTATGCGCCTATCTCCATCATCTATTAACTCGCAGCCTTGGAAATTCATCGTAATTGAATCAGATGAGGCTAAAGAGCGTATGCATAGTACATTTGCTAATAAATTTGCGTTTAACCAGCCACATATTAAAACAGCTTCGCATATAATATTGTTCGCTCACAATCCTAAATATACCCGCGATGACTACGCACAAGTTATTGATGCAGATATTAAAAATGGCCGTACTAAAGCAGAAAATCGCGAACAAGCTTTTGGTGCTTATGCGTTTGTTGATATGAATACTGATGAGCAAGGCGTTAATGAAGAGTGGACTAAAGCACAAACTTACATTGCACTGGGTAACACTATGCATGCCGCTGCACGTTTAGGCATTGATTCAACCCCAATGGAAGGCGTAGATGCCGAGCTGATTGGCGAAGTCTTTGAAAAAGAACTTGATGGTTACGTATGCGACGTGGCATTAGTACTTGGCTATCATGATAGCGCTGAAGATTATAATGCTAAATTACCTAAATCTCGCTTAGCAAAAGAGCAAGTTATTCAGGTTTTATAAGTAATACGTTATAAACTTAAATGATAACAATATTAAAAAACCACTTATTTAAATAAGTGGTTTTTTTGCTTTAAAGCAGTTTAACTTACTTTGCGCTGTGCAGCCTGAATGTATTGCACTAAATCTTCAATAGAAACAACGGTCATATTATGTTTATTAGCATAATCACTCACCTCAGGTAAGCGCGCCATTGAGCCATCAGGATTTGTTAGCTCGCAAATTACGCCAAATGGTTTTAAGCCGGCAAGTTGCATTAAATCAACGGTTGCTTCGGTATGACCGCGACGCACTAATACGCCACCCGTTTGTGCCTTTAAACCAAATACATGCCCTGGGCGCGATAAATCACTTGGTTTTGCATTATCCGCTGTCGCTGCTTTTATAGTAGTTACTCTATCAGCAGCAGACACACCTGTTGTAACACCATGCTTAGCTTCAATAGTGACTGTATAAGCGGTGTTATTTTGACTCGTATTGTTAGCTACCATTTGCGGTAAGTCGAGCTGTTTAATGCGCTCCTCCCCCATGCATAAACAAACAATACCGCTGCCTTCGCGGATCATTTCGGCCATTTGAGAAGTCGTTAAATGCTCAGCTGAAAAAACAAAGTCGCCTTCATTTTCACGGTTTTCATCATCAACAACAAGTACGCCTTGGCCTTGCTGTAGTGCAGTGATTGCGCTTTGAACGCGGGTATGGCTTTCGCCGAATTGAGTAAGTAGAGACTGAATCATCATTATATTCCAAATAAAAATAATAGATTCAGGACTGTGAAAGGATCAGTAATACATCACTTAAATTTAAAGCGATCACTACCAAAATAGCTTAAATAAAATAACAAAAAGCACGCAGCAAAATGCAGCGCACACTGTTATACCAATAACATTAAATTAGTGACTAATTATAGCGCTAAGAAAATAGCTCACTTAATGCGATACAAGGATCATGTCTTTAACAAAATTGGTTTTAGTATAATAAGCCATATTCTCTTTCATCCGGACTGTAACCGTCGGCTCTGGCATCTCACCAGATCTGCTTGACCTTTACTTAACCTAAAATAAGTTAAATAAAGCGCTCGCGGGCTCGTTTAAGTCATAAAAAACATTAAATATACCGCCGGTGGGGAATTTCACCCCGCCCTGAGAATTTACAGTAAGCATTTGCACTTACTGTAGGCATATTATACGCTTGTATTTATTTGTTTTTCAAAACTAAATGCGATAAAAACTATGAAAGTTGAATATTTAACGATGCACTGTTTACTATACCTTCATTTATATCAGCAATAAGCGTACACGTAGCGCCGTTAACTAAATTTAAGTTAGGTTGAACATGCCCTATGTCAGCATCAAAAATGACTGGGAATAAACACCCACCCAGTGCTACATCAAGCGCATGTCGATAGTCAAAGGCATCATAATGACTTTGAGTAATTTCACTTCGCCCTAAAACCAAACCATTAATGTCGTCAAATATGCCAGCTAATTTTAATGACAGTAAAAATCGTGCAACGGTTGTAGGTGTAAGTTCCGAGTTTTCAAGGTATAAAATAAGCCCTTCGGGCGCACTGTTCTTTTTAAACTCATGCAGCGCTAAAAATGGCGAGTCGAGCAATAAACCTACGGTATCTAAACACCCACCAAATAACCGACCAGACATTTCTATGGTACGTTTATCTGTGTAGTTTAAACATTGCCAGTTTGTAGGCTCACTCGGGCTGAGTAATTCGTTCGGGTTTTGAGCGTAATTAGGCTTATTTTTTTGGTATAAAGAAGAAGGACCTTGCTCAAATTTACTACCGGCTTCGTAGGTCAGAGTTTCAAATATTTGTAGGCTATACGGATTTTTTTCATCTGGGTGTAACTGCATAAGATTAGCGCAGTGAAGGGTTGCCCATTGGCACTTAGCAGTGAGTGCACATGCAATAGTACTCACATCAGAAAAACCAACTAACCACTTAGGCTTTGCTTCTTTAATGGCGTTAAAATCAAGTAGTGGCAGTATTTCCATTGCCAGCTCACCACCCATTGGCGGCATAATCGCATCTATTTCATCATCTAATAAAAAACCCATTAGCTGCTTAGCATGCGCTTTAGCATTAAGCTGTTCACGTGGTTTGTTTTGACGTAAAAACTCGCCTTCAACAACATTATACCCTCGTTGTTTTAGTCCATTTATAACAATATCTAATCGTCCGTGATACTTTTCTTTTAGCCCAGATGAAAGCGAGCAAATAGCAATTTTAGAGCCTACTTTTAAAGGCGCTGGGTAAAGTATATTAGCCATTGAGTGTTCCTTTTTAATAATACCAACCTGCATAAATCTTTGATCAATTTAACGAATTAAATTGCACTATAACGTCGTTAAAAGTTTTTTATTTAGAACAACTAGATATTAAAACTTTTGCCTAGTTCTAGCGTAATTTTCTTAACGTTAAATAGACCCCATATATAAGCAGATTGGTATAAAGTGATTATGTACCTATATCATCATGCTTACTCTTTATGCAATATGAATACCCTTATCAGTATAGTGATTTATTTAAGGCATAAAAAAACCGATGTAAATACATCGGTTTTTATTTAAAACGTTAAAGTGAGTTATGCGTTAAAGATACTCAACTTCAATGATTTCGTACTCAACGATACCTTTTGGCGTTTGGATAGACACTGCATCGTCTACTTGTTTACCAATTAAGCCACGTGCAATCGGTGAATTAACAGAAATTAAGTTGTTTTTAATATCTGCTTCATCATCGCCTACAATACGGTATTTTACTTCAGCATCCGTATCTACATTTACTATAGTTACGGTAGTACCAAAAATAACTTTGCCCGTATTTGGCATTTTAGTTACGTCGATTATCTGAACATTTGAAAGTTTAGCTTCAATTTCTTGAATACGACCTTCACAAAAACCCTGTTGCTCACGTGCAGCGTGGTACTCAGCGTTTTCTTTTAAGTCACCGTGTTCACGCGCAACAGCAATGTCGGCGATAATTTTTGGACGGGTAACTGTTTTTAATTCGTTAAGCTCTTTGCGCAGTAAGTCTGCGCCACGAACTGTCATCGGAATTGATTGCATACTTTTCTCACTTAACACCAAGGCCCTAGTTGGCCTTGGCACATTTCCTTAGTTCAATCGCAGGTGTAGCTCTTGAACTGACGTTACTTTACTACGGTCATCTGCTTTGTTAGCAGTACAGTTAGCAAAAGCCGCGTTCAAGGTTGTCGTATAGTTGGTTTTATTTTGCAATGCACCACGACGTAACACCTTCGAATCTTCGATCGCTTGGCGACCTTCGGTGGTATTAACGATATAGCTGTACTCTTTATTCTTGATATAATCAAGAATATGCGGGCGGCCTTCATATACTTTGTTTACACGTCGTACTTCAATGCCAGCTTCTTCAAGAGCTTGTGCCGTGCCACCCGTTGCGTCAAGTTCAAAACCTAAGTCGGTCATAATCTTGGCTAATTCAACAATGCGTGGCTTATCGCTATTACGAACAGATAATAACGCGCGACCACCGCGTGGTAAAGTGTTGCTTGCACCTAATTGTGCTTTTGCGAATGCTTCGGCGAAAGTATCACCAACACCCATCACTTCACCCGTTGAGCGCATCTCAGGGCCACGAATTGGATCCACACCCTGAAACTTAGCAAATGGTAAAACAACTTCTTTAACGCTGTAATAAGGAGGGATCACTTCTTTCGTGATACCTTGGCTTGCCAAAGACTGACCCGCCATACAACGAGCCGCCACTTTTGCAAGCGCTACACCGGTTGCTTTTGATACAAACGGTACAGTACGTGCGGCACGCGGGTTAACTTCAATTAAGTACACTTTGCCATCTTTTACAGCAAACTGTGTATTCATTAAGCCAACAACACCAAGCTCAAGCGCCATATCGGTTACTTGCTTGCGCATTACATCTTGCACTTCTTGCGATAAAGAATGTGCTGGTAATGAACATGCTGAGTCACCAGAGTGAACACCGGCTTGCTCAATGTGCTCCATGATACCGCCAATAATTACTTGCTCGCCGTCGCAAATCGCGTCAACGTCAACTTCAATTGCGTTATCTAAGAAACGGTCCAGTAATACAGGTGCTTCGTTTGATGCAGATACAGCTTCGGTCATGTAGCGACGTAAATCGTCTTCATCGTATACAATTTCCATTGCACGACCACCTAGTACATACGACGGACGTACAACGAGTGGGAAACCAATTTCAACTGATTTAAGTAGTGCTTCTTCAGTTGAAGTTACTGTTGCATTTTCTGGCTGAAGTAAGTTCAGACGCTCAACAAGTTGTTGGAAACGTTCGCGATCTTCTGCACGGTCAATCGCATCAGGTGAAGTACCAATTACTGGAACGCCATTCGCTTCAAGCTCACGTGCTAATTTAAGTGGTGTTTGACCACCGTACTGCACGATAACGCCTTTTGGCTTTTCAACACGTACGATTTCGAGTACGTCTTCAAGTGTAATTGGCTCAAAGTATAGTCTATCAGATGTATCGTAATCGGTAGAAACCGTTTCAGGGTTACAGTTAACCATGATGGTTTCATAGCCGTCTTCGCGAAGCGCAAGCGAAGCATGTACACAACAGTAATCAAATTCAATACCTTGGCCGATACGGTTAGGACCGCCACCAATAACCATTATTTTGTCTTTATCTGTTGGGTTTGCTTCACACTCTTCATCGTAAGATGAGTACATGTAAGCTGTATCTGAGCTAAATTCTGCGGCGCACGTATCAACACGCTTGTATACTGGCACGATGTTTAATAGATGACGTTTTTTACGAATTTCGGCTTCAGATACACCAGCAATTTCAGCTATACGTGGGTCTGCGAAACCTTTGCGTTTAAGTTTACGTAGGAAGTCGGCATTTAAACCAGCCATACCTACTTCACTAATTTTTGCTTCGTCTTTTAAAATATCTTCTATTTGTACTAAGAACCAGCGATTAACTTTAGTCAGCTCATAAACGTCATCAACGCTCATACCATGGCGCATTGCATCGGCAATGTACCAGATACGCTCAGCACCTGGCTCGCGTAATTCGCGAATGATTTTTTCTTTAGCTTTAGGGTCATCAAGTGCAACTATTGGGTTAAAACCTGTTGCGCCCACTTCAAGACCACGTAATGCTTTGTGTAATGATTCTTGTTGGTTACGACCAATCGCCATTACTTCGCCAACTGATTTCATTTGCGTAGTTAAGCGATCGTTAGCACCGGCAAATTTTTCAAAGTTAAAGCGAGGAATTTTTGTTACAACGTAATCGATTGAAGGCTCAAAAGACGCTGGAGTTTTACCGCCAGTAATATCGTTTTGAAGCTCGTCAAGCGTGTAACCTACTGCTAGCTTTGCAGCAATTTTAGCAATTGGGAAACCCGTTGCTTTTGATGCAAGTGCAGATGAACGTGATACGCGTGGGTTCATCTCAATGATAACCATACGGCCATCTTCAGGATTAATACCAAACTGCACGTTAGAACCGCCAGTTTCTACACCAATTTCACGTAATACCGCCATAGAGGCGTTACGCATAATTTGGTATTCTTTGTCGGTTAGCGTTTGCGCTGGTGCAACAGTGATTGAATCGCCAGTGTGAACACCCATAGGGTCAAAGTTTTCAATGGTACAAACAATAATACAGTTATCGTTTTTATCACGTACAACTTCTGTTTCGTACTCTTTCCAACCAATCAGTGATTCATCAATCAATAATTCGTTTGTTGGCGATAAGTCTAAACCGCGCTCACAAATTTCTTCAAACTCTTCCATGTTGTAAGCAACACCGCCACCGGTGCCACCCATGGTGAAAGAAGGACGAATGATACATGGTAAGCCAATTCGGCTCATTGTATCTTTAGCTTCTTCCATTGAGTGAGCAATTTCAGCACGAGGACATTCAAGGCCAATGTTTTTCATTGCTACGTCAAAGCGTTCACGGTTTTCTGCTTTGTCGATTGCATCCGCCGTTGCGCCAATTAGCTCAACGCCATGCTTAGCCAATACACCGTGCTTGTCTAAATCAAGTGCACAGTTTAATGCTGTTTGACCACCCATTGTAGGCAGTACTGCATCAGGCTTTTCTTTTTCAATAATTTTTTCTACCACTTCCCAGTGAATTGGTTCGATATAGGTAGCATCGGCCATTTCAGGATCGGTCATGATAGTTGCAGGGTTTGAGTTAACTAATATAACTCTATAGCCTTCTTCTCTAAGTGCTTTACACGCTTGAGCACCAGAGTAGTCAAATTCACAAGCTTGACCAATTACAATTGGGCCTGCGCCTAAGATAAGAATGCTTTTTATGTCGGTACGTTTTGGCATTATTACTCCAGTTAAATTAGTGATTACGCGCTTGCATCAAATCGATGAAGTGGTCAAATAATGGTGCTGCATCGTGTGGACCTGGACTTGCTTCAGGGTGTCCCTGGAAGCTAAACGCAGGTTTATCAGTACGATGAATACCTTGAAGCGTTCCATCAAATAACGATTTATGCGTGGCACGAAGCGTACTTGGTAGGCTTGATTCTTGAGCTGCAAAACCATGGTTTTGAGCTGTGATCATAACTACATTACGGTCTAGGTCTTTAACTGGGTGGTTACCACCGTGGTGGCCAAATTTCATTTTTTCTGTTTTAGCACCTGAGGCAAGAGCTAATAACTGATGACCTAAACAGATACCAAAAATAGGTGTGTCGGTTTCTAAAAAGGCTTGAATGGCTTCAATAGCGTAAGTACATGGCTCAGGATCACCAGGGCCATTAGATAGGAAGATACCATCAGGGTTTAAAGCAAGTACGTCAGCGGCTGAAGTTTGCGCTGGTACTACTGTAAGTTTACAACCACGGTCTACAAGCATACGTAAAATATTACGTTTTACACCGAAGTCGTAGGCAACAACATGAAACTTTTCATCAGCAGCGTCAAGGGTTTTAAATCCTTCACCTAATGTCCAGCTTGATTCGCGCCACTCAAAATTTTCCTTGGTTGAGACAACTTTTGCTAAATCCATACCTTTTAAACCTGGGAAGGCTTGCGCGGCTTGTAACGCTTTATTTTCGTCTAGCTCGTCACCGGCAACAATACACCCGTTTTGTGCGCCTTTATCACGCAAAATTCGAGTTAGCTTTCTGGTGTCGATGTCCGCAATACCTAAAATATTACGTTCTTTTAAGTAATCATCTAACGATTGCTCGTTACGAAAGTTACTTGCTAGCAGTGGCAAATCACGGATCACTAGGCCTTTAGCCCAAATTTGATTCGCTTCTTCGTCTTCGCTGTTGGTACCCGTATTACCGATATGTGGGTACGTCAAAGTTACAATTTGTTCCGCGTATGATGGATCAGTCAAAATTTCTTGATAACCAGTCATAGACGTATTGAATACCACTTCACCGACTGACATGCCGTCAGCGCCGATTGCAGTACCGCGAAACACTGTGCCGTCTTCTAGGACTAACAGAGCGGATTTAGTCAAGTTAAACCTCCTAACAGTAAAAAACGGGAGTAAGCAATTGCTTAACACCCCGCCAATACCCAGAGGGATCGTCAAAACCAGATTTTTGTGAGCTTAAATTGTTTTACGCAGTCTTAAATGATGCAGATGTAAAGCATTCAACCTTCAATCATTTTTCTTGCCTAAAACTATTTTCATTCCCACTGAAACCCTGGATTTACTAGCCACTTGGGTATAATTGGAAACACGCATTTAGTAATTTTTGGCAAATTGGCTGCATATTACATGAAGTTGCTATTTAGGTCTAACATTATTTGGTTAATTGTTACAAATAAGTCACTGTAGGTGAAATTAGACCCAAACAGTTAAAATAGTAACTAAACTACTTAAGATCTAGCACATCTTGCATACCATAAAGTCCAGCAGGTTTATTTTTCAACCAGCTTGCAGCCCTTATAGCACCTATAGCGAACGTCATTCTCGAACTTGCTTTATGTGTTAATTCAAGCCTTTCGCCCATTGTAGCGAAGTATGCGGTATGTTCACCTACTATATCGCCCCCTCTTAAGACAGAATAACCAATCTCATTTTGAGATTTCGCTGTTTCTATTTGGCTTCGGTCATATACCGCAACCTCGTCGTGATCCCAGCCTTTCGCTTGCGCGATTGACTCACCTATTGCCAGTGCAGTACCCGATGGTGCATCTATTTTATGACGGTGATGCGCTTCAAATATTTCGATATCTAAATCGTCACCAAATTTAGTCGCTGCAGTTTGCACAAGGTTAAGTAATACATTGACACCTACGCTGTAATTTCGCGCAAATACAATAGGGATATGTTTAGCGGCATCGTGTAATAGCGCCATATCATCATTTGTTAAACCTGTTGTGCCAATCACCATAGGAATTTTTTGTGCAACAGCTGTTTTTAAATGGTTTTTCATACCCGCTGGCAGCGTAAAGTCGATTAAAACATCTACATCATCTATTGTACTTTCGTCGCTAAAGCTAACACTGTTATCGGCTGCGCTATTTACTTGATTTACATTAATGCCCAATAGCGATGAACCACTACGAACATATGCGCCTGTAAGTTGTGTTTGCTCTTTAATTGTCGCGGCTTCTAATAGGGCTAAGCCCATTCTGCCGTTAGCACCAAAAACACCTATTCGATTTGTAGTCATGGTTTTTACCTAATTTAATTTGAATCCGTTTATTAGCCATATATCCGGGCATTACAAAATACGCAGGTGGGTATTTTTATGCAGTTGGATAAATATTAATCGCTGAAAATCGCGTTGCTTTATAGATATTATCTAAAAGTCATGCAATAGTCAGGTGACCTTTTAATTTAATAATAATAACAATACCAGTTTACTTTAGCCATCTATACATTTAAACTTCTCTTTCGCGTCGATTTGGTCTTTGGCTTGCGGACGCTGCGGCTAACAACTTTTTAAAATAAAAAGTTGTACTGCTAAATTCAGCTAAAAGAGGAGTTTTGGCTGTGATAAATTTTACTGGTTATGAGGATTATGATGCAGCCATCATTTAATAAAAACAAAGCAATACTTTCTTTACTTCCCCTACTTACCTTTGTAGCGCTATTTTTAGGCTCAGGTTTGTATTTGCAATCGCAAGGGGTTGATTATGCTTTTTACCAACTACCTGCACCTGTTGCTATATTGCCCGCCATCATGCTTGCGTTTATTTTAAATAAAGGCACGGTAAACCAATGTGTAGAGACCTTTATTAAAGGTGCCGGACACAACAATATTATTACCATGTGTTTAATCTACTTACTTGCAGGTGCCTTTTCGGCTGTGGCAAGTGCAACCGGTGGAGTAGATGCGGTAGTAAATGCAGGCTTATCACTTATTCCACCTTCGTTATTGCTCCCTGGTTTGTTTTTAATTGCGGCCGTTGTTTCTACTGCAATGGGAACGTCAATGGGTACGATTGGCGCCATTGGCCCTATCGCTTATGCGGTATCAATTAAAACAGGTATAGACCCAGCATTAATGGCAGGTACGATTGTATCTGGCGCTATGTTTGGCGATAACTTATCTATTATTTCAGACACCACTATTGCAGCTACGCGCACGCAGGGCTGTGAAATGAAAGACAAGTTTAAAGAAAATCTTAAAATTGCAGTCCCTGCAGCCATTCTAACAATCGCCCTGTTGTTTTATTTAACACCTGCTGCACAAGTAGTTGAAACTAAAGACTATGATATTTGGTTAGTACTTCCTTATGCCTTTATTTTAGTGTTAGCAGTTGCTGGCTTGAACGTATTTGTCGTGTTATTTAGCGGTATTATTTTTGCCGCATTAATGGGCTTTACAGGAAGTTACGAAGGCGCAAGCTTTGTAAAAGACATTTACAAAGGCTTTACTGATATGCAGGAAATATTTTTACTTTCTATGTTTATTGGTGGCTTATCTGAATTTATTCGTATTAACGGTGGTCTTGATTACATTGCTCAAAAAATTCAAGCGATTACTAAAATCATTGCAAAATGGCACCGTAAAGTGGCAGATCAATTAGGTATCGCTGCGTTAGTTTTAACAAGTAATGTATGTATTGCTAATAACACAGTGTCTATTATTGTGGCCGGTCCTATTGCTAAAAAGCTAGCAGATGACGGTGAAATAAGCGGTAAACGCTCTGCCAGTTTACTTGATATATTTGCCTGTGTTACACAGGGTTCATTGCCATACGGTGCCCAAGCATTGTTATTAGGTGCTACGTTTAAAATTAGCCCGTGGGAAGTATCAACGTCTTCTTATTACTGCTTTATTTTAGCATTTACAGCCATTGCAGTTATTTGCTTACGCCGTAATAAAGCATAGTTTAAACACCGACACTATGTTGCAGCTTAATAAGTAAGCTGCAACATATGTTAAAATAATACTCTACATACCAATCACTTTTGCTATAATGCGCGCCTTCGCGTGTCACTAAAATTATAGTTAAATACAGATATGAAATTTAAAAAATTACTTCCTCTCGTTACTTTTACATCAATTGTTTTATCGTCTTCTGCTTTTGCGGCTAATTGGAGCAGCACAGCACTACATATTAATAATGGCGACCAAAAAAACCCATTCACTGAGCAAGAGTCAAACACCACTGTTTACTCGGTTCAACATGCATCGGGTTACGATTATGGCGATAACTTCTTTTTTATCGATTACAGTAAAGACGATACCGATGATGGTTACCAAGATGCTGATTTTTATGGTGAGTGGTATTCAACGGTAAGCTTATCG
Organism: Pseudoalteromonas sp. SG43-8; assembly: GCF_014164245.1. Lineage (NCBI taxonomy): Bacteria > Pseudomonadati > Pseudomonadota > Gammaproteobacteria > Alteromonadales > Pseudoalteromonadaceae > Pseudoalteromonas > Pseudoalteromonas sp. SG43-8. The sequence goes on along the minus strand of NZ_JACJEX010000001.1, from coordinate 357,092 downwards.
GCCATTAGCGGCGAAAAAATTGGCGCAGGCGCATTATTAGATGTGGGCCTTACCGGTGGTATTAACGTTGCTGGCGACGCTAAAGTAATGAAATACTTGCCTGGTGTTAAATTAAGCTGGGATGTACCTGGGTTTAACTTTTTTCAAACGCTATTCACAGCTTACATTGACGATAGTGAAGGTGTAGCAAAAGGCGGGGCTCCTATTGAAACAAATAGCTGGATGCTTGATGTTGCCTTTGAATACCCTTTCACTATTGGCTCACAAAAATTTAGCTTTAAAGGCCACGCTGAATACATTGCAGAACGTGAAGATGAATTTGGTAACGATGTAGAGGCGTGGATCCTCGCACAGCCTATTTTAGTATGGGATATGGGCCACGCTCTTCAAATGAAAGAAAACACACTACTGTTGGGTATGGAATTACAATACTGGCACAATAAACTAGGTACTGAAGTCACTGAGTCAGTGCCACAAATCCATATTGAGTGGACGTTTTAAGCTTTAACGATACTTCTTTTACCCTACATTAATAAGCGAAGCTCTCTTTTAGCTTCGCTTTTTTCATCTCCAAATTAAACAACGTTGAGCATGACAAAGCCTCAATTGAATAGTACTTAATGTTTGGTTACTATAATGAATTATTCTGAGTTTTATATATTAGAGCTCATATTATTTGTCCTTAATTGGAGTAACCAAATGTCGTCGATTAAAGTTATTTGCTTTTCTACTTTATTGTTATTAACAAACAATGCATTAGCGAGCACAACGCAAGATACCTCTTCACTTTCTTATGATGCGCTTTTAAGCAGTTACCAGTACGACTTTAAAGTAAATTACTTTAACATTGAGTCACAAAAACAGTCTCTTAAAATGGCCTATATTTACTTAAAGCCTACCAAATCCGACATGCCTACAGTGACGCTTATGCACGGCAAAAATTTTAATGCAGATTACTGGACTACCACTGCGCAATACCTGCAATCTTTAGGCTACGGCGTATTAATTCCTGATCAAATTGGTTTTGGAAAATCATCTAAACCAACTAATTACCAGTATTCATTTGCGGCTCTTGCTCATCATACTCATGCGTTAATGGACTCACTTAATATAAAAGAGTCAATTGTATTAGGGCACTCTATGGGTGGGATGCTAGCGAGTCGTTTTGCATTAATGTACCCAAACACAACAAGTAAATTAATTTTACTTAACCCTATTGGGCTTGAAAACTACCTGCAGTATGTTGATTACAAAGATACCAATTTTTTCTATAAAAACGAATTTTCAAAAACGCCAGAAGGCGTAAGAAAATACCAACAAAAAAATTACTACGATGGTAAGTGGAATGCCACATATTCAGCCTTAACCGACTTTATAACAGGGCAAATACAAGGCCCGGATAAAGAACAAATGGCATGGGTAAACGCAAAAACATACGATATGATTTTCACTCAACCTGTAATAACCGAATTTAAAGATTTAACTGTACCGGTTAAATTAATTATTGGTACACGCGATAGAACCGGCCCTGGCCGTAACTGGAAAAAAGACGGTGTTGATTACGAGCTTGGTCGATATGATAAATTAGGCAAACACGCTGCAACACTTATCCCTGACGCACAATTATTTGAACTGGATAATTTAGGGCACCTGCCGCACATTGAAGATTTCGAACGCTTTAAAAATGTATTTAAACAAGCACTTGCTGCTGAATAACCACGCTTAAAAACTAAAATAAAACCCCTGTAGGTAAAATACTTACAGGGGTTTTATTTTAATTACGCATTAATACTAAACGTACACTACTTCAAATAGTAAAGCGCTTAACTACAGTGTGCATTGTGGGTTTTTACCCTGTGCTTTAGCAGTGCCTTGCTCGCTAAGTGCTTTACTCATTTGCGCTTGTAAATTTTTAATACGGTTACTTGGCGCTGGGTGAGTAGATAAAAACTCAGGGGTTGTACCGCTGCCCGCTGCACTCATATTTTCCCAAAGTGTAACCGACTCTTGTGGATTAAAACCCGCCTGTGCCATTAAATCCAGACCTATAGTATCGGCTTCTGATTCGTGAGAGCGGCTAAATGGTAAAACAACTCCATATTGTGCGCCCAAACCTAAGCCTTGCATAATTTCGTTACGGTATTGAATATTACCCATTTCAAGTGCAGCACTACCAAGCTGCATACCGGTATCTAAAATAGAGCTTTGTGAAACACGCTCATTAGAATGCTCAGCAATTACGTGCCCTACTTCGTGCCCTAGTACTGTTGCTAGTTGGTCTTGATTGGTGGCTATTTTTAATAAGCCCGTATGAACCCCAATATAACCCCCAGGTAGTGCAAAAGCGTTAGCAGATTCATCTTCAAATACCACTACTTCCCAATTTTGCGACGCGTATTCTTTTGGTAATACAGCCACTACTTTTTCAGCAATACAATTTACATAAGAATTTGTTTTAGCGTCTTTATTTATTGGCTGAGATGCTTTCATTTCGGCAAAGCTAGCTGTGCCCATTTCACTCATTTGTTGATCTGAGTAAAGCGCTATTTGAGTACGTCCTGTTGGTGACGTTTTACAACCGGCTAAAACGGCTGTCGCTAATACTGCAAGTACTAGTTTTTTCATGATAATTCTCTTAAGTAATGAATTTTTTATTGCTTGTAGAATAGCAAACACAGTACCAATTTAAAATATTTGCTTTATGTACCGTTATATTAAAAAAAAGCAATATGACGATAAACTTAGCGGGCAAACTAAGTTTATCCAAATACAATGCCCTGTTACACTATAACCCTTGTTTTTAGTGATTGTTGAGTTTACACATGGACGCCTCAGCCTCGTCTTTTAATACCCGTATTTTATTGCCTTTATTAGCCAGTATAGTGGCGATTACGCCATTGGCGATAGATATGTACTTACCTGCCATGCTGGTAATTGCAAACGATTTACACACTAATATGCCCAATGTACAAATATCGTTGAGTATTTACTTAGCAGGCTATTCATTAGGGATGCTATTTTTTGGCCCCATTGCCGATCAAATTGGCCGCCGTAAGCTTGCACGTATCGGCTTAACCTTATTTGGTGCAAGCTCACTTGCACTGGCATTTACCACCGAAATCCATGCTTTTTGGACTCTTAGAGCAGTGCAAGCATTTACGGGAGCGGCAGCAACGGTAGTAGTACCGGGTATTATTCGCCATATTTATCAGCAAAATACAGCTAAAGGAATGTCATATGTATCGATGATCATGATGGTAGCACCGTTAGTTGCCCCCTCTGTTGGTTCGTTTATTTTAGGATTTTCTGTTTGGTCAACAATATTCTTGGTTCTTGCTGGATATAGCTTTTTAATATTGGCGTTAGTGCAAGTGTATCTAATTGATATTCCTATTCACAAAAATGAAAAAAAGGGTCTCGCTCTATTTTTTGATAGCTATAAAACAGTACTCAGTAATAAAGATGCACGTGCCGACATACTCAGTTCTATGTTTGTATCGTTTGGATTTTTTTGCTTTTTGACCTCAGTACCATTTATTTATTTAGATTTATATGAAGTGTCAGAACAGTTATTTGGTGTGTTATTTGCCTTTAACGTAATGGCGCTGATGTTTGGTAACTTTTTAAATACGCGAATTGTACCAAGGCTGGGCTCTCGAAAAATGCTCTATATTGGGCTTACATTTGGATTTGTATCGGGGCTGGCTTTGTTAACATTTAGCTTATTGCATTTATCACTTTATTATATTGTGGCTGCTATTGCGCCATTAATGATGAGCTTAGGCGTCACTGCAAGTAATGCTGACTCGCTAATATTAATGAAGTTTGAAAAAAACACAGGCACGGCAACGGCCGTAATTGGCACACTTCGTTTTGGCAGTGGCGCATTAGTTGGCCCACTACTCGCTATTATGCATGCAAAAAGCGCAGTGCCATTTTCAAGTCTAATGTTTACCGCGGTTTTGCTTACTATGCTCGTACAGTTAATTCACTATAAAAAAGACAAAAAAAATGCCTCAATATGAGGCATTTTTTAAAACTAATAATTCAATTAAGCATCAGCAGCTTTAGAAACCATAACCATTGCAGGGCGTAATAAACGACCATTCAATGTGTAACCTTTTTGCATAACAGCAAGTACTGTATTAGGTGTTACATCGTTACTTGGTTGAATTGACATTGCTTGATGAAAATCTGGATTAAACTGCTCACCTTGTGGGTTTACAATTTCAACACCAAACTTTGCAACAGCATCGTTAAAGCTTTTAACTGTCATATCGATACCTTCAAGCAACGGCTTTAGAGTCTCATTTTCTTTATCAGAAAACTCAATAGCACGCTCAAGATTATCAATTACAGGTAGTAATTCGTTAGCAAATTTTTCTAGTGCAAACTTATGCGCTTTTTCTACATCTTGTGCTGCACGACGACGAATGTTGTCTACGTCTGCTGCAGCACGAACAACACCATCTTTTTGATCAGCAATAGTTTGTTTAGCAGCTTCAAGCTCTGCATATAGCATAGCTATTTCTGCTTCAGGGCTTTGCTCTTCTTCTGCATGTTGATCAGCGGCTTCTACTGCTGCTTCTACATCAGCCTGCATTTTAGAAATTTCTTCGTTTAATTCTACTTCTTGCTCAGGGTTTTGTGTCTGCTCAGACATAAAATACGTGCTCCAATTCTTTACAACTGCGGTAATTATGGGGATTGAATAAAAAGATTCAAGAGTTAGATGCCTCAATTAATTTAAATTCTCGAATTATTTCTTCGATTTGCGCTGATTTAGGGCAAATTATACAAAAGCGGCTTTGGTATTCTTGATTTTGAAAGTACGGCACGCTTATTACGATCAATTCATCACACTCAGTAAAAGGTAATTTTTCGCTATTAAGTACCGAGACACCGTTTTTAAAAGCGAGTTTATCTTCTACATAATTTAAAAACGAAACACCAATATTTAAACTTTGCTCACAATCGATTTGTTTATAGAGGTAATTTTCGCCAACTACAATACTATTATCTGAGCCTAATTTTTGACTTAGTTGTCGCGTCCATTGATTAAGCGAATCATGACAATTTCGAGGCGCTGTATTTGCCATCGCCTGCATACGATACAAACCCTCCATAAGAGTTTGTTGGCTAAATACGGTGTTCAACCATGTTGCAAACTGATAACGAACAGAGTCTGACGAATCATGAGGTTTATCAATACAAATGTTGTGGCTCTGCCCAGCCCTGTCTATTAATAGAATAAGCCAGTCGGTAGAATCAAAATCAAGCACTTCTACTCTAAACACTTGCTGCGAGCTGGCTTGTGGTAAACCAACACAACAACATATTTGGTATTTTTGGCTCAAACCATGTGCTAGTTCAACGAGTTGTGATTGCTCTGGTTGCCAATAATTAGCAATGTCAGCGAGTGGAAAAAACTCGTCAAACCAATAATCAAACCCTTCATTTGTGGGCACTCGTCCTGCAGATGTATGAGGTGAATACAATAGCCCCACTTTTTCTAAGCGAGCCATAGCATTACGAACCGTAGCCGAGCATACTGCCATGCCTTTGAGCTTGGCAATTTTTGTTGATGGGACAGGCAAGCCTTCACCATTACAGTACATGTTCATAACAGCTGAAAAAATTTGCTGATCTCGTGAGTTTAGTTTCATGGTATCTACATCTTGTTGCATGAAAGAGATATCGGGGCGTTTAGTTGTTTTTCAAGTCGTGCAGTTAACTCACTGCGAATAAAATTGAAGGTTTATAATATTGCTATAATCTGTATTTTCAAACACTTCTGTTTTGAGTTACTCTACAATTATTAAATCTTTTTGTGCGTACATTATGGACTCTCCTTTTAATACCATTGGCCTAATTGGCAAACCTAATCACCCGGGAGCCGCTGCTACCCTTCAGCGCTTACATACATTTTTACTTGCGCTTGGTTTTGAGGTAATAGTAGAAAAACGCACAGGGAGTCAATTAGACGATATCCCGCATGACAAACTTGTTAAGTTAGTCGACTTAGGAGAACAAGCCGATTTAGCTATTGTTGTAGGCGGTGACGGTAACATGCTTGGTGCTGCACGCGTGCTTGCGCGCTTTAACATTGCTGTAATTGGAGTAAATAGAGGTAACCTTGGCTTTTTAACTGATTTAAACCCTGAAGGGTTTGAAGCGAGCTTAGAGCAAGTCCTCAGTGGTGAGTACCTTGAAGAAAAACGTTTTTTATTAGAAGTAGAAGTATATCGCCACAACGAATTAAAGAGTGCAAATTCTGCCGTTAACGAAGCGGTACTTCATGCCGATAAAGTAGCGCATATGATTGAGTTTGAAGCTTTTATAAATAATGACTTTGTGTTTTCTCAGCGCTCTGACGGTTTAATAGTATCAACCCCTACTGGCTCTACGGCATATTCACTTTCAGGTGGCGGGCCAATTTTAACGCCAGAGCTAAATGCAATATCGTTAGTGCCTATGTTTCCTCATACCTTATCTAGCAGACCTTTAGTGGTCGATGCCGATAATGAAGTACGCTTAAAGCTAAGCCTAGAAAATACAGATAGCTTACAAGTAAGTTGCGACAGCCATGTTGTGCTTGCCGTATTACCCGGCGATGAGGTAGTAATTAAAAAAGCGGATAAACAATTGCGCTTAATTCATCCAAAAAATTACTCGTACTACAACGTTTTACGTACAAAACTAAATTGGGGTAGTCGTTTGTACTAATTTTATTGCCAAATTTAGTACTATAAAGCAAAATGGCGGCTTAAAATAATAATCAAATAATTTAGGAACGAGTAGCAATGACTTATGTAGTATTCTTTGCTTTACTGCTATTAATTACACTTTTATACAGTTACCTCAAAATTGAGAGTAATCGCAAAAAAGCAATCGAAGCTAGAAAAAAGCTATTTAATGAACGTGTTTCGCATGTAAATTCACGCCTTAAAGCAAAGCTTAATGATCTTCTTGATGCTAAAATAATTCGCCCAAAATACGTTCCTCGTATTCAAGCTATTGTAAATAATTTTTTTGTTGTGCAATCGCATACAGACGAGAATTTGCAACAACTTGAAGATACCGCTGACCTACTAATTAATACGTTGTCCAACGAGTTAATTAAAACTAATCAAACGAATATAATCCAGCCATTGATTGATAATATACAGTACTTTGTATCTGAGTTACCTCAGCAAGGAATTTTATACAATAAGAGTTTTTACCTAAATACTTTACCTCCACTTATCGGACTACTTAAAACCGAAGACATTATACAAGCTACTGATATTGTTGATGATCAAATTGATACCTCCCCAAAAACTTCTGATACACAATTTACTCAAGATGTAAGCGTTGCATAAATAATAAAAAATTAATTTGCAAAAAACCAAAACACTGTATAAATTAACAGTTAATTGACTGGATGGATAAACAGTATGTTAATTGGTTTAGAAGTTAAAAATTTTGCAATTGTTAGTAATTTAAGCACAGAATGGCGCAGCGGTATGACCGCGATCACTGGCGAGACAGGTGCTGGTAAATCTATTGCTATTGATGCGCTATCATTATGTTTAGGTGAACGAGCTGAAGCATCAGCAGTGCGCCCAAGCTCTGATAAAGCAGAAGTATGCGCTCAATTTGACCTAACAGATTTACCGCTAGCTCAATCGTTTTTAGAGCAACATATGCTAAACAATGACGATAATGAATGTTTATTGCGTCGTGTTGTTTGCAAAAATGGACGCAGTAAAAGCTATATTAATGGCAGTGCCGTTACCGCATCACAATTAAAAGAACTTGGTCAATATTTAATATCTATTCATGGACAACATGCCCACCAACACTTATTAAAAGCTGAGCATCAGTTACAGCTTTTAGATGCCTATGCAGGGCATCACCACTTAGTAAATGATGTAAATAACAACTATAAACAGTTTGCTAACTTACAAAAAGAATTTAAACATTTAGAACAACAACAGCAGCAACAAGCAGCGCAAAAACAATTGTTAGAATACCAAGTTGCAGAGCTCGATGAGTTTGCCTTACAAGAAGGTGAGTTTGATTTAATTGAGGCCGAGCATTACAAACTTAGTAACAGCCAAACAATATTAGAATCGTGCCAACGTGAATTACAATATTTATATGAAAGTGATGAACAAAATGCTTGTTCAATGCTGCAGCACAGTGCCCAACAATTCGCTGAGCTGGCTCAATACGACGAAAGCTTAGCGGGCGTAGCAGCCCTCCTTAGTGAAGCCGCAGTACAAGTTGAAGAAGCAAGCCGTGAAGTTCGAAATTATACTGAGCAAGCAGATTTAGATCCTGCTCGTTTAGGTGAAGTAGAAAATAGACTAAGCGGTGCGATGGATTTAGCGCGTAAGCATCACATAAAACCACAGCAGCTAGTTGAGTTTCATCAATCGATTGCTCAGGAGCTTGAGTCAATAAGTAATAATAGTAATCGTCTGGAGCAACTAGAGTCAGAAATAGAAAGCGCGTTACTTAGTTATAAGCAAGCTGCCGATGAACTAAGTAAAAGTCGCTATGAGTATGCTAATACACTTAACACACTAATAAGTGAAAGCATGGCTAATTTATCGATGGAAAACGGTGTATTTGAAATAGCTTTAACTCAAGAGAGTAGCCGCGCACCTAATAGCTTAGGGTACGATAATGTGTCGTTTTTAGTATCAACTAATCCGGGGCAGCCACTTCAGCCGTTAGCTAAAGTAGCCTCAGGTGGTGAGCTTTCGCGAATTAGCCTTGCTATACAGGTAATTATTGCCCAAAAAGTAACAACCCCAACGCTTATTTTTGATGAAGTTGATGTAGGTATTTCTGGCCCTACAGCATCAGCCGTAGGCAAACTATTGCGCCAGTTAGGTAAGTCTACTCAAGTGATTTGTGTTACTCATTTACCGCAAGTTGCTAGTAGCGCACACCAACAATTTTTTGTAGCTAAAGAAATAGCACAAGGCGAAACGTTCACTCATATGCTGCCTTTGAATAAAGATGGTCGTATTAATGAAATAGCTCGCTTACTTGGTGGTGATAATATTAGTAAAACAGCTAAAGCGAATGCTAAAGAACTAATAATGGCCCATGCCTAATATTGGTTAATAGAGCTTTGAAGGATTAAATAATGCACAGTACTTTAGTTAATTTTTGTATCATTTTAAGTTGGTTTTTATTAGCGCTAAGCAGCTGTTTAATAATTTTTAGTAAATATAAGCATACTTACTTTAAACAGCGTTTACTGAGGTTTTTAAATAGCTTTTTAGTTCTTCAGATAATCGCCGTAGCCTATTACTTTACTAGCGAAAAAATAAATAACCTAAGTGACTTAGGCATCAGTTATTGGCTATTAATTACAATGCAGATTGCCTGTAATGCAATGTGTTACATGAGCGTAAAGCGCAGAAAGGCTAAAATAAAGCCATCACTTGATTCGTTTTCAATGGATTAAAGTAGATAAACTTTTAAGAAGAACACGTTCTGTTTTTACCTTGCGCTTTTGCTTTATAAAGTAGTTCATCAGCACGCTTGATATCAAGATCAATTGAGCGTTCGGCACTTGCAGAGATAACACCAATACTTAGCGTAATATTGGTACTATCTGAAAATAAGCTCACAGCTGAAGCTTTAAGGGCGTTGTGGATTTTTTCTGCAACTTGCTCCCCCTGCTCAACTGTTGCATTTGGGATAACAATTAAAAACTCCTCTCCGCCCCAACGTGATGCAATCGCATTTTTTGGAATACTTTTATCAAAGGTTTTAGCTAACTGAATAAGTGCTTCATCGCCAAAATCATGGCCGAATTGATCATTAATTTTTTTAAAATTATCTACATCAGCTAATAAAATTACAAAGGGAGTATTATTATCTTTCAGCTCACTTTTAAAAGCCACAAGCTTATTCATGGTATAGCGACGGTTTGGCAGGTTGGTGAGTGGATCTATAGTTGCTAAAAATTCATTCTTTTGACTCAAAGCAATTATTTTACTGCTGTATTTTTCTCTTGAAAACTCGTAGTAGCCACTCAGCGACGCGACAATTATAAAAGCGAGTATAATTCTGATAGGAAACTGTTCCGGACTATAGTCATATATATTGAATGTATCAGCGCAGTAAAAGCCTAAAACAATCGCTAATAAAAACAAAATTATATCAAATGTACCTCGCTTAAGTCCGCGTATTGAATAAGTAACAGGAGACACTATGAATATCCATATAGGCCCTGTTCCTTGTGCTCCACCAGTGAGGACTAGGTAAAACATTAGTGCATAAAGGTTGTATAAAATTATAGTGCCTGACTTCTCTACTCCCCTACTTATGCTAAATGCCAATAAATAGACAAACGAAGAAACCACCAAGGTACACGCTAATAAATAACTGCTATTAATAAATGCTAAGCTAGCCATAGAAAACGTTGCTATAAACCCTATTGAAGAGAAGAATCGAACAATGAGTTTCCTTTCCGACTTGTTTGAATATTCGTACATAATTTCTATTTATTTTATTAATATATAAAAGCTTACTTGTAGACAAAAAGTAAGCAAACCGTAAACAGCGTGCGATAATGGACCAACTTTATATTTAAATCAACTCTTAAGATTAGTTATTTCGGGTTGATAAAAGCGAATACTTTAACCATTACTTACCTTTGTTAGGGATAATGCAATAATATTAAGGGTTAAAAAATAAATAAGTTTACTTTTTTATTCCCACACTACCCGCACTAATAGTAATAGTTAAAGTAGTGATATAACACACGTAGTTAAAGATGGTGTTAACGGTACTGTATATATGTATTGAGCCAAGCAACCAATCAATTAACTCTTCAAATCAAAGTATTTATACAACGATGCAAACAAGAGTTATAGCATATTAAGCAACAAAAGAAGCTACAGATTATGGCCAAATAACGTTAGCTAGTACTACTGAAAATCCAAAAAAATCGAGTTGCTATAAGTATATGCCTGTACCCTTGTGTTGGTTAAGTAAAGCGTAAAGTTTGATGTATGAATTAACCCTCAAGGCTGCTTAATAGATGCCCTAAGCATCCGTATTTAGCTCGAAACAAGCTCACCCACACTAAAGCATAATAATCCCTCTTGGTAGTACTCTAAAGGTAAAAACTCAAGGTGTCGCTAAAGAAAGCTATGCTACAGGTGATATTAATATAATACCGTTTGTGGCTAACTACGTTGACATTACATTCGAATAAAACAATAAAAAAAGCAAGCCAGTTGGCTTGCTTCTTATTTATTTTATTAATACGAACAATTAAACTTTTAAGTAATCCATAATACCTTCTGCAGCATTACGTCCTTCAAAAATAGCGGTTACCACTAAATCTGAACCACGCACAATATCGCCACCAGCAAATATTTTAGGGTTCGTTGTTTGATGTGTAAATTCACCCTGTTCTGGTGCATTAATGCCGCCCCAGTGATTTATTTCTACATCGTATTTTTCTAACCAATCCATTTTGTGAGGCTGGAAACCAAATGCCATAATAACTTGGTCAGCTTCTATCACATGCTCTGAACCAGGTACTTCTTCAGCACGACTTCTGCCATTTGCGTCAGGTTCGCCTAATTTAGTTTTAACCATTCTAACGCCAGTTACTTTACCTTTATCGTTCAATACAATGCCTTTAGGCTGAACGTTATAGGTAAATATAACGCCTTCTTCTTTGGCGTTTTTAACTTCACGTTTAGAACCAGGCATATTTTCTTTATCACGACGATAAGCACACGTTACTTTTGCAGCGTTTTGACGAATAGACGTACGCACACAGTCCATCGCTGTATCACCACCACCAAGTACAACTACTTTTTGGTTAGCCATATCAATACACGGCTGCTTAGTCTCGTCATAGCCCATTACACGGTTAGTGTTACCAATCAAGAACGGGAGTGCATCGTGAACACCTGGTGCATCTTCATTTTCAAGACCTGCACGCATACTTTGATACGTACCAACTCCTAAAAATACGGCGTCGTAATCAGCTAAAATTTGATCAAGCGTAATATCAACACCTACTTCAACATTTAACTTAAACTCCACGCCCATTTCAGTGAAAATTTCACGGCGCTTTTGCATCACTTCTTTTTCAAGTTTAAAAGAAGGAATACCAAACGTGAGTAGTCCGCCAATTTCTGGGTGACGATCAAACACTACTGGTTTTACGCCGTTACGAACTAAAATATCAGCACACCCTAAACCAGCTGGGCCTGCACCAATAATAGCTACTTTTTTGTCGGTCCAAGTTACATAAGACATATCAGGCTTCCAGCCCATTTTAAATGCCTCATCGGTAATGTATTTTTCAATATTACCAATTGTAACCGCACCAAACTCTTCATCTAATGTACACGAACCTTCACACAAACGGTCTTGTGGGCAAACACGCCCACAAACCTCTGGTAAGCTATTTGTACGATGAGAAAGCTCTGCTGCCTCTATAATACGACCTGTGCGTATTAACTTTAACCATTGTGGAATGTAGTTATGTACTGGGCACTTCCACTCACAATACGGGTTACCACAATCTAAACAACGATCAGCTTGTGAGTTAACCTGATTCTCTGAAAAGGGTTCGTAAATTTCTACGAAAGATTTTTTACGTGACGAGATTGGTTTTTTGCGTGGGTCTACACGCTGCACGTCTATAAATTGATATACATTTTCGCTCATACTGCCCCCTTATTGCGCCTGAACACGTAGTTCGGCACTACTGCGAGCGCGATGCCCGAGTAAACTTTTTACGTCGCTTGATTTTGGTTTTACTAATTTGAACATCGGTAAGTACAGTTCAAAGTTAGCTAAAATGCTTTCTGCTCTGCACGAACCCGTAAGCTCTAAATGCTCAGCAATTAAGCCGCGTAAATGTTCTTGATGCGACGTTAATTCGTCTAGTGTTACTATTTCTACAAGCTCTGGATTAATGCGTTTTTCAAAATCATTTCGCTCATCTAAAATATAAGCAAAACCACCAGTCATACCCGCGCCAAAGTTAACACCTACATTACCAAGTACACACACAACGCCACCGGTCATGTATTCACAACCGTTGTCACCTACACCTTCAACAACCGCTTGCACACCTGAGTTACGAACTGCAAAGCGCTCACCGGCACAACCCGCTGCAAACAGTTTTCCGCCTGTAGCGCCGTACAAGCATGTGTTTCCGGCAATGGTTGCTTTATGGCTTTCAAAAGATGAGCCAAGTGGTGGACGAATCACTAACTTACCACCAGCCATGCCTTTACCTACGTAATCGTTAGCATCGCCAACCAATGTCATTTCAAGACCACCGGCATTCCAAACACCAAACGATTGACCCGCCGTACCGTGTAATTCAATTGCTACTGGGTCTGCCGCCATACCTTGATTACCGTGTTTATCAGCAATATAACCCGAAAGCATTGCACCTACAGAGCGGTCAGTATTACAAATACGACTCACAAGCGAGATACCGCTTGACGTATCAATTGCCTCTTGCGCTTTAGCTAATAAACTTTCGTTTAACTTACCTAGGTAATGCGAACTGTTAGGCGCACTACAATACAGTGTTTCGCCAGTTGGGTTGTTCGGCTGAGCAATAACAGACGATAAATCAATTTTCTTCTGCTTTGCAGTTTTGCCTTCAATTTCTTCTAATAAATCTAAACGGCCAATTAAGTCAGTTAAATTTGCAACGCCTAGGCTAGCCATAATTTCACGCGCTTCTTGCGCTATAAACTTAAAGTAGTTCATCGCCATTTCTGGTAAGCCGTGATAATGCTTTTGACGAAGTGTTTCGTCTTGTGTTGCAACACCGGTCGCACAGTTATTTAAGTGACAAATACGTAAGTATTTACACCCAAGGGCAACCATTGGACCAGTACCAAAACCAAAGCTTTCAGCACCTAAAATTGCTGCTTTAATAATATCTAAACCTGTTTTTAAGCCACCATCTGTTTGCAGGCGAATGCGATGACGAAGGCCATTTTCAACTAGTGCTTGCTGTGTTTCAGCAAGTCCAAGCTCCCATGGGCTACCCGCATATTTAACAGAAGTAAGTGGGCTTGCGCCTGTACCGCCGTCGTAGCCAGAAATAGTAATTAAATCGGCATATGCTTTAGCAACACCTGTTGCAATGGTTCCCACACCAGGCTCTGAAACAAGTTTTACAGAAATAAGTGCTTTAGGGTTTACTTGTTTTAAATCGAAAATTAGCTGTGCTAAATCTTCAATTGAGTAAATATCGTGATGCGGTGGTGGCGAAATTAACGTAACACCTGGTACCGAATAACGAAGCTTAGCAATATACGGCGTTACTTTTTCACCCGGTAATTGTCCACCTTCGCCTGGTTTTGCACCTTGCGCTACTTTAATTTGAATAACGTCAGCACTGCGTAAGTAATGAGGCGTTACTCCAAATCGACCTGAAGCGACTTGTTTAATACGCGAGTTTTTCTCTGTACCATAACGCAGTTTATCTTCACCGCCTTCACCAGAGTTTGAACAACCACCTAAGCGGTTCATTGCAATTGCTAGCGCCTCATGCGCTTCTGGTGATAACGCACCAATACTCATTGCTGCTGAGTCAAAACGCTTGTATAGGTTTTCTGCAGACTCTACTTCATCGATGCTTATACCTTGCTCAGGTAGTTTAAGCGCTAACATATCGCGCAAAGTCGCTATTGGACGATTATTAACTAAATCAGCGTACGCACTGTAGTCCTTATAATCACCTGAACGAACCGCTTTTTGCAGGGTTTGAATAACATCTGGATTATAAGCATGATACTCACCACCGTGAACGTACTTAAATAAACCGCCGTGGCTTAATAATTTACGCTTACTTAAAGCAAGTTTGTGCAAACTTTGCTGATCTTCATCAAAGTCAGTAAAGCATGCACCTTGTATACGACTTGCAACGCCTTTAAAGCACATTTCAATAATCGCATCAGATAATCCCACCGCTTCAAACAACATTGAACAACGATAAGACGCAACCGTACTTATGCCCATTTTAGACATAATTTTGTATAAGCCTTTATTAATGGCTTTACGATAAGCAAGGGTCACTTCGCAATACGACTTATCAATAATTTTGCTGTCGCTCATCGCAACTAACGATTCATACGCAAGGTATGGATAAATTGCCGTAGCACCAAAACCTAATAGCACAGCAAACTGGTGCGCATCTCGCACGCTGCCAGTTTCAATGATAATATTTGATTCACAGCGCAAGTTGTTATCAACTAAGCGTTTTTGTACCGCACCTACAGCCATAGCTGCTGGAATTGGTAAATTTATTACATCAAAGTTACGGTCAGTTAAAATAAGCATGATACAGCCCGCAGCTGCTTTTTCTTGTGCTTGGTCACAAATACGCGTAACCGCGTTTTCTAAACCCTCTTCAACTGTGTAGGTAATATCAATTTTACAGTAGCTGTAGTGCGCTTCATCAGCATTTAATAGCTGCTGCATGTCTGCGTACATTAAAATTGGTGTATCAAACTGTAGGCGCTTAGCGTGGCCCGTTGTTTCGTTAAATACGTTTTGCTCACTACCAATACAGGTTGCAAGCGACATTACATGGTTTTCACGTAGTGGATCGATAGGTGGATTTGTTACTTGCGCAAATTTTTGGCGGAAGTAATCATAAAGTGAACGATGCCCTTCACTAAGCACAGCAAATGGCGTGTCATCACCCATTGAGCCTGTCGCTTCTTGGCCGTTTTCACCCATTACACGAATAACGCTATCAAGCTCTTCGTTGGTATAACCAAACATTTTTTGATATTTAACTAGCGTTTCGTCATCAAATGAGCGATTACCGGCGTCTTGCTCAGTAAGTTCTTCAAATGGAACTAAACGTTTAACGTTTTCTTCAAGCCATGACTTGTAAGGATGGCGAGATTTTAAATCTTGATCGATTTCATCCGAGTGCCAGATTTTGCCAAGTTTAGTATCAATAACTAATAATTCACCTGGACCAACACGGCCTTTTTCAACCACTTCATCCGCAGTGTAATCCCAAATACCCACTTCTGATGCAAGCGTAATAAAACCATCTTGTGTAATTACATAACGTGCTGGGCGAAGTCCATTACGGTCAAGGTTACACGCCGCAAAACGACCATCCGACATAACAATACCTGCCGGGCCATCCCATGGTTCCATATGCATAGAGTTAAAGTCGTAAAATGCACGTAAATCGTCGTCCATTGCACGGTTTTTCTGCCATGCAGGCGGCACGAGCATACGCATAGCACGGAATAAATCCATGCCGCCTGCTAAAAATAGCTCAAGCATATTATCTAGGCTTGATGAATCAGAACCGGTTTCGTTTACAAACGGCGCTGCGCTTTGTAAATCAGGAATAAGCGGTGACGCAAACTTATAAGAACGTGCGCGTGCCCACTGGCGGTTACCTTCAATAGTATTAATTTCACCATTGTGTGCTAAATAGCGGAAAGGTTGAGCTAAAGGCCAACGCGGCTGAGTATTAGTAGAAAAGCGCTGATGGAAAACACAAATCGCACTCGTCATACGAATATCAGCTAAATCTAGGTAAAAATTAGGTAAATCCGCAGGCATCATTAAGCCTTTATAGATAGTTACCAAACCAGATAGACTTGCGATATAGAAAGCTTCATCATCAACAATGCGCTTTTCAGCGCGGCGGCGTGCTACATATAAGCGACGCTCTAAGTCTTTAGAACGCCAACCTTCTGGCGCGCTAACAAAAATTTGTTCAAAACCTGGTAATTGCTGTACAGCAATAGGACCCAACATAGATGGGTCGGTTGGTACAACACGCCAGCCTAAAATATTTAGCGTTTCTTTTTCTAATTCTTCGCTAAGTATTTGTTTTGCAGCTTGTGCTAAAACAGGATCTGAATTTAAAAATATCATACCCACTGCGTAGTTTTTGCCTAAGTGCCAATTATGTTCACTGGCAATTGCACGGAAAAAGCTATCTGGTTTTTGTAATAATAAACCACAGCCATCACCTGTTTTACCATCGGCAGATATACCGCCACGGTGCTGCATGCGATCAAGCCCCGTAATAGCAGTACGAATAAGCCTATGACTAGCTTGACCATTAACTTGGGCTATTAAGCCAAAGCCACAATTTTCTTTTTCTAACTTTGAGTCGTATAACATAGACCCCTCCCCTTGCTGCACTGTTAGCGTGGATGAACTGCTCGACGATTTGCTAACAGACGGACAAAACTAGCCTCTATCTTAAATAGAGTCAATAGCACTTTGAATACATATTCACATTCTTGAATATTTCTCACTTCATAGCAAGATTTCTTTTTATCATTATTTTTAACATTTAGCGTTATTTTAACCACTATTTTTTCATGACACTGGTGTCAAGTTTAACATATTGTAAAAAACACAAGCGCCCAAAGTCGCAGCTTACGTAAACGTAAAGGTGAGCAAAAGTGAATAAGTATTCAACTAATGAAGGGCTATTCAGTTAACATTTAGATAGTTTTATGCTATTTCATTACTTTAATGGCTTAACATCCCCGATTATTGCTGCTCATTAGTATAGTTATGAAAGTTCATGTCATTTTTTGTACATTAATAGTGAATTTTTATTTAAAGCGGTGTCCGATGCGGACATAAAAACTGTCCGCGGACATCATTTTCAAGAACAAAAAATAAAAAGCACTTTAATATCAATGTGATAATAGTTGGCATATTAATCGTATAGCTTTACATATAATCGCTAATTGGAATTACTATGTTTACTCTAAGCTTATTTTTGCTCTCTCCTATTGCCGCCATTTGCACAGCAGCTTTATTAATGCTGTGCGAAAAATACATAAAAGCAATGTAGGGGGAATTAAATGATTAAAGATACCAGCGCACAAGACGTACAAGTAAAGGCACCTATAAGCTATAAAAAATACGCGATAATCACTGCGATTGTTTTCATTGTGGTCTCTACAGTTGCTTATATTTTTTTAACTAACCATAGCGCTAAAAGCTCTATTAGCCGCTCAAAAGTACAGGTTGCAAAAGTACATGTTAAAGCGCTCATTCGAGATATTGCCGCCAGTGGTAAAATTGTTGCTGCTAATGCTCCTAAAATCTACAGTCCAGAACGTGGATTTATAGATTTAAAAGTAAAGGCCGGCGATACAGTAAAGCAAGGCAACACACTTGCCCTGCTGCAAAGCCCTGAGTTAACTAACGAATTAAAGCAACAGGAGTCTGTACTTAAAAGACTACAAGGCGAGCAGCAAAGGCAGCATTTGCAAGCAAGACGCCAAACACTCACCTTAAATAAAACACTCGATATGGCACAAGTTGAGCTTAACGCCGCTGAGCGCGAAAATCGTCGCGCGCAGTTATCAATACAACAACACTTAATTAGCCAAATTGATCTTGAAAAAGCAGTTGATGATTTATCACGTGCAAAGCTCTCATATAAACATGCACAACAAGAGGTACTGCTTGCCAAAGACACGCTCGCCTTTGAACTACAAGCTGCTAAAAGTGATGTGACCCGCCAACAACTTATTGTTGATGACTTAATCAGAAAAGTAAGCAACCTATCTATTAAGGCTACCGTTACTGGGATCGTGGGTAACCTACTTGTGCAACAAAAAGCCGCTGTGACACAAAGCCAACCTCTTATGACACTCGTCGACTTAAGTAATTTCGAAGCGGAACTCCAAGTACCTGAAAGTTATGCAAACGAATTAGGGCTCGGTATGGAAGTAGAGCTTAAGTTAGGCAATGAAACAGTGATGGGGAATTTATCCGCCATATCCCCAGAAGTTAATAATCGTGAAGTAACAGCACGCGTCCGATTTAAAGGTGTTACTAACAACATCCGTCAAAACCAACGCTTAACTGCACGTATTTTACTCGACAACCGAGAAGGTGTAATGCAGGTAAAACGCGGCGCTTTTATGCAGCAAGGCGGAACTTTTGCTTATAAGGTAGAAGGCAATATTGCAAAGCGTATACCTATTACAATAGGCGCCACCAGCATTAATGCGGTTGAGCTTTTGAGCGGACTAAAAGAAAACGATGAGATTATTATTTCAAGCTACAGCGACTTTAAGCAAGCCGATACGATTTTATTAAATTAAACAGACGTTCTCAACCAACGCTAAAAATAATTAGGAACAACCATGTTACAAATGAACAACGTAAGTAAAGTATACCAAACAGAAATGGTACAAACCCATGCGCTTCGAGACTTTAACCTGCAAGTAAACGAAGGCGAATTTATTGCTGTTACTGGTCCTAGCGGCTCAGGGAAAACAACCTTTTTAAATATTGCAGGTATGCTCGAGCCTTTTAACGAAGGTGAGTACCTGTTGGATGGCGTTAATGTTGGCAGCCTAAACGATAACCAACGTGCTGATTTACGTAATCAAAAAATTGGCTTTATATTCCAAGGCTTTAATTTAATCCCCGATTTAAATTTATATGAAAACATAGAAGTTCCTCTTCGCTACAGAGGGATTAAAGCAAATGAGCGAAAACGTCGAATTGAGCAATGCCTTGAACAAGTTGGTTTAGCATCTCGCGCTAAACACTTACCTCAACAACTCTCTGGTGGCCAGCAACAACGTGTGGCAATAGCCCGTGCGCTTGCTGGTGAACCTCGTTTTTTACTTGCCGATGAGCCAACAGGTAACCTTGACAGCTTAATGGCTCGCCAAGTTATGGAGTTACTTGAACAAATCAATCGCGACGGTGCCACTATTGTAATGGTAACGCATGATAGCGAATTAGCCCGCCGTGCTCCGCGTAATATTCAAGTAGTTGATGGGCAACTTGCCGACTTTACACTTTATCAAGGCGCGCAAACTATAAAAACAGCATCGGGGGTTTAACTAATGTTTATTCATTATTTAGATTTAAGTTGGCGCAGCTTCAAACGCACCCCACTGGTTAGCTTTTTAATGGTACTGGCCATTGCGATAGGTATAGGCATAACAATGACCAGCCTTAGTGTTTATCACATGATGTCGGCCGATCCTGTCCCAGAAAAAAGCAGCCAACTTTACAGTGTGCAATTACAAACAATGGACGATGGTAGTACGTGGTGGACAGAAGATAACATGCCACTGCAACTGACCTATCAAGATGCTGAGAACTTATTAAACGCACCCACGCCAGAGAAAAAAGTGGCTATGATGCGTACCGGCTTTTCAGTTTATCTAGACTCCAACAAAATAAAACCTTTTATAGGTAATGCTCGCATGACAACGCCTGACTTTTTTAGCATGTTTAATTTGTCATTTTTATACGGGGGGGCTTGGAGCAAAGAGCAAGAAGACTCTGCCGCACCTGTGGTTGTTATTACCCAAGAGATAAACGATAAACTATTTGCTGGAAAAAACTCTGTCGGAGAACTGATTTACTTAGATGATGCAAGCTATCAAGTAGTTGGTGTTATTAACCATTGACCTCTCAATATTAAATATTATGATTTAAATAACGGTGCATTTAATCAAGTAGAAGAGTTATTTATGCCCTTTAGCTTAATAAAGACAAAAGAGCTAGTAAGTTGGGGCAATAGCAATGGATGGAAACACGAAAACACACCAACCTTTGCAGATAAACTGCAATCTGAACAAGTATGGATCCAGTTTTGGGCAGAGCTAAATACGCTTGAACAAAAACAAGCCTATCAAAATTACTTATTAGCCTATATGCAAGAACAACAAAAACGTGGTCGATTTAATCGTAAAGAACTTGAGTATAAACTTCGCGATGTAAACCAATGGATGCAATACAACAACGTCGTCACCGAAGACAATAAAATTTTAGTGGGCCTGAGCTTTATGTTCTTAGGTGTCTGCTTAGCCAATATTTTAGGTTTACTTTTAGCTAAGTTTTTACGCAGAGCGCCAGAAGTAGGTGTAAGACGCGCATTAGGTGCTAGTAAAAGGCAAATATTTTTACAGCACTTAGTTGAGGTCGCCATGCTTGGCTTTATAGGTGGCATGCTAGGAATTGTACTAGCACAACTTGGTTTAATGGGCGTAGGGCAAAGCTACGACTACTATGAAAACTTAGCGACAATGGATTTAACCATGCTATTTAGCGCCCCATTGATTGCAATTACAACCTGCATTTTAGCTGGTTTATACCCAGCTTGGTTAGTGTGTAAAACCAATCCTGCTATTTATCTTAAGAGCCAATAAGGAATGTCACAATGTTAGAAATAAAACCTATATTTAACGCCTTATGCCGCTCAAAGGTGGGCGCTGTATTACTGCTAATTCAAATTGCAATTACCACAGCTATCGTCAGTAATGCTGCATTTATTATTCAAGATAGAATTAGCTATTTAAACCAAGAAACGGGCTACCCTGAACAAGATATATTTAAGTTTAATGTAATGACCTTTGGTACTGATATTAACTTAAGCCAGCAGTTTGAGCTTGATGAAAGCATGCTTAGAAAAATGCCAGGCGTAGTTGATGCCGCATTAAGCAGTAGTATTCCGCTATCAGGGGGTGGCAGCGCTTCGAGCTTTAATTTAAAACCTGCTCCACAAGAAGGCCTAAGTGTCAGGACCGCTTATTTTTTTATAGATGACCACGCAATTAATACCTACGGCGTTAACTTAATTGCAGGGCGAAACTTTACCGAAGATGAAGTGCTCGTTACAAACGAAATTACACAAAAGCGCACCAACGTCACTATAGTCACTAAAGCCTTGCTTGATGAGCTCTACCCTGATGGAGATGGTTTAGGAAAAATAGTTTATTTTGGTGACCTACCACTTAAAGTTATTGGCGTGATCGGAAAAATGAAAGGCCCGTGGCTCAAAGACAGTAAACCCGATAATCTTGCGTTTATTCCTTATATTAAAGCAGCAAGTTATGCACAAGTTGCCGTTCGTACTAAGCCTGGTCAGCGAGCAGCTGTAATGAAAGAAATAGAAAATGCTATGCTCGAAAATTACAGCAAACGCGTTATTAACAACATTAAAGGGCTTGATGAATTAAAAAATGAGTATACCGCTCAAGATCGCCTAATGATGCGCATGCTCATAGTATTAATCACTATTTTAGTGCTTATAACCGCTCTCGGTATTTTTGGCTTAACCTTATTTAATATTAGCAAACGTACTAAGCAAATTGGTACACGCAGAGCACTTGGCGCAAGAAAGTCAGCTATTGTTAGCTACTTTTTAGTAGAAAATGCATTAATTTGTAGCCTAGGTTTAGCCTTAGGGGTAGTAACAGCAATACTACTTGGGAAAATGTTAATGCAGTATTTTTCTATAGCCGCACTACCGCCAAGTTATATAGCCGTTACCGCCATTGCCGTATTTTTAATGAGTTTACTTGCAGTATTAGCGCCGGCTAAACGCGCTGCCAATATTTCGCCCAGTATCGCAACTCGCACTATTTAATAATATGTAAATCACTATGCTACACTGCTTAGTAAGGCAGTGTAGCCATTAAAAAATTATAAAAATAACCTATGACTCATAAAATACTCATTGTTGATGATAACCAAGCAGTACTCGACGCACTTTCATTGTTGCTCGAGATCCACGATTTTTCGGTAGTCACTGCAACAAATCCATTTGATGCTTTGCAAATAGTTCGCTATCAGCGAATTGAGCTTGTAATTCAAGACATGAACTTTACCAGCGACACCACCTCTGGCGAAGAAGGTAAAGCCTTGTTTTATGAACTACGAGAAATAAACCCACACCTACCTATTATACTTATTACAGCCTGGACCGAACTTGCCACCGCCATTGAGCTTGTAAAAGCCGGTGCTGCTGATTACTTACCAAAACCCTGGGATGATGCAAAACTACTAGTTTGTATCGGTAACTTAATAGAACTAGGCAGTGCAAAAAAAATAGTGGCGACGCATAATCGCCATCAACAAGAACGTGAAGGTACATTTAAAAATGCAGATCTTGCTGGGCTAATATTTAAAAGTACTGCGATGGAACGACAGGTTACTATGGCGCTTCAAGTGGCTAAATCTGATATATCTGCATTAATTACAGGCCCTAATGGTAGTGGCAAAGAGTGTATTGCGCATATTATTCAAAAAAACTCCCCGCTTGTATCGCAGCCTTTTATTAAGGTAAACGCCGGTGCACTACCGCAAGAACTTATAGAAGCCGAGCTTTTTGGCGCTGAAGCCGGTGCATATACGGGGATAACCAAACAACGTATTGGTCGATTTGAAGCAGCTGATGGCGGTACGTTATTTTTAGATGAAATTGGTAATTTACCACTTTCAGGACAAATAAAATTACTACGCGTACTACAAACCGGCGAGTTTGAACGTTTAGGCTCAACACAAACACGAAAGGTAAATGTGCGGGTTATATCGGCCACTAACGAAAACTTACTACAAGCAATTGAACAAGGTCGATTTAGGGAAGACTTATATTATCGCCTTAATGTAATTGAGCTCAATGTGCCTGCCCTGTGCGAAAGACAAGATGATGTTTTAGCACTTATTAGCCATTTTTTACCTCACCGAGAGCTGACTATAAACACAGAGCAAGCACTTCAACACTACAAATGGCCAGGTAACGTTCGAGAGCTAGAAAACGCTTGTAAGCGTGTAGCGGTACTAAAACCTACAGGTGCGCTTACAGTCGATGACTTTGCACTATCGTCACCGGTCACGGCTCAACAAGAAGCAAAAGCAGAGCCTACCAAACAGGAAATAGAACACGCAATGCGCGCTCATCAAGGTGTTATAGCCAAAGTCGCCCGTGAATTTGGTTTAAGCCGACAAGCACTTTACAGACGGTTACAAAAAATGGGTATTGATTATTAATGCCAAACATTATTAGCAACTTTACCCTAAGCCAAAAGGTTGTATTAATTTGCGGGCTTTGTAGCGCGCTGCCTATTGTTATTATTGCCGTGCTAAGTGGCTTTGATATTTACTACACTCTGTTTTTAATATTACTAACGCTTACATTTAGCACTCTGCTTTCAAGAACTCTCACCAAGCCAATAAAGCTTGGCATGCAATCGCTTGAAACAGGATTACTTAATTTTAAAGATGGTGAGCTCTCCAGTTTGCTTGCGTATAAAAGTAATGATGAACTTGGAAAACTATGCCAACTTTATAATCAAACCGCAAAACAGCTTCGCCAAGAAAAACAATGGATTTACCAGCGCGAGTTAATGCTTGATAAAGTATTGCAAAGCTCGCCGCAAGCGTTATTGCTGGTCAATGATAATAATACGGTGGTATTTAGTAATTTAATTAGCCGTAGTTTATTTAATAGCGCAACTCGCCTTGAAGGTATGCAACTAAGTAAGTTACTCGAAAATTCGCCTCTGCAATTAGTAGCAGCTATAGAGCACGGTATTGATGGCCTCTTTAATATAGAAATAGAGAATCAAGACTCGCAAACTTGGCATTTAGCCACTGGGGAGTTTTTCCTCAATAATCAAAAGCATCATTTATATATATTTAAACAGTTAACCCGTGAACTTAGTCGCCAAGAAGTTGCCGTGTGGAAAAAAGTAATACGCATTATTAGCCACGAATTAAATAATTCACTCGGCCCTATGTCATCCATGCTACACAGCGCACAATTGCTCGCAAATAAAGTTGATGAGCCTCGCCTTGCCCGTGTATTTGCAACTATTGATGAGCGAATTAGTCATTTAACTGAATTTGTACAAGGCTATGGCAAGTTTGCTAAATTACCTCAGCCACAAAAAACGCGGGTTAACTGGCAAAACACACTCAATAATTTAAAAAACCACTGGCAATTTAGCTACGAAATAAAAAATTCACACAATGAATTACAAGCTGATCAAACACAACTCGAGCAGCTGCTCATAAACTTATTAAAAAATTCACACGAGTCAGGTTCCAACGCCAATGAAATACATATTCAGGTAGAGTTTGTACCCCAAGCATGTGTTATAAATGTGAGTGACTGCGGCAAAGGAATGAGCGAGCAAGTAATGGCAAATGCTTTAGTGCCCTTTTATTCTACAAAAAGTACGGGGAGTGGTTTAGGGCTAGCCTTATGCAGAGAAATAGCAGAAGCGCACCAAGGGCATATAAGTTTACATAACAAAATAGAGGGCGGCTTAAACGTACAAGTGAGCCTTCCTTATTGATAAATTTACACAAATTAGAAACAACAAAGCCACTTAAAAAGTGGCTTTGTGTTTAAAGAGCTTAATAACCTGAGTTCAGGTTGAGTAATAAATTACTCTGCGTCAGCTTCTTTGTATTTAGCAGCAGTTTCAGTAATTAACGGCTGTAATTCACCGCGTTGAAACATTTCGATAATAATGTCACAACCACCAACTAATTCGCCATCTACCCAAAGTTGTGGGAATGTTGGCCAATTTGCGTATGCTGGAAGCTCAGCACGAATGTCTGGATTAAGTAAAATATCAACGTATGCAAATGGTTCACCACATGACATTAACGCTTGCGATGCTTGTGAAGAAAAACCACAATTTGGTAATTTTGGTGACCCTTTCATGAAAAGGATTATTGGATTTTCTGAAATTTGCTGTTTAATTTTATCAATGGTTTCCATCTACAACCTCAAAGTAACGATAGCTAAATATATTTAGGTCTTGAAAATAACTCATCGTGACCACAAATATATAACTTAAAATGGGCAAATAAAGCCGCAATTGAAATAGTCTTTCGCAATAGCATTGCTGTTTGCTTAAACTTGAGTAAAATACTCAACAATTATAGTAACACTATATTACCGCTTGGTATAGGTAACTGCTCTGTTTCAACAGGCATTACGTATTACCAAATGGACTATCAACCAAAGAAGATGGAGATAAAAAAATGGCATTTGAACTACCGTCACTACCATATGCAATCGACGCACTTGAGCCACATATTTCAAAAGAAACGCTAGAGTTTCACCATGGCAAACACCACAACACATACGTGGTTAAGCTTAATGGTTTAATCCCTGGTACTGAGTTTGAAAACAAATCTTTAGAAGAGATCGTATGTTCATCAGAAGGCGGCGTATTTAACAACGCAGCACAAATCTGGAACCATACTTTTTACTGGAACAGCTTATCTCCAAACGGCGGCGGCGAGCCTACTGGCGCAGTTGCTGATGCAATCAACGCTAAATGGGGTTCTTTTGATGCGTTTAAAGATGCATTAAATGACAAAGCAGTAAATAACTTTGGTTCAAGCTGGACGTGGTTAGTTAAGCTTGCTGATGGTTCACTAGACATCGTTAATACATCTAACGCTGCTACACCATTAACTGATGATGGCGTTACTCCAATCCTTACAGTGGATTTATGGGAACACGCTTACTACATCGATTACCGTAACGTTCGTCCAGATTACCTTAAAGGTTTTTGGTCGCTTGTTAACTGGGAATTCGCGAACGCTAACTTCGCTTAATTAGCCTTTAAACGCTAATGTAAAAAAGACGCTTAGGCGTCTTTTTTTGTTTCTTGTTTATCACACCTAAGCGCCTCATCATTTAATAAAACGCTTTTAGTAACATGATCTTTTTTCACTTAAATTTTTAATTTTATTGCACAAAAATACACATTCGTGACTAGACTTTAAAAGGTAAGCACCTTTTTACAGCGGGTTTCGGAGGTTATTATGACGATTTTTGAGCATTACCAAGCACGATACGAAGCGGCACAGGAAGAAGAATACAGTATCGCTGAATTTCTTGAGATTTGTAAAACCGATAAGTCTGCCTACGCCAGCGCACCAGAACGCCTACTCATGGCAATTGGCGAACCACACATGGTAGATACCGCAACGGATGCACGACTAAGTCGATTATTTTCAAATAGAGTAGTTGCGCGCTACCCTGCCTTTGCTGATTTTTATGGTATGGAAGACGCCATTGAGCAAATAGTCTCTTATTTAAAACATGCGGCTCAGGGGCTAGAAGAATGCAAACAAGTGCTTTATCTACTTGGACCTGTTGGTGGGGGTAAATCATCCATTGCTGAAAAGCTAAAGTATTTAATGCAACAAGTGCCTATTTATTCAATTAAAGGGTCTCCTGTAAACGATCACCCCCTCTCCTTGTTTGATCCTATCGAAGATGCAGACGTACTCAGCAAAGAATACGGTATTAAACCGCGCTACTTAAAAACCATTATGTCGCCTTGGGCAGGCAAACGTTTAAAAGAGTTCAATGGTGATATAAGCCAGTTTAGAGTGGTTAAACGCTACCCTTCTATTTTAAACCAAATAGGCATTGCCAAAACCGAACCAGGAGATGAAAACAACCAAGATATTTCAGCACTGGTTGGTAAGGTCGATATTCGCCAGCTTGAGCACTTTGCCCAAAACGATCCTGATGCATACGCCTACTCTGGCTCTTTATGTTTAGCTAACCAAGGGCTGATGGAATTTGTAGAAATGTTTAAAGCGCCTATTAAAGTGCTGCACCCTTTACTTACCGCAACCCAAGAAGGTAACTATAACGGCACAGAAGGCATTAGTGCCCTGCCCTTTAATGGCATGATCCTCGCTCACTCGAATGAGTCTGAGTGGCAAACCTTTAAAAACAATAAAAACAACGAAGCATTTTTAGACCGTGTTTATATTGTAAAAGTCCCTTATTGCTTACGTGTAACTGAAGAAATTAAAATTTACGACAAATTACTTGAGCACAGTGAGCTATACAACGCGCCATGTGCACCGGGTACACTTAAAACATTGGCGCAATTTACGACGCTATCACGTTTAAAAGAGCCAGAAAATTCAAGTATCTATTCTAAAATGCGGGTATACGATGGCGAGACCCTAAAAGACACCGACCCTAAAGCAAAATCGTATCAAGAGTATCGTGATTACGCAGGGGTAGATGAAGGTATGACGGGGCTCTCTACGCGCTTTGCGTTTAAAATTTTGTCCCGAGTGTTTAACTTTGATACCACTGAGGTTGCTGCAAATCCGGTGCACTTGTTCTATGTGCTTGAGCAACAGATAGAGCGCGAGCAATTTTCAAGTGAAATAGAAGAGCGTTATTTAAGCTTTTTAAAAGGCTATTTAATTCCACAATATGTCGAGTTTATAGGTAAAGAATTGCAAACCGCTTATTTAGAATCGTACTCAGAATACGGACAAAATATTTTTGACCGTTATGTTATTTATGCAGACTTTTGGATACAAGACCAAGAATACCGAGACCCCGATACAGGACAGCTATTTGACCGCGCAGCGCTAAACGCTGAACTTGAAAAAATAGAAAAGCCAGCGGGTATTTCTAATCCTAAAGATTTTCGTAATGAAATAGTGAACTTTGTACTGCGTGCCCGTGCACACAACAACGGCAAAAACCCACTATGGACAAGCTACGAAAAACTACGCACGGTGATTGAGAAAAAAATGTTCTCTAATACCGAAGATTTACTACCCGTTATTTCGTTTAATACTAAAACGTCTGCAGAGGATCAGCAAAAGCACGAAGACTTTGTGAACCGTATGGTCGAAAAAGGCTATACACAAAAACAAGTTCGCTTGCTTTCTGAGTGGTATTTACGGGTTAGAAAATCGCAATAACCTTCATAGTCGTAGTATATAGGAGGTCAATATGGCGCATTTTATAGATAGGCGTTTAAACGGAAAAAATAAAAGTACGCTTAATCGCCAGCGCTTTATTAGGCGCTATAAAAAACAAATTAAAGAAGCGGTTTCAGATGCGATTAACAAACGCAGCGTTACCGATTCAAGCTCTGGTGAGAGTATTTCTATTCCACAACGCGATATCAGCGAACCTACATTTCATCAAGGGCAAGGCGGGAATAGAGAGCAAATTCACCCTGGTAACGATCAGTTTTCTACAGGTGATAAAATTGAGCGCCCTAAAGGCGGACAAGGCGGTGGTGCCGGTGAAGGTGACGCCAGCGATTCGGGCGAGGGACAAGATGAGTTTGTATTTTCAATATCAAAAGATGAATACCTTGATTTACTGTTTGAAGATCTAGAACTTCCTAACTTACAAGAAAACCAACTTGATAAGTTAGTGCAAATGAAAACCCATCGCGCAGGATTTTGTAGCGACGGCATGCCAAGTAATATTGACATTGTCCGCTCTCTTCAAGGCTCGCTTGCACGGCGTGTTGCCATGAGTGCAGGTAAAAAACGCCGTTTAAAAGAGCTCGAAGAACAACTTGCTCTGCTGCTTGCTGGTTCACATAGCGATAAAGCGGCAATTGCTTTATTACAAAAAGAAATTGCAGCATTAAAAGTGCAAATTAAATCGGTCCCGTTTATTGATAACTACGATTTACGTTTTCGTAATTACGAAAAGCGCCCTCACCCCACCAGCAAAGCCGTGATGTTTTGTATTATGGATGTGTCAGGCTCAATGGATCAGCCAACAAAAGACATGGCAAAGCGTTTTTATATTTTGCTCTATCAATTTTTAACACGCAGCTATAAAGACATAGAAGTTGTTTATATTCGCCACCACACACAAGCTAAAGAAGTAGACGAACAAGAGTTTTTTTACTCCCAAGAAACTGGCGGCACTATTGTTTCGAGCGCTCTTAAATTAATGAACGAAATAATAAAAGAGCGTTATCACGCAAATGAGTGGAATGTATACGCCGCACAAGCCTCTGATGGCGATAACTGGGCAGACGACACCCCGCAGTGTGGTGAAATATTACGTAATAAGCTCTTAAGCGCAGTACGTTATTTTGCTTATATTGAAATAACCACTCGTGCTCATCAAAGCCTATGGCGCGAATATGAATCCATAACACACAGCCATAATAATTTCGCCATACAGCATATTCAAAGCGTTGAAGATATTTACCCAATTTTTAGGGAGCTATTTAAAAAAGGTCGTCAACAGCAAAACTCTGCATAGCCAAAAGCGAGGTAACATTATGAATGATAAACGATTGAGTGATGGCCCAGATTGGACCTTTGATTTATTAGATGAGTACCAAGGTGAAATTGCTCGTGTTGCAGCTCACTATAGGTTAGACACCTACCCTAATCAAATTGAAGTGATAACCGCAGAGCAAATGATGGATGCTTACTCAAGTGTTGGTATGCCTATTGGCTACAGTCATTGGTCGTACGGTAAAAAGTTCATTCAAACAGAGCAAAATTATAAGCGCGGACAAATGGGTCTCGCTTACGAAATAGTGATAAATTCAGACCCTTGTATTGCGTACTTAATGGAAGAAAACACCCTACCTATGCAAGCGCTTGTAATGGCACATGCGTGTTACGGACATAACTCATTTTTTAAAGGTAATTACTTATTTAAAACCTGGACCGATGCAGGTTCAATTATTGATTACTTGGTATTTGCTAAAAACTACATAAGCCGCTGTGAAGAAAAGCATGGTATTACACAAGTAGAAGCCCTACTCGACTCATGTCATGCATTAATGAATTACGGGGTCGATCGCTACAAACGTCCACAACAAATATCGCTATTTGAAGAGCAAAAACGCCAACAAGAGCGCGAAGACTACCTTCAATCGCAAGTAAACGAATTATGGCGAACTATTCCTGAGCAACAGCAAGAAACCAAAAAGAAAGTCCGCCATTTCCCTTCTGAACCTCAAGAAAATATTTTGTATTTTATTGAAAAAAATGCCCCATTACTCGATTCTTGGCAACGTGAAGTGATACGTATTGTACGTAAAATTTCGCAATACTTTTACCCACAAAAACAAACTCAAGTAATGAATGAAGGTTGGGCAACTTTTTGGCATTACACCATCCTTAATCACTTATATGATGAGGGAAAGCTCACCGACTCTTTCATGTTAGAGTTTCTACAAAGCCACACCAACGTAGTTTATCAGCCACCTTATAACAGTAAATATTATTCAGGCATTAACCCATATGCTTTAGGCTTTAATATGATGGTTGATATTCGCAGAATATGTGAACACCCAACTGAAGAAGATAAACGCTGGTTTCCTGAATATGCGGGTAGTAACTGGCTAGATACACTGCATTTTGCAATGGAAAACTTTAAAGATGAGAGTTTTATTAGCCAGTTTTTATCGCCGAAGTTAATTCGTGATTTTAAATTATTTACTATTATTGACCATACTAATAATCCCCATTTAGAGATTGGCGCAATACATAACGACAACGGCTATAAGGCAGTGAGAGAAGCACTCTCAGCGCAGTACAATTTAAGTAATCATGAGCCTAACATTCAAGTGTATGATGTTGATATTAGAGGTGACCGTTCATTAACCCTACGCTATGTACCCCATAACAATATTCCTTTAGCAAACTCGCACGAGGAAGTGCTTAAGCATCTTTACAGATTATGGGGCTTTAAAGTAAAACTAGAACAAGAGTCAAATTCTGGTGAAGTTTCAATGATTGGTCAATGCCCAACAGATGACTCTCGACACACAACACAATAATGAAGGGCAATACAATTTTCATACTGATTGGGTTTGCTCAGCAGATTGTAAAAAAAACACGGTATTATTTAACCCTAAATTCTGGATATAAAAAATGACGCTTAAGCGTCATTTTTTATATCTTCGTAGGCTATTACTTTATTTCGCCCTGTATTTTTAGACTGGTACAGTGCTTTATCTGCAGCCTCTATCCAGCGCTCATGATTTTTAAAATCATTACTGCTACCAGCCAGCCCTATACTTACCGTCATTGTTATTTCAAAGTGTTTATACTTAACAGGGTTAGTTTCAATCAATACCCTTAAACGCTCAGCAAATATAAAAGCGCCTTCTTTGTCTGTATCAAGTAATGTCACTGCAAACTCTTCACCGCCATAGCGCCCTGCAACATCAGTCTCGCGCAACGTCGTACGTAGTAAGTTAGATAAATGACGAAGCGATTCATCACCACAGCTATGGCCATATTCATCATTTATTTTTTTAAAGTGATCAATATCAAACATTAATAATGTACTACAGCCACCACTTCGCTTAACTCTTAAAAACTCTTGGCGTAGCGTACCTTCCCAATGTCCACGGTTTGCAAGCTGCGTTAAGCTATCTGTTTGACTTACTTGTTCTAATTTTTTGTTTAACTCTTCAAGCTCTTTTTTATTTACCGCGACATCTGTTACATCATACAAAATAATACAAATGTGGCTAACTTCGCCCATCGTATTGGTAAGAGGGATGAATGTCGCATTTTGATACATGTAATCAGCTTTACCAGTAATAGGTCGATAATTTTTAAACCTAAAAATGTATGGCTGCTGCTCCCAAATCGTAAAAGAGCGGTTTTTTAAAACAAAAACCGATTCTGATTTACTTCTAAACCATTTTTCGTCTATTGCAGGAAATAAATCAAATAGATCTTTATCTTTTACTGCGCTTGGTAGAAGCCCTGAATGGTTTTCCATAAAACCATTCCATACACACACCTTATAATCCCTATCGAGTACCACAAGGCCTACATCAACGGTATTAAACATATCCATTAACCAATGGATCTCATTCATTTCTAAATCAGCGGCCATAACTTAATCTTCTAATAGGTAAGCAACTTTGTATTTCAAAGTTTTAAGTGAATCTTCAGTAAATAACAGCATGAGGTCGCAATTTATATCATGGTTTTCAATACCGTAACTAATCTCTATTGCAAGGGTGCGTTGCCAACGTGACTTGTTTGATTTAACCAACTCAGATACATCTCTGTGTTGGCCAAGTACAATCGGGTGCCCTTGACTAAATGACATATCGAGCTGTTTTGAAAGACCCGTTAAAATAGCGCCTATCAAAATATTACTAATATCCATAAGCAGCTCAAGTTCAACTTTATCGTTTAACTCGCCGTCATAGTTCATCAAAGAAGCTATTTCTTTAAAGCTTGAATCATTTAAAAGTAATAGCGCCTCGCCCGAAATACCACCGCCAATAAAGCCCTGGCACACACCCGATGTAGCTGCGTTATTATCTATAGACTGCAGCGCCATATCGAGTTCATTAACTTCCAAAATATTCACATTAGGAATTGGTAACTCTACAAATACATTAAGAAGACGTGCAAGTAAATCCCCAGCCTGCCCCATAGCAACGTTAGTTAGCTCTTGGTATATATCCCGAACATCAGGGTCGACTTGCTCTCCTAGCGAATGAGAGAGGCGCTCACGCATGGCTTTATCTTTAATCCCATGGTGTTCAATTATGCTGGCTAGTTTTTCGGGGGAACATGGTTTTTGAATAAAATCGATAGCACCAAGCTCAAGCACTCTTTGGTGTGCACTTGGTTGTATATCACCAGAGACAACAACAGTGAGAATATTAAGCCCCTGTTCTTTCATAGCGATTAATACTTCATAACCGTCCATTTCTGGCATGTTTAAATCGAGAAAAAGTATCTCTGGTTCAATTAACTTTATTTGCTTTATACAATCAACGCCGTCAAGTGCAAATTCAACTTTAATGTCCCAATCTTCAGGTAATGAGCGAGCCAACTGACGCCTAGCTAATTTCGAGTCATCACATATTAATACCGATGTTGACATATTATCTCTCTGTTTCTAAACCAGTAATGAGCATTAAAATCATTTTATGATGGTTTTTATTTTTATTATTGAAGATATCTTTTGTAACTTCATGTTAATCAAAGTTTAGCATAGTTACAATTTTTATATTTCAGAGCTAATACCCACTCTATTAAGCAGGTTTAATCACTTGGTAACTATAGCTCAGTATAATACACTGACGCCCATTGCGTTAATTTAAAAGGAAATACCCTATGTTACGTTCACTTGCCTTTGCTTTGAGTGCATTTTGTTCTGTGGCTATTGCAGCCGACTATCCAGAAAACACACTTGATGCAGGAAAAGTATCCGCACAAGGCAAACCAGTCACTTTATTAGGTCAAGGTATCTCAATTGGAGATAGTGCGCCAAACTTTAAAGTTGTTGATGACAACTTTATTCCAGTGACACTTGAGGATTATAAAGGCCAAGCTGTATTAATAAGTGTAGTACCCAGCCTAGATACCGGCATTTGTAGCCTGCAAACTAAGCACTTTAATGAAAAAGTAGCCTCACAATTCCCAAGTGTAGTTATGCTAACAATTAGTGCTGATTTACCATTTGCTCAAAAGCGTTTTTGCAAAGCTGAAAATATCGATAAAATCATTACGTTATCAGATTCTGTTTGGCGTGATTTTGGTCAAAAATACGGATTGATTATTAAAGATATGGGCTTACTAACGCGAACAGTCTTTATTTTAGATGAAAGCCATAACGTCATTTATAAACAGTTAGTTAGTAGCCTTTCAACTGAACCTGAATACAACAGCGTAATTGAGAAACTTAAAACACTGTAAAGTCCATTAAGTAGCACTAATTAAGCAATGCTAAATCCCTTAAAACAAAAAACCGCCAATTGGCGGTTTTTTAATGTGCTTTATAATTAACCTAAAAGTTCACCAAGTTGTTGGCTAACAGTTTCAACAGCTTGTGTACCATCTAGTTTATGGTATTGAGTATTACCAGCAGCCGCTTCTGCTTGATAGTAATCAACCAATGGCATAGTTTGCTCATGGTAAATACCTAAACGTTTACGTACTGTTTCTTCAGTATCATCAGCGCGAACAATTAAGTCTTCGCCAGTTTCGTTGTCTTTACCTTCCACTTTTGGTGGATTATAAACAACGTGGTAAACACGACCAGAACCAGGATGAACACGACGTCCGCCCATACGCTCAACAATGACTTCATCAGCCACATCAAATTCAATAACGTGATCAACCACTACGCCATTTTCTTTCATTGCATCCGCTTGTGGGATTGTACGCGGGAAGCCATCAAGTAAAAAACCTTTCTCACAATCCGCTTTAGTAATACGCTCTTTAACTAAACCAATAATAATATCGTCAGAAATTAGTTGACCAGCATCCATTACTTTTTTTGCTTCTAGACCCAGTGGCGTGCCTTCTTTAATTGCTGCACGTAACATATCGCCAGTAGAAATTTGTGGAATACCGTATTTGTCCATTAAAAACTGAGCTTGAGTACCTTTACCTGCACCCGGCGCGCCCAAAAGAATAATGCGCATATTATTGTCCCCTAGTATGGATATTTATTTTAAAGCCTGAATTCTTCCACAAGCGCCGCCGATACTCAAGCAACTTATACTAATTGATGAGCCGTTGGGGTGTTTACAGGGCATTAAAAAAGGGAACACACGTTCCCTTTTATTTAAAGTACATAATTTATACTTTATTGACTGGGTAAATAGCTATTTGCTTATTTACTTAGTTCAAGCATCAATTTATTTAAGCGAGTAACAAATCCTGTTGGATCTTTAAGTGTACCGCGTTCTGCAAGTAGTGCTTGGTCTAGTAAAACGTGTGACCACTGCGCAAACTTATCTTCATCTTGTTCGTCATTTAAGTGCTTAACAAGTTGATGCTCTGGGTTTAGCTCAAACACAGGTTTTGCTTCAGGGGCTGCTTGACCAACAGATTCCATTAGCTTTTGCATTTGTGAGCTCATGTCGTTGTCGTCGCTTACAACACATGCTGGAGAATCTGTTAAGCGGTGCGTAAAGCGCACTTCTTTAACGTCATCACCTAGTGCTGTTTTAATACGTTCAACAAGGCCAGCCATTTCTTTTTCAGACTCTTCTTGCGCTTTTTTAGTTTCTTCGTCGTCAAGCTTACCTAAATCTAAGTCACCACGTGTGATCGACTGTAGCTGCTTATCAGCGAATTCAGTTAAGTGACTCATCATCCACTCGTCAACACGGTCACTTAGTAGTAATACTTCAATGCCTTTTTTGCGGAAAATCTCTAAATGCGGTGAGTTTTTCGCAGCGGTGAATGTATCAGCTACTACGTAGTAAATTTTGTCTTGGCCTTCGTTCATGCGTTCAACATATTGCTCAAGCGACACATCTTGTGTTTCTGAGTCAGTATGTGTCGAAGAAAAACGAAGTAGCTTACAAATAGCTTCTTTATTTGCAGCATCTTCAGCTGGGCCTTCTTTCATTACTTGACCAAACTCATTCCAAAATACTTGGTAATCGTCAGCTTTGTTTTTAGCCATACGCTCAAGCATTTTAATAATACGCGATGTACACCCTTTACGAATAGCTTGCGTTACTTTGTTGTCTTGTAGAATTTCACGAGATACGTTCAGTGGTAAATCGTTTGAATCTAGTAAGCCTTTTACAAAGCGAAGGTAGCTTGGCATGAATTGCTCTGCATCATCCATTACAAACACACGTTGTACGTAAAGTTTTAGACCACTTTGACGTTCACGGTTCCATAAGTCGAAAGGTGCTTTTTTAGGAATATATAAAAGGCTAGTGTATTCAGTTTTACCTTCAACCTTATTATGTGCCCAGCTAAGTGGCTCTTCCCAATCATGGCTTACATGCTTGTAAAACTCTTTGTATTCATCATCAGAAAGCTCTGATTTATCGCGTGTCCACAATGCAGTTGCACGGTTAATGCTTTCCCACTCACCTGGTACTGCTGGAATTTTTTCGCCGTCTTCGCCTTCAGATTCAGGCACTTCTGCTTTAAACATTTGTACTGGCGTTGAGATGTGATCAGAGTATTTAGTAACGATACTACGTAGGCGCCAGTCATCAGCAAATTCTTTTTCTTCATCGCGAAGATGTAAAATAATGTCGGTACCACGGCCTTCTTTTTCAATTTCTTGAAGTGTGTATTCGCCTTCACCTTGAGATTCCCACTCGTAAGCGGTTGTTTCACCGGCTTTACGTGTACGAACAGTTACTAAATCAGCAACAATAAATGCTGAGTAAAAACCAACACCAAATTGACCAATTAATTGTGAATCTTTACTTTGATCACCCGTTAAGTTTTTGAAAAACTCAGCAGTACCCGACTTTGCAATAGTACCTAATGAGCTAATGATTTCATCGCGCGTCATACCAATACCATTATCTGAAATGGTAATTGTATTTGCTTCTTTATCTGCACTAATACGAACACGTAAATCGGCATCACCTTGGTAAAGGTCGCTTTGAGATAATGCTAAAAAGCGTAACTTGTCTGCTGCGTCTGATGCATTTGACACAAGCTCACGTAAAAATATTTCTTTATTAGAATAAAGAGAATGAATCATTAAGTTTAATAATTGTTTTACTTCTGTTTGAAAGCCTAATGTTTCTTTTTGTGCTGCAGTCATTTATATATCTCCAATTTGCAAAGTGTCTGCGTTATGCACTTAATATGGGGTGAGGTGTTAGAACTTCAAGGGAAAAATTTAAAAAAGGTGAAACGAAAACAAAGAACCATTAATTTGTTTAAAACGAATGCGGACAATTAATATGAATCTTTTCACCAGTTGTTGGATGTTCAAAATATAAATCGCTGGCATGTAATTGTAACCGCCCTGCCATATGTTCACTTTGCGCACTTTTATATAAATCACAGCCTAAAATTGGGTGCCCTATAAACTGGCTGTGTATTCGTAATTGATGGGTACGCCCAGTAATAGGTGTAAATTGCACTAAGGTTCTGCACGGCTGCCTGAGCCGCTCAAGTACTTTATATTCACTCAGCGCTGTTTTACCTGTCGATTGGCAAATTTTAACACGCGGAAAAAGCAGTTTATCTTTTGCAATTGGCGCAGTAATTTGCCCTTCATCAACAGCCAAGCATCCCTCTAACATGGCTACATAACGCTTTTGAATAGTACGCGCTTGAAATTGCTTATTAAGGTGCTTTGACGCAATTGCGTTTAATCCAACAATCATAATGCCCGATGTGCCCAAATCTAGCCGATGCGATAACTTAGCCTCTGCAAATGCAGCTGTTAAGCCCTTTTGACCATTTACTAAGCGGTAATGCACTGAGTCCCAATTAAGCGGATTTTTACCTGATAAACTTAATAGTCCACTGGGTTTATTGATCAGTAAAATATCGTCATCTTGATATAATCTTTCAATAAACCCGTCGCACTTAGGGGCTACAAAATCATCAACTATAATGGGTTGTTCTGAAGGTGTTTGCGATGTTGAGTTAGCCATTAAGTTAATCATTAAATTAGTCACTATCTTTTGAATGAAGCGCTTTTAAAGCCAATACTTTTTCACGTAAATCATCTGCTACTACTTTATCAGCAGCAATCGGGGCACCGACTGCAACCGACACCAAAGACCATTTTAA
Organism: Pseudoalteromonas sp. SG43-8; assembly: GCF_014164245.1. Lineage (NCBI taxonomy): Bacteria > Pseudomonadati > Pseudomonadota > Gammaproteobacteria > Alteromonadales > Pseudoalteromonadaceae > Pseudoalteromonas > Pseudoalteromonas sp. SG43-8. The sequence goes on along the minus strand of NZ_JACJEX010000001.1, from coordinate 318,992 downwards.
TCGAGGTAATTGCCATTTAGCTTTACGGCTAAACATGCTGCCCCATAATCCACCTAAGTGCATAGGAATAACGGGCACAGGTGAGCGCTCAATAATACGCTCGATTCCACGGCGAAAAATATCGATAGAGCCGTCACTGGTTAGTTTTCCTTCAGGGAAAATACCAACAAGTTCGCCTTTATTAAGCGCAGCAGCCACTTCATCAAAGGCTTTTTTAAACGCTTCTGGATTCGTTTTTTCACTGTTAATGGGAATAGCCTTGGCCATTTTAAATAACCAATGTAGGGCCGGCGAATAATAAATAGGGGCAAATACCATAAACCGGATAGGCCTTGGTGATGCGGCTAAAATAAACATCCAATCAACAAAGCTGACATGATTACACACGACAACCGCAGCGCCTGCATCAGGTATATTACTTTCACCTTTTGTACGCACTCTGTACATACAAATAGCTAAAATATATATAATAAATCGTAAAAAGAACTCTGGTACTTTGGTATAAATATAAACAGAGATAAGCAAGTTTAGCCCAGCAAGTAACAGTAGCAACTCTGAAATACTCCACTGAAAAACAGACAGCGTTACAATACTTAAAACAGCACTGCCCACCATAAACAGTGCATTTAATACATTGTTAGCCGCTATAACTCGTGAGCGACTCGACTCTTCAGTACGCTGTTGAATAAGCGCATACAGCGGTACAGTGTAAAAACCAGAGCCAATACCAATGCCTGCCATCCATACAAAGTGCCACACCATATCGCCTGTTTTTAATAGCTCCTGAAGCGTCATTAACTCAAGGTTTTGCGGTAAATAAGAGCTAATGGCTGGCTCTTGGCTCAGTAAGTATAAAAACAAGGTAATTAGAATAGCGCCAAAAGGCACAATTCCTAATTCTATTCGTGAGCGAGAAAGCTTTTCACACAGTAACGAACCAATCGCAATACTTAATGAAAACACAACAAGCGCGCTAGTGACAACCAGTTCATCACCACCCATTGTGTGTTTTACATAATTTGGTAGGGATGTTAAAACGATGGCGCCAATTAACCAAAACCAACTGATCCCGAGGACTGATTTACCAACCGATTCTGTTTGCGAATTAAGTGCTGAAAATACGTTTTTTGTAGATGAAAATATATTATAGGTAAATTTTAAGTTAGGCTCGTTTGCTTCACTAGTGGGTATAAAGCGACTGCTCACATAACCCATCACGGCCAATACTAATACTGCAATACTTATAAGCGTAGGCCCTACTGATTGAGTAATATAATAAGTGCCAAAAATTGTACCCATTAGTATGGCCACAAACGTGCCTGATTCAACCAAACCATTCGCTTTTGTTAATTCATTAGGTGCTACGTGCTGCGGTAAAATAGAATATTTTAATGGACCAAAAAACGTACTTTGCACGCCCATTAAAAATACGGTGGCTGACATTAGCCACACATACTGCGTTAAAATAGAAACTGCCCCTACAACCATAATAGGGATTTCACATAGTTTTACGATTCTAATCAATTTTGATTTTTCTGTTTTTTCTGCAAGCTGCCCTGCCATCCCTGAAAATAAAAAGAACGGAAGAATAAATAACCCAGCAGCAATATTTGAATAAAGTGCGCCATCTGCAAGCGTTGCAGCCTGAAATATTAATAGAATAAGCACTGATTGCTTATACACGTTATCGTTTATCGCTGAGAAAAACTGCGTAATAAAAAGCGGTAAAAAACGCTTACTACCTAGTAATGCACCTTGATAGGGTTGGTTATCTTTCATTGTATTCCTTACTAATTAGAGACATAGCCCAAAAATATATTAAATTGTTTCTAAGCTTACCTTAAAAACGAAAAAGCCTACATGATTTAATCATGTAGGCTTTTGTAATTTGTTTTCAAATAGTGACTTAGAGCTAGTTTTGAGTAACTAGGCGCCTGCCGCTAAAGGCATGCATAAGTGTTCTACCATCTACTAAATCAAGCTCACCTCCCACAGGAATACCATGGGCAATACGTGAAGCGCCTACTTTGTATTTATGACAAAGCTGAGCAATATAATGTGCGGTAGTATCGCCTTCAACGGTAGGGTTAGTCGCTAAAATAACCTCATTAATATCGCCTTGGGCAAGCTTTTGCTCTAAAACATCTAAGCCAATCTCTTTAGGACCAATACCGTCTATTGGCGATAAGTGACCCATTAATACAAAGTATAGACCTAAATACTGACCTGTTTGCTCGATGGCAAGTACGTCAGTAGGCGATTCAACAACACATAATATACCGCTGTCTTGGCGTTTTGTACTTAAACAAATATCGCACTGAGCTTGTTCGCAAAAAGTACGACAAGACTGACAGTGCCCTATGGCGGTCATTGCTTTAGTGAGTGCATTGCCCAGCTGAGTGCCTCCCTTTCGGTCGCGCTCAAGCAGGTGAAAAGCAATACGTTGCGCTGACTTTGGACCAATGCCCGGTTGACAGCGCAGTGCTTCTATAAGCTGATTTAAACTATCTGAAAGTTGCATTATTTACTTAAAACGGCATTTTCATACCTGGTGGTAATTGCATACCGCCAGTTACTTTACCCATACGCTCTTGTGTTTCTTCTGCAACACGGCGAACAGCATCGTTACATGCTGCTGCAAGTAAGTCTTCAATCATGTCTTTGTCGTCTTCCATCAAGCTTTCATCAAGCTGAACACGACGTACATTGTGGTTACCAAGCATAGTTACTTTAACTAAACCTGCACCGGCTTCACCAACAACTTCAAGAGTTGCGATTTCGTCTTGGGCTTTTTGCATGCGATCTTGCATTTGCTGCGCTTGCTTCATCATGTTGCCCATTCCACCTTTAAACATAACTTTCTCTCTTTCTTTTAATACATTAATTAACATGAACATAAGGGCGATTGTAAGTAATTACAATGCCTGAATACTGTTTTCGTCAATTTCGGCGCTAAATACTTGCTGAAATTGTACTATGTTTTCATCCGATGTGATCACATCGATTGCTTGTTGATGGCGTCCTGCATCTATTTTTTGCTGAATAAGATAAGGAGAATCAATAACTCCCTTAGCAAAATTAATACTTAACGACACGTTATGCTCATAAATACTCGACAATGCGGCATCTAATCTTTGGCGAAGCATCGGTGTATCTAAATGCTTTTGTGATTCATCAACGTCTATATGTAAACTGTTGCCTTGCTTGGTAAATATTGAATGCAACGCAAATTGGCGCATACGACCACCCAGTCCCATACGTTTAATTAAATAAGCCCATTCATCTTGCTGGTGTGCAAACCTAATTTCACTAATTGGACTTTGAAAATCATCAGGCACGGGAATGCTAATTTCCTCGGGCGCTGCTTCAGGTACTTTTTGAGGATTTATCTGCTCAAGTAGCTCTGGCGCTAAATTTTCGGTAATTGTTTGATGTTTTTCTTTAAAATCAACTTTTCGTGCTGGTTTTGTATTAGCGTGACCATGTGCCTGGCTTTCGCTCCCTATTGGTGGGAGCTCATGCTTTTTTTCACTTGCACCTGCACTATCAGTCACCCAAGGTGGGGGATCGCTAGGTGCTACGCTTGAAACGCTGTTGAGCTCGTTTGTATTTTCAGCGGTGCTACCTTGGTTAACACTTTGAGCTTTAGGCATTCTTGCGTGATGTTCTGGCTTTTTAGCGGGCGCTTGGTTTGGCTGCGCAGCTACATTATTTGCAGAGGTGCTTGTACTCTTGCTTGATAACCTACCCGCACCGGATATGTTTCTGTCACGTAAAATACGAGCAATGGCAGATTGCGCCTGCGCTTCTTGTTCAGCTATTGGCGTACTTACATTGTGATTAGTAACAGGCTCTGATTGAGGTTCTGAGTTTGTATTAGTTACAGGATTAAAGCCCTGATCTACAGCGCTACTCATTATATCGTCAAATTGCGAGGCCAGCGTTTGTTCAGCATCACTATGGAGCATATAAGCTTCATCTTCGCTTTGTCGCTGGGCTTGAGCATCTGAAACAACATTGGTTTGTGGTTGCTCTTTAGCTAAAGCCTGTTGCTTTGAAGCGTTTTCACTTTGTTGAACCGGTTGCTCTACTGCAACTTGGGCAGGCTCAATATTACTTTGCACGACTTCATTATTTGATGACTGAGCGGCAGCGTTAGCTGAAGGCTCTATCTCAACGGCTTTAGGCTGCTCTGCATTGCTAACTGGCTTAGTATTATTTACAGGGACACTACTTTGGCCAGCTACGGTGTTTTGCGATGTTTTATTTTTATTTAATATATCTCGCAGTGCATTTGCACGGCCTTGTTTATTTGGGGCCGGCTCTTCGTTTGCTGTGTGTACAGTTTGTTGCACATCTGAAGGCTTAAATGCTAATAATCTTAGCATTATCATTTCAAAACCTAAGCGAGGCTCTGGTGCCCATTGTAAATCTTTTTTACCATTTAACAGTAACTGATAATAAATTTGAATTTGTTGTGGGCTCGTATGTTGTGCAACATGAGCAATATAATCTACATTTTTTTCATCTAGCCCTGCCGCTTCAGGCACTAACTGGGTTAGTTGTGTCAAATGCGTAAGTGCAATTAAATCATCAAGCAATGCCACATAATTAGGATTACGACTTGCTACCTGCGCAATCTCATCCATTAGCGCAGCGCCATCTTGTGCAAGTAATGCTGCAAGCAAGCTTTGGCTATAATGAGTATCCATTAAACCAAGCATTGTTTGTACTGCTTGATTATTAATATCACCATTTGTTTGCGCAATAGCTTGGTCGGTTAAGCTAAGTGCATCACGCATACTGCCATCAGCGGCTTTTGAAATAATGCTAAGTGCATCGGTATCAAAGCTAAGCTGCTCTTGAGTAAGTACGTGTTCAAGCTGTGTTTTAATTTCACTTTGCGACAAGGCATTTAAGTTAAATTGTAGACAGCGAGATAATATAGTAACTGGTAATTTTTGAGGATCGGTGGTCGCCAATAAAAATTTCACATGCTCTGGTGGCTCTTCAAGCGTTTTTAAAAGCGCATTAAAGCTGTGCTTAGAAAGCATGTGAACTTCATCGATTAGGTATACTTTATAACGTCCACGAGTTGGTGCATATTGAACGTTATCAAGTATTTCGCGAGTGTCTTCTACTTTTGTACGAGAAGCCGCATCTATTTCGAGTAGGTCAATGTAGCGCCCTGCTTCTATATCCAAACAGCTGCTACATTGTCCACACGGATTTGCAGATATACCTTCATCGCAATTTAAGCTTTTAGCAAAAATACGTGCAATGGTGGTTTTACCTACACCGCGGGTTCCAGTGAATAAATAAGCGTGATGCAGTCTATTTTGCGTAAGCGCATTTACAAGCGCTTGCTTAACATGAGACTGCCCAACCAATTCATGAAAGGTTTGAGGACGCCATTTTCTCGCTAGAACCTGATAACTCATCGATTACTCGCCTTCGAATTCAACCAATTTTAGGATTTTAATACCCATTTTTTTGATGCGCTGCTCGCCACCAAGTTCTGGTAGTGATACAACAAATGCTGCATCTGTGGCTTCGCCACCTAGTTTATTAACTAACTTAGCAGTGGCTTCAATTGTGCCACCAGTTGCTAATAAGTCATCAACTAGTAATACTTTGTCGCCAGGTACAATTGCATCTATATGCAGTTCAAGCGTGTCTTCACCGTACTCAAGTAAGTAATCTTGGCGAATAACTTCGCGTGGTAACTTACCTGGTTTACGTACTGGAATAAACGGAATGCCTAACGCATAAGACAATGGCGCACCAAAAATAAAACCACGTGATTCTGTGCCTATGATTTTAGTAAAGCCCTGATCTTTATATTCTGCGATAAACGCGTCAATAGTTGCTTTAAAGGCTTCTGGATTTGCCATTAAAGTGGTTACATCGCGAAACATAATACCCGCTTTTGGATAATCAGCAATTGTCGTTATGCTGTTTTTGATAATTGCTGGTGTTACTTGAGTCATAATTTTAACTGCTCAATTGTTTATATTACAAAGCAGGTGATTATAACCTTAACTAACCTTTAATTGCGAGTTTGGCGTTATTATAAAAGAAGTATTAAATATGGAAGGGGTAATTAAAATAAAGTGGTTCAAGGCTGAAGTTAGCAACAGCCTTAATAAACGCTATACATTTTACGTTAAGCTAGTGATCCAGCCTAATATTGCATTTAAACAACCAATCCCTGCAAATACAGCTAAAAAAGCAAGAAAGTAAGTAGCGTTGAACGGATCTTTAAAGTCTTTATCATCTGACATTGGTACAACCTTTTTTTAAGCACGGCGAATAAGGCTGCCATAATAGACGATGTAAAATCATCAATAAAGACCTTAGTCTTGATTTTTTGTCACAATGACTCCTCGTTCAACCATAGCATTAAGAGTAACCAGTGCACCTTGAGCAATTTGCTCTGCATTAAATTGTGGTGCATGAGCTAATACCTGTTGGCAGACGTTGTCAAATATCGCGCCTTCGCTTGCCTCTATGATTGACAATAGCAAAGCTGTCATTGCATTCGTAGCTAAAAATTGAACATCGTCATTTTCGTCTCTATATACAACAAAATAATTTGGCTGAGGTGATGGCTCATTTGGCTTAAAGCGACTGCTAATATTTTGAACCGGAAATTGATAACTTAAATTTCTTGCCGTTTTCGATAAATATAAAGCTGAACTAGTGAGCGCTGTTGTTTGTAATTTTTTCTCTTGCTCATCTTCGTGTGCAATGGATACATCTAGCTCTACCCATTCATAATGGGCAAGCTCTAGCATAAACACGGGATCGTATTTTTTCATTTTATAATCACTTGATAAGTAATTAATAAACTCCCCTGCTATGTCTAAAAAGTACGGCGAATGACAATCATATTCGCTAAAAAACTGGCGTACGAGGACTTGCCATTGCTTCTGGGTATATAACGTTTTTAATACCGGAAAACCTGATGATATAAAACCTTCAATGTTATTAAAAAATAGGTCGCGATAAATAGCCATACGCCTGTCATCGATACCGCTGGGCTTTTTATTTTTTTGAGGCTCGCGAATATGCGCCATAAATTCGTTTTGTATTTCAATAAAGCTCATAACTAGGCACTCTTTTAATGTTGATAAAGGCTTATATTAAGCTCGTTGTTTTGAAACAGTTGAATCAAAGTGTTTAGCTTGTAGAGCATGAATTATATCTAACTCTTTGGTTAAAACATTCATGGTAGGAATATTAAAATCACGCTCAAGCAGGGTTGGAAATACGCCATGCACTTCGTATGCTTTATCGAGTAGCTCCCAGACAGGATCAATCACATCAGCGCCATGTGTATCAACAATTAAGTCATCAGCCTCATTATAATGGCCAGCAACATGCCCATAGGCTATACGATTAGAGGGTAACCCAGTTAAAAATGCTTGTGCGTTGTAGCCATGATTTATCGAATTAACATAAATGTTATTCACATCAAGTAAAAGTTTGCAGTCAGCTTGCTCTAAAATAATATTCGTAAATTCAAGTTCTGATAATTTCTGTCCAGGAGCGCCATAATAGGAAACATTTTCTATCGCAATTTGCTGCTCTAGTATGTCTTGAACTTGTTTAATACGAGGTACAACATGTGCTATGGCATCTTGTGTAAACGGAATGGGCATTAAGTCATACATATGCCCTGTACCCGAGCAGTAACTTAAGTGCTCACTAAAAATTTTTATATTGTGCTCTTCAAAAAACACTTTTAAAGACTTAACAAATTCAACATCAAGAGGTTCTGGAGAACCGATAGACAGTGATAATCCATGACACACAAAATTATTAGCATCGGTTAATGTTTTAAATTGTTTTTTAAAGCGTCCACCTAGTTTTAACCAGTTCTCTGGCGCAACTTCTAAAAAGTCTACTTGATTAGGTACATGCTCAAGCAGCTCATCAAGCATTTCTCGTCGTAGGCCAAGGCCCACCATCCCAAAATCTTTACTTTGAGTTTGTATCATAACTACCTCTAACTTAACAAAAAAGGGCCTTAGGGCCCTTTTAGCATAACTTATTTAGAATAAGATATTAACGGCCACCACATTTACCTTCGCCGCACTTACCTTCTTTTTTAGTTTTTTTAGCGTCGCCGCCACATTTACCTTCACCACATTTGCCTTCTGTTTTAGCTTTTGCGTCTTTTGCATCGCCACCACACTTACCTTCGCCGCATTTACCTTCTTTTTTATCTTTTGCGTCGCCACCACATTTGCCTTCGCCGCATTTACCTTCTTTTTTACCTTTTGCATCGCCGCCACATTTGCCTTCGCCGCATTTGCCTTCTTTTTTATCTTTTGCGTCGCCACCACATTTGCCTTCGCCGCATTTACCTTCTTTTTTATCTTTTGCGTCACCGCCACATTTGCCTTCACCGCACTTACCTTCTGCAGCATCTAATTGGTAACCTGTTACTAGTTGTTGAAACTCAAATGGGTTAGCTTGTACATCTGCAGATACAAAACTTGCAGAGCCAACTACTACTGCACCTAGAGTTAACGCGATTGTATTTTTTTTAACTGTATTCATTTTATGACTCTCTTTAATCAAGGATTGTAAATCTCAGCAATAAAAATGTATTTTTAAATTGCTTGTATGCTTAAGTAGACCCGTACAAAAATAAAAACTTTCATTTATTTTCATAATATTTACTTTTGCAATTTATACATCAAATATGGGCGGTAATTACAGATTTATCAATGTGTGATTTACAGGTAAACTATGCCTCCAGTTTTTTATCAAAATTAATCTCTTTATGAAACTTGTTTTAGCACCTATGGAAGGTGTCGTTGATTTTAAAATGCGCCAATTACTCACAGACATTGGTGGGTTCGATTTGTGCGTTACAGAGTTTGTAAGAGTGGTTGAAACATGCTTACCTGACAAAGTTTTTCATCGATTTTGCCCTGAACTACATAATAATGGATTTACACGAGCAGGTACTCCTGTGCGTGTTCAATTACTCGGTCAAGAAGCAAATCCGTTAGCCGAAAATGCAATAAGAGCAATCGCATTAGGGTCCCATGGGGTCGACCTAAATTTTGGTTGCCCAGCAAAAACAGTTAATCGTAGCCGAGGGGGGGCTGTACTGCTTAAAGACCCTGACCATATGTATACGATTATTAAAGCAGTCCGAGATGCTGTAGATGATGAACATGAAGTAAGTGCAAAAATTCGCTTAGGCTTTGATGATGACAGTAACAGCCAAGAAATTGTTGATGCTGTGGTAAGTGCAGGTGCAAATAGTGTAGCTATTCACGCCAGAACCAAACGAGATGGTTATAACCCGCCAGCTTATTGGGAAAAAATTCCACCAATAATAAAAGGTAAGAATATTGCCGTTGTTGCCAATGGTGAAATTTGGCAAGTAGAGGACGCAATGCTTTGTCAAAAACGAAGTGGGTGCACTGATTTAATGCTTGGTCGTGGCGCCCTTTCGCACCCTGATTTAGCAAAAAAAATTAAAGCTCATGTAAATAATGAGCAATATGATAGCCTTGAGTGGGAGCATATTATTTATCACTTAATTCACTCAGCTATTCATCAAGACCCCGCGAAGGATGAAAAATACTTTGCTTCGCGTACTAAACAATGGCTTGGTTATCTAAAACGCCAGTACCCGCAAGCTATCGATTTGTTTGACGAAATCAGACGTTTAAAAAGTAAAGAAGATGTGGCGAGCGTATTAAATAAATATGCCAAAGCACCTCAACTTGATTCAAATCATAACGACTAACTTAAAGACTCTAGATAATATCAGTATAACGTAAAGCCCATTTAATAAGGTTGTACTGATAATGCATCATCAAAAAAGACTTAACGATGAAATAGCACAAGTTAAATTAAATATATTAACCATGCTTTCTAAATCAGCTTACCCTGCACATCACCATTTAATACAAATTTTAGCTGATACAGCAAATAATGAATGGTTAGACTGCGCAGCAGAGAAGTTAGGCCCTGAGTATGCACTTTTAATCAGTCGCATGACCAAACTAGAAGCCGCACTAAGTCAAATAGAAATTGGCCAGTATGGCTACTGCTGTGATTGTGAAGAAAAAATATCAGCTAAGTCACTTGAACTAGACCCCGCAACTCAACGGTGTACAAAGTGCGCACAATAAGCGCACTTTCAAATCATTATATAATGTGTTGTATAAAGCTAAATGATTGCCCTGGGTAGAGAATTATATCTTCAACCAAGTACTGGGCCTCTTCTGGACTCATTTGTAGGCGCTTTATAAGGTTTACCTTTGCTTGAGGCAAAGTCCACGCATGGTAGTGAATACCTATATCTGATTCCATCATCGCAAGCATCAACGTTTTATCTTTATTAGACATATCCATAGCGCTCGCCATTGCAGGTAAGTCTTGATAGTTAGCCTGCCAATCTAAGCCTTCTATTAATTTTTCATCAGATAAATACTGAACTAAAAACGATTTTTGGTGAGAAGTTGGCAGCTTACTGTCGAATGCAACACGATCTAATACTTTTATTTTTTCGTTTAAAAGAGTAACCCATTCTAACGGTGAATGTACTTCGCCACTAAAGTAATTAAGTTTGCTCTGATACCACTGAGTGCCATTTGGCAGACCTCTTAGACCCACACTTCCTCTTGGCTTATAACTAGCTAAATAATCGCTAAAAGCTCTTATATGGCTTTTAAGCGCTGGTTGAACATCGTTACTTGCTATCGCACTTAATACATAGCTTTGTAACAGTGTAAGTTCAACCTTGTTCAGCTTTAAATTGCTTTGTTGAGCACTGTCTAGGGTATCTTGGGTTAACTTGAGCCAAGTAATAACATTATCCGGTGTGTTTTTTGAGCCTTCAAAAGCGAGCATGTTTTTTAACACATTTACTTGGGCCGGCCAATTAAAGTAGCGTTCAGGGAAACGCTCTGCAATTACCAAATAGTTTACTTGCGCAATTTGATTTAGATTAAGCTCCATACCCATTAGGCTCTGATAAATAGTATGGCGTTTTGTTAGGTAAGCATCAGAGAAAACCAATTGATCTTTTTCAATGTTATTGCCTTTAGTAGCACCTGTTTGTACAAGCGCCATGTTTAAAGCTTTTAAAGCGACTTGTGCGTCCTCAAACGACTCATAAGGTTGAGGCTGCTTTGAACATGCAGCTAAAAATAGGCACAGTAATGATGATAAAAATAGCTTCTTATACATAGTAGTTCCAATAAAAAAAGCCCCAGAGGGGCTTTTTATAAGTTGCTTAAGCTAATTAAAATTAAATTTTAACACCGTTGCGAGCGGCTTTATCTTTAATATATGTAGACCAACCTTTTGCAAACTTACGTGTGCGAGGGTCATCCATAGCTTTAGTAATTGCAGCATATGCTTGCTTATACTTACCTTGGTAGTAATACGCTTCAGCTAAATCTGAATAAATTGTGCCTTTTTTGTCAGAGCCAAGCTCTAATGCTTTGTTCAAGCGAACAATAGCAGCACTGAATTTTTCAGATTGTAAAAGTAATGAACCTGCTTTGCGGTAAAGCTCAGCGTCGTCATCAAATTTAGCAGCATCTTCGTAGTACTTAGCAGCTTTTTCTAAATCTTTAGAACGATGGTAATTACTCGCAATCGCGCTAACATTCTGCTTTGTACGTTCTACTTTTTCACTCTTAATGGCCTTTTCTAGCGTTACAGCTGCTTTATAAGGGATCTCATTTAGAGAGTAAAAGTTAGATAAGACTTTATATTCAACTTCATTTTCAAAGTAACCATTCTTGTATGCAACTTCCATAGTTGCTAGACCTTTAGAATAATCTTCAGTTTGTAGGTAATACTTACCTAAGCTAACCCAAGCTTTTTTATCATCAGGCCATACACGAACAATTTCTTCGCCAATTTTAACCATGTTTGCATAATCTTTAAGCTCAAAGTATGCGCCAAGTTTTAATTGGTAAGGGCCTTTGTTAGGCTCTTTTTGAAGTTTTATTGCCTTATCTGCTGGTTCAAAAACATCACGGTATTGCTCTAACTGATAGTTAGCTTGAGCAATACGTGTATAAACCGTAGGGTCCTCTTCACCGGTAAAGTCCATCCAAGCTACATATGCTTTTTTAGCTTCTTGGAACTTTTCTGTACCAGCGTATAAGTCACCTAACAACTTAAGAGTTTGTTCTTGATCAGCAAAGTTTAAAACATCAGGTGCAACGGCTTGCTTAGAGTACTTGATCGCTTCGTCATACTTTTCTTTTTGAGCGTACATGCTACCTAAGTAACGATTTACGGTCGCTTTATCAAAGTCATTCGAAGGCTCGATTTCTCTAAGCAAAACAATTGCTTCATCAACTTTTTCTTCGTTGTACAAATCAAATGCTTTAATTACTTTTTTACCAGTACGCTCGCCCATGATTTTAGTTTTTGCTTTTTTACGCTCTTCAATCTTTGCGTAATCCGGCGCTGCTAAAACAGATGCACTTAAAGTAGCACCCGACACAGACATAAGAATTGCAAGAGCAGTTACTTTAGAAAAATTTCTCATTACTCGCCTCCTTAGTTGCCTTGGTTAAGTTTAAAGTCTAATTGAACTTGTAAACCTGGTTGTTTCTGTGGTTTTCCGTCAATGATCTTAGGACGGTACTTCCACTTACGCAATGCACGTTTAGCTTCACGGTCAAAGATACGTTTCGGATCTGCGTCAATTACTTCAACGTCAGTTACTCCACCTAGCTCATCAATTGTGAATGAAAGTTGAACCCAACCTTCTTTACCATCACGTGCTGCTTGCGTTGGATATTTTGGTTCTATACGAACGATAGGTGTCGCATCACCATCTCGTCCAAACGCACCAGGACCACTTAGTCCACCTGCCGAACTACCAACATCAATGCTTCCCATATTAAATGACATAGCACCAGGATTTGGATTATTATTTTCCGGCTGTGGCGGCTGCGGTTTAGGCGGCTGCTTTGGCGGTGGCGGAGGAGGAGGCGGTACACGCTTCCTCTCCTGCACCTTAGATTCAGGCGGATTCGTCATTATTTCGACTATGATCTGCTCTTTTTGTTCCGTATTACGGTCAGCCCCACCAGAGATGAGGAATGCCATGAAGTAGAACAAGCCGAAAGTAACTGCCCCACCTGCAATCAGTGAAAACAGAAAACGAATCATTACTGATCTCCAGCTATTGAAATTCTCAGGTTATCACCCGTCGCTTTAATCTGGTCCATAACTTTAACCACTACGCCGTGTTTTGCTTCTTTATCAGCTTGCAAAATTACAACTTCAGTAGGTTGTTCTGCTAATAAACTTTCGATTTTTGCTGAAATACGTTCAACATCAACCTGCTGTTTATCAATCCAGATCTCGCCGTTACTACGAATAGCAATAAAAATGTTAGCATTTTTTTGCTTAGTAGCTTGAGCCGCTTTAGGTTTATTGACCTCGATACCAGCCTCTTTAACGAACGATGTAGTTACGATAAAGAAAATAAGCATGATAAATACGATGTCAAGCATTGGCGTCATATCAACCGCTGCTTCTTCTTCTTCACGAAAACGTTGTTTACGTGCCATATTTAATTCTCTCTCTAGTGATGAGGCATACTATCAATAAGTTTGGCTTTCACCATTTTAGCTTTTGTCTCAAGACGTGAGCTAAAAAATACTCCAGATAATGCCGCAACCATTCCAGCCATTGTTGGGATTGTTGCCATTGAAATACCTGATGCCATTAAACGTGCGTTACCCGTACCCTGGTTGGCCATGGTTTCAAAAACCGAGATCATACCAGTAACAGTACCAAGTAAGCCTATTAAAGGACAAACAGCTACTAATGTCTTAATCAACAACATACGCTGATCTAATTTTTCAGACGCTTCAGAAATCCATGCTTCACGGATTCTGTGTGCGTACCAAGACGTAGTGTCTTGGCGGGCATCCCACTTTGCTACAATTTCTTTCGCTGTGCGAGGAAATTCTGCAAGTAGGAACCAATAGCGCTCAATCATTAAAACCCACATAAGAAAGAGTGCTATCGCGACCACGTATAAAACCTGGCCGCCTGTGCCAACAAAATCCCTGATAGATTCCCATATCTCCATCAGGACTAGCATTAGGCTTTCTCCTTCTCCGCGTGAGTAGCAACGATACCCGCGCTTTGCTCATCAAGGATGTGTAATACCGACTTACTACGACCAGCTACAAGAGCATGAAGTAGAATTAGTGGTAATGCAGCAATTAGACCTAGCGCTGTAGTTACAAGTGCTAGAGAGATGTTACCTGCCATGATCTTCGGATCACCCGTACCGAACAATGTGATTGTTTGGAACGTTAAGATCATACCGATTACTGTACCTAGTAGACCTAGTAACGGTGCGATTGCAGCAAGAATCTTAATTATATTGATACCAGCTTCAATGCGTGGCGTTTCACGTAGAATCGCTTCATCAAGTTTAAGCTCAAGGTTTTCAACATCTTGGTTCTTGTTGTCATGGTACACTTTAAGAATACGACCCAGTGGGTTATTTGTATTCGGTGTAGCAACATTTTTAAGCTGGCTCTTAATCTTACTAGTAGTAAGTGTAAGGTCAACAAAGCGGATTAGAGTAATTAGCATACCTAGGCCAAGTAAAGCCGTGATGATATAACCAACTACGCCACCTTGATGGAAGTATTCCATAAGGGTCGCTTTTTGAGTGTTGATACGTAAGATAGCACCACGAGTCGGATCTATGTAAACACCAGCGTAGTTATCTGGTGATGTATTTTCTAGAGCCGTGATACCGTCTAAGATATAACCGTCTGGTTGCTTACCTAGAGGCTGGATAGACTTAGTCTCTGGTGAATAAATTAAGTAACCATCGTCTGTAACTAAGTTAAAGTTACCGATACGTGTTACTTTTTTCATTGTCGGGTTACCGTCAAGACCAGCAACTTCAGTTTCAAAAGTTGAAACTTTAGCTGATTCTGTCATTTCAGTTTGAAGTGAAATCCAAAGTTCTTCAAGTTCGCGAACTGTAGGAAGTTCTTTAGCAGCTGCTAACGAACGTAAGATTTCAGCACGACCTGGTTTTTCAGCACTAACTAGTGACGCTTCGATAGAACCGATAGCATCTTGAGCTGCACGACGTACAACACCAAACATCTCACCTAAAGTACCTTGGGCACTTTGAAGAGCTGCTTCTTTTTCAGCTAGCGTATTTTCGTTTTGTGCATATTGCTTAGCTAAGCTTTCACCACGAGACTTCTCAGAAGCAAGTTGGCTTTTAGCTTTGTTAAGTAATGCTTGCTTGTCAGCACGTTCTGATAAGAACTCTTGCTCACGTTGCTTATTGATTTTACCTTCAGAGATACGCTCTTGCTTTACTTGCTCAAGAATTTTATCTAGAGCTCCAGTATTTGCATGTGCATTAAGCGCGGTACCTGCAGAAACAGTTAGTACTGCTGCAACAGCAAAACCTTTAAATAGTTTCTTCATTATTGATTACTCCGCGCCAAAGATAGGTAGTTTAACAAGTTCTAATGTCGCTTGCTTACGCGCCATACGAATAACTTCTTTAACAGGTTTTAGGTATTCTTCGCCTAATTCTTTCCACTGTTTAGTGTTGTTATCCCACACCCAAGCATGTTTCAAGTCAAAAGACTGAGCAACGTAAGTGATACGACCTAACTGACCGATATCAACGTTAATGCTTTTACCATCAACTTCTAGAGTACCTTGTGAAGCAGATACAAGAGAGCTGTATGCTGTTTCAATAGTGTAAGCTTCAAGTACTTGACGGAATTTTTCAGACGTCGTTACAGACGCAGAAACCATGATCTCACGTAGTCTTTCTACACGTCCTAAACGCGTTTCAAGATTAAATGGAACGTCCGCTTTGATGAATTGCTCAAGCGTATCGATCATGCGATACATCAAAGGCACAACGTTTTGTTTAGTGTTATCAATAGTCGCGATTTGACGATCAAACGATTCAATTGAAGCGTTTTGGCTATCAACCAAGCGCGACACGTGATCGTTATACACTTTCATAAGTTCAGTCTCATCAACAACGCTACGGTACTCAGCGATTAGCTCCTGAGTTTGACCATATACATTGTCAATTTTAGTTTGAGACTTAACCGCAGCCTTTTGAATTTGTTGACCTGCTTTTTGCACGTCATTCAAAGGATCTGCAATCACATTGCTGCTTGCAAATGCAAATGCGCCAACCAACGCAGTTGCTACAAGACTCTTTCTGATTTTAACAGACATAGTTCCCAACCAATTAAGTAATGTTACTTTTATAATTTAATTATCCTCCGAGGAGAACAACCCTGATATCTTTTAATAGATATCAACCTTCCAATAATGCTAAATGCAATTAGCGCTGTCAACTTGATGTTTACTAATCTCAGTAAATAAATAGCTAAGTTAATGCTTAAACGAAAGTACCAGCCCACAACAGTTAACATTATTGCAACGAAGCTTTTTCTTAATATTTCTATTAAAGCCTTTTAAGGGGTGTATTTATTCGCATTGCACTGACATAAAACAACATTATTGCAACATTTAGCTAAAGCTGAATTCGCACTGAAAAAAAACTAAAAAAAATATAAATTGATATAACAAAAGTTATTTTTTACACGATTTTGTCGTGTTTTATCACCTCAATTACACTTCATCTGAAAAAACAAACCATTTGTCGCACAAAAAAACAACACTGGATAATATTTAATTTCGGATGCTCACGCTTTATATACGTTACTTTTAAAGCTATTTTAAAACGTGTTTTTCCATAAATAGTAATAATAAACTCAACAATGCATTTCTTTTATCAACATAAAAGCTTTTGATAATTAAACAGGTTGTATTTACCGTGTTAAAGTATTCTTTAATACTCTTTTAACGTTAAGGTTAATTCAGTAATTAAGTTAATCATGAAGAGTTACCCTACTTTATTAGTAATACACTATAAATTAAGCTTTACGTTCACATAATAAAGTAATAGAAGCACCTAGAAGCCCTTATCAATGAGTAGCCTTCGTCACACAGAGTAAGCTTGAAAGAGAATTTGCATGGATTGATATTGAGCATCAATCTTATTTAAGCTGGTATCAGGCCCATTGAATAAATTCTCATGAATGGTTTTTAAAAGTATTAGAGGAATGTTTTGTTCGTTAGATTATTAGTTGTTTAGCTTTGCAAAGATAGAATGTTTGAGTAGTTTTCAAGTTTAAAAAAAGGAGAATTTTAGGTATGAAATAAATAGATTTAAGGAAGGGGAATTATGGTGAAACAGAAACCTGCTTCACCAAGATGAACTAGAGTTCACATAATAAATTATGCTGCTTCTACGTTCTCAGCTTCAGGGCCTTTTTGACCTTGTTTGATGCTGAATGTCACTGCTTGACCTTCGCTAAGAGTGCGAAAACCAGAACCAGTGATTGCGCTGAAATGTACAAACACGTCAGGACCATTTTCTTGTTCAATGAAACCAAAGCCTTTAGCTTCGTTGAAAAACTTTACTTTACCAGTAACCGACATACTAAATTTTCCTGTAAGTCAATAATTAAAATTCAGCCATATTATTATGGCAATATCCTCCCTGAGTCAATGCTCAAAAATATGGAGGTACAGTACAGGAACAAGTAATAACCTAACCGGTAACCTTAAACGCAGCACAATATCCGTAAATTCAATACATAAAAACTCAAAGCAAGGTAAGATTAACACATTATATTTTTTTTCGCTCTATTAATTAGGAATTATTTATTAAAAATATAAATTTGTTTTAAATCGCCTTTAACTGACTAATTTACAAGCAAAAAACTATAAGTATTATTGTAATATTTATTGCTGTAAGCGAGATCAAAAGCCACCTACAACCACCCTGTCGTCGAATTACGCTTCAATAATATCAAAAGCACAAACAAAAAAGCCGCATTAAAAATTAAGCGGCTTTAGATTTAAATATATTATTGGTTATTCGACAGACCAATCCATTGTATTTTCAGCCTTTATAGGCACAACTTCAGAGTCGCCCAATGTATAACTTGCAGGTACTTTCCACGGCTTTCTTTGTAATGTAATTGTATCTGTATTACGCGGCAATTCGTAAAAATCAGGGCCAAAGTGGCTTGCAAACCCTTCAAGCATGTCCAAAGCTCCTGCATCCTCAAATGCTTCAGCATATAATTCAATAGCGGCATGAGCCGTGTATGCACCAGCACACCCACAAGCTGCTTCTTTTTTATCTTTATAATGTGGTGCAGAGTCAGTTCCTAAGAAGAATTTTTTATTTCCACTTATTGCTGCAGCCATTAATGCTTGCTGGTGAATGTTTCGCTTGAGAATTGGCAAACAGTAATAATGTGGGCGAATTCCACCCGCTAACATATGATTGCGGTTATAAAGCAAGTGATGCGCTGTAATTGTTGCCGCTACATTGCTAGGTGCATTAACTACAAACTCTACTGCATCTTTAGTCGTAATATGCTCGAGTACAATTTTAAGCTCAGGAAAGTCATTTACTACATCTCCTAAAATTGTATCCAAAAATACTTTTTCACGGTCAAAAATATCAATCGACGAATCTGTCACTTCCCCATGCACTAACAGCAACATGCCTACTTCTTGCATTGCTTTTAAAGCTGGATAAATATTTTTTACTGATGTAACACCCGAGTCAGAATTAGTGGTAGCGCCAGCAGGGTAAAGCTTAGCTGCTACTATTTTACCTGTCGCTTTAGCTTTTATT
This sequence comes from Pseudoalteromonas sp. SG43-8, assembly GCF_014164245.1. Taxonomy (NCBI): domain Bacteria; kingdom Pseudomonadati; phylum Pseudomonadota; class Gammaproteobacteria; order Alteromonadales; family Pseudoalteromonadaceae; genus Pseudoalteromonas; species Pseudoalteromonas sp. SG43-8. The sequence continues at coordinate 300,250 of NZ_JACJEX010000001.1, read as the reverse complement.
ATTTCATCTGGTGTAGTTTTATCCGTGAGATACAAAACCATTAATGGCTCAAAGTTGCCTTGTGGATTTGCAGACATAATGCGTTCTCTGTACGACAATGCCGTATCTGTGCACGTTGCTGGCGGAACAAGGTTTGGCATAACAATAGCGCGGCCCATGTATCTGCTAATATCGCGTACAGTGTCTTTTAACTGGTCACCATCACGTAAATGTACATGCCAGTCATCAGGGCGAGTGATAGTAAGGGTTGTTACAGAGTTTGTATTATTACTTGTCATTACTTTGTTCCACGGCTGAATTTATCCGATCATAGGCATATGATGTTTTCGAGTAAAGATTTTATTAAAAATAAAGTTTTTATATGGATAAAATTACTGAGGTACTATCTAAAGCACAATGAGCAAATTCAATGTTATTAGCTTATTGTAATGATTTATGATTAATTAAAACTCGCTATATTAAAACTTTACAGTGTATGAAACCACTCATCGCTTTAATTTGTACAAAAACCCAAGATTAGGTTAACTTAACTGCGAATTTAAAAATAAAAAGAACAATATAAATTGCCTATGTCTTATAAAACCGATGCTACTAGAGCGCTTGAGATAAAAACTGATCAACTAAGTATCATTAATCAATTTTCATCTAGCCTATTGCAACTCGATACATTAGAAGAATTGTTTGAGTATGTTACAACGCACGTTGTAAATCGCTTAGGGTTTGTTGATTGTGTCATATATCTAGCTGACAATAATGCAAATACATTAAACCAAGTTGCATCGATGGGTATTGCTCACGCCCGTGATAAATATCAAGCCGAACGTAAAGTAATACGTTTTAGTGAAGGAATTACTGGGGCTGTAGCCACAACTGGTAAAGCCGTAGTTATCGATGATGTAACAAAAGATAGCCGTTATATCGCAGATGAGCGCCCTGCTCAATCAGAACTATGTGTTCCCCTTATATATAAAGAACAAGTTTTAGGTGTTATTGATTGTGAGCACCCAATCAAAGGTTATTTTACCAATGCACACCTTGAAATTCTTACAACAGTTGCTCACTTACTCAGCGCCAAGATTAACCAGGTTAATACAGTAAACAACTTACAAAAAACAGTTGAGCAACTCAACAATGCACAAAAATTAGAAAACAGCTTATTACAAATAGCTAACCTAACTTACAAAGCGAATGACCTAGATACATTTTTTAAAGCCTTGCATTCAATCATAAATAACTTACTTCGAGCCGATAACTTTTTTATCGCTCTATACGACAAAAAAGTAGATATACTTGACCTCGTTTACATAGTCGAAGAAGGCATAAACACTAAAACTCATCAAAAAATATCTAAAGAACAACTCAAAGATACCGCTTCATATTACCTTCTAAAAACAGAGCAAACCCTATTACTTAACAAAGATGCCTTTCAAAGTCATATAGATAACGGTGATTTTAAAATGGTAGGCAGACAATCAGAGTCTTGGTTGGGTGTTCCATTTAAAACAAGTGATCGTATAAGCGGGGTTATCGTTGTACAAAGCTACGATAAAACACTGCATTACAACGAACACGATAGTGCTCTTCTAACGTATGTAAGTCGTCAAATAAGTATGGCAATTGATAGGCAATTAGCCCGCCAAGAACTTGAGCACAAAGCATTACATGACGAGCTTACAGGCCTTGCTAACCGCTCACTACTTATTGAACGTATAAAACATGCTATTTTACGTTTAACGCGTGCTAAAAAGAGTACTAGCCATGCCCTGTTGTATCTAGACTTTGACCGTTTTAAAAGTATTAATGATTCGCTCGGGCATGAAGTTGGGGACCACTTCCTTATAAAAATATGCGACTTGATTAAAGGTACAGTACGAAGCACGGATACATTTGCACGTTTAGGTGGCGATGAATTTGCAATTTTTATGGAAAACATCACGCATAAAAACCAAGTTAATGAAGCTTTGAACCGCATTAAAAACGCATTATCAAAACCTTTAAATATAGATAACCACTTACTCCAAGCATCAACGAGTATTGGGGTTGCCTATACAGATAACGTAAACGACAAAGCTTATATATTACTGCAACAAGCCGATGCCGCTATGTATGAAGCTAAGTCAACCGGACGTGGTCAGGTAAAGTTTTTTAATAACACGATGCGTAAAAAACTTAAAACCCATGCCGATATAGAAAACGACTTACAACACGGTATAGAACACAACGAGTTTGAACTCTATTTTCAGCCAATTTTCACAATTAATACCAGTGAAGTTATCGGCTTTGAAGCACTTGTTCGTTGGCACCACCCTACAAAAGGGTTTGTACCCCCTAATGACTTTATACCGATAGCTGAAACTACAGGGCAAATTATAAATCTTGATTTACATTTACTTGATTTGGCGGCCCAGCATATTTCAAATTGGCACCAACAAGGCCATCGCTTTTTAAAAGTCACCGTTAACGTATCGTCACGACACTTTGCAAGCCTCGATTTTGTAGCGCAAATACATTCCATTTATAATAAGTACCAATTACCTCTAGGTTCTTTATGCTTAGAAATTACCGAATCTGGCTTAATAGAAAATCTAGAACTCGCCACTCAAATAATTGAAGGTCTCTCACCTTTAAAAGTAAAATTATGTCTTGATGATTTTGGAACAGGTTATTCAGCACTAGGCTACTTGCACCAACTGCCTATTCATATTTTAAAAATAGATAAAAGCTTTATTGACCATCTACAGGATTCTACTAACCCACTTGTTGAAGCCATTTTATCACTTGCGCAATCATTAAAACTTGAAGTTGTAGCTGAAGGAATAGAAACAGTTGAGCAATTAACTATTTTGCAATCCACCGCGTGCGACTATGGCCAAGGCTTTTTAAAATCAAAACCTGTTACTGCCAAAGAAGCCATATTACTAATTAATAAACCCTTATAAAAAGAGCCAGCGAGTAGGTCGCTGGCTTAGGTATTACGCATATACTCTCGCATTGAGCTAAACTTAAGCTATAAGGCAAAACGACTCTATTTTTTAAAGCACAATCTAAAGTAAGCATTCAACAAACCTCACCTCATACCGTTATCAGCATGGTTAAAACTCACGCTGAGCTAAAATACACAGCAATCGTTATATTTAAAATACAACATGAAGCAAACTCATCTAAAATTCATCAAACCAGTTTTCAAATGACTTTTATCATTACTAACTCTAATATTTTCACGATTCATAGCGATAAATTGCAATAAAACGCATGACTTTAGCCATCTAGACGTTGAAACGTTTTTTATATAGGCGTAGTATGTAATTAATCTGAGCTGAACTCACTTTTTTCATGAGAATTTTTAAAGATGATTGGTATTAAACATTTAAAAACCATAGCAACCCTAAAAGAAACAGGATCTTTGGTTAATACAGCACGAGAGTTATTTTTGACACAGTCTGCTTTATCTCATCAAATCAAAGATTTAGAGAATAAATTGGATTGCCAATTATTTGAGCGTAAAACTCAACCAGTCCGCTTTACCCCTCAAGGAATGCTATTACTTGAATTAGCTCACGAAATATTGCCAAAAATGGAAGCGACTAAATGTCGTTTAAAAGAAAGCTTAAACCAGCCTATTTCTCAACTACGTTTGAGCGTGGAATGCCATGCATGTTTTCATTGGTTATTACCTACTATTAAAGAATTTAATAACTTTTGGCCTGATATAAAAATTGATTATGAACGTGGCTTTAGTTACGACGCTATTCCTGACTTACTAAGCGATGAGCTCGATTTAGTTTTAACGTCTGACATACGCGAACCCGACACATTAGAATACGCGCACTTATTTGATTTTAAATTGAAGCTTATTGTGGCGCCGGATCATGAACTTGCTAAAAAAGCGTATGTAACAGCGCTTGATTTAAAAAACGAAACTATTATTTCATACCCTATTCCGCGTGAACGCCAAGATATATTTAAGCATTTCATTCAGAATGCTCGTTTTGACGGTACATTAAAAACGGTTGACCAAGGACTACTTATTTTTCAACTAGTAAGTGCTGGAATGGGCGTTGCCGCTTTACCTGATTGGCTAGTTACACCTTATGAAAGCCAAGGCTTAATTAAATCAATTCCTTTGGGCGCTCTTGGTCTTACTCGCCCTATGTATTTAGCGATGAAAAAAGACATGAAAGATAACCCTGTTTATCGTCACTTTTTAAATACCTGTAAGCTAAATAACGGTCGATAATCATCAATATAATAAGTAATATCGCTGTAATTAACTCTACAGCGTTTAACTCTTATGTTTGTTATTAAAAAAATGATTGGTGGTTTACTTATGCCACTGCCTCTATTGGGTTTATTTGCGTGTCTGATGCTCCTACTGGCATTTAAAGGCCGCAAATCAGCTCTCTTTTTGTCTACTTTAAGTTTAATTGTATTACTTGCATTGAGCACACCCTTTATCGCCAATTTAATTATCCAAAATAATGAACCTGCGTCGCTTGCATTTAATACTCTAAAGCATCCAAAAATAGACAAAATAGTTGTACTAGGTTGCGATATAAACCCAAATCCTGCACTCAGTGCTAATAATCAATTAGGTAATTGTGCGCTAACGCGCTTGGTAGAAGGTGTAAAACTGGCAAAGCACTACCCTAATGCAGAGCTTATAGTTTCAGGCGGGGGTTATAAAAATACCACTAATAGCGGGCTTATGTATCAAACGGCAATTAGTTTAGGCGTTAATAAGAGCCGTATTTTCCAAAATCCAAAAGCAATGGACACAGGTGAAGAAGCTAAATTACTGGCATCAAAATTAGTCGACTTTAAAGTTGCACTAGTAACATCTGTACTGCACATGCCCCGTGCCAAAGACTTATTTAATGCTCAAGGTATTGAAGTCATAACCGCAGCCACTGATTATCATAATTTTGCTGCACTTCCATGGAGCAAGCAGTTTATTCCCAATGCTCATGCCTTACTTGTGGTTACGCAATACAGTCACGAAGTAGTAGGAAATATATGGATAAGTTTGCGCCGCTGGATAGATCCAGAGGCGCTGTAACTGATATAGCCTAATTAAACTGGGTTATCTATGTCTATAAATGTCACATCAAAACCATGCTCTTGAGAAAGTAACTCACCCAGAGCTTTTACACCATAGCGCTCTGTTGCATGATGCCCTGCTGCAAAAAAATCAATGTTTTGCTCACGAGAACTATGAATTGTTTGCTCCGATGCCTCACCCGTTAAATAAGCATCAATGCCTTGCTCTGCAGCTAAATCAATATACCCTTGCCCACCACCAGTGCACAGTGCAATGGTTTCAATTTTTGTTGAACGTACTAAACTTGTGAGTGGGGTTCGATTTAGCACTTTTGCAATTTTATCTGCAAAATCTTCACCACTTAATGGTGTTTTTAAACGCCCTTTCATTGCTACGCTATTTGAAGTTGGCTCTAGCCCTGTTTCAATTTCAATATCTAATAACTTTGCAAGTTGTGCGTTATTGCCAACTGCTGGATGAATATCGAGTGGTAAGTGATAGCCGAATAAATTAATATCGTTTGCTAGTAGTGCGCCTATGCGACGCTTTTTCATACCCGTTATTGGTTGAGATTCCCCTTTCCAAAAAAAACCATGATGAACCAAAATAGCATCTGCTTGTTGCTCAATGGCAGCTTCTATTAAAGCTTGACTTGCGGTTACACCCGTCACAATTTTTTTAATTTCGTTTTTACCTTCGACCTGTAAGCCATTTGGGCAAAAATCTTTTATTAAATGAGGTTTCAAAATGTCATTTAGGAGTTGGTTAAATTCTCTACGTTGCATACAACTTACCTTACTTAGCACTGAATTTTGTGCAAATTTTGGCGTTTATAGGCCTAAAATGGAAGGAAAATCGCAAAAAATTGAAAAACTGTTTTAAAATAGGTATAAATACCTCTTCTTTATCTGTGTTCACAACGTATAGGGTCTCTGATGAGCAAACTAGACAAAACAGAAGTGTTATCTGCCTTTGAAGCAGCGTACGAAACTGCCAATGGTAAAAAACCTGAAATCACAACCAAACCTGGTTGGTACAGCATTGATGGCGGTAAAAATTTACGCCTAGCTGACGTAGCAGAGCTTACTAAAAAATTAAACTCTGGTAAAACAACTAAAACGAAAAAACCAAAAGCAGCTGCTCCTGTTAAAGCACAGAAAAAAGCGCCATTCACTGTTGTTACCGAAAATGAAGAAGGTTACACAGCTGAAGAACTTTGGATTGTAATTTTAGCTCGTAAAGATCATGACTGTCGCTTACCGCGCGGTGTTGTTTAATCAACATTTATGATTTTTAAAAGAAACCGCGTTAAGCGGTTTTTTTATATCCGTTATTTGCCAAAAACATAAAGCTTTATAAGTTGTGTAAGGCTAAAAAAAGCGGCTATGTAGCCGCTTTAAAAAGTTTAAAGTAAATTACAGTTCTTCAAAATAAAGTGGTTCGCGTTCTTTTTTACCCACTTCATTCATTGTCTCTGCATTGAATAGTCGACCATTGATCATGGTGTAATCTACTTTATCCGAATCTCGAATATTTTTAAGCGGATCGCCATCTATAACCATTAAATCAGCCAGTTTGCCCACTTCAAGCGAGCCTACGTTTTTATCAAGTCCTAAATACTTAGCCGGATCGAGTGTTGATGCACGTATTGCCTCAAGCGGTGTCATTCCGCCTTGTGCGAACATCCACATCTCCCAGTGTGCACCTAAGCCTTCACGCTGACCGTGCGCACCTAAGTTAACTAATACACCTAAGTCTTGCAGCTCGGCAGCAACGCGTGCGTTATTAAAGTGATTATAGTGATGATCGGGCGCTTTAATGCGGCGCATAGAGCGTGGTAATAATTGATTTTTTGGAACAAATTTACTTAAACGTGGATGATTCCACACATCAGTTTTATCGTACCAGTAATTTTCACCCCAAATGCCACCATAAGCCACTACAAGTGTTGGTGTGTAACCAACATCACTTTGCGACCATAACTGCTTTATATCGTCATATATATTCTCTACAGGGATTGAATGCTCAATACCTGTGTGTCCATCTACAATCATACTTAAGTTATGTTGTAATAATGAGCCACCTTCAGGGACAACCATCATTTCAAGTTCACGGCCTGCTTCAATAACTTGTTGGCGCTGCTCTCGGCGTGGCTGGTTATACGATTTAACACTAAACGCCCCTACTTTTTTAAGGCGCTCTAAATGAAATTTAGCATCGTCTAACGAGTCAATATGCGACGTATAACCTGGCATATTTGCGCCATATAAAATAGTACCCGTTGAGAAAATACGCGGGCCAACAATCATGCCTGCCTTTTGCATTTCGCTTGCGGTAAATATTTCAGAGGTATCGTTTGATGGATCGTGGATTGTAGTTACACCCAGCGCTAAACCTGCAAAGTTTTTCCAGTTTTGCTCAGGTATAATTTCACCGCTTGCTTGCGAACCATGTGCATGAGCATCAACAATACCAGGCATAATAGTTTTACCTGTTACATCAATAACCTCAGCACCTTTAGGGATGCTTATATCGCTTGCTGTACCAATTGCTTTAATATGCTTGCCATCAGTGATAATAACACCATTTTCAATAACCTTTTCGCCATCCATAGTTATAATTTTTGCACCAGTGAGCGCAATCATGCCTTTAGGCTCTGCCATTTTTTTACTGAAACCGATATTATCGCCACTTTTCACTTTAAAGTCGGCATCCTCAGCTTTGTTAATGGCAAACATCCCTTCAAGGCTTGCATGATAAAGCTCAGGCCCTAATGTCCAGTAAAGTTTGTTGCTCTTAGCACTCCAGCTAATGTTTTCACCAGCACGTACCGATAACTGCTCTATTGGGAATTGACTGTCTTTAGGCCCAATATTAATTGTTTTACCACTTTGAACAAACGGCGTTACAAATACTTTAAATCGCTCAGCAAAAGCGAGGTACTGCCCATCTGGTGATACTCTAAATTCTGTCGCATGTTCTGACTCGTACAGTTTGCGAACTTTTTTACTTTCAAGCTCAACTACGCTAAGCGTTGGTTTTGGCCAAGGACTCATTATAAAAACGCGATCGCTTGCATCTCCAAATTGTGGTTGATATCCACTTTTTGAAATAAGCTCACTTTTACCGCCTTTTGCGCTTACGCTATAAACCCCCGGATTAAGTGACCACTTAGGGTTTAAAATACTGCCGCCAGTAGCTTTTCGATAAACAACCGTTTTACCATCTGGGCTAAACGTTGGCTCTACATATTTACCAGGCTCTTTAGTTATTGTATCGCCACGACCACTGCGCGCAGACACAACCCTTACTGACCCTTGTTTGTTATCATCCCATGTGGTGTAAACTATTTTTTTACCATCGCGAGAGTATTGTGGAAATAATTCGTAATGATCTGTTTGCTCTGTTAAACGCTTAATTTTACCCGACTCTAAATCACGTTTATAAATATGCCCAAGCGCTTCAAAAATTGCCGTTTCGCCATCTGGGCTTACTTGCACATTACGCAGCATTTTTACATCAAACTCATCAGTATCTAAGTTTTGTGTAAAGCGCACCGCTTTTTGAATTTTTTTACTTGTTTGCACTTTAAAAGGAATGGTTTTTACAGATTTGTCTGCAACATCTAGCTTGTGAATTGTGCCACCAGCCCAAAACACCAGTTCTTCGTTATCTGGTGTCCATGCAATGGTTGGGTATACACCATGAATAGCCCATGTTTCTTGCATATCTCGCTCAAGCTTATCGTAAAGCTTAGTGTGCTCACCGCTGGTTAAGTCATATAAATAAAGACTAGTTTGAAAATCATCACGCTTTATATACGCCAGTTTTTTTCCATCAGGTGACGGTGTAGGCCTAATAGCACCGCCCATCGTATCGATTATGGTTTCAATTTCACCCGTTTCACGGTCGTAGCGCTTAATTTTATAAATACCCGCTACAGAATCTTTTGAATAATGAAAGGTTTTACCGGGTGTTGCATCATGCGAAAAGTATACATAACGACCATCCGGTGAAAACATTGGCTCACCTAAATCTTTTTGATCGTTCTCGCGTTTTGTAAGCTGTACGCCCTTGCCACCCGCTTTATGATACAACCACACTTCACCTGCTCCCAATGAGCGGCTAGCTGTAAAGTGTTTACGCGCAACTAAGTAGTCGCCATCAGGACTCCATGCAGGACTATTTAATAACCTAAAGGTTTCATCGGTAACAGCGTGTTGACTTTCGCCATTTAAGTCCATAACCCAAATATTATCGCCACCACCTTGATCGGAGGTAAACGCAATACTTTTACCGTTAGGACTAAAACGAGGTTGCATTTGCCATGCAATATCAGAGGTGAGCTTTGTAGATGTACCACCACTCATTGGCATAGTGTAAATATCGCCAAGTAAGTCAAACACCACAGTTTTACCATCAGGGCTAATATCTATATTCATCCATGTGCCTTGCTCAACGCTAATTGCAGCGTCAACAAATTGCCCTTTTGGTGAATCTACTTGCCATTTTTGTTCGTCTTTTTCGGCGGCATTTACCTGCCCTATCGCTAATGACACCGACAGCGCCAATACTGTATGAAGCATTTTTTTCATGCGTTTCTCGCTTGTTTTTGTTGCAGTAAAAACTATTTCACATGATTGCAACAAAAACAAACGCAACTTGCCAGCGTTATATGATAAAGCGCGGTTTATGTAGGTTTAATGCCAAACAATAGGGTCAAATTGATAGTAATTAACTAACATACTGTAAATTTCAGGATCGTATCGGCGAAGCTCTGCGGGTTTTTCGAGGAAGGTTTCGGTGAGTACAGCAAAAAACTCAGCTTCGTTAGTCGCACCATAGCTGTGAATAACATGTGGCATGCTATAAGCAACATGACTTTTCAACTGGGTGAAAGCACGGCTAAATACTCGGCCCCACTCTTTGTAATCTGCTGAGCTTTTTAAAATGGGTGTGCCCGTTGTTTTACCTGTTTCTTGATCGAGTTGATGCGCAAACTCATGAAAAACTAAATTATGTCCATCACTTGGCAAGCGGTTACCTTCAAGCACGTCATGCCAACTGAGTACTAGTGTGCCGCCAGGCCATGACTCGCCTAGTCTTACCGTATTATGGTAACTCACAAGTCCTGCACTATCGCGAGTTGATTGCGGAGCATAATAAGCACTTGGGTATAGTAAAATTTCTTTTACATTTCTATATAACGGCCACGGTTTATTAAGCACTAATACACACGCATCGGCGGCTACAATTAACTTCATTGCAGACGTTAGCCTTAAGCCATCACAACCGACAAAGCGTTTTTCGTTTAAAAACCACGTTATGTGTCGCTCTAACTTTTCTCTGTCAGCGTCGGTCATTTTTTTATAGATGGGCATGCAACGCAGTAAAATATCTTTTTGCTGCGAATTTAAAGCAAAGTCTTTATATTTACTGCGCCATAATCGGTTTTGAATTGATGGCCAACGCCAGAAAATCACCACAAAAAGAATTAAAACAACAATTAACAGTCCATTTATCATGGGGATTTCCTGAGCTAAGTTATGGTATATAAATATGTCCAGCACACGTGCTTTTCAAGCATATAAGGTTATGTATTTGAATAAAAAGTAATTCACATCGCATTGCTTATAGATTACTTAACCTGAACTTTGGTTAAGAGATTTACTAATGTATTGGATCATGGTGATATTTAAATTTATTTTCTCTAGCCAGAGATTTTTAGTGAAAACAAGGCGAATTTACGCGTCAATAGCGGGCCTATTGCAAGTAAATTCAACGCAGTTAGCGCTAAAAATAGCTGCTTGAGATAGATTTATTATCCAGAGTTCAGGTTAATTACTGCTTGCACTGCCGTTAGATGACGTGTTTAAGTTAACCTTTGCAAAAGGAGTCAAATGTACCCTGCAATGTGTTTATAAATTTCGCTACGTGCAAACCATCCATTAATGAGTGGTGTACATCGATAGCTAAAGGCATTGTACCTGTGTGTTTATCAAACTGACCAAATACAAATTTAGGAATGCCTAAACTCTCCCCTTCACTAAATGCATGCGAAAACGCACTAAAATTCAGCCACGGCAAAACAGATATATGAATTAAGTCGGCCTGCCCTTCTGTTTGGGCAAATGCATCAGAAAATAACGGCTGTAATTTCGCTTTTTTGCTTACGTCACTTGCATGATTTGCAAACTCTTTAAAATCGCTTGCGCTGTTAAAATAACTAAAAACAAACGTATCGTTTTCAGACAACTCAACCACACTTGCGCGAACACTGTTAAGTAGCCATGGCTTACTATCTATTATACGTAGCATTATTGAATCGTACTCATGGCACGCTTTTAAGGTGCAATATACATATGCTTGAAAAAAAGAAAATTGATTGGTTTTGCAATAGTCGTAAAGTGCTTGAGCATCTAAACGCACACACACATTAAAATAAGGCTGAGAAAAGTGTTTAAATAATTCAAAGTGTTGCTTTCTAGGCCAATTATCTAAATCGATAGGCTGCATGAGAGAAGTTGAGGGAGTCATAATTTGCCGCACAAAATTAAAAATAAAGTGTACCGCTGTTCAGTAATAATTGCATTAACTTACAGATAAACAAAAGGTGTGCAATTGCACACCCTTATATAAATTAGAACTTAGATCACAGACCGTTTTTAATGATCTCTTGCGCTAATTCGTCAGCAATTAAATGCGTTGATTTTTGCTCTTTTTCGCTGCGAGCAAAAATTTCAGTTAACGTATTAAAAATACCTTCAACATGTTTATTAGACGCTGCTGCACTGTAACCTTCTGGCGCTGTTTCGTAATAAACATTAATAATACCACCGGCGTTAATTACGTAATCTGGTGCATATAAAATGCCTTTTTCACGAATAACTTCACCGTGGCGAGATTCTGCCAGCTGATTATTAGCACAGCCTGCAATAATAGTCGCTTTTAAACGCGGTATCGTTAAATCGTTAATAGTTGCGCCTAATGCACAAGGTGCATAAACATCAACATCTAAGTCGTAAATGTCATCAATGCCAACCGCAGTTGCGCCAAAGTCACTTACTACACGATCAATGGCAGCTTGGTTAATATCAGTTACAAACAACTCAGCGCCCGCATCATATAAATGTTTACATAAACCATAAGCAACAGCACCTAAACCTTGAACAGCCACTTTCACACCTGCAAAATTTTGATGACCGCGTTGATGCTGTAGCGCTGCTTTAATTCCTAAAAAAGTACCGTATGCTGTAAATGGCGATGGGTTACCGCTTTTACCTTCAAGGCCCAATACGTAATTAGTCTCTTTATTCATAATAGCTACATCAGCACATGTGATGTTTACATCTTCTGCTGAGTAATAGCTGCCATTTAATCGCTCTAATTGACGACCAAATGCACGGAATAATTGCTCAGATTTAATTTCTTTCGCATTACCTATAATTACAGATTTACCGCCACCAAACGGTAAGCGCGCCACTGCATTTTTATAAGTCATGCCCTTTGATAAACGTAGCACGTCATAAACAGCATCTTCGTCGTTCGCATAATCCCACATTCTACATCCGCCAACTGCAGGACCTAGGTTGGTATTATGAACAGCAATAATTGCTTTTAAACCCGACTCTTCATCAGAACAAAAAACCACTTGTTCATGGTTATCAAATTCAACTCGATTAAACACAGCCACTTAAAATACTCCGAAATAGTTAACCCGTGAGAGGGTATGCGCGCTGGAAATTGCCGAGACTTTATCACTTCATATACGTGTTCGCTATACTCACAGATGATAAAACCAATGAAAACATCAAGCTTAAATTAAATAACCGAATTAAAACTTTTATATAGATAAAAAATTCACAAAACCATCATTTGTAAGTTTTAAATACTATAAATATAAAAACCTCACTAACTTACGTTTACGTACACGTAACACAGCGATTGCGTGTAAAGTTTAATATACAAGTGCTACTTGCCCGCCACGTACCGCTGCCTATAGGTTCTCAGTAAAAAGTGAGCTTTTTCGCAAACTGGTCAGAGCTGTAAACTTACTAATAACTCTATTTAAAAAAACAAAAAAGCGAGCACTAGGCTCGCTTTTTAAAATACAAAACGTACGTTATTTTAGCTTGCTATCAAGCTCTTCAATTTTAGCTTTCCAGATAGCAGGGCCTTGTGTATGCGCATTGGCGCCTTCACTGTCTACTGCAACAGTCACTGGCATATCTTCTACTTCAAATTCGTAAATAGCTTCCATACCTAAATCTTCAAAAGCTACAACACGCGCTTTTTTAATCGCTTTAGATACTAAGTAAGCTGCGCCGCCTACGGCCATTAAATAAACAGATTTATGCTCTTTAATAGATTCAACCGTTGCAGGGCCACGTTCAGCTTTACCAATCATGCCTACAATGCCTGTTTTTTCTAGCATCATATCGGTAAATTTATCCATGCGAGTGGCTGTTGTAGGGCCAGCAGGACCTACTGCTTCATCGCGTACCGCATCCACAGGGCCCACGTAATAAATAAATTTATTATCAAAGTCTACGCCCTCTGGTAAACCTTCACCTGAGTTGATCATATCTTGCAAACGTTTATGCGCTGCATCACGACCTGTTAAAATAGTGCCCGAAAGTAAAACGGTTTCACCCATTTTCCATTCTTGAACATCTTTTTTAGTCAGTGTATTTAAATCAACACGACGTGTGCCTTCGCCCACTTCAAATGTTACTTGTGGCCAATCTTCTAGTTTAGGTGCTTTTAAATTAGCAGGGCCAGAACCGTCAAGCGTAAAATGTACATGGCGAGTTGCCGCACAATTTGGGATCATTACTACAGGTTTTGAAGCTGCATGCGTTGGTGCTGTTTTAATTTTAACATCAACAACCGTTGTTAAACCGCCTAAGCCTTGTGCGCCAATACCTAATTTATTAGCACGGTCAAAAATTTCTAAACGCAGTTTTTCTTCAGTTGTCTCTGCGCCGCGCTCTATTAGTTCATGGATATCAACCGGATCCATTAACGACTCTTTAGCCATTACTGCTGCTTTTTCAGCCGTACCACCAATACCTATACCTAGCATGCCTGGCGGACACCAACCAGCACCCATTGTTGGTAGTGTTTTTTCTACCCATGCAGCAACATCATCTGACGGGTTTAACATAACCATTTTACTTTTGTTTTCAGAGCCGCCGCCTTTAGCCGCAACCATTACTTCTACTTTTCCACCCGCTACTAAATCAATATGCACAACCGAAGGCGTATTATCTTTAGTGTTTTTACGTGTGCCAGCAGGGTCTGCAACAATAGATGCACGTAAAGGGTTATCTGGATTTAAATATGCACGACGAGTACCTTCATCAACCATTTGTTGAACGGTTAAATCTGTTTTATCCCACTTAACATCCATACCTACTTTAACAAAACAGGTAATAATACCGGTGTCTTGGCAAAGTGGACGCTTGCCTTCAGCCGACATGCGTGAGTTAATTAAAATTTGTGCAATGGCGTCTTTAGCCGCTTTACTTTGTTCTTTGTTGTACGCTTTTTCGAGTGCTTGAACAAAATCAAGTGGGTGATAGAACGAAATATATTGCAATGCATCTTCAATGCTATCAATAAAGTCTTGCTGACAAATTGTACTCATAGTGGTTCCTTAAGTTACCGTTACGCGTTGTCGCGTAATCTAAATCAAACCGGTGACGGTGGTTTGCACTGTTTTTTGCAGCTTAGTGCTGCCAAAAAATTTGACTTATGATACCCTCCCAGCCCGTTTCGAGCCAGTTCTTAAAGGGGCAGTAAATGCTAAACAATAAAAAAAATTGTATTAAATTAGGCATAACACAAAACTGCATTGACGTTTTTGCGCATTTTTCACATTTGCCTTACGCAATTCTATTAGATTCTGCAAATAGTAATCATATAAACAGCCGTTTTGATATTATTGCCATTGAGCCGCAAAGTACCCTTGAAGTAAAAAATAATAAAAGCTTTTTAAATAATATAGAAAGTAGTGATAACTGCTTTGAAATTATGAATAATGAGCTTTCGCATCTTGCTAAAACAAAAGCCGATTACGATTTACCCTTTAATGGCGGCTGGCTTGGCTACTTTGGCTACGACTTAGGGCGTACAATTGAAAACATCCCCACTCATGCTATTGAAGACATTAATCTTCCCCAAATGGCTATTGGCCTTTACTTAGATGCCCTTATTTACGACAAACAGCAACAAAGCTGGTTTTATGTATCGCAGCCAAACACCAATAGATTATCGCTTTATGAGCAATACTTAAATACACACGCTAACTCCCAAGTTAATACGCAGTCCTTTGCCCTAAACAGCGACTGGCAATCAAATATGAGCGAAACGGAATACGCTGCAAAGTTTGCCCAAATTGAGGAGTATCTAAAAAGTGGCGATTGTTACCAAATTAATTTAGCGCAGCGCTTTAACGCTCAGTTTGAAGGCTCCCCTTGGGCAGCTTATATTAAACTGCGTGAGGCAAATAAAGCGCCATTTTCGAGCTTTATAAATCACCCTCAAGGGGCAATTTTATCAATTTCCCCTGAGCGCTTTATATCTGTAAATAATAACGTTGTAGAAACCAAACCTATTAAAGGCACTCTGCCGCGAAAAGCGGATGCGCTGGAGGATCAACGCCAAGCCCAAATACTCGCAGCATCAGCTAAAGATCGCGCTGAAAACGTAATGATTGTTGATTTACTGCGTAACGACTTAGGCAAAGTGGCAAAACCTGGCAGCGTCCACGTCCCTTCCCTTTTTGCTATTGAAAGCTTTCCGGCAGTGCATCATTTAGTAAGCACGGTAACCTCAGAACTTGATGAAGGCAAAACAGCAGTCGATCAGTTAAAAGCGGCTTTTCCGGGTGGCTCAATCACCGGTGCGCCCAAAATTAGAGCAATGGAAATAATTGAAGAATTAGAACCACATCGCCGCAGCATTTATTGTGGTTCAATTGGTTATTTAAGTGCGTGTGGAAACATGGACACCAGTATCACTATTCGCACCTTGGTGTGCCACAAAGCGCAAATTTACTGCTGGGCAGGTGGCGGAATAGTAGCTGATTCTAAAGTCGAATTGGAATATCAAGAAACTTACGATAAAGTAAATAAAATCCTCCCTTTATTAAAACAGTAGGTCGCTTTGAATAGTGAACACATTATGGCGCGGTTTCTGTTAAGCCCTACAGCTGCGCCAAATCAGTTAAAAGACACACGTAAAAAACGTGCTAGCGCTGTTATGCTGCCAATTATTGATATAGATAACCATGCACATATTTTACTGTGTAAACGCCCTACTTATTTACACCATCACCCTGGGGAGATTTGTTTGCCCGGAGGTAAGTTTGAAGTAAGCGACATTACCCTTCGCACCACAGCCCTTCGCGAGCTAAAAGAAGAGCTAAATATTGCCCAAAGCAACGTTAATGTATTAGGTCACTTACCTGAGTATTCAACCTTAACGGGTTTTAGTATTAGCCCCTATGTAGGTTTACTCAAAAAAGACACCACCTGGGAAAATGACTATAATGAAGTACAATCGAGCTTTTTACTCTCGGTCACTGAGTTAAATAACGAAGCTAACTGGCAACCCTTACCTTTTCAACGATTTGGGAAAACGGTTATTTTGCTAGGTTTTAAAACGCCGCATGGTTTACTTTGGGGTGCGACTGCAAGCATTATAAAAAACTTTACAAAACAACTCGCCTTACCAGTTTAAATCTTCGTTATTAGTAGTTACACAATCACAATTCCACGTTATCATGCTCGACCGTTCAAAGAGCAGCTTCGTGCTGATAAAACAAAGTAGAGACACACACATTATGATCAGTGCATTTGATATGTTTAGCATTGGTATTGGCCCTTCGTCATCACACACCGTTGGCCCAATGCGCGCATCACGCTTATTTGTTAATGACCTACAAGAACAACAATTATTAGCAAATGTTACCGATATTAAAGTAGAGCTTTATGGCTCTTTGGGTCAAACAGGTGTTGGCCATGGTTCGGGTAAAGCCGTAATTCTTGGTTTAGCCGGTTATGACCCTGAAACTATAGATGCCGATTTAGTCGACGACATTTTAGCGACAATCGAAAAAGATCAGGTTATTTATTTAAACAAAACACACAAAGCTAAGTTTCCAAAACAAGGCGCTATTGTTTTTCATCGTCGCAAAACGCTGCCTAAGCACTCTAATGCAATGGAAATTATCGCCTCAAACAACGGCGAAAAAGTTTACAGCAAAGTATATTACTCTATTGGCGGTGGCTTTATTGTCACTGATGAAGAGTTTGAAAACGAAAAACAAGCAGCCCTTGATATTAGAGAAGAAAACCCAGCTCCTTTCCCTTTCAGTAGCGCAAAAGAGCTACTAGAGATGTGTAAAGAGTCAGGGCTTAGTGTTTCAAGCTTAATGATGAAGAACGAAAAAACACTACGCACTGAAGATGAAATAAAAGACACGCTGTTTCATATCTGGAAAGTAATGATGGCCTGTATTGACCGTGGTATGCGTACCGAAGGTATTTTACCTGGCGGCTTAAAAGTAAAGCGCCGAGCGCCTAGCTTATACTTAAAACTAAATATAGAGGTCAGTAACGACCCACTTCGTGCAATGGACTGGGTTGATTTATTTGCCCTTGCCGTAAACGAAGAAAATGCGGCAGGTGGCCGTGTAGTTACCGCACCAACTAATGGTGCTGCGGGTATTTTACCGGCTGTGCTTATGTACTATCACACATTTGTGAAAGAAGTAGACCGCGATATAGCCACACGTTATTTATTAACGGCTGCTGCTATTGGTATTTTATATAAAAAGAATGCCTCTATATCGGGTGCTGAAGTAGGTTGCCAAGGTGAAGTTGGCGTTGCGTGCTCTATGGCTGCAGGCGCATTAACAGAAATTGTTGGTGGCAATGTTGTGCAAGTAGAGAACGCAGCAGAAATTGGTATGGAACATAATTTAGGCCTCACGTGCGACCCTGTTGGTGGCTTAGTACAAGTACCGTGTATTGAACGTAATGCAATGGGCGCGATTAAAGCAATTAATGCCTCACGTTTAGCTATTCGTGGCAGTGGCGAGCAAAAGGTATCACTTGATAAAGTGATTAAAACCATGCTTGAAACCGGCAACGACATGAAAACCAAATACAAAGAAACCGCTCGCGGTGGATTAGCAGTTAATATTATCGAATGTTAATCAGCTCGCTATAAAGAGAAAAAGCTGCCTATTTTAAAATAGGCAGCTTTTTTATTGTTCGTTCAATGCAATCACCTTATTTAACGGGTAACTCTATATCTGCAAATAACTTATCTACGTCATCTTGGTTACGTAACAAGCTTGCTCGCTCTACGCGCTCTTTAGTTAAGTGCGGTGCAAAACGTTCAATAAAATCATACATGTAAGTACGTAAAAAGCTGCCCTTTCTAAAACCAATTTTGGTCGTGCTTGCTTCAAATAAGTGGCTTGCATCAATACACACTAAATCGGTATCGCTCACTTGATCTATCGCCATTGAAGCGACAACACCAACTCCTAAACCCAGTCGTACGTATGTTTTTATAACATCAGCATCGGTTGCAGTAAATACAATGTGTGGCTCAAGTCCGTGTGCGCTAAATGCTTTATCTAACTCTGAGCGGCCCGTAAAACCAAATACATATGTAATGAGTGGATATTGGGCAATGTCAGCAACAGTTAAACTATTTGCCTTTTTAGCGAGCGGATGGTCTTTAGCAACAACAATACTGCGATTCCAATGATAACAAGGCAACATAACTAAATCTGAATACAAATGCAGTGCTTCTGTTGCAATAGCAAAGTCGGCATCACCGCGTGCTGCAGCATCCGATATTTGCTGTGGAGTACCTTGGTGCATATGAAGCGATACCGCAGGGTATTTTTTCATAAACCCTTGAATAACGTTAGGCAAAGCATAACGGGCTTGGGTATGTGTTGTGGCAATATTTAACTTACCTTGATCAGGTAACGTATGCTCATTAGCAACGGCTTTAATACCTTCTACTTTGGAGAGTATTTCACGAGAAATATTAATTATATCTTCGCCAGCACCGGTTACATGCGTTAAATGTTTACCACTGCGACCAAAAATTTGTACACCCAACTCATCTTCTAACATGCGTACTTGTTTAGAAATTCCTGGCTGCGAGGTAAATAAACTCTCAGCAGTCGCTGAAACATTTAATTTATGATTTTGTACTTCTACGATGTATCTGAGTTGTTGTAATTTCATGGCTGCAAATTTTAACGTTATTATTCATATTATTTATAAAGGCAATACCGCTTAAAACCAAGTGTTATTTACGTAAAATATCACTTTAGGTCTTTAGGTGTGCAATTATCTGATTAGAGCTCAAGGCTAGCATAATAAATATGCTTGAGGTAGCGATGTTTATTCAGCTTTAGTTTATAAGCCCTTAGGGTGACTAAGGTTTATAAAGAGCTCAACCTATCAATTTTTGGGTGTATTTTTTAAGTTAATCGGCGCAAAGCTACCCTGTTAACGTATATTTAATGTAAGATTAAATAATTAGGTTATATATCCGAGAATTACACCATGATCGTTTCTATTATAATAGTGCTTATAGTTGCATTGATTGTGATTGCACTTTGGGTAAGTGCTGTACAACAACACAAAGAAAAACAAGAGGCAGAACGCCGCAAAGAGCTTACAAAACAAAAAGCTATAATAGAAGAAACAGAAGAAGCGCTAATGAATAGTGCTAACATACCCCTGTCTGAGAATCTAATTCGTACGTTACAACGCCGTATTTACGAAGCTTTAAATACAATGGTTAATAACTCGCAAACATCTAAAGCACTTAAAAGCCGCTTAAGTGAAGCGAAAACGCACTTATCTAATCCCGTTCAAGATAATAGCAGTGAAGCTTTAACGCTACCGAGTAATGACAAGCAACTTGTAGGCTTAATTCAGGGCATTAAAAAATTACGCTCAATTTTACGCTCTGAACACAGTAAAGGTCGTATTGACAGCCAAGTTTTTGTTTTAGAAGATAAACGTCTTGAAAAACTACAACTGCGTATTAATATTGAAAGCCAAATAAAACGTGGCTTATCTGCCCGCTCAGCAAGTATGGTTGGCTCTGCAAGACAGTATTTTGAAAAAGCACAGGCAACGCTCAATGCAGTTACATACACCGATGAATATGTAACAACAAAACGCCAAGAAGTTGAAGGTTACTTAGAAGCAATTAGTGTTGAACTAAGAGCTTCTAATGCAAGCGCACTTAAAAAGAAAACAGAAGAAGAGCAAGACGACTTAGATATATTGTTTGCTCCTAAAAAGAAATGGTAATTCTTTTATAAAAGTATTAAAAAAGCCTGCACAAATTAAATTTATGCAGGCTTTTTTGTCTATTTGTTAGTTATTAAGACAAAAATGCAAACTTGAAAACAAACAAGGCTGTTAATATCCAAACACTAATACTGATTTGATCTTGCTTACCACACAAAACTTTAACCGCCGTATAAGATATAAAACCAAGTGCAATACCGTGCGCAATCGAAAACGTTAATGGTGTCATTAGTAATACTACAGTAACAGGAATTGCATCAGTCATATCATCCCAATTTACAAACTTTAAATTTTGTAGCATCAGTACAGCGACATATAAAATAGCACCTGCCGTAGCATAAGCCGGTACCATTTGTGCAAGCGGTGCAAAAAACATCATTAGTAAAAAGCAAATACCTACAACTACAGCCGTTAAGCCAGTACGTCCGCCAACAGATACACCAGCAACCGATTCTATATACGATGTAGTCGTAGACGTGCCTAGCATCGCACCTGCAATTGTTGCTGAGCTGTCAGCACTTAGTGCGCGTCCTAAACGAGGCATGTTACCTTTTTCATCAGCTAAACCAGCTTTTTGAGTGACTGCAACTAATGTACCCGAAGTATCAAAAAGATCGACAAACAAGAATGCAAAAATAACACTCATCATTGATATATCAAAAGCGGCGGCAAAATCTAGTTGCATAAAAGTAGGCATTATTGATGGTGGCATAGCCATAACACCGTGATATTCAACTAGCCCTAAACTTAGTGCAATGCCTGTCACTAATAAAATACTAATAAGTACACCGCTTTTAAAATCGCGGTATAAAAGCGCTGCAATTACAAAAAAGCTTAATATAGCTAATAATGGGCCTGGGGAAGTAATGTCGCCCAATTGCACTAGTGTTGCTGGGCTTGAGACAATAATGCCTGCATTTTTAAGGGCAATTAAGGCTAAAAAAGCACCTATACCTGTTGCGATAGCTCGCTTGAGCACCAGAGGTATGGCATTAATAATCCATTCTCTGACTTTAAATAAGCTTAAAAATAAAAATATACAACCCGACATAAAAACAGCCCCTAATGCGGCTTGCCAGGTATAACCCATTCCTAATACGACGCCATACGTAAAAAAGGCATTTAGTCCCATGCCAGGCGCTAATGCTAATGGATAATTAGCCCATAAACCCATTATAAAACAGCCTATCGCAGCTGCTATACAGGTAGCTACAAATGCAGCCCCTTGGTCCATCCCTGCCTCAGCAAGCATAGCCGGGTTTACAAATACAATGTATACCATAGTAATAAAGGTAGTTAGGCCAGCAACGCATTCGCGTTTAACTGTTGAATTATTTTCGCTGAGTTTAAATAAGGCTTCAAACATAATAAACTTGTGATAGTAAAAAGTGGCGAGATTTTAACATAAAAATTATCTTTTACAGGACATTTTACCTTGCTATATACTAAACTGTTAAAGTAGTTAAAATAATAAATGAACCAATATGCTTAAAACAACACCTTGTGAGCAAGACTTAGAGCAACAGCTAGACAACATTTTAGGTTTTGTTACTCAACCAGAAAGCAGCCCCGCGCCCATTGATAATAAAAAAGATGAGCAAAGTACTATTAATAAAGCCCTATATTATTTAAAAAATAATCAAGCTCCATTGGCTGCAAAATGGATGCGCCTTGCTGCAATGGCAGGAAACCATAGAGCACAGTTTTATTTAGGTTTGTTTTTTGTAAAAGGTGAAGGCGTGCCACAAAGTGTATTTCATGCTGTAGCGTGGTTGAGCTTAGCGAGTAGCCAAGGGTATGCACCTGCCACTGCAGCGGTTACAGATATACGCAAACATATCGAAACTAAGCGATTTAAAGATGCTCAATGTTATGCGGCAAGTTTGTACGAACAAATTCACCAACTCCAGTTTTCTCATATGATCCCTCGCACGAGTGAAAACACATAAACCAACTAAGTTATAAGTACTGTATACAGTGTTGAAAAATACTGTATATAGTTACAAAGATACTCCTACACAGTATAAAACCCACAAATTAAAACATTACTCAAAAATTTATTTTTGAAATACCTTCTCAAAAACAAGCCTATAACAAGTTGATTAATAAAGAATTATAGATTTAAAAATAAAAAACAATGATCAAAGGCTGAATAACTGTACAAATAAATAGCATAAAATGCTTGCACGAAAGCACTGTATAAACTACTGTATATAGATACTGTATAAAAACCCAGTGAGTGAAATTATGTTACAGCCTATTACCGTAAGAACAGTTAAAAGTTACCAACAAGACGAGCAAAGCGATTGCGTAAATTTGATCCAAATTGAAGATGAAATTTCAGCGACCTTTGAGCTTTTAAAAGTATTACACCAATACAATAGCTCTAATGCATGGACGTTATTAATTGCGCCAGATCATGTACCTAGCAAAGCTTTACTTGACTCATGCTCTATTGATACAAGTAAATTACTTGTTATTAGACAGAAGCACCTAGTAAATCTAGAGTATGTATTAAATTCTGCGTTACATAATGGAAACTTTGCAGCGGTAATCACCTGGACCGATATAGTTAATAACCAACTACTTACAAATCTATCGTTCGATTTAAGTAAAACGAATACAAAACTATACTGTTTTACTAAAAACGCACAAACAACAGAGATACCACTCGCTCAATAAGCTTGTTAAACTAATGTTTTAGACTTTGTATTATTATTATGACTTCACTCAATGCCATACTATGTTTTTGCAGCAGTGGGCACAATTATGCCGATTGCTGCGAGCCGCTTCACTTATCTGTAAAGCAAGCTGACACTCCTGAACAACTTATGCGCTCACGATTCAGCGCTTATGTTATTAAAAATGCAAAATATGTTTATCAAACCTACGCAAAAGAAAAACAAGCTGAGAATCCGATTAAAGAAATCAATGATTTTGCTAACAGCTGTCGATTTATAAATCTTGATTTAATTGACTCAAGCCATGATGGCGATACTGGAACTGTAGAATTTAAAGCCCAATATTTTTATCAAAACTTATTTTGTGAGCTTCATGAAAAATCGCAGTTTATTAAAGAAAACACTCAATGGCGTTATTTAGATGGCACTATATATCCTGTTGAAGATATTAAAGTAGACAGAAATGATAACTGCCCATGCGGTAGCAATAACAAATACAAAAAATGTCATAGCATGTAATAAATAATCTTATTTAATATTTATCACCTAAAAGGTGTTTTTAAGTGGCAGAGTGATTTATTAGCTAACTAAACTTAAAAACACACTTTGTTACGCCCTTGCATTTTAGACTCATACATTTTTTCATCTGCGATCTGCAAGGTGTTTTTGTTATTTACGTATGGTTGTAGGGTTGCACCGCCAATACTAATAGTCACAAAATCATATTCTGAATATTTGTGTAATATTCCTAAATCGGCCACATTTTGTTTAATTTTATCAGCAACACAAATTGCACCTTCAGTGCTTGTATGCGGTAGAACAACTACAAACTCTTCGCCGCCGTAACGCGCAACAAAGTCGGTTGGCCTTTGCAAACTATTAGTAATAGTTTGTGCTACTAGGTTTAACACCGTATCCCCCTGCACATGACCATAGATATCATTGTATTGCTTAAAGTAATCTATATCGATGAGTAATAGTGCATAGTCGACTTTTTCTCGTAAGGCGCTTCGTTCCATTTTAGAAAAATGCGCATCAAAATAACGACGATTGAATACCTTTGTTAAATCATCTAGAAATACTTTTTGATTGAGTAAGTCATGTTGAAGTTTCATCGTGATATGGGCGCGCACTCTTCTATATAAAGTTTCCGAGTTAGTTGGTTTCTTTATAAAATCTACAGCCCCTGCTTCCCAGCACTCTTCTTCTTGATTTTCAGATGAGGTTACAAAAATAACGGGGATATCTTGTGTTTCAGATATATTTTTTAATTTTAGACATGTTTCAATACCACTCATTCCTTCCATATTAATATCGAGTAGTATTATATCTGGCGGATTATGTTTACAAATTTCAATCGCATCCTCACCACAGCTCGTTGTTGTTACACTAAAATGCTCTGATAATATTTTTTTTAATACAATTAAGCTTAATAGCTGATCATCAACGACAAGTACCTTAGAGCTCTTTAAGCTTAATTTCAATTGGTGGTCAGAGTAATTTATAGGCATGGTACAACTGTTTTGTTTTTTTAATTAAACACACCCTATATCACTATATCTTGTTATGCAAATGTTAATAAAATTCTACTTATTAGTTACTAATAAAAATGATTTATGGTGAATCTTTATTGCATAAAAACAAAAAATGAGCCACTTGGGCTCATTTTAAAACTTCGAATACTTAATTTAGTTAAGTATTATTCGTCATCATCTAAATCTAATTGCTGACGTTGAGCAGGTCGAGCTAAAATCTCTACGTAGAAAGAGGTCAAACCTTGCTTTTCAATTTCGCCAATTTGGTTACTTAATTCAGCAACGTGCACAACTTGCGCATCTTCAGCTGTGTTACCAAACTTACAGTCAAATGCCCAATAGTCAGCATCTTCAGGTAGCGTTTTATTACGCT
Source organism: Pseudoalteromonas sp. SG43-8 (assembly GCF_014164245.1). NCBI lineage: Bacteria > Pseudomonadati > Pseudomonadota > Gammaproteobacteria > Alteromonadales > Pseudoalteromonadaceae > Pseudoalteromonas > Pseudoalteromonas sp. SG43-8. The sequence goes on along the minus strand of NZ_JACJEX010000001.1, from coordinate 275,261 downwards.
CTCTTTTCAAATATTTTTTCACTTCGTGCTTTGCAGCATCAACCATACGAGGGTATTTGATTTTCTCGTGATTTAGCGTGAATGTTTTCTTCATTACGTTCCTAATTACCTTGGTTTAATGATAATGGCATTTCATGTCATACCATTTGACGCCATTATAGCAATTGCATTTAATTTTTGGATGCTTTTTTTTCATTAAATCAATTATTAGCAAATATATAAAGCAGACCCGTTATAAAGCATATATTAACTGATGATTATTACAATCATATATCACACCGCAATAAGCTGAAGTGGTTGATGTATTGCATCATTATTAAGGCTGTCGTAAAAAGCAGCTGCATCTATAGGAGGATTCGCAAGTTGTGTTTGTTCGCTTTTAATTCTTCTTCTGACAGCAAGCTCACAGTTATCTATTATATTAAGTGGAATATGCTTATCATCATTTCTAATCGCAAGTGGTTCAGGGCTTAAGCATTGCCTTAACTTAATACTTGTCATACCACAGCGCTCCCCTTCTTGAGATATTAATGAGGCATTAAACTGTCCAACCAACATATTGTATTCATCAGGGGCTAAAAGTTGCTTTGGACCTGCGCCAAATTGCTTTCTTAATGCCTCTTCTTCTATAACTAAATTATCTATTTCAGTTTTTGGTAAATGAAATTGGCTAAAGTCGAGTGCGTCATGTGACAGCATCGCTAATAGTAGAGAAAATTCGCCACGGCGATTTTCATGCACACTATTATTGAGCCTACTGTTTAACTGACTCTCTGTGATTAACAAATCATCTATTTGCATAGTCTTTAGTCGATTGTGGTAACTGATAGATATTTATCGGCTTTATTTCAATTTTCTTTAGCTTTTTTCTTTACTTAAATACGCAATTTGCTATTATCAGCGCCGTTGCATTGGAGGGGTTCCCGAGCGGCCAAAGGGATCAGACTGTAAATCTGACGGCTCAGCCTTCGCTGGTTCGAATCCAGCTCCCTCCACCACTTTTCTTACCGCTAAGTTAAGTGGGGCCAAATGCAATAAAATTAGTGTGGAGGGGTTCCCGAGCGGCCAAAGGGATCAGACTGTAAATCTGACGGCTCAGCCTTCGCTGGTTCGAATCCAGCTCCCTCCACCACTTCTCTACTATTCCTATATTCCTATATTCAGGTTAACTTCAAAATACCCATTGTAAGCTCATGCTGTTTTTCTTTAGCCATGTTGATGATGCTTCATAATTAGGAAAAAAACGCTCAACGTGTTGCCAAAAAGCTTTACTGTGGTTTAAGTGACGTAAATGCGCTAACTCGTGGACAATCACATAATCAATAGCATGATAAGGTGCTCCGATTAAATGCAAATTAAATGTTAGCTCTCGCTTACTATTACAACTTCCCCACTTTCGCTTATAAATAGCTACTTTTAGACTCGTAGGTAATTCTTCACCCATTTGTGCGCAGAAGTACGCTAAACGCATTTCTATATATGCAGTTAGTTGCTCTTTTAAATATTCTTCAAGAAGTTGCTGATATTTTTGCGAAGTATTTTTAACGCGCGAAGAGTGTGTAATAAGCAAGCTGTCGTTACAGTTTAGTACTTCGGACTTAGTACCTTGCTTAAATTCTATGTTTACAATGCTATCAAAGATTAAAATTTGTTTGTCTTTGAGCGGGTTCTGTCTGTTATCAGCAATATTGTGCTGTTTAGTTAATTGAGCATTTACCCACACCTGCTTATCAAAAAGCCATTCTTGAATGTGTTTGTTACTAACAAACTGAGGGGCATATACAGTCACCTTTTTGTTATGTACTTTAATGGCAACCGTTTTACGTTTTATACTTTTCTTTAACTGATATTCAAACACTTTCATACTCATTAATGATATTGCTACGAGAAAATTCACTAGCAATTAATAAAACCAAATAAAGTGTAATTTTCGCTTAGTTAAGCCAATTCATTAGTTTTCTTAAGGTTACTCGATAGAAACTTAAATATGACCATATAAATCTAACTTAGTCCTGTGACAGGCAATACATTAGAATAAAAAACACCAACTAAAAAACTAATCCCTGATAAATAAAAGAAAACTAAAAGTAATAAATTCGTTATTTTATTCACTTCATTGAATTAACGGTTTATTTATTAATTAATTAGATTAGACTTGATAAATAAAGATTATATTTTGAGCCATTATGTTATCAGCTTTTTTTATCACAGACCAAGATCCTAGCTTAATCATTAATGGCGTTTACGATCCTCTATTAGTTTCAATGTCATTGCTAATTGCTATTTTTGCAGCCTTTTTCACCATTCGACTTATAGAGCTCGCAAAAGAAACTCAATTTCCTAGCTACCAACGTTTAGCAAATGTGACCGCTGCTACTGTTTTTTCGGCTGGTATTTGGAGTATGCACTTTATTGGTATGCTTGCCTTTTCACTGTGTACTAATATTGATTATGATCCAACAATCACTCTCCTTTCTTTTATACCAGCATTTATAGCATGTCAGTACGCTGTATCAATGCTAGTAAATAGTAAAGGGAATCTAAAAGTATTGTCGATTTGCTCCGTGTTACTAGGAGCTGGCATTGGCACTATGCATTATAGCGGCATGGCTGCAATGGATCTTGCTCCTTTACTTAGATATGATCCATTGATATTTGCGTTATCAATCATTGTTGCTGTAACCCTCTCCTTTATAGCCCTTTACAGTCGCTTTAATCTTGAGCGTTTTTTACCCTCTTTATCACCTCTTCAAAATAACTCAATTAGCGCTGTTATTTTAGGGTGTGCTGTTGCTGGTATGCACTATATGGGTATGGCCGCTACACGTTTTGTAGCTACATCGCCACTAATCTATGATGATGCTAACGCAACCGCAGGACTAACTTTTATCGCCATTGCAGTCGCCACAGCAACTATCGCGATTACAAGCGTGGTTGGTGTAATAAATGGTATGGTTCGCTATCGCATGCTACTTGAGGAGAAGTCGGCAAAAGAATCCCGTCTAAATGCTATTTTAGGTACCGCTATAGATGGCATTGTTACCATTGACCATGCTGGTATTATTTTAAGTTTTAATGAAGCCGCAAGTAAAATTTTTGGCTGGCAAGAAAACCAAGTTCAAGGCAAAAACGTAAAAATGCTAATGGACGATAACATTGCCAAGCACCACGACGAATACCTCTTAAATGCTCACAATGTTGATCTAGGTAAAATAATAGGCATAAACCGTGATGTATATGCAAAACACATGAACGGACATGTTTTTCCTATTCGCTTAGGTATAGGCGAAGTAAATCAGCCGGGCCATAACCCTTTATATGTTGGCTTTATCACCGACTTGACCGAACAACGCGCTTTGCAGCAAAGTTTAGAAGAGAAAGAACAAAAATACCGCTCTCTTATCGATAACATGCCCGGAGTCGCGTTTAGATGCAAGTTTGATGACAACTGGACTATGTTATTTATTAGTCCAAATATAATTGAGCTTACAGGGTATAACCCAAATGAGTTTACAGAGCATTGTATCGAGTTTAATGACTTGGTCTTGAAGTCAGACCAAAAACAAATAGTTGATGAAGTCACTAAAGCTGTTGATGCAAAGTCTCAATATTCTATTGAATACCGAATTAGACATAGAAATGGCAAAATTTTGTGGTTGTTAGATAAAGGGAGTATCGACTTTGATGCTCAAGGCAACCCAAAGTGGATTGATGGTGTTTTAGTCGATATTACTGAACGCAAAGAATATGAAGAAAAACTAGAGCAAGCTAAATTTAAAGCTGAAGAAGCTGCTCATGCAAAGCAATCTTTTATGGCTAATATGAGCCATGAAATACGCACCCCAATGAATTCTATAATAGGTTTTAGCGATCTATTAATGGATACCCCACTTGATCAAGAACAACAAAAGCACTTGGTTACCGTAAATAATGCAGCGCGTTCATTGCTAAGATTGTTAAATGAAATTCTCGATTCTGCAAAACTAGAACGCGGTAAGCTGACCATTGAGCCAGTCCACTTTAGCTTAAAACCAGTGATAGACAGTATTATTTCTACTTTTTGGTTTGAGGCTAAAAAGAAAGATTTAGAACTTAAACTCCATATTAAAGAATCAGTAAGTTCTACGTACTACGGCGACCCAGATCGACTCAGACAAGTACTCACTAATCTAATTGGTAACGCGATTAAGTTCACCGAAGAAGGCTCTGTTACGGTCACCGTTGGCATGACACAAAATCAGCATCTGTTTTTTGAAGTGCAAGATACCGGAATTGGTATTGCAAAAGATCGTATTCAAGCTGTATTTCAACCTTTTGAACAAGCCGATGGCACTACTACTCGCCGCTTTGGTGGTACAGGCCTTGGTACAACCATAAGTAAACAACTTGTAGAGCTTATGGGCGGAACAATAAACTTAGTAAGTGAGCTAGGTAAAGGCACCTGTTTTTACTTTTCATTGCCGCTTACTTTAGGTGACGAATCTAAAATAGATTATTTTGATGGTCTACACACCCAACTGCCTGCACTTAGAGTGCTAGTAGTTGATGATATAGAGCAAAATACAGAACTACTGTCTTTGCTTCTGTCACGCGATCAGCATTCAGTTACCAAAGCGTCAAACGGACTTGAAGCGATTAAAGTATTTGAAGAGCAAGACTTTGATGTCATATTAATGGATATACATATGCCCTTGTGTGATGGCATACAAGCAGCACAAAAAATAAGAGCAATAGAAAACCAAAGGCAGCTTAAGTACACGCCAATTATCGCGCTCACAGCAAGCGTATTACAGCAAGATAAGCTTACGGCTAAAAAAGCAGGCATGAATGGCTTTGCCAACAAACCCGTCGATATAAATCAGCTTAACCAAGAAATAGCGCAAGTGCTGGGGCTTGGTATTGCCAAAGAAATGGTTATATCGCAAAGCGATCCTAAAGCGCAGCATATAGATTTTGAAAAAGGATTAGCACTTTGGGGTTCTAAGTGTAAGCAACTTACAGAGATTACTAAGTTTGTTAGTGATAGTGATAAGCGGTTTGAGAGATTATTTAATGATAAATTATCAAACATAAAAGATGTCGATAGTCTCATTCACACACTCAAAGGTGTTGCTGGTAACTTAGGGCTAACAACGTTAATGAAGTTATTAACCGATTTAGAGCACAAGCAAAGTGATGCTAAAGTTATTAGTTTTTTAGACGATATCAAAAACGAACTACTTATTATAACGCAACTGCTGTCATCAAATACTTGCGATGAGCCAAATAGCACGCCTGAAGATGATAGCTCCGACACTCTATCAATAGATGAGATTAAGCAATTGTGTGAAACACTTCATCAAGATGCGCAAAACGCAGAATTAAATGATGAACTACTCGCAAAGTTGCAACGCGGCGCACCTTCTACCTTTCAAAATGAAGTTGATGATATAGCCGAAGCCTTTGATGAATTTGATTTTGATAAAGCACACGTAATACTTGAAACCTTACTTGAAAAACTAACAAACAATGAGTATTAATTAATGGATTTTACGACAGATAGGCCACGGGTATTAATTGTTGACGATGAGCCTGCAAATCTAAAAGTAATGCGCGAAGTGTTAGGTAATCAATATCGTATGTCGTTTGCTAAATCGGGTGATGCCGCACTAGCACTACTTGAAAAAGAACTACCAAAGCTAATTTTGCTCGACATAATGATGCCAGATATGAATGGCTTTGAAGTGTGCCAAATAGTTAAGAGAAATCCTAAAACATCACACATCCCAATTATTTTTGTAACTGCGCTTGGCGATGAAAGCGATGAATACAAAGGTTTTGAGTTAGGCGCAGTAGATTATATTACTAAACCAATAAGCCCTGCCATTGTAAGAGCAAGGGTTAATACTCACTTGTCGCTAGTACAAGCAGAGCAATTAAAGCAAGCTCATGTAGATTTAGTGGAACGTCTAGGCCGTGCAGCGGAATATAAAGACACCGACACGGGTGAACACATAGTGCGCATGAGCCAATACAGTAAAGTATTAGCGTTAGCACTAGGTATGGATGAGCAACGAGCAGAACTTCTACGTCAAGCCGCCCCAATGCACGATGTAGGAAAAATAGGTATTCCTGACGCTATCCTACTCAAACCTGGAAAGTTAACCTCTGAAGAGTTTGATCATATGAAAGAACACGCCACCATTGGCGCGCAAATTTTAGCAAACTCATCATCTCCTTTACTACAACTTGCACATACACTTGCAATTGAACACCACGAAAAATGGGATGGCTCAGGCTATCCTAACGGGATCAAAGGCGAGGAAATATCAGTTGAAGGTAGAATTGTTGCTATAGCTGACGTATTTGATGCACTTACCTCAAAACGCCCTTACAAAGAGGCTTGGAGCGTAGAGAAAACAGTTTTGCATATGCAAGAGCAAGCAGGAACTCATTTCGATCCCGCTCTAATCGAGCTATTAGTAAAAAACTTAGACGATATTATTGCTATAAAAAATGCAAATCAAGAAAGCTAATTCTTTTTAGCACTGTGAGAGCCAAGCTCAACATTTGGGTAACAAGATTTTATATAACGATAGTCATGTGACGTAATTTCATGGCTATTGCCACTTTCGTCTTTAAAGTACATAGAAAACGTTACACCATGATCTGCTAAAACTACTTTTATATTTAAACTCTCAAGATGAATACTCCATTGAATAAATTGATCCCCTGAGGCCAATAATGCAATCCCTTTACTGCGCCCCTCTCCTTCAAACAATGCTAAACGAGTGGTTGAACAAGCATCTTCAAGCGTTAAAGGGCCTCGCCCATCCTCATCCCAAAAGGCAAGTTCTGGCACTACGCTAAAACCTAAAACCCGCTCATACCACTTAACGGCATTAGCTAAGTTATCAACATTTAAATGGCAATGATCAATGCCAGATAATTTCGGTATGCTTGTATTATTCACGTTACTCACCAATTTCTGACTTTAATTGCTCTAAAAACTCATGCATATACCTTGTTCGTCTATTCGCCTCTGCTTTAGCTGATGGGGTATTCATACTATCGGCAATATGTAATAACTTTATGAAAAAGTGATCAAGCGTGTATGTTTTATCATCAGCCTCGCGTTCAACACAAAAAGGGTCATTTGGGTTATATAATAACCGAGAAATTGAGCCACCAACCTTCATGCACCGGCTAACGCCAATAGCGCCCAATGCATCCATTCTGTCGGCATCTTGTACTATTTGCGCTTCAACTGTTTTAATTTTTATATTTGCGCTGAAGCTATGTGCTGCAATTGCATGATGAATCTCATCAAAAAGTGACTCGTCATAATTAATCGATTTTAAAAACTCCAATGCCTTATCAGCTGCCATAGTAGAGGCTTTTGCACGATCAGGGTGGTTTTTAGCCACCGCCACACAGTCGTGCATCCACGCTGCAGGTAATACTACTGACATGTTTGCCTGCTCCGCATTACATAACTGTATTGCAACGCGCACCACTCGCTCTATATGAGTAATGTCATGAGCAACATCGGCATGCACTAAAGAGGCGATAAACCCTCTACATTGTGAGTTAAGTATTTCTAAATCAGGGCTTAAAGCGACGTCAGACAAAGTTAGGTTCCAAAAAGCTAATTAATCAATGAATTATCCGTACTTTACCGTGCTTTATGCCCCCCTTGCAAAACATTCATTGTATGTTGCTCCTCGCTTGACTAAAATACAGCGCTTATTTATTACTACTGAGAAGCCTTATGTCATCTGCCGTTTACCTACAAGCTGGTCGCGATAAATCATTAAAAAGAAAACACCCTTGGTTATTTTCAAAAGCCATCAAAAAAATTAAAGGTAAACCTGGATTAGGCGACACAGTAACGATTCACGACAGCGAAGGTAAGTTTTTAGCAACTGCTGCATATAGCCCTCACTCACAAATTCGTGCACGTGTTTGGAGCTTTGACGAAAAAGAAGTCATCGATCAACACTTTTTTGAACGCCGTTTACGTCGCTCATTAGAAGCCCGTAGCCAAGTTATTGAAGAAGGCGGATTAACAGGGTTTCGCTTATGCGCTGCTGAGTCTGATTACTTACCAGGCGTTACAATAGATAAATTTGACAACGTATTAGTGTGCCAGCTATTAAGCGCCGGTGCCGAGCGCCATAAAGGCGAGATTGTAGGCGCCTTGATGTCTATTTTCCCCGGCTCTAGCATATATGAACGTTCTGACGTAGATGTACGTACTAAAGAAGGCTTAGAACCAATTAAAGGCGCACTTTGGGGCAATGAACCAAAAGAGCTTGTGCTTATTGAAGAAAACGGCTTAAAAATCGAAGTTGATATAATTGAAGGTCACAAAACAGGATTTTACTTAGATCAGCGTGACAGCCGTGCTGCACTTGAGCGCTTCTCAAAAGGTAAAACTGTCCTTAACTGCTTTAGTTACACAGGTACATTCTCGTTGTATGCCCTGCGTGGTGGGTGTGAGCATGTAACTAACGTAGATGTATCACAACCCGCTTTAGATACAGCAAAGCGTAATGTTGAGCATAATAACTTAGATTTAAACAAAGTGAGCTTTGTTAAGCAGGATGTATTTAAATTATTACGCCAATACCGCGACGAAGGTAGACAGTTTGATACCATCGTAATGGACCCACCAAAATTTGCTGATAATAAAGCGCAGTTAACGGGCGCGTGTCGTGGCTATAAAGATATCAACATGATTGCCATGCAAATACTAAAACCAGGCGGAACACTATTAACATTCTCATGCTCTGGTTTAATGGAACAAAACTTGTTTCAAAAAGTAGTAGCCGATGCAGCACTTGATGCAGGTAAAGACCTACTGATAATGGAGCGATTAAACCAGGCAGCCGATCACCCAATTGCTGGCAGCTACCCTGAAGGCTTTTACTTAAAAGGCTTAATCTGTAAGGTTTTTTAATATCTACTATTGAGTTTAACTGAATTCGGTTTAGTTAAACTGAATGATTTCAAGACCTGCTGTTACCGTGCCATCATCTTCTTTGCTGGCACGTATTACTTTTGCTGTTGCATTTAAAGGCGCAATACTTGGATGAGTCGAATCAATGTTCACCGTCAGTAAGGTATTAGGTTCAAGCAATTCATCTAAATGAATTGATAAACCTGTTGCACTTAAATCCACGCACTCTGCGGCAAAACTTAAACCCGCTATTGGTTCTATCGTTGTTAAATTTGCAGGAGTGTTAATCTGCATGCGTCTAAAATTTCGCTTATCATCAGTAAACATATGTTACCTCTAAACAACCGTGTTAATTTCTTCCAACAAAGCACCCACTGAAAATGGCTTTACAACATACGCGTTACAACCAGCATCAAACCCTGCTTGTTTTTCAGATGGGGACTCTAGGCCCGATACCATAACAACAGGAATATTTTTTGTTTCAGGTGTGTGCTTCAGCATTCGGCATGTATCATAACCATCAAGACCAGGCATACAAACATCAAGCAAAATTATATCTGGCGGACTCGCAATTGCTGACGCAAGGCAGCTTTGCCCTGAATCTGCGTAACTAACATCAAATTTCGACGCTAGTGCGGCTTTGAGCATTTCAAAATTAAAATACTCGTCATCTACCACTAAAAGTCGCTTTGTTTTATGTTCAATCGATGAGGACATAACTATGTCGCTTCCTTTTCAAAACAAAAATAAATCCTTCTATTAAGGTACTAAGCTTAATAGAAAATGCAAGTTTTATTCTATCTCTTTTATCGCATTAAGTACCCGCTTGGCTGAAATTGGGTAAGGCGTTCCTAGTGTTTGAGCAAATAGCGACACTCTAAGCTCCTGTTGCATCCAAAAAATAGCGGTTACCTCTTGTGGTATAGGTAATCCTTTAGGCGTTTTATTAACTACTTTTTTATACTCTTGCGCAACTTTATCTAGCTCTAGTACGCATAACCTATCACGATTTGGATCCACTGGCAGCTTTTCTAAACGTTTTTGAATCGCTTTTAAATAACGAATTAAATCCGCTATTTTATCTGCGCCATGCGCGCTCACAAAACCTTTAAATATAAGTGACTCAAGCTGTGACTTAATATCGCCGTGCGCGGTTATCATGGTTAAATCAACGCGCCCTTTCATTTTTTTATGCAGCGCATGAGCAATACTTAATACTTGCTCAACTTGCGTTGCAATCGATACAACGGCATCACCCAGCTCACCGCGTATTTGCTCTTTTACTGTTTCAAATGCTTTTTCGTCGCGTATATCACCGTGTTTTACTAATAAGCTATCAACACCTGCGGCAATACAGTCATCAATTAAATCAGCTATTTTACCAAATGGGTTAAAGTACAAACCCAGCTTTGCCTTATTCGGTAAGTTTTGTTGTAAGTACTTAATTGGCGATGGCACATTTAATAGTACTAAACGGCGCAAACCTTGTTGATGTGCTTGCTGCGCTTTTGCTTCGCTATCAAAAAGCTCCACTGCAGCGGCTGATTTTTTATCCACCAGCGCAGGGTATGCTTTTATATCATATTGACCTTGTTTTTTAACGTATGAAGCGGGTAACTCACCAAAATCCCATTGTGTTAGGTCTGACTTTTCAATGCCTTTATCGGCTACTTTAGACAGTGTTTCGGTTACTTCACCTTGCAGCTCTGCTTTGAGCTTCGCTAAATCAAGTCCTCGTGCAAGTAACTTATCGCTCTCATCACGTACTTCAAACTGTAATCGTAAATGCGGTGCTAATGCACTTAAATCCCATGCCTCGGGATCAACCCTCACACCTGTCATTCTTAATAAACGCGTGGCTAAAGCATCAATTAAGCTACCTTGCATTGGCTCAATAGCTGCCAGCACTGCATCAGCATAGTTTGGTGCTGGCACAAAATTACGACGAAGTGATTTAGGCAATGACTTTATAAGCCCACTTATTAGCTCATGCCTAAATGCGGGTATGTGCCAGTCAAAACCACTTTCTTGCACTTGATTCAACAGCGCGACCGGTATTTGTACCGCAACGCCATCAACTGCTTGGCCTGGGTCGAAATGATAAGCAAGCGGCAATATAATATTGTCTTGCTGCCATGTGTCAGGGTAGTCAAACTCAGTGATATTACTTGCACCATGCTGCATTAACTCTTCACGAGTCATGTGTAGGTAATGCTTATTTTGTTGTTTTTGTGTTTTATACCATTTTAAAAATGCAGCGCGGTTATTAATTTCTTTGGGTATTTTTTTATCGTAAAACTCAAATAACGTTTGCTCATCAACTAAAATATCACGACGACGTGACTTATTTTCCAGAACTTGAATATCTTCTATTAGCTCACGGTTAAACGCTAAAAAGCCCTCGTTTAAGCCCAGTTCTTGCTCAACTAATGCAGTGCGCACAAAAAGCTCTCGACTCACTTTAGGGTCTATGTTGCTATAAACACAGCGGCGTTTATTTACAACAAGTAAGCCGTATAAAGTTTGCTGTTCAAACGCGATTACCGCACCTGGCTTTTTCTCCCAATGAGGTTCTGTGTAACTACGTTTAACTAAGTGCTGTGCTAATGGTTCTACCCAGTTAATGTCTATTTTTGCATTTGTGCGGGCATATAACTTACTTGTCTCTACCAGCTCCGCTGACATGATCCATTTAGGGCTCTTTTTAAATAAACCTGAACCCGGAAAAATATGAAACTGACTATTACGTGCACCTTTGTATATTTGTTTTTCATCTTTAAAGCCAATATGGCTTAGCATCCCGCTTAACAACGCTTTGTGAACAAGTTCGCCATCAGCCGCTTGGCTGGTTGCTTTCATGCCCATTTCGTTACACACAGTACTTATTTGATAAACAATATCTTGCCATTCACGCAGGCGCATATAGGCTAAGAAGTCTTTTTGACACAGCTTTCTAAATTGGCTATTAGTCAGCTCGCTTTGCTGCTCTTCTAGGTAATTCCATAAGTTTAAAAAAGCGATAAAATCAGAATCTGGATCATCAAAACGACCGTGCTTTTCATTGGCAGCCGCACGTTTTTCCTGTGGGCGTTCACGTGGGTCTTGAATGGACAACGCCGCCACAATAATAATCACTTCACGCAATGCGCCAAGTTTATGGGCTGTTAGCACCATTTTTGCTAAACGTGGGTCAACGGGTAATCGACTAAGCTCCCTGCCCGATTGCGTTAGGCTGGTTTTACTATCGCGTTTAGCTGGTTTTACCGCTTGTAGCTCTTCAAGCAATGTTAGGCCATCATTAATATTGCGGCTATCTGGCGCTTGTACAAACGGAAATTGCGCCATATCACCAAGCCCTAGCGCCAACATTTGTAAAATAACAGATGCAAGATTAGTACGCAGTATTTCAGGGTCAGTAAACTCTGGGCGCGATAAAAAATCATCCTCAGAGTACAACCTAATACAAATACCCGCTTCAACACGTCCACAACGACCCATACGCTGATTGGCGCTTGCTTGCGATATAGGCTCTATTGGTAAGCGCTGTACTTTTGTACGATAGCTGTAGCGACTTATACGCGCAGTACCTGGGTCTATTACATAACGAATACCCGGCACGGTTAATGATGTTTCGGCTACGTTAGTCGATAAAATAATATGACGACGAGAATGCGGCGCAAATATACGGTTTTGCTCTGCGTTAGATAAACGCGAGTAAAGTGGCAATACATCGGTGTGTTTTAAATTACGCTTGCTAAGTGCATCTGCGGTATCGCGTATTTCACGCTCACCATTTAAAAATATGAGAATATCGCCAGGGCCTTCAGCGCACAGCTCATCAACGGCATCAAAAATACCTTGTAGCTGATCGCCCTCCGCTTCCATATCATCTTTATTAATATCAGTAATAGGGTTGTAGCGCACATCAACAGGGAAAGTACGACCCGATACTTCTATAATGGGCGCATCATCAAAGTGCTTTGAAAAACGCTCAGGATCGATAGTCGCTGAGGTAATTATTATTTTTAAATCAGGGCGTTTTGGAAGCAGGTTTTTTAAGTAACCTAAAATAAAATCAATATTTAAACTACGCTCATGCGCTTCATCAATAATAATCGTGTCGTATTGATTTAAAAAACGGTCTTGCTGAATTTCAGCCAGCAAAATACCGTCGGTCATTAATTTAATATACGTATTATTAGATACCTGATCGCTAAAACGAATTTTAAAGCCAACTTGCTGACCAAGTTCACACTTCATTTCTTCAGCAATACGATTAGCCACCGTACGCGCTGCTAATCGACGTGGTTGCGTATGACCAATTAAACCATCAACACCGCGACCAAGCTCTAAACACATTTTAGGTATTTGCGTTGTTTTGCCTGAGCCCGTCTCACCGGCAATAATAACCACTTGGTTATTTGCAATGGCGTCTTTAATTAATTCCTTTTTTTGACTTACCGGCAATTGCTCAGGGTAAGTCACTTTAGGGAGGCCAGCTAAGCGTTTATCGCGTAATTCTTGGCTACGGGTTATATCAGCCGCTATTTTTTCAAGCGCGTTGGCATGCTTGTTTTCATCGGTTATTTTTTTTACGCCATGTAAGCGTTTTTTGAAAATGAATTGATCTTTTTTTAAGCACGTTTTTAGCTCGCCAAACAACTGACCTAGGTTTACCACCCGCATACCTTATAAAATTAGTTAAAGAGCCGTAATTGTATCAAATTAAACGGCTGGGGTTAATCCTACAAAATGCATAACGCGGGGTTGTTTGTTATATAAACGCTGCTATTGAACTAAACTGTGAATAATAAATTTATTTTAAACAATTATTTTCAGGGCTAACTACATTCAATAAATTAAATGACGTTGGCTTATTCGTCACTAAAAATGCCCACGTAGGTCGCTTGCGTATTCGATTTACTTGCCCGATACATGCCAGAGGTATTAAACGGTAAGCTAATATTACCCTTTGTATCAATAATAATTACGCCGCCAGTGCCACCAATAGGCTTAAGCACGCCGTTTATAACTTCATCCCCTGCCTCAGCAATGGTTTTACCTTGGTACTTAACTCGCGCACATATATCGCTTGCTACGTTATAGCGAATAAAATATTCACCATGCCCTGTTGCCGATACCGCGCACGATTCATTTTCAGCAAATGTTCCGGCCCCAATTACCGGCGCATCCCCCACACGACCATAACGTTTTGCGGTCATACCACCTGTTGATGTACCTGCCGCTAAATTACCATTTTTATCAAGCGCCACTGCGCCAACCGTGCCCATTTTGTAAGAGTTAGGTAATGCTTTGTGCGCGGCTTGGTACTCTTTACTGGTTGCTTTGGCTTTATCTAATTTTTGTTTTGCTTTTAAAAGCGCTTTGTAGCGAGGCTCGGTATCAAATAAGTTATTTTCGACAAGCTCAACACCTTGCTCTTTAGCAAACTCTTCAGCGCCTTGCCCACTAAGCATTACGTGTACAGAGTTATCCATTACCAAACGCGCTAAGTTAATTGGGCTCTCAATATGCTTTACACCCGCAACTGCGCCTGCTTCACGGTTTCGACCATCCATTATGGATGCATCAAGCTCATGCCCGCCATCGTAGGTGTATACCGCTCCACGCCCTGCATTAAAATAAGGGGATTGCTCTAATACTGCAATTGCTGCAATCACCGCATCTAAGCTTTCGCCGCCTTGGTGTAATACTTCATAACCGGTCTCTACTGCTTGCGTTAATTTTGCCCGATACTCTTTTTCTTGAGCGGGTGTAAATCGTGCTTTTTCAATTGTCCCTGCCCCACCATGAATCGCAATGGCAAAAGGAGTCTCTGCAGCTAATGCACTATTGCTTAAAGCAACAAGGCTGCTCGCAAAAATGGCTAATAATGGTGTTTTCATAATGAGTTCTTTTATGGGGAAGTTATAAACTAATGTGAATGGTTACGGACTTAATTTCAACTAAAGTGAGTTTAATGGCATAAAAAAAGCGCCTTAAGGCGCTTTTTAAAATTTTACGTGTTTGTAATTAAGCTTGTTTAGCTTTTAAACGCGCTAAACGTGCTACTTGGTGAGTAGACGTTAAGAACGAGTAAATTGGTGCTAAGTAACCACGTTTACGAAGCTCTAAGAAATCAGCATCGCTTAACTCGTTTAGTTTTTTCTCATCGATAAGGTAAATACCGTTGATGTCTTTTTTCTCGCCTTTAATGTCTACTGTTAGCGTTTGCGCAATTAGTAGCTCTTTATCAGCAAGGAATTTAGTGAACGCTTCAGTTACTTGAGAAAACTCAATAAATGATACTAGCGCTTCTTTACGACGTTTTAGGTAATCTGTTTCTTCGCCGTTTTCAAATAATGCGTTACCTTCGTCTTCACCAACAAGCGCACTTGCTTCGTCAATTACGATACCGTATTGATCTTGATCTGGGTGTTTAACTAAACCCAGTGGGTAACGAGTAGATGCCATAGGTGCAAATGCTGCAGTCCATTTACCATCTTCTACAAAAAGGTTTTCGCCTGGCTCTAAACCAAACATAGCAACTGCTTGAAAAGTGCCTGTTTCGTTATTTTTAACGAATGACATTGGAAACTCGTTTGCTACACGTGCAAACTCATGTGCAACTACTGGCACTAAGTGTTGAGTTTTCATGAATTCTACATTGATGCCGTTTTGAATTTTAGTGTTGGCATGTTTTTCGTTGTGTAAAGGCTGTACTTGTTGCTCCGCCATGTTACTGCTCCGTTTATTTTAATTTATATGTTTCATTGTTAATGCCTTTAGGCTAATGCTTTTGAGCTAAAAAAGGAAGGGAAACTTTTATGACAACAACCATGAAAAAATAAAATTTAACTAAATCTGAACGTTGCTAAAAAACATACAGCTCAAACTCATAAATTTTGTTCAAAAACAACACACTTCGTGGTTGATTTTAATACAAACCAAAGTTATTCATTAACATTGGTTAACAGTTCAAAGCTATTTTTTTGCAGTGTTTAGGCTTAAATTTAAGCAAATAAAAAAGGCCGCTTATATAAGCGGCCTTTAAAAGTTAAATTGGCATCTAAATTAAGGTGCCCAATATACTTCAATATTGATACTTGGATGGTTAAGCACAGCGCGTAGTGGCATGTCATTCACATCGCCGCCCGCTTTTGCTTGCTTATAAACAGCGAGTTTTTCTTCACCGCTAATTAAAAGCTTAACCACTTTAGATTGCGCAATGGCATTTAACGTAAG
This sequence comes from Pseudoalteromonas sp. SG43-8, assembly GCF_014164245.1. Classification (NCBI taxonomy): domain Bacteria; kingdom Pseudomonadati; phylum Pseudomonadota; class Gammaproteobacteria; order Alteromonadales; family Pseudoalteromonadaceae; genus Pseudoalteromonas; species Pseudoalteromonas sp. SG43-8. The sequence continues at coordinate 259,075 of NZ_JACJEX010000001.1, read as the reverse complement.
CGTCATTCTCTCGGTAATACTACCGGTTACTTCACTTTGTATCGCATTAATTGCACATACTGTTTGCTCAGTTGTTAAACCATGCTCTAAACCGTCTGCATTTGGGAATAACGACGCTGTATGGCCATCTGGGCCCATACCTAAAATAGTTACATCATATGGGCTTTTTAGCTCGCTATAAGCCACTTCACACTCTTGTGCGCCCTGTTGAGCCGTTGCTGCAGCGTTCTTCATAGTAATAAAGTTGGCAGCACTACCATGATTTTGTAATAAAGTACTTTTAATAAATGCTTCATTACTTTTTTCATGGTTTGGGTCTACCCAACGCTCATCAACCATAGCAACATCAACATGTTGCCAATCTAAATCAAGCGTTGATAAATGCTTATAAGCGGGCGCAGGAGACGAGCCGCCCGACACCATTAATACAGCACGGCCATCGTTTTTAATGCCATCACGTAATGATTGCTCAAGCGTTGCAGAAAGCTCAGCTGTTAACGCGTCTTTATCATCAAAAAACTTTTCAACTAGTGTTGCCATGCTTATACCTTATCGCCTGTGTTAAACCATACATGATTGTTTTCTGCCAATAATTCATCAGCATCATCAGGTCCCCAGCTACCAGCACGGTAAAGCGCAGGCTTGCCTTTGTCTTGCCAACGGTCGATGATTGGATCAATCCACTTCCACGCTTGACGAACTTCATCACGGTGAATAAATAACGACGGGTTATCAGCAGCGGCATCAAGCATTAAACGCTTGTACGCATCTGAGTGGAAACCATTGCTGTAAGCTTGTGAAAGCTCAATATTCATTGTTACTGGCTCAAGTTGCATTTGAAGATTATCAAGGCGCTTAGACATAAGCGTTAGTTGAATTGTTTCCTCTGGCTGCAAACGAATAACAAGACGATTTGGCTCGATATTACCCACGTTATCTTCGTAGATATTGTGAGATACTTTTTTGTATTCAACCACAATTTCTGCACAGCGCTTAGCCATACGTTTACCCGTACGAAGGTAAAATGGAACACCTGCCCAGCGCCAGTTATCAATATGCGCGCGAATAGCTACAAACGTTTCTGTTTTACTAGAACCTTCATTTAGCTCTTCTAAGTAACCCGGTACAATTTTACCGTTTAAGTCACCTGGTACGTATTGACCACGAACAATATTTTCATCAACATCACCATCTACAAGCGGGCGAAGTGCTTCTAATACTTTTAGTTTTTCGTTACGAATGCTGTTAGCGTTAAGCTTATTAGGCGACTCCATTGCAACTAAGCAAAGTAGTTGTAATAAGTGGTTTTGAACCATGTCACGAAGTGCACCGGCTTTATCATAAAAACCAGCGCGGCTTTCGAGACCAACCGTTTCTGACAAGCTAATTTGAATATTATCAATAGATTTAGCATCCCACATATTTTCAAACAATGAGTTTGAAAAACGCAGCGCCATTAAGTTTTGTACTGTTTCTTTACCTAAGTAATGGTCAATACGGAAAATTTGTTCTTCATTAAAAAACTCTGCAATTTTTCCATTAATTGCTTCAGCAGAATCACCGCAATAACCAATTGGCTTTTCAACAACAACGCGTGATGTAGGTGTAATTAAACCTTTAGTCGATAATATTTCACAACATGTGCCGTAAACAGCAGGCGGAAGCGATAAGTAAAACACGCGAGACTTAGTGCTTTCGTGCTCATCTAAAATGCCTTTTAGCACATCCCAGTTGTCGTCTGCTTCTGTAACATTACTTACCACTGGCACTAAAAAAGTAGAAAACGCTTTCCAATCTTTAGCGTTAAACTCACCTTTGCTTAAAAATTCTTGTAATGCTTTATGCGCTGTTTCTATGTATTCAGCACGTTTCGATTCTTCGCGCACTGTTGGTAGGATACGTGAGCCTTCAGGTAAGTTACCTTCTTGATATGCTCTGTACATTGCGGGTAGCAATTTGCGTAACGCAAGATCACCACCGCCCCCAAAAATTATAATATCAAAAGGATTAAGCATAGTTACTCTCTACGTTATGATACCCAGTACATTTTGTAAATGCGCGGGTATGCCTATTTATTGCTAGATTAGATGGCTTTTATAGCTGTATTTAAATAAAAGCCTGCTGAATTGTTCTGTATCGATGATTTATTATTATTGTTTATCATTGCGCTTATTAAATGAGCCTTAGGGGCCCTGTATCTCCTCTCACAAAAATACAGACCCTAAGCACTCCAGCGCTACCCGTTCAAAGGTACTCGGTTTACTTACTTGCGTAAGCGAATTTTTTACTGCGTACGGTTTTGTTTATAGTACGCCATTAAGCCGTTTGTAGAACTATCATGAGCGTGTTTCACGCTATCATCAGTGAGTTCACTCTCAATTTTAGATGCTAAACCTTTACCCAGCTCTACACCCCATTGGTCAAACGAGCATATTTCTAAAATAATGCCTTGGCAAAATATCTTATGCTCATACAGTGCAATTAAACGGCCCACTGTTTTAGCATCTACTGTATCTAATAGCATAGACGTTGTAGGACGATTGCCTTGATGAATTTTATGATTTAATAACTCATCAATCTCTGCTTGCGATTTACCCTTAGCGGTTAAATCAGCTGTAACTTGCGCTGCATCTACACCACTCATCATCGCTTCTGTTTGTGCAAAGAAGTTCGATAATAAAATATCGTGATGCTTATCAACATTCACTTGTGGCTTAACTGATGCAATAAAATCTGCAGGTACAATTACATTACCTTGGTGTAAACACTGATAAAAGGCATGCTGACCATTAATACCCGTCATGCCCCAAATAATTGGAACTGTAGTATAAGGTACCGTTTCGCCTGCAAAGTTAACGTGTTTACCGTTACTTTCCATTTCGCCTTGCTGTAAATACGCAGGCAACATATGCAGTGCTTGATCGTACGGTAATATAGCTTGCGCTGTATAACCTAAAAAGCTCGTATTCCATACACTAAGCAATGCCATAATTAATGGTATATTTTGCTCAAACGGCGCAGATTTAAAGTGCTCGTCTATTTCAAACGCACCTTCTAAAATTGCTTCAAAGGCGTCGTAGCCTAAATATAAAGCAATTGGTAAGCCTATCGCACTCCAAAGTGAAAAGCGACCGCCAACCCAATCCCACATAGTGAATACGTTTTCGTCGCTAATACCAAAGGCTGCCGTTTTTTCTAAATTTGTACTTACTGCAACAAAATGCTTTGCAATTGTACTTTCATCTTTTGTTGTTTGTAAAAACCAGTCAACCGCCGTTTTTGCGTTTGTCATGGTTTCTGACGTAGTAAATGTTTTTGAAGAAATAACAAATAATGTTGTTTCAGGGTCAATGGCTTTTAATATAGACGAAATTTGTACACCGTCAGCATTAGATACGTAGTGAACATTTAACGTATCATCAGCAAGTGCTTTTAATGCCTCAGTTGCCATTTGTGGACCAAGGTTAGAGCCACCAACACCAATACTTACAACATCTTTTACCGCTTTGCCGGTATAGCCTAACCATTTACCGCTACGAACTTTTTCTACAAACACTTTAATTTTAGCTAACTCGTTGTCTACGGCTTGTGTCACGTTTTCGCCATCAACAATTAATGGAGTGTGAGCACGATTACGAAGTGCCGTATGCAAAACTGAGCGATCCTCAGTGATATTTATTTTTTCACCGCTAAACATTTTATCGCGCCACGATGCAATATCGCATTCTTTAGCAAGCGACATTAAGTTAGCAAAAACATCGTTATCAATAAGTTGCTTAGAATAGTCGAATAATACGCCTGGTACTTGAGTAGAAAACTGAGAAAAGCGCGTGTCATCTTGTGCAAATAACGTTTTTAGATGTGTTTGTTTCATCTTAGCTGCACTTTGTTCTAGTGCTTGCCAACTTGCTAGTTGCGCTCGGTTAGACATGGAAATATCCTCTATTTTTTTCAATCAATTGATTTAAAAATGTTTTTTATAAAAGCAAAACTCTTAATACTACTTATTCACACTAAATTAAAGCGCAAATAGTATAACTAAAAATGCAAAAAAAGTGCTATTTTTATAATTTTATGTGCAGATGATAACGCAATTTTTAGCTTTTGACACCGGTATCATAAAAATTTTATAAATTAATTTACCTGTAATTTTAAAGGCAACGGCATAGCTTAATCAATCAAAATGAAATATTAATGAATTTTTATAAGCGCTGCTAATTACTTTTCATAGTTATTCACTAATTACTGTAATTGTCTGCCTTGCAAACAAATAAACCTTAAAAACAAAAAATCGGCTCTAAAGCCGATTTTGTATAAATTACAATCTTTGCTTAATTACTAAGCGCTAGCCCACCACTTAGGTTATAAACAGTTTTGTACCCTAGCTGCATTAAATTGCTCGCAGCAATCTTTGAGCGGTTACCACTGCGGCATAATAAAATATATTTGTTATTTTTACTTAACTGCCCTTCAAATACCGCATTTGCCATTCTGCTAAGCGGTATATTTAATGTTTTTTCATCAAGTGTATTAAATAACTGAGCAACATTATTTGCTCCATGTTCATACGGCTCCCGAGTATCTATTAAATACACATCGCTGGTGTTTAACATTGCTTTAGCGTCATCAAAATTTAATTGCTGTGTATCAATCTCAGGCAATGCATTTACATAACCACACAATTGCGTGTTATTTACTTGCTTTGAAGCGTCGTACTGCTGCTTTTGTATTGTAAATTCATCAACTGAAATACTGCCGCTTACTAACGCATTAAGTAATGGCGTTTGGTTTTGTTGTACAGCCCAGTTCATGGCAAAACATTGTTGGTAGTCGTGCCCTGAGCAAATAATGCTAGTGCTATTAAGTTGCTCGCTTATTGCTAAAATAGAGCGTGCCATTGCTTTTGCATCCCCACCTATAAGCGATGTATTGCCAAGCCCTGCAGGCAAAATTAAATCACCACAAAAACAATAACGCGTTTCGCCATTACTATTTTTTAATAAATAACTTACGCTATCTTTGCTGTGCCCAGGTGTCGCTATTTTTTCAAGTACGTCATTTGCTAAGCTAATACTTTTTGCATTTAGTGGCCAACCTAAAGCATCAACCTCACCTTTTACAACTCTTGATGCAAGAACGCTGGTTAATAAATTAGTCGCTGACTCTCGCTCTTGATGCAGATGAGTATTAAGCACCGCTGATATAGTTAAGTTTTGTGTATTGGCTATTTTTTCAAAGCGCGGAATAAGCTCAACAATCGGGTCTATTATAACTGCACGCTTATCATCGCTTACATAAAGCCAACTACATGCTCCTTGGTGCCTAAACTGAGTAAGGCCAAGTGCGCACACTTCTTGTTGTGGTGTAGTGCTATCAGATACAATTAAACAGTTAGCCTGTAGTATTGCTTTAAGAGCGCGAATCCGCATACAAGCATCATCAATATCGTGTTGTGTTGATGCAGGTCCAAACGATAGCCTAATCGCGTTTTCGCTTTGCCACTTACTTGCACCCATTGCATCTAAAACAAAACTTGTTGATGCGCCTGTACTACAAGCCGAGCCACCACTTACGCGAATGCCCGCAGCATCAAATAAATCAATCACTTCTTTGCTCGTTAAATCGTTTACCGCAAAGTTAAGTGTGGTAGGCACGCTATAAGCAAAATCATGATTGAATGTAATATCGCCAAAGGTGTCTTTTATCGCGCTTTGTAACTGGCTTCGATAAGAGTTAAGTATGCTAATTGGTTTAAATGTATCGTCTGATTTATCAAGCAACATACTAAATAGTTTATTTAACCCTGCAATACCGGGTAGATTTTCGGTGCCTGAGCGCATTCCACTTTCTTGACCGCCACCCGCTATAAAAGGTGTGTACGCACTGCCACTGCGAATATATAAAAAGCCAATACCTTTAGGTGCGTAAAGCTTATGCCCCGAAAAAGGAGCGTAATCAATAGTTGTATTACTCAGTGCGAGCGCTTGTTTACCGAGTGCCTGCACGCAATCCACCATCCACGATACATTTTTGTTACGGCTACGAATTACCTGCTCTATAGCGGGTAAATCTTGATATACACCGGTTTCGTTATTAACGGCCATGGTGCAAATCATCAAAGCGTTATTAATATGCTCTGCGATAAAATCTAAATCTAAAATACCGTTACTATCAACCGGAATAGCAAGCACCTCAGCATTAACGTCAAGTACGCTATTCCAGTGCTTGAGTGTATTTGGCACCGCTTTATGCTCAGTAGCGCCATATAATAATACAGGGTTTTTAATAGACTGCTTTTTAGCATTAATTAATGTAGAAACCACCGCAGTTTGAATACCCTCCGTTGCACCAGAGGTAAATAGGATATCGCCATTAGTTGCGCCAATAACCGTGCGTGCCTTTTGACGTGTTTGTTCTAATAAATGCTTGGCTTGAATACCTGTGATGTGCGGGCTTGAAGGATTACCAAAACATATTTGCATGGTATGAGAAACAACATCAGCAATACAAGGCAACACAGGGGTCGTTGCATTTGCATCAAGGTAAACTTGTTTTACTGGCTCATCGTGCAATAAAAACTCAGACATTAAAAAACGCACCTTATTACTAAAAAATATATCTTATTACCAATAGTACATAAATTTACAGGTAATGAGTAATAATCAATTAGCACTAGAGGTGCGTTTACTATGCTTTTTTAAACTAAAAGTCTGTTTGCTTAACTATTCAATGAGCTCTTTGCTGATCTCTTCGTGCGTTGACGACCAAGCTGTTATTAGCGCTTTTACTAATGAGGCCAACGGGATGGCAAAAAATACGCCCCAAAAACCCCATAAACCTCCAAAAAATAATACCGCGACAATTATAAATACCGGATTTAAATCAACTGCTTCAGAAAACAACAGCGGTACAAGCACGTTGCCATCAAGCGCCTGAATAATTCCGTAAATAATTAAAATGGTCCAAAACTGTGTTTCTAATCCAAACTGAAACAGCGCAACTGCCGCTACCGGAATAGTGACGAGTGCCGCGCCAATAAATGGAATTAATACCGAAAAGCCAACAAGCACACCAAGTAAAGCTGCATAGCGCAAATCTAAAACAGTAAATGCAATGAAAGACACACCACCAACAATTAAAATTTCGAATACTTTACCGCGAATGTAATTCATAATTTGTTGGTTCATTTCGTTCCACACTTGTAAAATCAAGCGTCGTTGCTGCGGGATCAGTTTAGCTATACTGCCTGTCAGCTCCAGCTTATCTTTAAGCATAAAAAACACCAGTAACGGCACAAGTACCAAATATATAAGCCAAGCAACAACATCTTTTAAAGACGTAAGTGAAAACGATAACACCGCTTGACCAAACTCAATAATTTTAGCTTCTACGGTTGCAACAATAGCTTGTACTTGTTCTATATTAATTAAACTTGGGTATTGTTCAGGTAAAGCCATTAAATAAGACTTCCCCTGCTCTAGCATATGCGGTGTTTCTTGCACTAAGTTACTTGTTTGCTTCCAAAGCACTGGGCCAATAACTAAAATAAGGGTGAGCATAATGCTAATAAATATCAACATTACAATAATTGTTGCAGTAAAACGTTTTAAGCCAACACGCTCTAAATGAACAACCGGCCAATCTAGTAAATAAGCGATAACCAGTGCAACAAGCACAGGAACAATTAACGCGCCAAAAAAGTAAAGTAAGGCAACTGATACCAATAATAAAAATAATAAGGTGGACGAATGAGGATCCGAGAACTTCCTTTCGTACCATGTTTTTACGTATTCAAACATGTAATGGCTCCACTAATAACAACCCACGTTGTTTATCAAAATTGTAACTATAAGCATTTTTTTGCAAAAAACGTTCAATGTCGTTCGCACTTTCACCTCTATTAAGACTAAAAGTGATGCATTGTTTTGATGACTGTGCACTTCGAAGCGCAAGCTTAAACTGCACAAATTGCTGAGGACACTTAAACTCTTTTAAATCGCGCTCTACCATAACTACTTTATCCGTATAGTAAATGAATAATAAGTCGCATATTTACGGTCTACGTATTTATATACTCAAACCGTTGTAACTTTTTGTTAAAACAATTCCTGCAATAGTTTATCCTTATAACATAACTAGCAGTAAGGATAAGTTAATGCCTGGCACGCATAATAAAGCGCAACTACCAAGTAATCCAACACTCAAAGAGATTAATTGGTTTAAAAAGCAGATTAATTGGGGCGAACTACCTCCTTTTTATCATCTTGTTGCCTCATCAATAAGCGAATCAGAAGGAATTTTAGATCATGGGTTCGACAATGCAGTTAAACAACTTTTAGATAAACGCAATTGGAACTTAGATTTATTAGAAGGCTATGAAGATAACCTAGGTGAAATACATACCAAACATAAGCCACGTATTGCGCTGCACCAAGTATTTACCGACAGAGGCTTTGAGCTATGGGCACAGCCTTATGCTAAAGATGTTATTGTTGATCAATACATAAAAAATAATCGCTTTATGGAGTTTAGAGTGTGGGACCCACATTCAATGAAAAACTTGATCAGAATAAGTCAGTTACATAAGTTTATTGGCTTTTATTTTGAACGAGGCGACAAAGCAGATAAAGCCATTATTTTACATGCACACAAAGTAGTACATAAAATTATTACTTTTTTGCAGCGAGAATTGAACGTTGTAAAGCTTGATGGAGTCACAATAAAAGAACTGTACCAATTGTGCGAAAAAGACAGCCGTGCAAGCAGTGACGAAATAGACATAGCCAAAATTGCAATTGGCGAACAAATTAACAAGGAATAAAATGCAGCTAAAATCAGCATTTATCACTTTATGCAGTGCTGCGCTTACGTTTAGCTTATTAATAAGCGAACCTTTAAAAGCGCAAACCAACTTTACGCTTCCTGATTTAGGGACATCTGCATTACAAGCACTGCCACTCGAAAAAGAACAAGCCATTGGCGAAGTAATGATGATGCAAATACGAGGCTCATCACCAGTAATAAATGACCCAGTGCTTGATGAATACCTCACAACTATTGGCCGTAAACTCGTTGCTAATGCTAATGACGTGCGCTTTCCGTTTTCGTTTTTTTGGATAAACAACTCAGAAATAAATGCCTTCGCCTTTTATGGCGGACACGTTGGTGTGCATACAGGATTAATAGCGCAAGCCGATAACGAGAGCCAGTTTGCCTCAGTGCTTGGCCACGAAATAGCTCACGTAACACAGCGCCACTTAGCGCGAAGAATACAGCAACAACAAGATAACAGCGCGCTGACTATTGCCGGTATGATTGCAGGTATATTAGCAACCGTTGTTGCACCAGATGCGGGTATTGCCATTATATCTGCCAGCCAAACACAATCTGCTTTTAGTCAGTTAACGCATAGTCGCTCAGCCGAGCAAGAAGCTGACCGCATAGGCATGCAAACGCTTAACAATGCAGGCTTTGATGCTCGTGCATCGAGCGAATTTTTAACTAAACTTGCCGCGCAAATTCGTTATAAATATAAACCACCTGCGTTTTTACTTACTCACCCATTACCAGAGAGCCGAGTATCTGATGTACGTTTGCGTGCAGAGCAATTTCCTGTGCGTCATATGAGTGCCAGTCTTGAGTTTAATTTAGCTAAAAGCCGCGTACTTGCCCGCTACGACAACAAACCAGAAAACGCCGAAGACCTATTTAGAAAACGACTACGCGAAAATAGCTACGATAACACCGCTTTAAAGTACGGTTTAGCTATTAGCTTACTTGATCAAAAAAAGCTTGATGAAGCAGCCCCAATACTAGACGAGCTTTTAAAAAACGATCCTAAAAACCTATTTTATATAGATACCCATACCGATTTACTCATCGCGCAAAAAAAGGCAGATGAAGCCGTAAAATTTTTAGCTGATTTAAATCAGTATCGCCCTAATAATCAGGTAATTACGCTTAACTATGCCAACGCAGCACTTGAAGCTGAGCAATATGAACTAGCCGAAAATATTTTGAAGAGTTTTTTACTCGAAAAGCCAGATCATAACCTAGGCAAGCAACTTCTTGCTGATGCGTATAAAAAACAAGATAAATTAGCCTCATATCACGAAGCGAACGCCGATGTATTGGCTCAATACGGCGCTTATTTAAAAGCCGCAGACGAAGTACAAAAAGCACTTAACTTCGTAGAGCCAACCGAACTTGTAAAGCAACAACGTTTAAAAGCACTACTTACCCAGTATCGACTTTTACAAAAAGAGCTTGCAAGACTTTAAGTCTGCAAGCGCTTACCCTAAAATAGACGCAATTCACACTTTGGAATCATTTTATGTCTGTTACTATTTACCACAACCCACGTTGTTCTAAATCACGCGAAACGCTAGCGCTACTGCAAAGTAAAGCGATAGAGCCAAGTGTTGTAGAGTATTTAAAAACCCCTCTTACTCACGAGCAAATCTCAACGCTTGTAATCCAACTTGGTTTTTCATCCGTACGTGAAATGATGCGCACCAAAGAAGATGACTACAAAGCGCTTAATTTGAAAGATGAAACAAATGAGGACGCACTTATTAACGCTATGGTTAAATACCCAAAGTTGATTGAACGCCCTATCGTAGTTAATAACAATAAAGCAGCGATTGGTCGTCCACCAGAAAACGTACTAAGCGTTTTATAATGAGTACAACCATAGTGGTGCTTTATCACTCAAGCCATGGCTCAGTTGAAGCGATGGCTCACGAGATAGCAGAGTCGATAGAGCAACAAGGTGCTAGTGCACTACTTCGCACCTTTGTGGCTAAAAATGCGCACGATATTGTGATCACCAAAGATGATTTAATAAATTGCGATGGTTTAGCATTTGGTACACCAACCCGATTTGGCATGATGGCCTCTCAAGCAAAAAGCTTTTGGGAAACCACCAGCGACTTGTGGCTAAAAGGCCAATTAATCGATAAGCCAGCGTGTGTATTTTCGTCATCAAGTAGTATGCATGGTGGAAATGAAGCAACCTTACTTAACTTATCTTTGCCACTATTACACCACGGCATGGTGCTTATGGGCGTGCCGTACGATGTACCCGAACTACTTGCAACACAAACCGGTGGAACACCATACGGTGCAACACACGTCGCTGGCAGCGCTAACAGTGCACAGCTAAGCAAAGACGAAATTAAAATATGCCAAAGCGTTGGTAAACGCCTTACTCACATTGCGAGAAAACTTAAATGACTACAGCTGACAGTCCAGCTAAAAAGCCGATTACGGTAAAATTTCAACGTGCAGCACTATTTGGCTATGTTGGTTTACTTATTCTGATTCCTTTGTGGATGTATTTTGTACCCCCTCTAGACGGTAATACTAGTTGGGTGTCATTGTTTTTTCCTATCATTCCTTTACTGCTGCCGCTAAGAGGCATAATTCAAGACAACACATACACCTATGCGTGGGCTAACTTTATTGTAATGCTTTATTTTATCCACGGGCTTACTATGCTGTGGGCCGCTCCTGATGAATTAATTTGGGTGTTGTTAGAGCTGGTATTTGCATCATCTATGTTTATTGGCTGTACTTACTACGCAAGACATCGCGGACAAGAACAAGGTTTAAAAATCCGTAAGCTTAAAGAAGAATTAGCTGAAGAAAAAGCAGCAAATGAGCACGGTAAATAAGGCTTAACCATAAACGCTATATACAAAAAAACGCGCTTAAATTACTTTAAGCGCGTTTTTTATTAACTGTTTAAAACTAGCTAAACTAAATCGCTCAAGGCAGCTAGCACCACAATACTCGCCAACCCTATTTGAGCAATTAAGCTAATAAACGAAAAGCCTCTAAGCACAAATAAACCCCAAGGGTGTTTAATATGTGGATATAGCGCACAGCGCTTTAATGTGGTCGCAAAGAAAAAACAAATCACTGCAGTCATAGTTAAACCCAGCGTCAGCTCACTTTTAATTGAGAGGGTTTCATCAAAAAAGAAGAACAACTGTAAAGGCAGCAATATAGTCACAATAGCATGTAGCACATGCACTTTTTTAATGCGATCGAACTGCCCTTCTGGCGAAAGTTCTTTAATACCAAAGTCACGCTCTAAACATTTAACTAAGTTATTAGCTTTAATACTCACCGCTAAACGGTAACAGCTTAAACCTTCTTTATTACGTGCTCTAAAATCGTATCCGGCTTTAATAAGCAGCACCATTAACGACTCATTTTTAGCAAACACAGCATAATGAAGCGCAGTATTACCTAAGTTATCTGTCGCTTTTTTGTCTTGCTTTACAAGTAGCGTTTCAACCACATTTACAAAGCCTTTTTCGGCCGCCCACATAAAAGCTGTTTTATTGTTTTCATCAGCAAGCACACCTGTAGCGCCTTGTTCAATAAAACGCATAGCCATTGTTTGCTTAGCTGTTTTTTTACGTAAATGAGTAAGCAAAGCTTTTTCTAGCAGTACAACAGAGTCAACATCAGGAGAAACCTGCGTAAGCAGCGTAAAATAGTCTTTACCCGCAGCTACTTTTTCGCTGGCAAGTTCAGAAAGAGTATCTAAATCAGCAATAGACTCTGGAATAAACGCACTTAGGCGCTCTCTAAAATCAACTTCTTTCCATAGAGCTAATGTGTCTTTTGCCGAGAGTTTACTTTTATTATTTAGCGCATGCTCAATTAACGTGAAGTAGCGTTTACTAAAAAATAAATCAACTAAAGACAGTGGCGTATCTATGGTATTTTGTGCAGCCACGCTTGCGTATTTTTCAAGGCGCTGGCACAGCATAAGCACTAAGCTTTCAGGGGTGTATTCATTATCGTAGTAATGGCTTTTAACCGCACTAATATACGCTTGTGCGTCTTCGTCATATTCAGAGATATGTTGAAAGTAACATTCTTCAAATGGCTCCAGCGGGGTTAGCCATGCCAAATAATAAATAGGTGGCAGCACGGTGGTGCATACACCATCGTCTTCATTTGTAGAACGACAAGCAGGCCAAGCTTCCAAAGCATCTAAAATAAAGGCACCGTTTTGTTCTACCAGTCCTTTAATAAGTAATGGGTATTCCTTTGGCCAAATCAGTACATTTTCCATTAAAACAACACAACTCCAGTGTGGCTTGGGGGTGGTAAGTTATATCAGTTTTAAGCTGACACCACGCTTAATCAAAGTGCCGATATTCTAGCACACCTTTGTTTTGCTGCTAGCGCAAAATTACGCAATAACAACAATCCTTTAGGATTATAACAATTCGCTTAATTAAGTGATTTATTTTGAGGTAGAAAACCGTGTGATAGCAAGGAAAAATTTCGTTATTTAGTTGTTCTAAATGATTAAGTATTACTGTGGATTGGTATTGTCCTTAGCAAAAATATAAAAACGGCCAAGTACATAAGTAATTGGCCGTTTTTGAGGTTGGAGTTGGGCTTAATCAGAGCCAGACAAATAGTCTATTTACTTTTTAACTCGCTAATAACTTGCTCTAAACCCACATCAGAAATGCGTTGAATAATCTCTTTTTGTTTAGCACTTAATAGTGAAATGCCTTCAGCAACAATATCGTATACTTTCCACTCATTGTTTTTACCTAAACGAAGCTTAAAGCTTAAGTCGATAGTAGGCGCATTTGGCTCAATAATTTGCGTATTAACTGTTGCGTACTCAGAGTCACTTTTTGCGTTATTACGCTCAAATACTACTTTTTGACCCGTGTACTTCATTAGTGCACCGGCGTATGTGCCTGTTAAGTAATGCTCTACTGCATCTATAAATTGAACAGCTTGCTCGCGCTCAATACCTTTAATGTGTTTACCTAATAATTTAAACGACACAAACTTAACGTCAATATGTGGCATTAAACGTTTTTCAACAATGGCAGCCATCGCGTCTTTGCTGGCTGTACCTTTTGAGTTTACTTGGCCAATATCTGCAAAAAGCTTGTCGGCTACCGATTCAAGTAACTGATCTGGTGATTGCTGAGCTTGTGCAAATAACGAACTGCTAAAAAAAGCAGTGGCTAAAACGAATAGTTTAAAGAGTTTCATAATTGTATATGTCTGTGTGATTAAGATGACTGTAATTTACGCGAACTATACGCAATAAAAAAGGCACAAATAAGCAACTTATTAATGCTCAATTAGCACCAATCCAATAAATAAAATAAATTCAAGCAGTTAGAAAACTCTATTAACAGCTCATATACAACCGGCATTTTGTCCTCATTGTAATTGTTAACAGGCCGCCCTTATCATTTAGTTATCAACTTAAATCAAACAAACATTTGGCACCTATGAAAACGTCACTTAAAACACTTATTATCTCTTTTGTATTAGTAGTTTCACTTTTTGGCAAGCTTGCTTTTGCTCAATCGGACCACGGTTATGCCGTTGACTTTCTCAAAGGCGAAGGTAACGTAAACGGCGTTAAGCTTGCGTATCAGTATCATGCGCCTGGTATGCAAAACCTTATTGGTGATGCACGCTTTTACTTTGAAACCAGCGTAAATATGTGGGAATACCGCCACGGCGATGAAACACAATCAAACCTAGTACTTGCTATGTCACCTGTACTGCAATTTCCTGCTTTTAGTTTTAACAACACCCCATTTTATGTAGAAGCAGGCATTGGTGTATCACTGATTGATGAAACGCAGTTTGCCGGTAAAAACATAAGTACTCACTACCAGTTTGAAGACCGCATAGGCCTTGTAGCCGATTTTGGCCACACCAATGTTGCCCTTCGCGTTATTCACTATTCAAACGCAGGCTTTAAAGAGCCAAACCCTGGGCTTAACTTTTTAACGCTTTCGGTAGCGAGACGTTTTTAACGTTATTGATTGTATTTTTGAGTAAATTAATTGCTGTTATAGCGCAAAGCGGTCACACTTAAACGTACTAAAGTTTAGGTGATACTGCGATGCAAACTTGGCATATTGTAATTATTGTCGCTGTTGTTTTTGCCATTATCATTGGTAATATTGCGCTGATTAGACTCTCTGCAAAACAGGAGTTTATAAAGCCCAACGCCAATATAAAAAATACAACAGACACAAAAAAGCCCTGATCAATCAGGGCTTTTTCAATAATACCAATTCGCTAAATATATTTTTGCTAATTTAGCCTACTAGCCAATGCGCCATTAGCGCAATAACCGGTAAAGTAATTAGTGTTCGCAAAATAAATATAATAAATAGCTCTAAAATATTTACCGGTATTTTACTGCCAAGTAAAAGTGCACCCACCTCAGACATATAAATAAGCTGAGTTACACTCATTGCGGCAATAATAAAGCGCGTTACATCACTTTCAATAGTCCCTGCTGCTAATATTGACGGAATAAACATATCAGCAAAACCAACCATAATAGTTTGCGACGCAGCGGCTGCTTCGGGTACTTGCAATAGCTCTAAAAATGGCACAAACGGCATACCTAAATACTGAAATATAGGCGTATGCTCAGCAATGATCAGTGCAAATGTGCCTACCGCCATTACTACAGGTAACACACCAAACACCATATCAAGCGCATTATGTACGCCCTCTTTTATAGTGCCTTTAACACCCGTTGAGTTATCTGCTTTAGCTAGTGCAACATCTAACGAATGCCCAAATAAAGTTTTATGACCCGGAATTGTTTCAGTGTCTCTATCTGGCTCAGTGCCATCAATGAGTAAATCTTTTTTAAAGCGCAGTGGCGGTAATCGCGGCACAATAATAGCGGCAACAATACCGGCTAAACATACCGTTGCGTAAAACGGAGCAAATAGGTATTCAAGTTTAACTTGCCCAAGCACCACTAAACTAAATGTAATTGAAACCGCTGAAAACGTAGTACCAATAATAGCCGCTTCACGTTGTGTATAATGCTTTTGATCGTACTGCCTTGCAGTCATCAAAATACCCACACTGCCATCACCTAACCACGACGCAGTACAGTCAACCGCGCTTCTACCTGGTACACCAAATACAGGGCGCATTACTTTGGTCATTAACGTACCAGCAAGCTCTAATAGACCAAAGTTAATTAATAGCGGCAGTAATAAGCCCGCTAAAATAAATACCGAAAACAACACAGGCAATAAGTCATTTAATACCAGCGCGCCAGTATTAGCCGAGGTAATCATCTCGCTGCCTAGGCTTAAGTACGTCATTAAACCAAACGCCATACCAAATAAGCGTACCACCAGCCATGTCCAGCTCACATCAAATAAATGCTTTAACAAAGGTGAGTTACATATAGCGGCGGGTTTAAACACTTTAGTAATTACAGAGATAACCCCTGTAATACAAATAATGAGGGTAATAATTGCTTGAGCAGAGCCAAGCATCATTGCTTGAACCGCTTTTGCCATAACGGCAATAGGAATGGTCATCCCTTGCGAAGTACTAATGGGTGTCATAAATAAAAACACACCAATTAACGAAGGAACCAAAAAAGTAAACCAAGTGCGCCACGTATAGTGTGAACGTTCAGGTAGCTGAGACATATTGTTTAACCTATAAAAACCACAAAAAGAGCATAGCGCTCTTTTTGTGGTAAAACTTATTATTATTTAAATTTTAATGCCGCGCTGAATGAGTGCTGCTTCTAATGCTTGTTGTAAACCATTCATAGTACCTGGCTCAAGCGTTTCGCCTTTATCATCCATCCACGTTAAGCTAGTACCGCCTTCTTTAGTTTTGCTTACTAAAATTTGGTATTGGCCTTCATCAATAGGTAGTTGAGCTACGTCATCACCCCAAATTGAATCCCAAACGCTTGTTTCTGGTTTAGTATAATCTGCAGTAATTAAGCCCGTATCTGGGTTAATTTCAACAATAGAGAACGACAAGCGCTCTAAAAACCCAGAGAAACGGTCAAACACAGCGTCGTAAGATTGCTCAGTTACAAGTGCTGCATTACCTTTATTATCAAAGCCCATTTCAAGAGAAATAATACCTTGGCGTTTACGCATATCAACTTCAAGTTGACGGTAACGGTAATCAAACTCGCTCACTACTTGGTTAAGCGCACGTACTTCTAGCTGCTGCTTGAGTAAGTCTGTTAGCGTTTTATCACCTTTAAAATCAATCAGCTCTACACGTAAAGACGCAGTGCGTTGATGTGATTTTTCTTCAATAGTGAATCTAAACTTTTCTAAATCATCGTTAACTTCATCGCCCCACCACCAAAAACCTTCTTCGGTTTTAATGATTGAGTACCAATCAGTTTCAATAATACCAAGTAGCTTATCTTCTTTAGTAGTTCCTGCATTATTATCAGCTAGGACAGATTTAATCGTATCCCAAAGAAACTCATCTAAATCAGCAATGCCATCATTTTTATCAAAATAAATACGCGCTTGTTTATCTGTCTCTTCTACCCAACTGCCTTTAGCAATTGTTAATACTTGTGCCGGTGGGCGGTAATTTGTAGCTTCAGGATTATTGTCGTATTGACCTACATCCATTTTATAAACTGGGTCTTGAGCTGGTTGAGATAACGACGCTGGTGCTTTTACAGGCTCATGCGTACGATAATTACGCTCGTCATGTGCCTTATTAATAAATACACTACACCCTGATAAACTTACCAATACACTTACTGCAAGTGCTTTTGGGATCCAATACTGCACAGATATTTCTCCTTAGCATACCCTTTAATTGTTTTAACAAATATATGAGTGGGTAATACCGATTTGGTTCAGTGTAAAATCAATATTAACTTTACATTTATTATTTGGCTGCCTAAATGCAATAAAGTTCAGCACTTCAACTTAGTAAGCAACTAAGCGCAAATAAGCAAATTTTAGCTATGGTACTTTCCTGTGCCAGTAAAAACAAGAAACACCGCACTTTAAAAGCGCTTAATTAGCGTGTGCTGTAGTTTAGAGCCCTTTTTGTGTTAAACTTCGCCGCCGTGCAACTTCTCGTGTGTATTTTTGGTGTTGCCAACTCGGTTGATATAATCCAAGTAACAAGGTATTTGAACTCATGACTGCATTTTCAAATCATCAAATTGTTTTAACAGCGATTGGCGAAGACAGACCCGGTATAGTAAGTGAACTAACCCAACTGGTTAGCGATTGCCACTGCAACATTATTGACAGCCGTATTGCTATTTTAGGCTGCGAATTTACCTTCATAATGCTACTTAGCGGCGACATGTCGGCAATAAGCCGCATAGAGCACGTACTGCCCACTAAAGCCATGGAACTTGGCCTGCTAACCATGATGAAGCGTACCGCGAGTCATACTCCTGAGGAGTTTTGTGCAGGTTACACACTAGAATACACAGGCATAGACACCCCTGGTACATTGAGCAAAGTAACGCGCTTTTTTGCCGACAATAATATTAGTATTTGCTCACTTAAGTCAGACACTTATTCCCAAGAAGACAACATAAAGATGCGTTGTGAACTTGAATTCAACATACCTGTTGATGTAGATATAGATCAATTTAAAATTAGTTTTGAGAGCCTTTCTCACACACTAAACGTAGATTATATTTTTAAACGAATTCGTTAAGGATGCTAAACATGAACACAATTAGTCCATTACAAGCTGGCGATACTGCACCCGCTTTTAGCCTACAAAACCAAAACGACGAAACAGTAACATTAAGCGAGCTGTTAAAAGAGCAACAAGTGCTTGTGTACTTTTACCCTAAAGCGTCAACGCCGGGCTGTACTGTACAAGCCGAAAACCTACGCGATGAGCAAGCACAGCTTGCTAAATTTAACACCCGCGTTGTAGGTATTAGCCCAGATCCAATTAAGCGCCTTAAAAACTTTGAAACTAAAAAAGAGCTTAACTTTGATTTATTAGCCGACGAAGATCACGCCATTGCTGAAGCATTTGGTGTATGGGGCTACAAAAAATTTATGGGTAAAGAGTACGATGGTATTCACCGCTTAACGTTTTTAGTAGGCCAAGACGGTAAAATTAAACACCTATTTGATAAGTTTAAAACTAAAGATCACCATCAAGTAGTGTTAGATTATTTAGCTGCAGAATAAGTTTGTGGCAGAATAAGCAGCGGCTGAGTAAATTAGCTGCCAGCTATTAGACAAATACAGAAAAGCGTTGCTCAAGGGCAACGCTTTTTTTATGCTGGTTATTAAGTATTTTGGTTAAGTGAAAGCATGATCGAGGGATAAATAGGCAGTCGATAGTTTTGATGTATGAAGTCAAGATTTCCCCCCTTCTGGTTTTAATTTATTATGTTTAAAAACAATCAGTATTTGTCTATTTAAAATTATTAATGCACAATATTCTGACATACAAATCAGGGATGTAGCTAACTACCTTTCAGCCTTTTTATTTAAAAACGGATTTATAATCATGAGCCTTACTCAATCTTTACAGCAAGCCCTATCAAGTAAAAAAATAATACCGTTGGTTGGTGCTGGTGTTTCGATGTCAATCAAGGATAAAAATGGAAATCCAGTGTTTCCTAGCTGGAAAGACTTACTTTTAAGTGCGGCAGAAAAACTTAAAAGTGAACAATTAAATAATAAAGCAAAATTAGTAGAGGCTTTTTTAGAGGAGGAAGAGTATCAGCAAGCTGCTAAGTATGCTTATGAAGGATTGAAAAATGGCCATTGGCATAATTTTATTCAAGAAAAAATAGATATAGACCTTGATACATTAGATGATAAAAGTGCAGAACTGCCTAAAGCCATATGGAAGTTAAGTAAACAAATAATAACACTTAATTATGACCGTATCCTTTCTTGGAGCTACCCAGGAAGTTCAGCTCAAGTATCAATAATTGAAAATAGTAAAGCTGCAAATTTATCAAATATTCATAACGATTCCCAAAAGCCAATTGTCTGGCATTTACACGGTCATATTGATAATTCTGAAAAATTAATTTTAACTCCTGATAGTTACGCAAAATTATACCCAACATCAGAGCAAGCAGAGACTGAATATTTAGCAGCCCTACAAACGTTGAAGAATATAGTTTCTAATCGAAATTTACTATTTATCGGATGTAGCTTAGCAGATGCTGAATTGCTAGCAGAAATAAACAAACAAAATGATCTTTTTTCAGGTAATGGCAAAATTCATTTTGCTTTAATTAAAGAATCTAATAAATGTGAAATTGAGAAAAGACTCAAAGATACTTCAATTCAGATAGTAACCTTTGAAGATTATGGTGAACCTCTTGTTAGCAAGATTAATGAAATGGCAGCTTATATTGATACTCCTGCAGTTATCAATGAAGAAACTAAAATTGAAAATAAAACAACTGCGATAACAGCAAAAGAAACTAAAGTGGTCTTTTTATCCGCTAACCCTTTAGGTCAAAATATAGATTACCACCCTATTATTAAAGAGCTAAAAAAATTACCCTTTAGCATTGATTGCTTCACATTATCTTTAAGTCACTTACAACAACTAGATGACTATGATTATGTTTTTATTGCTAGTAAGATTGTAAAAAATCGTCTAGTTGTAGAAGATGAAGACATATCACTAGCAAAAATAGACCTTATCGATTTACAAAAAAACACCGCTCTTGGTAATAAAAAAGGTGTATTTATTTTAACCGACACCCTCATAGATAAAGAGAAATTACAAGGAATAGAGTTCCCTTTACTTGTATTACCTTTGGTTGAGACCAAGGTGCATAAAAAATTCCTCACTAACTTTATATTTCAAATATTTAATAAGCAAAATATTAAGTATGCTGAAGATATAGGTTTAATCTTAAATTATGAAAAAATTGCATTACCTGATTCGAAAAGTAAAGCTTTAAATACAAGCAAAAAATTCATTAAAAGTGAAACTAGATTACCTTCAGATATAGACAAGTGCCTCCTAAAAAGATTTATAGGTCGTAAAGAGGATTTAGTGACCTTGAGTCGTGAGGTATTAAAATTAGAAAATGACAACGGCTTTGTCAATATCATAGGCAGTGGAGGTTTAGGTAAAACAACTCTAGCAAAAGTTTTAGCTATACACTTAGCTGAACGAGGACGGTTCAATGGTGGAGTTGCGTTTGTTGATTGTGAACATCTAATAAACTTTGATCAATTTAAATCAGGTATTGCTTCACCTTTTAATTTAGAAAAGGCACAGCACTTAGAAGAGCATCTGTCTAATAATTTTGATGGTGAATCTAGGTTAATCATTTTAGACAATTTTGAAACCCTTTTAATATTAGAAGATAAAAAGCAAATATTGCAGCTTTTAAGTTTTATGTCGGAATTCGCTATAATCTTAGTGACATCACGTGAACTTCTTAATATAGCTGGTGAAATCCCTCACACATTGAGGCCAATGACTTTAGACGAAGCTTTCGAATTGTTTATTTCGAATTTAGGGAAAAGAAAGCTATCCATTAAAGAAAAAAAGTTGGTTCGCGACGAAATCATAGAAAATTTACTAGATAGAAACCCCTTAGCCATTAGTGTTATTACCTCTAATATATTTCAAAATACTAATCTTTTAGAATTAAAAAAAGAGCTTCAGTCAGATATTTTTAATGTATCTGAAGATGATTTAAGCTTATTTGATAATGCTGTAGACGTAAACATCGATAGAAAGAAGTCGCTCTACGCTTCAATATTATATTCTTATAATATGTTACTAGATAATGAAAAAGAAGCCTTAGAGAAGTTAGCACTTTTCCCTGATGGCATCAATATACAAAATTTAAAGAGAATAGGGGGTTATTCTAAAAACACAGATATAAAAACAAATATAATAAAAGAAAAAGTTTTAAAAAAATTACAAAACAAATCATTACTTGAGGAAAGCCAAAACAAAGTAAAATTACAATCGATTATTGGACGATTCGCAGAACGACAATTTATTCATAGAGAAAAAAACACGGCTTTTTTTGATTCTGTATTTCACTATAACAATACACTCACCAGAAAAATTCGAGATTTGCTGGATTCAGAAGACCAACCTAAGAGGAGTTTTGCTTTAAAACTTTTTGAAGATAATCAAATGAATATATTAAAAATAATAGATTATTTGAATGAGTGTTCGATACCTGAAAAAGATAAACTATTTTATATCAATACAAACTGTATGCTATTTAATACAATTTGCTCTTTAAATAATATTATAAACACTCTAGAAAGAAATATCACCATATTTTCAGGCACTTATTACCGAGCAGTAGGAACTGCTATTGATATATGCAAGTACTTTAATGGCGATTTTGAACGTGTTTTTCAGAGAGTTAAAAAAAACATACCAATAACTAGTTTAAAACAACTTGACAAGGATGATACTGGCGACTTAATGACATTTGAAAACACGCTTAACATTTATGCTCTGGAAGGAAATCAAGCATATATATACCACCTTATAAGTGAGGATAATTTTCCAATTACTAAGTCATCAACAGCTATAAATTTAGGAATTTTAGAACAAAAGCCACCAATAACTTTTGGTTTAACGCACTTTGAATATAAATGGTTAACGGACACCTTGGACTTAGCAGAAATTGATGAATATCTTAGTTTAATGCACGCAAAAGAACATTTAGATAAAATACAAATATCTTATGTGAGGGCTAAGCAAAAACCTTACGATAAAGAGTATATTAATTTATTGGTTGATGTTAACCCCTACACCTTTGGCCTAAAGTCCCTTATGCTTGCTTTTTGTGAATCAGACTTAGAAAAGGCTAGAAACTACTACAATCTAGGTATTAAAAATTTAGAACATATTAAGTATTACTACGTAGAAGCCATATATTGGTATGCCAAATTTTTAAAAGAGCATAATCAGCATGAATACAAAGATGTGCATTCAAAGGGATCTGATTTAGCTAAAAAATACTACTATCGTTATTTGCAATTTCTCTTTGATGAGTTAGAAATTCCGACAGGTTTAGTGTACAACCCTGAACATTATCCACTTCCTAACTCTGTATCGCTAGAACCTAGCGATGTATTGTAAGGCTCGGGAACTCCTCCCCCCCCTGATTTAACATACAAAAATTAAATAATGGCTGCTGTTGGCAGCCAATAAAGCCAAAGGGGTCACCCATTAGAAAGTTCCGTTTAAGCAAACCAAAGGGGTCAAATCTTGACTTCATACATCATAATTAATTAGCTGTTGTATTCGCCGAAACTTGAATAGGTTACTGTGTCGGATGGCGCTTCGCTTATCGACCTACGTTTTCAAATATATAATGCGGGGTTGTTGGAGGCGTGAATATGGAGGTCCGTTGGGTTTCGCTGCGCTCTGCCCAACCTTTTATCTCTTCTTGATGAGTGTTTAACTTAAATTTTTACGCAGACGAAAATGGCGTTGCCTGAGCGCTCTGCCCATGGGGTTATTTTGTCGTAGTCATGTTCAAATATGTGAATTTCGAAGTACGGTTTTAATGCTTCTTTAAGCTCGGTATAACTAAAAGCAACCATTGGGTGCTCGTCGTGCCATACGAGTGTGTTGTCTGCGGTGGTTTTTTCTATGCTGAGTTTTAATAACTGTTTACTGCCAGTGCCACTGTAGTGCCAGCCAGAGCGAAATGTGAAGAAGCTATTTTCGCTTGTTGCGGTGTGCTCTACAAATGAATCGCTGTCGATTTTGTTTTTATCAACAGTGTTAAAACAAAATATTCCACCTACGTTTAATGCATTGTATACGCTAGCAAGGCACTCTTTTAGTTTATTAATGCCGTCGCAGTAATGGATTGAATACAAAAAGCAGGTAATTAAATCCAAGTGCTCAGTTACCTTAAATTCACTCATGTTTTGCAATGAAAATTGCGCTTCTGGGCAACGCGTTTTTGCTTTATCTAGCATTGGCTGGTTTAAATCAAGCCCACTACTTTTATAACCGTTATCAATAAAGTGGCGTACATGCGGGCCGGTGCCACATGCTAAATCTAGATGGGTGTTTGCGCCATTACCAAAAATTTGGTGCAGCCTGTGAATAGAATTGCTTTGGGCTTGATAATTAATATCTGCACACATTAAGTCGTAGTAATCAGAAAGGTCGGTGTAAAGCGCGTTTGCGGACATATAAGCCTAGTGGTAAGTAGTAGAATATTTTTAAGTCGCGCATAGTAAACTAGTTATGGCTATTAGCGAAGAAGATATGAGCTTTAAAGTCGATGTAATTAAGAATTGTCGTGTGGCGCTTCGGTTATCCGAGCTAAGTACACGACCTACGTATTTAAATATTATGAAAGGTTATTAGAAAATGGTGCGGAAGTGGAGATTTGTTGGGTTTAGCTTCGCTCTACCCAACATACGTAATATAACTTTAAGCTGGTTTTAACTAATTCCTAAATACTTATGTACTTGTATTGATAGGCGCCAGTTTTTGGCAATACAGGTGTCGATTGCTAATTTTGTTGCTGATACTTTTTGGCTAATTGGCTGCAAATAAACAAGCTTAGGATTAACGCCTGTTTTAGCAAATAATTCTTCTAGCTCTTCTACGTGCTTTTGCATCGCAACGGGGTGTTTAATTTCGTTGGCACGCTTCATAGCGCTGGTAAGTACTTCATAACCGCCGCGCATATTGATTTTTGGCGATACCGTTACCCATGTTTGCTCTGGGGCGAGTATTTCAAACGTGCCGCTGGTTTCTATTTGTGTGCTAAAACCGTGTTCATGTAATAAGTTACATACTGGATTTAAATCAAACATGCATGGCTCGCCGCCAGTAATTACAACATGCTTTGCGGTATACCCACGTGATTGAAACAAAGCTAAAATTTGCTCTGCACTGGCGTTAGCCCAATGATCTGAGTCGGCTTTTTTTTCTACGGTTTCATCCAGCGATACTTTATATACATTATCAACATCCCACGTTTGCTTAGTGTCGCACCAAGAGCAACCTACTGGGCAGCCTTGCAGACGTAAAAATATTGAGGGTGTGCCAGTAAAGCTAGCTTCACCTTGAATGGTTTCAAACACTTCATTAATTTTGTACAAAAGAGATCTCACTTACTACCTAGCAGCCAAATTGCTACTATTAAAAAACCAAAAAGCGCTGTGCAAAAATTGTTATTTAAGCTGCGGCCGTGTAGTATATCGCGCCCTGATATAAACCTCTATTAAAACTAAGAGCAAAACAGATATGACGCAAAAAGTAGTTGTTATTTATTCCGGCGGTATGGACTCATTTACCGTATTAAATAAAGCCCTGCAACAAGGCCATGATGTATATGCCCTTTCATTTGACTATGGTCAGCGTCATGTAAAAGAGCTTAAAGTAGCGGCAAGTGTGTGTGAAAAATTAAACGTTCCACATAAAATTGTCGATATTTCGGCGATTAACCAACTTATTGGTGGCTCATCACTTACTGATGATATTGACGTACCTGAAGGCCATTACGAAGAAGAAAGCATGAAAAGTACGATTGTACCTAATCGTAATATGATTTTGCTCTCGCTTGCTGTTGGCTACGCGGTATCACTTAAAGCTAGCCAAGTTTATTACGGCGCTCATTCTGGGGATCATGCTATTTACCCTGATTGCCGTCCTGAATTTGTGCAAAAAATGGATGATGTGTGTCGTATTGCTAACTACGACGCGGTAGAAATTTTTAGCCCGTATTTAAATAATACTAAAATTGGTATTTTGACCGACGGTATTGAAATGGGTTTAGATTACAGCCAAACGTGGACCTGTTATAACGGCCGTGAAAAGGCCTGTGGTAAATGTGGCGCGTGCCAAGAACGCCTTGAAGCATTTGCACTAAATAACATTACAGACCCGTTAGAATACGAATAAGCCGCAATTAATTAGTAATACAATTGCTGCAAACAAAA
This sequence comes from Pseudoalteromonas sp. SG43-8, assembly GCF_014164245.1. Classification (NCBI taxonomy): domain Bacteria; kingdom Pseudomonadati; phylum Pseudomonadota; class Gammaproteobacteria; order Alteromonadales; family Pseudoalteromonadaceae; genus Pseudoalteromonas; species Pseudoalteromonas sp. SG43-8. The sequence goes on along the minus strand of NZ_JACJEX010000001.1, from coordinate 233,339 downwards.
AAAGGCTATCATCGATAGCCTTTTTTGTTTGTCAGGTTTTAAGTCAATGATATTGATTACAGCCAGCGTTTTACGCGCGCTTTGTAAGCGGTAAACTCTTCGCCAAATAATTTAGTGAGCGCACGCTCCTCGGGTATTATTTGAAAAAATGTTAAATAGGCAATAAACCCGATAATACATAAAAGCGCCCACAAGGAACTTAACCAAACACCCCACCCTGCTAAAATAAATGCAAAACCCACATACATTGGGTTACGCGAAATTTTATAAATGCCGCTCGTAATAAGTTTTGACGCTTGCTCTGGTTTATTAGGATTTACTGTGGTGTTTGCTATTTTAAAGCTCGCCACACCTGCAATACAAAAAACACACCCAATAATGACCAAACTTGCTGCTAGGTAGGTAATAAAGGCGGTGAAATCAATAACACTGTAATGCGCAATAAGCGCCATTATGCCTGCAAAAAACAGCACAACGATAACCGGTGGAATTTTATTATTTAACATGGCAACTCACTGTATTGGCTAAAGTATGTTTATTATATGGTGGCTATGCAGCCATTAAACAATATCTAAAGTGTATAAATGATGAACACGCTCAAAGCTTGGCTTAAGTGAACTATACAGATTAAGTTACAATTGTCAGCTTTATCAAAAGCGCTTAAAGGTTATACTTTAACCATAAACGAATAATAAAATGATAAGGAATGAGGTTATGTCTGGAACTACGATGATTGTACTTATTGTGCTAATTTCGGTTGGCTCAGGAGTAGTTTACGATATGTATAAAAAGCATCTTGAGTTTAAGCATAAAATGCAAAACAACAACAGCGATGCCCATAAACAATTAGCTGAAACAAACGCACAAGTGCTTGCATTAAAAGAGCGTGTACAAACACTTGAGGCTATTGTTACTGATTCAAGCTTTAACGTTAAAGATGAAATTAATAAACTTTAAGTTGTTATAAGTAATTTGGATATAAATGCGCATTTTCTGGCTGCTCAATGCCGTGAGCAGCTAAAAACCCACCAATAGCTTGCCCGCAGCCCTGTGGTGCTCGCCCACTGTCTATCTCAAAATTTAACTGATTAGCATGTTGCTTACCCATAGAGCAAAGCCCTACGGTACTTGGCGAACGCATAGCGATACTTAGGTTACCTATTTGTTCAACCACAACGTGCTTACTAAAGCGGGCAAAACCTTTGTATTTAAACTGCTCGTTTACGTAGTCATTACTTGTGGCCACCAATGCCGCAATTAAGCCATGTAAAAAACTATTAGCGGATGAGTCTGCTGTTAAAAACGCAATTGTTTTTTTGTTAAACTCGCTAAGCTGGCAATCCTCACACAACAGTTCAACAGTATATAAATGTTGCTCGGCTACTTGCTGCTGACTTTTAAGCTCAATACTTTTTCCTGCAAATACAATACGTTTAAGCACTTCATCAACGTTACCTGTAACCGCTTCGCTTTTAACAAGTTCAGGGTTTTGCGCCATTACAGGTAAGTCGTGGTGATTGTTAAATGGCGTGCTTGTTGCGCCGCTTTGCATTAACTGAAAAAGTTCTCTTACTTCATGTTCTCGCGCTACTTTTAACGCTAAAAATGCGGTTTGAATAAGCTCTGAGGTAGGTAAGTTTTCCTCTACTATCCAACGTCTGCCAAATAATAGTTTTTTAGCTTTGGCTTCATTAGTAGATGCGCTTTTTTGGTAGTTATCAGGGCTCAGCACTGCTACTTGCAGGTAAATTTCTTCACCTTTTTGTGCAGCAAGCACCCTAAAGTGAGCCGAAAACTCAATACTCTCAAGTACTTCGTTTACGCTTTGAAGCGTGTGCTTGTAACGTAAAAAATGCTGTGGCACCACCCAATTACTATTAGCCAATTGCACAAGGGGTGCATAAGAAATAGGTTGCTCGTAACTGTGTTGCCATTTTTGCTCATTGCTAAGCAAATGATTAATGTGACTCTTGTTATCTGACATAAATAAACCAAATAAACTCGCGTTGTGCGATATAAACTATGAACACATTACGTCGTCAATGTCGTAATTAGATCACATGTACGCCCTACTTTTGGGCTTTTTTAACTATCGGTGAGTTCTTGATAGTCTGTTATAACTTTTTGATAGTATGGCTTATCTTTATTGAGCATTTTATTATAATGATTTATGAGTTGCCGTTGATACATAACGTGCTCTGTACTAGCAAAGTCCCACATTTTTTTGCCGGTATGGCTAATCTCAATATTGGTACTAAAGCTCACTTCAATCACTTCATAAAAACGTTTGTTGTCGTAAACTATTTGCTCACTTATAAGCCCTAAACCAAGTTGTTTTAAACCTACTCGCAACTTATAAGTGTGATGCACGGGGCATAAAATAAACCGAACATTATTTAAATGCTCCACTGCGTTATTAGCAATAATTTGTTGTACTAAACTTAACAACAGCTCACCGCCAACACCTGCTATTACAACTACTTGGCTTTTACTTTGAGCAATTTCTATTTTGCCTACATCCTGACATAAGACCTGCCACTGCGGGTTTTTATCACAGGTTTTTTGTAATTTATTAATAGATGATAATTGCGCTTCTAAATCGTTCATTAAAGTGGCGACTATATCTACAAAAATAACGTGGTTTGCAGCTGCGCGTTTTAATAGCGCCATGCCTAAATAACCATGGTCGCAGCAACAATCCCAAATAATATCGTGATGCTGCGAAATTAATTTATCAATGGCAGTTAGGCGTTTACTGAGCTTCATTTAAGCAGGTATTTGTGACGTTTTATAGACAAGCGCTTTTAAACTTTTGTCGCTGTCTACTTCAATAAAACGCTCGGTGGGGGCTAGGCGCTCAACAAATTCAATTGCGCCTTGGGTGTTCTCGTTTATTAACGCTTTAAATGCATCTTCGCTAAGCTCTGGGCTATTCGCACACAATAGTAATTGTGTGGTATCGCAAAGTAGCTCTGGCAACCTGCGCAGCACTTTTTGATAGTCTTTAGTTAATATAAAGCTGCCTTTTTGAAAGCTTGGCGGATCAACTATTATTAAATCAAACGGGGCTGCTTTTTTTAGTTTTCCAAACGATTTTAAAATATCGTGAGGTAAAAAACTGACGCCGCGCTCAAAACCATTTAGCTGATGGTTTTGCTTGCCGACTTTAAGCACGCCTTTGCTCATATCCATGTTCATCACATGATCTGCCCCGCCTTGCATGGCGGCAAGCGAAAACCCACATGTATACGAAAACAAATTAAGCACTTTGCCATGCTTGCTGTTAGCCATTACAAATTCACGGCCGCTGCGCATATCGGGAAATATTCCGGTATTTTGGCGGCTTTGTAAATCAACCAAAAAGCGAATGCCGTTTTCAGTTACAACATGCGGGTTAGGTAATTGCCCATAAACCACGGTGTTTTGGCTTTGTACGCCAGCACGTTGCTGGTACACAAGTGACGTAATAAGCTCAGGCTGATTTTTTTGTGCCCACTGCCACACAACATTGGTGAGCTCGCTTAGTGTTTGCTCATCAATTTCATCGTACGAAACCAAAAATAAACTTGGCGGGTAAAAGTCTAAATTAATATGGCTTAATGCTTCGACGCTGTGGCCTCGGCCATGAAAAACACGACACAGTTCATTTTTTAAAATTGGCGCGTTTTCAAGCGCAGTAATAAGAGGTGTAAAGTTTGCTGTCATTTTTAATTAATCAACTGTTGTTGTAGTTCATGTATTTCATCGCGAACAGAGCCCGCTTTTTCAAATTCTAGGTCGCTTGCGTATGCATGCATTTTGGTTTCAAGCTGCTTAATTTGCACGGCAATTTCTTTCGCACTAAGTACCTTTTTAGACTCTTTACGAATAAGTTTAAGGTTGTCTTTAGGAGCCGCTTCTTCGCCTACATCCATTACATCAAGTATTTTTTTAGCCAGAGCATGAGGCTCTATACCGTGCTCAACGTTGTATGCATGCTGAATTTCGCGCCTGCGTGCTGTTTCGTCCATGGCTTTTGCCATTGATTTTGTAATTCTGTCGCCATATAAAATAGCGCGGCCATCTAAGTGACGCGCAGCACGGCCAATGGTTTGTATCAGCGAGCGAGCTGAGCGTAAAAAGCCCTCTTTGTCAGCATCAAGTATGGCAACAAGTGCCACTTCTGGCATATCAAGGCCTTCTCGCAGTAAGTTAATACCCACTAACACATCAAATACGCCAGCTCGTAAGTCACGAATTATTTCTACGCGCTCAACGGTATCAATGTCTGAATGTAAGTAACGTACTTTAACATTATGCTCGCTTAGGTAGTCAGTTAAATCCTCAGACATACGTTTAGTAAGTGTAGTTACCAGTACGCGTTCGCCCTTCTCCACACTTTTGTATATTTCTGAGAGTAAATCATCAACCTGATCGCCCACAGGACGTACTTCTATAAGTGGGTCGAGCAGCCCTGTTGGGCGAATTACTTGCTCTGCTACTTCGCCTGCGCTGCGTTCTAACTCAAAGTCGCCAGGCGTTGCCGATACATAAATAGTTTGTGGTGCTATGGCTTCAAATTCTTCAAAACGCAATGGCCTATTATCCATTGCGGAGGGCATTCTAAAACCATACTCAACAAGGTTTTCTTTGCGGCTTCTGTCGCCTTTATACATTGCGCCAATTTGCGATACGGTTACATGCGATTCATCAATAATCATTAATGCGTCATCAGGTAGGTAATCAAGCAATGTTGGCGGCGGATCGCCTGGCGTACGACCCGATAAATAACGGCTGTAGTTTTCTATACCCGAGCAATAACCTAGCTCGGTCATCATTTCTATATCGTATTGCGTTCGCTGTGCTACACGTTGCTCTTCTACTAACTTGTTTGCACTGAGTAACTGGGCGCGTCGCTCTTTTAGTTCTTCTTTTATTTTTTCGATAGCGCCAAGTATTTTTTCACGCGGGGTAACATAGTGCGTTTTAGGATAAATAGTAGCGCGCACTATGTGCTTTTCAATTGCACCGGTAAGCGGGTCAAAAATACTTAAGCGTTCTATTTCATCATCAAACATTTCTACACGTACAGCAAAAGTGTCTGACTCAGCTGGGAATATATCAACTACTTCGCCACGTACACGGTATGTACCTCGGCTAAAATCTATATCATTGCGGGTATATTGTATTTCAGCAAGGCGGCGTAGCATGTCGCGTTGATCGACTTTTTCGCCCACTTTTAAAAGTAGCATCATTTTCATGTACGATTTAGGGTCACCCAAACCATAAATAGCCGATACCGATGCCACAATAATGGTGTCGCGACGCTCAAGCAATGCTTTGGTCGCACTTAAACGCATTTGCTCTATGTGCTCGTTTATCGAAGCATCTTTTTCAATAAATGTGTCGCTAGATACAACATAGGCTTCTGGCTGGTAGTAATCGTAATACGATACAAAGTATTCAACCGCGTTTTTAGGAAAAAACTCTTTCATCTCGCCGTATAGCTGCGCAGCCAATGTTTTATTGTGCGCCATTATTATTGTTGGACGATTTAAATCGCTAATAATATTGGCCATAGTAAAGGTTTTACCTGTACCGGTGGCACCTAATAACGTTTGGTGTGCAAGCCCCGCTTCTAACCCTTCGCATAGCTGTTTAATGGCGGTAGGCTGATCGCCTGCTGGTTTGAAATGTGATTTTAACTGAAAATGGTCGCTCAATTATTGCACTCCTGTAACGATTCGCCGCTCAGCGCTTCTAGTTTTTTCATAAACCATTTATATGCCACTATTGCTGTAAATAAATTACCTATGGCAGCGCCTATAAATAACCCTAATAATCCGGCTATTTCGTTGCCGATATAAGCAAATGGTACATAAAATATGAATAAACGAATAACGCTTAGTACCAATGCGTTCATTGGTTTGTGTAAAGCATTAAACGATGAGTTTGATAATATGATCACCCCTTGTAAGCCATAGCTTAGTGGGATGGTATAAATAAAGAGCTTAATTACATCTATTACGGCTTGTTCTTTACCAAATAATTGGCTTATAACACCTGAAAATGCAATTAGTAATACGTAAATGGCAAATTGCCATACCATCACAAATTTTAGTGTGCCGGTATACGCTTCTTTAACACGGCATAATTTGCCAGCCCCAAAGTTTTGACTCACAAATGGCGGTAAAGTCATCGATAACGCAAGCACTAAAATACTTGCAATAGATTCTATCCGGCTTCCTACTCCAAATGCGGCCACGGCTTCTGGCCCATGATGCGCTACTAAGGCGGTCATTACAGCCATTGCAACGGGTGTAAGCATGTTTGCACCTGCAGCAGGTAAACCAATTTTTAATATTTTACGAATAGCGCCAGTTACAGTTTGCTTGCCCGCTTTGAGACTCAACAAACGTTTTTTAACCGCTAATATATATAAAATAATAACCACAGCGACCGACCATGCAACAACACTTGCTATGGCAGCGCCTTGAATTCCTAACGCGGGTACCGGCCCAAAGCCAAATATTAGTATTGGGTCAAGTACGGCGTTTATCAGCCCGGCCCCGCCCATTACTATACTTGGCGTTTTGGTATCACCGCTGGCACGCAGTACCGAATTACCAATCATTGGAGTTATTAAAAATACGCTACCGATAAACCATACATTCATGTATTCGTGTATTAACGGCAATACTTGTGCGCCCGCTCCTAGCAAAGTAAATATGGGGTCAATCAGTAAATATCCAACAGATGACAACACAATAACCAAAACCACACCAACCATTAAAGAAATACTGGCATCAAAACGTGCTTCATCAATTTTATTACTGCCGAGCGCTTTCGCTATTACTGCTGATGTACCGATCCCCAGCCCTATTGCTAAGCTGATAACGGTAAAAGTAACTGGAAATGTAAAGCTCACGGCAGCTAATGGTTCGGTGCCAAGTAAACTTATAAAAAAGGTGTCTACAATATTGAACATCATTAGTGTGATCATGCCGAATATCATCGGTATGGTCATCGTCTTTAATGTAGGCAAGATAGGATCGTTTAGTAAATCTGGGCGAGTCTGAGATTTTGAAATTGCGCGCATGAAATAAATAGGCCTCTTTTTACTGAACGAATCATTTTAAAGCATCAAGGCAGTTCAAGCCACGGATTTATCACTACAATTGATGTAATTACGGAAGTAAATATTCTAAAAAATAGTAAAACTTGGTTTTTACATCTTTTTGTTAAAATAGAGCCTAAACACGCCAAAAAACAATTAAAACACATTTTTATAACTTTTATTACAAACACCCTGTGTTATCTGATGCTTTTTTACACAAAGCAACTACTTGGTTTATCGTTACGAAAAAATTCATTCATGGAGTTACATCTATTAGCCAGCAAAACATAACCTACTGTTTTACAATGAATAAAAAATAGTGATTTAAAAGCTTGAAATCGTTGTAGCACCCTAAAACATTGGTGCCGATGATGTTCTTAAAGTTTCATAAACAGAGTTATCCACAGAAACCGTGGATAACTCATTCAAAGCCGCATTTATAAAGGCCTTGAGAGACTCGCAATTTTCACTGAGGTCCAACCAATTGTTGATTTGCTAATTGTGGCATTTTTATAAACTCACACTGAAAACGCAAGCTTGCCGATTTTTCTTCTTAACATAGTTATACGTTAGTAAATAAAAAACGTTTAATACAAAGTTAAGTTATTGATTGTTCTATTTTTGAGCGAAGATAATAAATGCTCAATTTATAGAACAAAATTGGATCACTATTAAGGGGGAAAATACTTTTATGACTATTCGTGCAGGTATATTTTTAGAAAATTAAAATAAAAAAGTAAATAAATACGAAGAATACCCCAAAGTAAAAAATGAAATTTTATGTTTTTGAGTTGTTTTTTGATTACAAGTGGCTTTAATGGCGTGTTTAATTTAACCAATTTAAAGACTCAATAATAATAAAACTCGCATTAGTATTCTTAAATTCTCAAAAAAATAGCTTTAATAGAGCTATAAATCACGCAGATCGAACACAAAAACAACGAATAAACCTCTTTTTTCAATTTATGACTTTTATATGTTGACACTTTGCGGCTCCATCATTAATATTTCGCCCCGTTGAAAGGCAAGACGCTTCCCCCTTAGCTCAGTTGGTTAGAGCGACGGACTGTTAATCCGCAGGTCCCCCGTTCGAGTCGGGGAGGGGGAGCCAAGTTTTTCAACCATAAACGATTCCCCCTTAGCTCAGTTGGTTAGAGCGACGGACTGTTAATCCGCAGGTCCCCCGTTCGAGTCGGGGAGGGGGAGCCAAGTTTATGTTTATGATGTAGTTCCCCCTTAGCTCAGTTGGTTAGAGCGACGGACTGTTAATCCGCAGGTCCCCCGTTCGAGTCGGGGAGGGGGAGCCAAATCATCATAATAATATCAGTACTTTAGTTCCCCCTTAGCTCAGTTGGTTAGAGCGACGGACTGTTAATCCGCAGGTCCCCCGTTCGAGTCGGGGAGGGGGAGCCAATTCTAAGAATTTCATAGACATTCCAAGCTATTTCCACTACTCTTCCTTATATAACTAAAGCATTAGTTTAATTCTTTAATGCGCTGTACTTAGTTTATTAATCAAGGACTTGATTCCTTCCCTTTTGATTATTAAAAGACTGAAAACATGGCTGGATTTAAAAAACTTATTTTTATACAAATTATCTCTTGGTTATTGTGTGTTGCAGCAGGAAGCTACTTCATATCTATAAGCTTTGATACTGCGGTAAGTGATGCACAAAAAAATGCACAAAAAACTGTTACTAAGTATATTAATGACCTTTCTTTAGACGATATTTCTGCTCAAAATTTAAAACAATCAATTGCAGATGGTAATACGTTTTCAAGCTTTACCCTAAGAGATTACCAAGGTGCTGAAGTATTTAGCATTAACCCCCCTACTCAATTACCAATGTTTGCTGATTTTGTACTCTCTAACTTTAACTCTGTACGCCCACAGTTTGCTGTAAACGATGCCGCAGATATAAAAGTTGAATTTGTACTTAATATTGAGTATTTAGCGTCGCAGCTACAAACGTCCCTTTTTATTGTTATTTTGATTTCTGCCATTTTAGTTATTATTCCAATAATTCTAATGAAATCCATTTTTTATCATTTAAATAAAAATATAAGTACAACAGTTGCTGACATTATCGATATTTATATCAATCAAAACCAACTTGATAATGATTTAGAAGCAGCATTAGATGGCACTCGATTGAAAAAAATGGGAAAAGATTTAGTACCTAGTTTTAATCGGTTATCACATTTTTTAAAAAACAAAAACGAAGACATACAAAGCGCTGCTATGACTATCAAGCATGAAGCGTACAAAGATGTAATTACCTCGCTTGGTAATCGTAATATGTTTGTTGAGTACTACGAAAAAAATATTGAAAACACTGAGCAAAGTACATTTGGCTCTTTAGCTATGGTTCGTTGTAGCGAACTACAAGCTATAAACCAAAGCCGTGGTTATCAAAAAGGTGACGAGTACGTTAAAGGCGTTGCTGATATTATTAAGCACATAAGCGGCACTTACACGGGTAGCCAAGTATTTAGATTAAACAGCTCTGATTTTGCGGTAGTACTCCCCCACATTCCTTTAAAAGAAGCTGAGCGCTTTGGTGAAAACCTGCAATCGCGCTTCACGCAGTACCAACAAAACCAAGAGTTAAGCTCGGTAGCTAATACGGGTATTGTGGGTTACGAAAAAGGTAAACCGTTAGGCGAACTACTTTCTGTTGTTGATAACGCGATGAGCATGGCGCAGTCAAAACAAGTGAATGCATGGCATGTACAACGCGAAACCGATTTAGTTAATAACGTAAGTGCGGGGTTTGGTAATCAAAACTGGCGTAAGGTTATTAAGGAAGTTATTGAATCTAAGCGTGTGCATTTAGTGATGCAAAACATTATGCCGCTTGGTAAAAGCATAAAAGCCTACGCTGAAGTACAAGTTCGATTTAAAACAGAAGACAATCAAGTACTGCCTACCGCTTCTTTTTTAGCAATGGCCGAAAAACTTGATATGGCAATAGAAATTGATCGCCTGATCATCGACTCTTCTCTTGAAAAGGTTAAAAGCCGTAATTTATCTGAAAAGTTTTTTGGTTTAAACGTAACAGCCTCAAGTGCACACAACGATCAGTTTGTAATTTGGCTAGAGCGCCGATTATTGAAAGATACGCATATTGCATCTAAACTAGTATTTGAGGTTAGCGAGTTTGGTTTACAGCAAAACATCAAAGCTAGTAAGCGCTTTATCGACATGGTTCACCGTGTTGGCGCACGCGTAACTGTTGAACGTTTTGGTGTTGGCTTAACTTCATTTAAGTTTTTCCGCGATTTAAAACCTGATTTTATTAAAATGGATGCAAGTTATACTCGCGGCCTAGAAGATGATAAAAATAATCAGTACTTTATGCGCTTAATGGTCGATTTAGCCCACCGCATTGGTGTTAGCGTATTTGCTGAAGGCGTTGAGAGCCAAGAAGAGAAACACATTATAGAAACGTTGTGTTTAGATGGCGTTCAAGGTTATTACATAGAAAAACCTAAAGACATATAGTCTATTGGAGGCATCATGAAAAGAGTAGTTACCTTTATTATACTTTTTATTATGCCTTTGAGTTTGTACGCAAGCGCCCCGCAAAAAGAATTAGTTTTTAGCACTCACAACTATCCTCCATTTTCATTTGTTGATGAAAGCAATAATGCCACTGGCCCCTTTGTTGATATACTTACCTTAGCGTGTAAACGCCTCAATTATAAATGTGAGTTTATTAGCGTACCAAATCGTCGCTCTAAGCTGATGTTAAAAAACCTGCAAGCTCAAGGAAACTTTCCTATGGGCTGGAATATTGACCGCAACGAATGGCTTTACTTTTCGATTCCGCTTATGAAAATGCAATATGGTTTTTTTCAACCTGAAGGTGCTAAAAAAACCATTAAAAGCCTCAATGATCTACAAAAAATGCAAATTGCTGTTTTTGGCCCTTCAAATGCATCTTTTCAACTAATCAAAATACAGCAACAAATGATCAAAGACGGATTGAGAGAATTTGATATCGTTTTACTCACTGATGCCAATGGTACGGGTGTAAAAATGATAGAAAATAACCGTATAGATGGATATTTTGCCAATACTTTACAAGCGCGCGCTAGGCTAAAACAATTTAACTTACATCATGTTAATTTGGCTTTTTTACAAAGCGAATCCCCCTATTTTATTGGGTTTAATAAAATTCAATTATCTCCTGAAAAAATCGCCCTGTTTAATAAAGCACTATTAGATTTATACCAAGAACACGATCAATTTAAAGATATTTTAAAGCCGTATAATATTGATCCTATTCTAATTACACCTGAAATCTTAAGTCGCTTTAATATCATTACTGATTGAGTCGTTTATTTGCTTCTCATGTGTTGTTAATCGATAAAGAAAAAAGGATAATACCCACGTTTATTATAGCGTGAGGCACACATGACAGAATATGTCTTGTTATTAATTGGAACCGTTCTGGTTAATAACTTTGTATTAGTACAATTTTTAGGCTTATGTCCGTTTATGGGCGTATCAGGTAAGCTTGATACGGCGATTGGTATGTCTTTGGCAACCACGTTTGTGCTTACCCTTGCCTCTGTAACTAGCTATTTAGTTAATCAATATATTTTAATCCCTCTGGATATCGCCTTTTTACGCACCATGAGCTTTATTTTAGTGATTGCCGTTGTAGTGCAATTTACCGAAATGGTTGTGCGTAAAACCAGCCCTACTCTATATCGTTTATTAGGCATATTTTTACCGCTGATCACCACTAACTGTGCGGTATTAGGTGTGGCTTTATTAAATATCAAAGAAGATCATTCGTTTTTACAATCTGCGGTATATGGCTTTGGTGCTGCGGTTGGTTTTTCTTTAGTGCTTGTATTGTTTGCAGCACTACGAGAGCGTTTAGCATCTGCTGACGTTCCTACGCCTTTTAAAGGCGCCTCTATTGCAATGATCACTGCAGGCTTAATGTCGATGGCGTTTATGGGTTTTACTGGATTAGTGAAGTTTTAATATGACCTTGTTTTATGCCTTGATAGCGATTGGTTCGCTAGCACTCATTTTTGGACTTATTTTAGGGTTTGCAGCAATTCGCTTTCGCGTTGAAGGTAACCCTATTGTTGAGCAAATTGATACTATTTTACCGCAAACTCAATGCGGACAATGTGGCTACCCGGGTTGTCGCCCTTACGCCGAAGCCATAGCTAATGGCGATGAAATAAATAAATGCCCACCAGGCGGCGAATCTACCATGAAAAAGCTTGCCGGCTTAATGGGGGTTGATGAAAAACCACTTGCCGGTGGCGAGCAAGCAGAACCTGTAAAAACAGTGGCTTATATTCGTGAAGACGAATGTATTGGCTGTACCAAATGTATTCAAGCCTGCCCAGTTGACGCTATTTTAGGCGCAACTCGTCAAATGCATACAGTGTTAATTGATGAATGTACTGGCTGTGATTTATGTGTTGAGCCTTGCCCTGTAGATTGCATTGATATGCTACCTGTAGCCGAAACTAAACAAAACTGGAAATGGCAGCTAGACGCTATTCCTGTTACACAAATAGATTAGAGGTTTGAGTGGACAAGTTACTTGAACAAATAAAAAAAGGCACCGTGTGGGCATTTCCTGGCGGCATACACCCACCACAACAAAAATCACTCTCTAATAGTGCGAGTATCACTCGCCTACCTTTGCCCGACAAACTCATTGTTGCGCTTAAGCAGCATATAGGCGCAAATGGTAAGTTACTTGTAGAAAAAGGCCAACACGTCTTAAAAGGCCAACCACTAACAGAGCCTGCTGCTAACTGGTCGGTACCTGTGCATGCGCCAAGCTCTGGTGTGGTTACTGATATTGCACCTATGCCATCAGCACATCCATCGGCCCTGCCTGAACTAAGTGTTATTATTGAACCAGACGGCAAAGACGAATGGGTAGCTCTAAATAAAAATAAAAATCCTGCTGAGCTTAGCCATGATGAGCTTATAAATATTATTCACCAAGCCGGTATTAGCGGTATGGGTGGTGCTGGTTTTCCTACTTATGTAAAAGCAGATACTAAGCAACCTATCGAATTTTTGATTGTAAATGCAGTTGAGTGCGAACCTTATATTACTGCCGATGACGTTTTAATGCGCGAACACGCTAAAGAAGTTATCCAAGGTATTGAAATAATGCAGCAACTTTTAAACCCAACACTGTGCATTGTGGGTATAGAAGATAACAAGCCTGAAGCTATTGCAGCAATGAAGCAAGCAGCTGAGCATAACTCAAAAATTATTATTCAAACGGTGCCAACTATTTATCCATCTGGCGGTGAAAAGCAATTAATTAAATTACTTACTAACCGTGAAGTTCCTAGCATTGGTATTCCAGCCGATATTGGTATTTTAGTGCATAACACGGGTACTTTGTTTGCCGTACAACAAGCCGTTTATGAAGGCAAACCGCTAATTGAACGTATAGTTACAGTAACAGGCAACACTATTCATAAACCTGGAAATGTATGGGCACTACTTGGTACTGAAATAAAACACTTACTTGATTGCCAAGGGTTCTCGCCTGTGCCGCAGCAAAGTGTTGTGATGGGCGGCCCAATGATGGGCTTTACACTACCCACAGTACGTATTGGCATAGTTAAAACCACTAACTGTATTTTAGCGCCTGATCATAAAGAGCTAGCGGAACCCGGCCCTGAAAAAGCCTGTATACGTTGTAGCGCCTGTGCCGATGCCTGCCCTGCTTCTTTATTGCCACAACAATTGCAGTGGTTTGCTAAATCAAAAGAGTACGACAAACTACAAGAGCACAATTTATTTGACTGTATTGAATGTGGTGCCTGTGCATACGTGTGCCCAAGCGAAATCCCTCTTGTACAGTACTACCGTATAGCCAAAGTTGAAATTAAAGAACAACAAGCTGACAAAATTAAAGCCGACAGAGCAAAAGAGCGTTTTGATGCCCGAAAAGAACGTTTAGAGCGTGAGCAAGAAGAACGCCAAAACCGCCATAAACGCAAACCTGCTGCTAAGTCTGCTGACGAAAAGCAAAAAGTAGCTGAGGCACTAGCCCGTGTTAAAAATAAATCAGATAACGGCGATGAAAAATCAGCTGTTGCTGCCGCTATTGCACGCGCTAAAGTTAAAAAGCAAGAAGGCGAAGAACTAGAGCCAGACAACAGCGAAGTAGCAAAAGAGCGCGCACTACGTAAAGAACAAGCGCGTAAATATAAAGAGCAAAAATCGCAAACAGATGAATCGGCTGAGACTGCACCCGTTGATGATAAAAAATCAGCAGTCGCTGCAGCCATTGCTCGCGCTAAAGCTAAAAAAGCAGCACAAGCATTAGATAACGCTGAACAAACAACAAGTGAAGAGCCACAAACTGATGCCCCCGTTGATGACAAAAAAGCAGCCGTAGCGGCGGCCATTGCTCGTGCAAAAGCTAAAAAAGCGGCTAAAGCATTAGAAGACGCTGAGCAAACCGTGAGTGAAGAGCCACAAAGCGATACGCCTGCTGATAATAAAAAATCAGCAGTCGCTGCAGCCATTGCTCGCGCTAAAGCCAAAAAGGCAGCACAAGCATTAGATAACGCTGAACAAACAACAAGTGAAGTGCCACAAAGTGATGCCCCTGTTGATGACAAAAAGGCAGCAGTAGCGGCGGCCATAGCTCGTGCTAAAGCTAAAAAAGCAGCTAAAGCATTAGAAGACGCTGAGCAAACCGTGAGTGAAGAGCCACAAAGTGATGCCCCTGTTGATGATAAAAAAGCAACGGTAGCGGCGGCCATAGCTCGTGCTAAAGCTAAAAAAGCAGCTAAAGCATTAGAAGACGCTGAGCAAGCCACAAGTGAAGAGCCACAAAGTGATGCCCCTGTTGATGATAAAAAAGCAGCGGTAGCGGCGGCCATAGCTCGTGCTAAAGCTAAAAAAGCAGCTAAAGCACTAGAAGATACCGAACAAACTCAGCTACAAGTTGATAGCGCAGCACCTAAGAGTGCAGAAAGTAACACCGATGACTCATCAGATCTTATTAACGTAGATAAACCTAAATCAGCCGACGATAAGAAAAAAGCCGCCGTGGCTGCTGCAATTGCGAGAGCAAAAGCTAAAAAGTTACAAAAAGAAGGAAATAATCAGTCATGAAATTAACCATGGCCAGTTCGCCGCATAATCACAGCCATAAATCGTTAACGCGATTAATGCTTAGCGTTATTGCTGCGTGTATTCCTGGGCTAATTGCTCAAGTTTTCTTTTTTGGAACAGGTGTACTTATTCAATTGGTACTAGCGCTTGTTGCTGTAAGCGTATTTGAAGCTGCAATAATGCTAATACGAAAGCGCCCTGTTTGGCCTGCATTAAGTGATGGCAGTGCGTGGCTTACTGCCGTGTTATTGGCATTGAGTATTCCACCACTTGCCCCTTGGTGGATAATCGTGATTGGCTGTTTATTTTCTATTGTTATAGTTAAACAGCTTTATGGCGGCCTTGGGTTTAACTTATTCAATCCAGCAATGGCGGCTTATGTACTGCTTTTAGTTTCGTTTCCGGTACAAATGACCGCATGGTTGCCTGTTACCGATTTAATAAATACGCCAATAGGCTTTGCAGATCAGCTAAGGCTAATATTTACCGATTTTACGGCCTCTGGGTTTAGCCTAGATCAAGTACGCGCAGGGGTTGATGGCCTAACAATGGCAACCCCGCTGGATACTGTTAAAACAGACATAGCCCACGGTTTAACCGTTACCGAAAGTATGCAAAAGTCAATATTTAACGAATGGGCTGGCCTTGGTTGGGCCTGGGTTAATTTAGGCTATTTAATGGGTGGTTTATACTTACTAAAAGCAAAAATAATTAACTGGCATATTCCTGTCAGTTTTATCGCAACTTTAGCTGTATGTAGTGCTATTGGATATATCGCATCACCTGGTACAGAGCCGGGCACCCTATTTCACTTATTAAGTGGTGCCACTATGATGGGAGCCTTTTTTATAGCAACCGATCCGGTATCTGCAGCAACAACTAACAAAGGGCGCTTAATTTATGGCGCACTAATTGGCTTACTAATTTATTTAATTCGTACCTTTGGTGGTTTTCCTGATGCCATCGCATTTAGCGTATTATTGATTAATATTGCAGTGCCGCTAATAGACTACTACACACAGCCACGTACTTATGGCCATGGAGCAGTAAAATGATCATTTCGTCAATGGCTAAAAATGGTGCTATTTTAACTGCGTTTGCGTTAGCAACAACGGGCTTAGTTGCCTCTATCAACGCGCTTACTGCCGATAAAATTGCAGAGCAAGAACAACTGCAACTTACTGCGCAGCTACAAGAAGTGCTCGACCCAAAATCGTACGACAATCAATTATCACAAGATTGCGTAGTTATTACTGACGAAAAACTAGGCCCATACGCAAATCAAGTAATTTATCGTGCTCGTAAAAATAATAAACCAGTCGCTGTTGTTATTAGGCATGTTACGCCAAACGGCTACAGTGGCGATATTAACTTATTAACAGCTGTATTGAGCGATGGCACTATTGCTGGCGTGCGTACGACTAAACACGAAGAAACCCCTGGTTTAGGCGACAAAGTAGAAGTTAAAAAATCACTTTGGATCACAACATTTAAAAGCTTAACGGTTGAAGGCGAAGAAGACGCTCGCTGGGCTGTTAAAAAAGATGGCGGCCAGTTTGATCAATTTACAGGCGCGACCATAACGCCACGTGCTGTTGTGGGCTCTGTTAAAAATGCCGTATTGTTCGCACAAACTAATTTTGATGATATTTTTGCAGCACCTAATGCCGAATGTATGGAGGTAGCTAAATGAGTGAGTTAAAAACATTATACAAAGAAGGTGTATGGGTAAATAACCCTGCCCTTGTACAGCTTTTAGGTTTATGCCCGTTACTTGCCGTTACCTCAACTGTAACAAATGCCTTAGGTTTAGGCTTAGCAACTTTACTCGTACTAATAGGCTCAAATGTTACCGTATCGATTGTGCGTAACTGGGTACCAAAAGATATTCGTATACCTGTATTTGTAATGATCATCGCGGGCTTTGTAACAATAGTTCAATTACTTATGAACGCTTATACCTTTGGTTTATATCAATCATTGGGAATTTTTATCCCGTTGATTGTAACTAACTGCGCCATTATTGGCCGCGCCGAAGCATACGCCTCTAAAAATCCTGTTCATTTATCAGCATTTGACGGCTTAATGATGGGCTTAGGCTTTATGGCTGTATTGTTAGTATTAGGGGCTATGCGTGAATTAATTGGCCAAGGTACGCTGTTTGACGGAGCCGATTTATTACTTGGCCCATGGGCACAGAGCTTGCGTATAGAAGTATTTAACTTTGATAACCAATTTTTACTGGCAATTTTACCACCGGGTGCCTTTCTAGGGCTTGGGCTGCTTATTGCTGCAAAAAACGTAATTGACGCACAAATAAAATCAAAACAAGTTGCACCGCCAGAGGCTGAAAAAGGCCCTCGAGCACGTGTTACTAGCTTAACTTAAGGGGAAAACGTATTAGAGCAACAATTTGCACTAATACGTTTTAAGTTGCATGAATAAAGAAAAACGTCACCAAATACTGTCGCGCCTGCGCGACGATAACCCGCACCCAGTTACAGAGCTTGAATATTCAAGCCCATTTGAGTTACTAGTAGCAGTAACTCTTTCAGCACAAGCAACTGATGTAGGCGTTAATAAAGCCACTCGAAAGTTGTTCCCTGTTGCTAATACACCACAAGCCATTTTAGATTTAGGTCACGATACACTGCGTGATTATATAAAAACCATCGGCTTATTTAACTCTAAAGCCGCCAACGTGTTCAAAATGTGCCAAATTTTGGTGGATGAACATAACAGCATCGTGCCAGAAAATCGTGAAGCCCTAGAAGCCCTACCAGGCGTTGGCCGTAAAACCGCTAATGTTGTACTCAATACAGCCTTTGGCTGGCCTGTAATAGCCGTAGATACACATATATTTCGTGTATCTAATCGTACCAAGCTTGCCATGGGTAAAGATGTTGTAGCTGTAGAACAAAAGCTTGAAAAGGTTGTACCAAAAGAATTTAAAGTAGACGTACATCACTGGTTGATTCTTCACGGACGTTACACCTGCGTAGCACGTAAACCAAAGTGTGGCAGCTGTATTATTGAAGACTTGTGTGAGTTTAAAGATAAGACTGAATAAAAATGAACTAATTGACATATTTTGCAACTAATATATAGTTGCACCCTCAGGAATGGACATCTATATTATGGGTAAACAAGAAAAGTTAATCGCAAAATTATTAACCAAGCCTAAAACATTTATTTGGAAAGATTTGTGCTCAATTATGGAAGGTTTAGGCTTTGAAATTCTTGAAGGGAGTGGTTCTAGGAGAAAATTTATTAATAAAGAAATGAGCCTTTATGCCAGCTGGCATGAGCCTCATCCTGGAAATGAAGTGAAACAGTATGTCATTAAAGAAGCAATTCAGTTAATAAAGGATTATCGTAATGAGCAATAAATCCATATCATATAAAGGCTATTTAGCTTCAATTGATTTTTCAATTGAAGATGAGTGTCTTGTAGGACGTATCGAGCATATCAGGGATAGTATTGTTTTTGGTGCAGATACTTTACCTGAATTAATCAATGAGTTTCATAACTCTGTTGATGATTACCTAGACACTTGTAAAATCCTAGGAAAAGAACCTGATAAACCTTTTAAAGGGTCATTCAATATTCGAGTTACGCCCCTGCTTCATAAAGAAGCAGCATACGCCGCAACAGCATGCGGAGAAACATTAAACCAATACGTATCAAAGTCTATTGAAAATAGGTTATCTAATACTACCAATATTAATTTAACAATTAATTCAGCTGCTGAAGTAAAAGAGTTAACTAGATTACCTATTCATGCAGATATGGATTGGCTTAGGTCTACTCACACAACGTTGAAAGGTGAAAATAATGTTAGAAGCCATTAATCTTGCGGGAAAAAAAATATCCTCTTTTGTTTTCAAAGAATCTGAGCAAATCGAAAGTTTAAACGTAGCTAACAGTGATGGCTTTGTAACTATCGAGCTTTCTATACCAAAAATTACTGCGGTCAAAGATGAAATATATGAAGTATCTTATTTTATTACTGTAAAAGGTTATATTAATAACGATGGTAGTGACACAATAGATGAGTGTGATGACAAAACTGAATTATTTAACTTCAGTTCAGAATTTTCTTTAGCGTACCATTCTAAGTATGATTTAGGGCAATTCCAAAAGCTTCATGATGGTAATGAGTGGTACTTTGAAAAAGATGCTCATTTTTATATGAATGAATACATAAATAAATTTTTAATGGATACACGGTTTAGAAGTATTAAAATCCCTCTTCAACCATAAAGTACCTCTTGGCCACTTTATGTGGCCACTACAAGTTACAAACCCCACACCGTAATTAAATATCATCTAGATTGAACTAATTTTAATCCTAAAATTTCAACAGCCGTGTCAATGAAATAGAGAAATTATTAGAACATTATCAAAGTATTAATTTCACAAGTTACACTCCTTTGGTTATGCTAGTGAGCATTATAAAATTATATTGCGAAACCCTCTATGCTACCTCTACTTCGTATCTTGATAATTGAGCAAGACCCAGCCACTTTACAAGGGCTTTCAACGAACCTATCAAAGACCATTCCTAACTTTGAGCGAGACGATATTCATATCGATATTATTGAATGCCTCGAGCTTAAACACGCGCTGGAATGTGTAGAGGAAGATGGTGATATTCAAGCCGTGGTTCTAAGCTGGGATATGCACAATAAAGTGGGTGAGCGGATGTATAGCCGCTTTATCGAGGATTTAAAGGCAATTCGCCTTGAGTTGCCGGTTTATGTTATTGGCGACGACACAAAAGGGCTGGAGATCGTAAACGAATCAGAAGAAATCGAATCATTCTTTTTTAAAGATGAAGTGATTTCTGACCCAGAAGCTATTTTAGGTTATATGATTAACGATTTTGACGACCGCTCTGAAACACCATTTTGGACGGCATATCGTCGTTACGTTGGTGAAGCAAACGACTCTTGGCATACACCGGGTCATAGTGGGGGTTCTAGCTTTAGAAACTCACCTTACATCAAAGATTTTTATCAGTTTTACGGCCGCAATGTATTTGTTGGCGACCTGTCGGTTTCGGTAGACTCGCTAGGTTCATTATCAGACAGCACTAATACTATTGGTCGCGCCCAAGAATCAGCAGCGGCGACGTTTGAAGTTAAACACACCTACTTTGTTACAAATGGTTCATCCACCTCAAATAAAATCATCTTGCAGACGCTCCTGCGTAAGGGAGATAAAGTAATTGTCGACCGTAATTGCCATAAATCAGTACACTATGGCATCTTGCAATCAGCTAGTTACCCCATTTATTTGGCGAGTATCTTAAATCCAAAATATGGTATTTTCGCGCCACCGTCGTTGGCCGACATCAAGTTAGCAATTGAAAACAATACTGATGCTAAATTACTAGTGCTTACCGGTTGTACTTACGATGGCTTACTTAGCGACCTGAAACAAGTGGTAGATTATGCTCATCAATATGGTATTAAGGTGTTTATAGATGAAGCCTGGTTTGCATACTCTTTGTTTCATCCTAGCTTTCGTCATTATTCTGCGATACATGCTGGGGCTGACTACATTACGCATTCGGCGCATAAAGTAGTATCGGCGTTTTCTCAAGCGTCCTATATTCATATTAACGACCCCGATTTTGATGCCGATTTCTTTCGAGAGATTTATAGCATCTACGCCAGCACATCGCCAAAATACCAGCTTATTGCATCGCTTGACGTGTGCCAGAAGCAATTAGAGATGGAAGGCTATAAGCTGCTCAATGCGCTGCTAAATCATGTTGAAGAGTTTAAACAACAGATGGCCTCGCTTAAGCAAATTAAAGTATTAGCTAAGCAAGACTTTATGGAAATATTCCCACATTTTAGTGGTGATAACATGGGCCACGACCCATTAAAAATCCTTATTGATATTAGTGAGCTACCTTACTCATTAAAAGATATTCATAAATATCTACTGGATGAAATTGGGCTAGAGATAGAAAAATACACACACAGCACCATTTTGGTTTTACTGACGCTTGGCGGCACGCGCTCAAAAATAATTCGTTTGTACAATGCATTGAAAAAGCTAGACAGCGGTAAAGTAAAGCTGTCGAAATCGACACGTAGAGCTCGCTTACCTGAAAATTTACCAGCTATAGATTTGGCGTGTATTCCAAGCGATGCTTTTTATGGCGACCGCGAATCTGTGCCTATCAGTAAAAGCAACAACCGCATTTGTGCAGGTTTAGTTACTCCATATCCACCGGGCATTCCGCTTTTAGTCCCAGGCCAGCATATTACTGATGATCATGTTGAATATTTGCAAGAGTTGGCAAGCCAAGGGCTAACGATTCAAGGCAGTTTCGATGGTGAAATTTATGTTCTTAAGGGAAAAGTTAAAAAATAAAGGTATTGGTTTAATACTATCTCGAGCATTATTACTGGCGGTAGTATCGTAAGATATTGCCGCTGTAACATTGAAGGTTTGTGTGAGTTTGAAGATCAAACGGGCTAGATTTTTTGTTTCCTTTGGGCTGTGAGTTCAGCCACTCGACAACATAAAATGTTGATGATAATTGGCAAGGTATTTTACTGTGTCGGATGCCGCTTCGCTTATCCGTCCTACACTGGCACATACCAGTCTACATAACTAATCTAACTTGAATTATAAACATGAAAAAAGGCGGTAAAACCGCCTTTTTAATGTTTATAATATTTTAACTATTATTACAGCTTGTAGCTTAAGCCTAAGAATAAGCGTGGGCCGTAGTCATTCACTTCACCTAGGTTACCTTCAACAAAGAAATCTTGTGATTTAGGTGCGCTGAACAAGTTAATTGCTTCTGCTTTAACTCTAAAGTGCTCATCAATTTTGTATGATGCGCGCATTTCCCATACGCCTACAGAATCAACATAACGAAGTCGAGTACCATTTGTAGTATATGGTTGGAAATACTCACTACGATATTTGTAAATAACGGCAGTATCAAACCCACCAATTTGGTAGTACAGCTGGCTGCTAAATACATGCTTTGAGAAGCCAGGTACTGAAGCCGACTCAACAATACCGTCAGTTAATTGTGTAGTATTACCGTCTACATCAGTAACAAACGTATCGCCGTATAAGCTATCTTGGAACTCAAAGTCAGTGTCTGCATAGTTGTAACCAAATTTCATACCGATGCCATTATCCCAGCGGTAAGAAAATGAAGCTTCTAGGCCTAGTATTTCACTGTCCTCGTCTGACGTAACAGAGTTGGTGATTGGTAGTGAAACTGTTTCACCACCAACAGTAAATTCTTCAATTACGGTTTGTTGTTGAAAACCGCCATTGAACTGTTTGTAGTATAGGCTTAACGCTAAGATTGAATCTTCGTTAGGGTACCATTCAAACGCAGCGTCGTAGTTCCAAGACATAAGTGGTTGAGTGTCTGGATTACCAGAACCATTTACACCCACTAATAAATCGCTGATTGATGTTGCTGTACCTTCTGTATCTTCTTGGAATGTACGGCTATAGCCTAAATCAGATGGATCTGCGCGTGACATACCACGGTATATACCTGCACGGAATAAAATATCTTCACTGTAATCAATAACTAGGTTAAAGCTTGGTAAATACTTAGTGTAATCGCCACCACTTTTTATTTTATCCATTGAACCGTTATCAGACTCAACTAGAGACAGTATACCTGTGTCACTTGTTACTACGTCAAAGCTATTTCTAAAGCCAATCGAAGTTACTTCTGTGTCTACAATACGAAGACCAAAGTTACCGCGAATGAATTTGCCAAACATTTCAGTATCGTAGTTAGCCATTAAGTACACTGATGTTGTTTTCTCTGTTACATCAATTGTACCTGCATTTTCATATTCAACTTCTGGGTAAGCAAACACACCATCAGCGTTAGAACCAGCTACAGCTTGTGAGAAACATACGTTATCGTATGTAGCCCATGATGAACCTGTACCGCTAGCTACAACGTTACCGTCGCTATCAATATTTGTTACGATATCGCCATCAGATACACTCGATAAAAAGCCTGATTCAGGAAAATCGATTTGACAACCTTGTAATACGTCAAGCGCTTCAGTACCAGAGTCTAGTGTAAATTCGTTTCTTGAACCGTTACCTTGGCTACCACCATACTGTAGGAAGGTCATTTCAGATGTTCTAATACCACCTTGAATACTTGTAATAACGTTGCCATCTAGCGCATAGTCAAAATCTAGTCGCGCTGAGATAACTTCGTTTTCACGAACATTTTCACGGTCAAGTCGTGTTCTTAGGCTATCTGTAAAGTTTGAAATATCTGTTACGTCAAAATCTGTCAATGTGAAATGAGGAATTTCATCGCCCATATCCCAAGAAAAGAAATTGCGACCTGATGTTCTACCACGATTAGATATTTGAAGTTCTTCACGTTCAGTTTTTGAATACGCTAAATCTAAGTCAACAGTTAATCTATCGGTAACTGTATGTTCTATATTTATGCCGTAACCTTGGTAGTTTTCTTCACGAGAAAATTGCTCACCCGCTGATTCAATACGCTCTTCACCTTCCCAATGTAAAATACCGCCTACATCGTTAGTGACAAGTGTTGGACCGGTTACACCTGGTGTAGCACGTTTTTGTAAAAAGATTAAATCGTGGCGTGCTTCTTGTTGTGTTCTATCTGAAATTTGTGCATCAAAGTTAATATCCCAATCAGCTGACGGTTGGTATTGCAGTGCAAAAAATACTGCATCACGTTCATCAGATGTCTCGTTTTGACGAAAGCTTCGGCTACTGCCAGTCCAAGCATAAGGAGTCCCATCACTTACTGCTTTACCTGTTTCTGGATCGATTTCTGTATCGTAACCTTGGTTGCTACTGCCATTAACTTGGTCTTCACAGTCGCCTGCGCTGCTACGGTAAAAACCTTCATTGGTATTAGTCGGATCGTTTAAACACGCCCATAATGAAGAACCTGATGGGCTAGAGCTTCTGTATTCAGCTTCTGGTTGACTAATTTCTTGGCGCTGCACACCAAAAGACACACCAACGGCTTGGCCGTTATCAAATTCAAACTGATCAACATAACTAAACGTGCCACGGTAACCCGCGTCACTTTGCAGCGAGTTATCTACATTACCTTCATCAGGGTTGTAATTTAATTTAACCTCAGCTGATACACGTTGTTTGCCAAAATCAAGTGGAGTTATAGTTTCAAGTGCAATAACACCTGCAACACCACCTTCAATCATTGACGCATCTTGCGTTTTATATATCGCTACTTTTTTTACAAGTTCAGAAGGAAACTGCGAAAAGTTAACTGAGCGGTCACCACTACCATTTGTCGCTTCACGACCATTAATGTGTGTTGCACTTAAAAATGGACCAAGACCACGGATAGTGATTTCTGTAGCACCACCGTTTTCACGGTGAGATGCAGCACCTGTAATTGATTCTAGTGCTTCACCGATAGACAGTGCTGGTAAATCACCAATATCTTCAGATGACAGGCCATCAACTACTGTTGTTGCTTCACGTTTAATTGCTATTTGATCTTGTATCGTTCTACGTGTACCTGTAACACTAATTATTTCAACGTCTTCTTCAACTTCTGTCGCTTTTCCCTGATCTTCCTGTGCGCTTGCTGTAAATACGCAAGAACTTGCCATACCTGCGATGACCGCTGTTCTTACCCATTTTGCAACTGGGCGCATTGCAAACTGCCCTGTTGTAGAATTATTGTTATCTCGTGACTTCAACGACATTTGAATTCTCCGCTGGTTGTTGTTGTGTGATTTTAGTGTGTTAGCTTGTTATGCTGATGTATATTTTATGTGACCTTTGACATTAATATACTTAAACCCAGCACGATGATCAACCAATTTGACGTTTTAATATTACCATAAGGTATACCAATTTTAACTTAACGGCATTACCAGTAGGTCAGGCAGTTTTTTACTAGAATATAAATAGCTCTAAACTAGTCCATAAATGAGTTATGGAGGCTAAAAAAGCGTGGTGAAAAGTATAAATAATAAAAAAGCCCCAAATTTGGGGCTTTTAAAAGTTAACTGATTAATTGGTTACTTAATCGTTTTGTATTTTCCATGTAGATCCAACACCTACTTCAGATGATTGAATATAATGAAGACCTTTAGCACCCGCCTCTGCCTGAAGGCCTGCAGGGTCAGTTTCTAATAACGTACTTGCTGCTGTAACGTACTCAAGCACTTCTTTACCGTTAGTTGCTGGGTCTTGGTCAATTGCACCATCAGTATCGAATGCGCCATTACCATTTAGTTTTCTAATTTCAACCCAGTCACCGCTTGCATCGCCTGATACTCGACTATCCATATAACCAAAGTTATTACTTAGCACCGAACTATCATGATTAATTAAGTCACAGTCATATTCAAAAGCATGGTCACTTTCAAGTGTATTTGGGTAAAATAGGCCTTGAGTTGTGGCACTGCTGTTTATTGTATCTGCGTCTGTTTGATCGCCTAAACCGTTTGCAATTAAATTTCCATTAAAGTTTATAACAAACGCATTTTTGGTCAGCCCGTATAGTACCGGTGCATTCGCTGCGGTTAACTCATCACAATCACTTGTTGGTGCTTTAGGGCCTATTTCCGTACTAAATACAATAGGTTGCTGTGAGTTCAAAACCGTATTGTTTGTTACATTTAGTGTAAAGTCGCCAGCGCTATCAAGTACAGCTTGGTTACCTGAGTTTGGCACACCGCCATCAGCTTGTGAAAATGGGTTAGCTGTAAATACAATACCGCCCGCTTCTTTATTACCAGAACGAATACCTGCAATGTAGTTGTTACTCACGGTGTGACCAAGTGGTGTGATCAATACCCCAGCAGGTCTATCGCTTGAGCTTGCAATATCTGTAGTACGAATAATAATGTTGTCTGTAACACTATTAAACCCACCATCTTCTAATGAAATACCACCATTAGGATTTACGATTGTATTGCCTTTGATGGTTGCGCCAGAAGTTTGTACACGCATTAAACGACGACCCGTTACAAAGTTTTCTACGCGGTTATACTGAATAGTAAAGTTTGCGTTATCAGCTGCACCACTACCCGTTGTACTACCTGCATTGATTAAGTATAGACTTGATTGATCTAAGTTTGGATTATCACTGTCACTAAATAAATTATATTGAATAACGTGATCAGAGCTTGATGATGATATTTTTATCACAGACCCTTTTTCTGCTACATTTCGATTAGAGAATGTATTTCGTTCAACCAACGCACTTTGACCTTTTATCATCAGCCAATGGTATTCAGAATTATTGAGTGTCGCTTCTTCTCCATCCATCGTGTTTTGCGAAAAAGTAAAGTTATCCCCTTCTGAGTAAATAACAGCACCTTCTTCGGTTTCACAAAATGCACCCGCTTTAGTATCTATATTCTTAAAGGTAAGCCCTGTTAACCCAGCGCCATCTACTCCAGCAGCTACATGCACACATACTTCACCACTAAGTACAGGAGTTTGACCTTCTACAGCGCGAAGCGTTACTGCACTGGTTAATAAAATTGCGTCCATATCAGCATAAACACCGGTGTTTAAACCAATAACATCACCGTCAGCTAAACCGCCACTTATAGCACCAAGGAGTGCTTCAGGGTTACTAACTAATTGAGTGTAAACCAGTGTATCAAGTGAGTTTGTAACCTCACTCGCAAAGCCATCATTATCTGTATACGTGGCTTTTACTGACATTATTGAGCCAGCGTAATCAGAAGGCGTAAATGTTTTACTATTGCTCCCTGCTATTTCAACACCATCAGCAGACCAAGTATAAGTAACGTTAGCCTCTTCAACGCCGTTGTTATCAGTTATCTCAGCGGTTAACTCGCCATTTGTTAAATAAGGCACTATACCCATAATGGCTACGCTACCGGCTTCATCAACCGCAACAGCAGAAACAGCAATTGTTTCCTCTGATGTATTATCCTCGATAAACCCATTATCATCTGTATAAGCAACCTGAACACTTATCTTTTGACCTAAAAGTGATGCATCAACTGTAAAGGTGCTCTCTATTGCGCCATCTATCTCTTGTGCGTCAGCAAGCCATTGATAAGTAATATCTCCTGTCGCCCCATCGGTATCATTAATTTCTGCTGTTAAAGTATTTCCAACAGTTGGCGTGCCGCTAATTGTAACTTCACCTTCTGAGTTTGTTCGTGCGACAACCTCTGTACCGGCTGAAGTTACAGACTCGTTAAACCCACGGCTATCTTCAAAAGATGCACTAACTGTAATAACTGTACCAAACTGTGCGTCTGTTAACGTGAGCGTTGAAAGTGCTTCATCAGCAATTTCTACGTCATCTGCAAACCATTTATAAGTTACTGTATCACCATCAAAGCCATTGTCGTCAGCTACATTAGCAGTTAGTTGCGAACCAACTAGTGCGTCACCTGTAATAGTTAAACTTGCAGGAAATGCGATTGCGGCAACATCTGCGGTTGGTTCTGTAATATGCGATTCATTAATACCGCCATCATCGGTATAAAGCCCTTGAACTGTAATTGGTAACCCTATCTGATCGTCAGTCAATGTAAATGAAGCGCTATTTGCACCAGCAATTGCCTCACCATCTGCATACCAGTAGTAAGTCACGTCACCTGAGATACCATCAGGGTCACTAACTTCAGCTGTTAATGTTTGTCCGCTTGTAACAGTTCCACTAAGAGCAATAGAGCCCAAGTTGTTGTCATTGTTGTTTGAGTTTGTGTCACAACCAACGATTGCAGCTGCAATAGCGCATAGCGCAAAATGTTTGAATTTCATGGTGGCTCTATTCTCCAAATTTATAGTTTTAATATTTGGCCATCTATTGTGTGTGTTACCAAATAAATCATGTGTTTATTACCAAATTTATTTAAATTGCAAATAAATTGTTAACCAACTTGGTAATATAACCACAATAAAATAAGTTTTTCCACTATCCCCACCTAATTAAATAACAATAAACAAACACCAAGTTAACCTTGGGCTTTTATTTTTGGTTAAGAATTGAATTCAATTGTGAAAAATAACGTTGAAGATACATAGCGTTATAGTAAAAACTTAGTTTTATATAGGGTTTAGTAAGTAATATTATTAAATATATGTGAAGTATTCTTATTTGAAGACAATAAGAAAAGAAGTGAGTTTGTATAAAGAGGATGATTTACAAAGAGAATTAAAATTAAGGGTAAAACAAGGGGCAATTTTCTTACCCCTTTTTTTGAGTGCTGTTTTATAACATGGCGTTATTATAAAACTCTACAGGCTCATTTGAACCCAAAGCAACAGGCACACGCTGGTGCAAGCTAGTTGGCGCAATATCTAAAATTCGCGCTCCTCTAGAGGTTGCTTTACCACCTGCGTTTTCAACTAAAAGTGCTAACGGGTTTGCTTCATAAAGCAGTCTTATTTTTCCGTTATCGTTACCACTGCGTTTATCTTGTGGATACAAAAATAACCCGCCTCGGCATAAAATACGATGAACGTCGCCTACCATCGCTGCATTCCAACGCATTGAGCTTTTTTCAAAGCTTTCACAGGTGTATAGCAATTTATCAAAATACACTTGTGTTGGTTCGTCCCAGTAACGGTAGTTAGCCATATTAACGGCAAATTCACGACTTTGTTCTGGCACACTTAACTGCTTATTTGTCAGTAAGTAACCGCCATGTGTTGAGTCTAACGTATAACAACGCGTAGGACCGCCAGTACTCATTACAAGTAATGATGAAGGGCCATATAACACATAGCCTGCACATACTTGATTTACACCGGGCTGACTAAATTGCTCGTCGCTGTCGAAGGCAACATCGTCACGGGCTAAGTAAATAGTAAATATAGTGCCTATTTGCCCATTAACATCAATATTCGAAGAGCCATCTAACGGGTCAAAAGCAACAATAAACTTACCTTCAGGGTGGCCACCTACCGCATGATCTTCTTCCTCTGATGCAACAGATCGTACACTGCTATCATCAAGTAGGATGTCTTTAAGTAGTTGGTTTGCGATTACATCAAGCTTTTTTTGAACTTCACCTTGAACGTTTTCATTCAAAGTTGAGCCTAAAACACCGGCTAATTCACCTTGGCTTACTCGAAAAGCAATTTCTTTACTGGTCGCTAAAATTGTGCGAATAAGTAAAATAAGATCGGTATCTACACCGTCTTCTTTCAATACTGTATTTAATCTTTTCATGCGCTATACCTGTTTACACAATTTAGATCGTCAAAGCATTGCTCTAGCCTTGCAACCATACTTTGCTCTGAATGACGCAACCATACACGAGGGTCATAGTATTTCTTGTTTGGCTTATCATCCCCGTCAGGGTTACCAATTTGCCCCTGTAGGTATGCTTGCTTGTCTTTGTAGTAATCTAAAATACCTGTCCAACACGCCCACTGCGTATCGGTATCAATATTCATCTTCACTACACCATACGTTAAAGACTCTGCAATTTTACTGTACTCAGAACCACTACCACCATGAAATACAAAGTTAATTGAGTTGCTTGGTAGATTAAATTTTTCTGATACGTAAGCTTGTGAATCTTTTAAAATAGTTGGCGTAAGAACAACGTTACCCGGTTTATATACACCATGAACATTGCCAAAAGAGGCTGCAATTATAAAGTTAGGGCTAATACGACTTAAGCGTTCGTAAGCAAATGCAACATCTTCAGGTTGAGTATATAAAGCAGAACTATCTAAGTGTGAGTTATCAACACCGTCTTCTTCGCCACCCGTGCAACCAAGCTCAATTTCAAGCGTCATACCTATTTTTGCCATACGCGTTAAGTAACGTTCACAAATTTCGATATTTTCTTCTAAAGGCTCTTCTGACAGATCAATCATATGTGAGCTAAACAATGGTTTGCCAGTCAGTTCAAAGTGTCTTTCACCTTCATCAAGCAAACCATCAATCCAAGGTAGTAGCTTTTTAGCTGCGTGATCAGTGTGAAGCATCACTGCTACTTCATAATGTGCTGCCACTGAATGTACATATCTTGCAGCACTTACCGCCCCAAGCACAGCTGATTGTTGCTCTGGTAAAGATAAGCTTTTACCACAAAAAAATTGTGCTCCACCATTAGAAAGCTGAATAATAACGGGCGAGTTTTTCTTTTTAGCAGCTTCTAGCGTCGCATTTATAGATGTTGTACTAACAACATTTACCGCTGGCAACGCATATTGATGTGTACGTGCATGCTCGTACACAGCACTTACTTCGTCGCCAACGATTACGCCTGGTAGTATTGTTGGGGCTAAATAATTCATTTATGAAATCCTTTCTATTTTAAAGCCTGGATACAAGAATCAGTAATTGCTTGCCAATTTTCTTGTTCAACCCATTCTTTTTTCGCTATCCAAGTACCGCCAACGGCGAATACATTATTTAAAGAAAGATAGTCCATTTTGTTACTTTCGCTAACGCCACCTGTAGGACAAAAGCTGACTGCTCTAAATACTGACGACACAGCTGACACAAAAGGAGCGCCACCAGCAAGCGATGCTGGGAATAATTTTTGCTCTTCAAAGCCATATTCAAGCGCCATTAAAATATCACCGGTGTTTGATACACCAGGAAGTACCGGCACATTACATTTAGCAAGTGCTTCAAGTAACGTAGGAGACACCGCTGGGGTTACAATAAAATCAGAACCCGCTTCAAGTGCTTGCTCCAAAATATCAGTATTGATGACTGTTCCCGCACCTACTTTTAGCTCAGGCACCTGTGCTTTAATAGCTTTTAATGCCTCTATTGATGCCTCTGTTCTTAGCACTACTTCAACTAAAGTAAGCCCAGCATTGGCCATAGCTTTCGCTATTTGAACACCTTGCTCTGGAGTATCTGCTTGAATTATAGGTAGCAGTGTTTGTCCTGCCATAAGTTCAGAAAAGCGAGTCATAACGTTGTTCCTTTATAAAAAGTAATGCGGCCGAGGTATGGCGGCCTTTAATGTTTGATTAACCTGAACTCTAGATAATAAATCTATCTCAAGCAGCTATTTTCAGCGCTAACTGCGTTGAATTTACTTGCAATAGGCCCGCTATTGACGCGTAAATTCGCCTTGTTTTCACTGAAAATCTCTAGCTAGAGAAAATAATTTTAAATATCACCATGATTCAATATGTTAGTAAATCTCTTAACCAGAGTTCAGGTTAATTATTTTGTTATACCAATTGCATTAAATTAATGAGTTATTATAGCGACAAGAAAATAGCTCAATAACAAGGCTAAAATTATGATACATAGTTGTTCTATATAAATAATTTTTAACGTAGTTAGTGAGTTATTTAATACGCTAAGGTGATCATGTTTTTAATAAAATTGGTATCACATGCCAGCTTCAGCCA
Organism: Pseudoalteromonas sp. SG43-8; assembly: GCF_014164245.1. NCBI lineage: Bacteria > Pseudomonadati > Pseudomonadota > Gammaproteobacteria > Alteromonadales > Pseudoalteromonadaceae > Pseudoalteromonas > Pseudoalteromonas sp. SG43-8. Next base: position 201,737 of record NZ_JACJEX010000001.1, on the reverse strand, counting down.
TTGCTAGCTGAAATATATCTTTTGGAGCAATAGCACCTGGTTGCTGTATAACAGTCCCTGCCGCTTTTGCAGCAAGTTGTACAGCACTTGAAATTGATTTATCAGATAAACGTGCACCTAAGTAAACACCGTTAAAGGCATCGCCTGCGGATGTCGTATCTACAACATTTGTTACCGGTATTATGGTGTGGCTTTGAAGCGTATCGCCCTCTTTTGTCACTACCGATTCAGGGCCATTTTTAACAACAATTTCTTCAATTTGGTAAGGCTTTAAATATTCAACAACTGCTTCTACGCTATGAACGCCATAAAGTGTTGTTAAATCTTCAACGCCTGGTAGGGTAATATCTGCAAACGTAAAGGCTAAATGATATTGCTCTTTTGTTTCCTCTACACTATTCCACAAACGTGCTCTATAGTTAGGATCAAAAACGATTTTAACCCCAACATCTTTAAGCTGCTTTACAACTTTCCAAAAGTCTTCACGTGCACTTTCTTCAATTATTGCTAATGAAATTCCTGAAAAGAAAAACATATCACCTTGGCTAAGCTGCTCGAGTGCATCAGCATCTAAAAAATCAACAACCTTTTTAGCTGCAGAATCATTGCGCCAATAAATAAAGCTACGCTCACCATGCTCATCAGTTTCTATGTAGTACATACCAGGTACTTTGGTGTCGTGAGCAAATACAAGTTGCGTATTTATTTGTTCACTCTCAAAGCGTTCTAGCATTTTTTTACTTAAATTATCTTGACCTAAAGCCGTAACAACCGAAGTAGTAACCTGCGGGAAGCAACGTTTTAAATACACTGCAGAATTATAAACATCGCCTGCAAATGATTGGTGCAGTGTTGCCGCGCTCATAGCTCTAAGCTCGACCATGCATTCACCGATAAAGTAAATATTTTTCATCTTGGAAGTTACCCTATGTAGTTAACTGCTATGCACATATACAAAATATGTTGGCATAGCAGTTATTATCTAGATTATTGAGGCTTTTTAAGAGGTTCTATTTTTGGAATTAAAATCCAAACAGCTGCCATTGCAATGATGGCTAAAGAAGCACCAATTACAAATGCTGGTGTGTAGTTACCATCAGCAGTAAGAAAAGGTACTAGCGATGTAAGACCTACAGCACCAAGCTTTGCCGCCATACCAGAAAAACCTGATAATGTACCCACTGCTTTTTTACCTAACAAATCACTTGGTAGTGTTTGCACGTTACCAATTGCAGTTTGAAAACCAAATAAGATAACAGCCATAATTAGTACCGCTGTTGTTGGTCCGCCTGGATTTGCCATTGCAAGTAGCGCTGGTAACATAATTAAACAACCCAGCGTAATAGTAAGCTTACGTGTTTTATCTGTATTCCAACCTGCTTTGAGTCGATTTTGAGCCAATAAACCACCAAACCAAGCACCAAACATAGCGCCAACATAAGGTACCCAACCGTATATACCAATAGATTTAACATCCATACCGTATACTTCATTTAGGTAAATAGGGATCCAAAAAACAAATAACCACCAAATTGGGTCAATTGCGGCAGAGGCAATGATTACACCCCAGCTTTGCTTACGAGAAAGTAACTCAGCAGTTGTAGGGTTATATTCCTCTTCGTCTTCACCAGTTACATCACCGTTGTCATCAACACGTCTTTGACCCGTTAAGATATATTCACGTTCTTCGGCAGTCAGCCAAGGATGTGAGCTAGGCGGTGCTTTAACTAAAATTAACCATGGAACTAACCAAAGGAAACCTAATGCACCAACAAAAACAAACACCATTTGCCAGCTAAAGTAGATAGTTAAATAAGCAATTAAAGGAATAGCAATAATGCCGCCAATTGCGGCGCCAGAGTTAAAAATACCCTGTGCTAAAGCACGTTCTTTAGTAGGGAACCATTCTGCATTACCTTTAGCTGCACCAGGCCAGTTACCGGCTTCTGCTACACCTAAGATTGCGCGAAAAATACTAAGACTAAGTACACCTTGTGCAAATGCATGCGCAACGGTTGCAATAGACCAAACACCTATTGATAGTACAAAACCGAAGCGTGTGCCCACCCAGTCAAATATTTTACCAAAGATTGCCTGACCAAATGCATAAGCAAATACAAACACAATAGAAATATTAGCGTATATTTGTTTGCGTTCTAGCGCTGATTCATCAGGAAATAAATCTTCAACAATGTCCGGCCAAAGCACACTAAGTGCTTGGCGGTCGATATAGTTAATAATGGTAGCTAGCGCTATTAGCGCTATAACCCACCAACGTAAGCCTTTAAGTTGCATAATTAATCCTCAAGAAAGTCTTCACGCGCTGGGCTAAAAGTATCAATCAGGATTCCGCCTGTTGGGCAGGTAGCTCCATGATCAGCAAATGGTGGGATTAAGCAGCTATCACCCGGTTTTAAGATTTTAGTTACGCCATCAATGTTAAAGTGAAACTCACCTTCAACAACATACGTTACTTGAGAATGTCTGTGAGCATGGTTATAACCAATAGCCCCTTTCTCAAACCAAATTTTAACAGCCATTAGCTCTTCGTTATAACCTAGCATTTGACGTTTTAGACCATTTCCTAAGTCTTCTATTTCGGTCTCGTTACCAAATGAAAAGTTTGCGCTTTGCTTTTGCATCCTATTTACTCCTGATTATTGTTCATCATATAAACGCCTAATCGGCCATTTAAAGTGAACTCTTTATTTTGATAATTGAATGTGTTTTTAGCTGATGTTTGTGCTTTATTAATTGCCACTAAATATGAGTTGCTTTTAATATCAAGTTCAACAAGTGTTAAATTGCCCTGCTGACTATATTCAAGCTTTGTAACTCGACTAACAGCTTCTAGGGTATATTCTTTACTTGGGTTGTACTCACCATGTGGCTCTAATACAGATATAAACTTATGTTGCTTTTGACCCTCAACACGACGAATAAAACCATTTTCGTTGCGTAAATTAAAGTGAGGGTCATTTGCGCCTATTTGAGTAAACAAGAAAGACTCATCACCTTTAACCAAGCTCGTTTGCGTATAAAAACGACCATTTTCGTTTAGCCACGTTACTTTAGCTAAACCACTTTGAGGTTGCGCTTGAGCTTTAAGCCATAAATGTTGGTAGCCATTTTTAGTACCTAGCGCAGACAGCTGCGTTGCATTCGCTTTTAGCTCAAAGCTGGTATCTATAAGCTGACCTTTATAATGCAAAGGCAAATCAAGCTGATGTGCTTTATTTGCAACAACATCAAATATATCAAGTGCAACTGTGCTTTGTAGTTCAGGTAAGTTAATAAGTGCAAGCGTACGCTCAAGATCAACGCCTTTATAAGCTGTGCTTATTTCGCCGCTTGAAACCGTGCCGTATTCATTCGTTTCGAAAAAGTTAAGTGCAGGGTAATTACTATTTCCTACTTCAACATTTGCATTAAAATGCGTTGTTTCGTCAACCACTACCGTATTGTGCGCAACAGTGTGTTTAGCGTAAGTTTCGTTTTCAGGTAAATAACGACCGCCGTATTTAGCTTCTACATTTAAAAAACGTGCTGCGCCATAATCAGATACAATTTCATTTCCGTGGTCGTAAAACTGCCATGTTAATTTATCAAAATGACCATGGCCCAAACCTTGTGCAGCAGGTTTAAACAGTAGCGCTTGATCGCCACCTACCTGCGTTCTCATTACAACTAGAGCACCTTGTTTACCGTCATTACCATCACCGAAGGCAACGGATTTAAACGAATAAGGTTTTGCCATGTTGTTATCAAGTGCTTGAGCTACTTTTAGCCCATCACCAGAGAGAATTATTTGGTCTTGTTGCTTAGCAATATCTAAATAACCTGCATCGTTGGTTAAGCCATACGCTGCCGTTACCCCATTTACTAACTCAATGGTATCGATGCCTTTACTTTTTATTGCATCGTTAATTGGGAAGAACAAACCGTTGTAGCTAAGTTGAATCGTCGTATCAATCGCTTTTAATAATATGCCATCGCGATATTCAAAGATTTTTCGTTGTGGTTCGTTGTTTTCAATCGCTTTAGCAAACGTTACAAATGGTAATAGTGCAAAGCGTTGATAGTAAGGACCTTCGTTATAGTAACCTTGTGGTGAAAACAGCATCTCTAGCTGCTTAATAAAGCCACCCTTACCCGACTTTTCTAAATCGTATAATGATTTTTCTACCCACTCAGGTTCACCTAATACATACCCTGCCATGCCAACACCCGCTGTTGCCCATGTTCCATGGTTATGTACTTTATTAAATGTAGACGGTTGGCCTACAGATGTGAACAACGAAACAGGACGGAGTAAGTCATTCTCGATTGTTTTAATATTATCGGCATTTAACGAGTCATAAATTAGATCATAAGCTTGTATTGTGTACACAAGCCACATTGCTTCATTTAGGCTTTGCCAAAAGAATTTCCCTGGGTTTTGCGAGTCCATTTTACGTTTTGGATGCAGACCAAGCGTTGGGTATAATTTTGCGTACTCAAGCAACATATCACGTACATAGTTTGCGTATTTATCATCTTGGCTTAATTGATAAATAATGCCCGCGTTGTACATAAGTTGGTAATTCTTCTTATGGCGCTCATGTGTATAACCACCACCGCCATCTTTTGGAACGGGTACAGTGATAGGCTGTGCAATTTGTTCATCTACTTGCGCTTTTAGCGATTCAAACGCAGTAGCAAACTTTGTGCTACCGTTGCTACTAATTGCTTGGCGCATTTGCTTAACATCATCAGTAGTAATCACTAAGTTTGGGTGCGCTGCATGCGCCCCCAGTGATGTAAGTAATGTAATTGCAGCTACAGCAGCTATTTTAAAACGTGTTTGGCATTTTAATAAGTACATAGTATTTACCCTGCCTTATTTAAAATGTTGTTATTTTTTAATACTGCCGTGTGTGGGCCTTTAACTCTTAACTCTTTAACATTTGGTGCTTTAGTTGCATCAAATGTATTGCCTGAGATTTCAGTTTTAGGCTCGCCTACTGTGTGCTCTACAACAATAGGAGCAGATTTAACAAATTTATTATCTTTAATATTAGTAACCTGAACACCGTGAACATAAATGCTCGCTTGCTCTTTGTTACGCTTACCAAGGCCAACGTTATTAAGCGTGTTATTTGTCATTTCAAAATGAGGACCAAATGTGCTTTCATCAGTGCCACCACGGTAAAGCTTAAGTACACCGCCTTCTACATCATTAAATGTATTATTATTGACAATAACGTATTCCGCGTTATAAACACCTAAGTCTTCAATTTCAGTATTTAGACGTAAAATGTCACCTGTTACTGTATTAAAGGTATTACCTGTAACAATAATTTCGTCAGCCATTGCACCTTTACCAGTGATAAAGAAATGGAATGAATGATTAATATCTAAAGCATTTAACTCTGAGTTGATCATTACAAAGCGGTAATTATCAACCATACCCCATTTTTGCGTACGAACAATGCTGTTACCTATTGCATCTGGCGCGTTTTCACCTGAAATTGATAAACCAACTAGTTTTAAGCTGCCGCCATCATGTATTTCAAACAAGGTAGAGCGTTGAAAAGTAAGTTTAGCCTTTGCGCTCTGCTTTGCTTTAATTGTCAACGTTTTATCAATTTTAACCAGTTTAGACACATCATACTGGCCAGGCGCTAGTTCTAGAACATCGCCCGACTCTGCATTATCAATAGCATCTAGTAATGCACTTACATCAGCTTTAACAGAATGTGTCTTACCAGAATCAAAATCAACTAAAGCAGGTACTTTTGCATACCAACTAACACCGGTATCTTCTTTTTTAAGTACTTTTAAATCGCGCTTTGCACCTACATTTAAACTTTTAGATGTTGGGTAAAGTAGACCATTACTTGCTTTTTCAAGCGTGATTTTATCTTTTTTTACACCGTACGTTAGCTCAGAAAGCACTTTTGTATCTGCAATGTTGTTACTTAATACTAACCCACTTACATCGTCGAATGTTGTAAATGGCTGTTCACCATTTTGGTTTATGATTAAGTTGTTTTTCATTACGCTATTTTTTGGGGCTGCGCTACGCTCAGCATCGCTACCTGCAGCAAGTTGAATATGACGCACATTTATAAATGTGTTGTTTTCAATCGTCGCATTTTCTACTTGGTGATAACGATTAATAGATGAATTTGGTACGCCGTTCATCACAGTAAAACCACTGCCAAAACGATAGCCTGTTAGGCCTTGTAGGTAGTTATTTCTTACAATTTGATCTTTATTGATAACGCGGATACCACCTGTGTGATCAACACCATTACCAATGAAGATATTTTCTTCTATAAGATTGCCATTACCATGGCGCAGCGTTAATGTACCGCGCGCTTCATAAAATACGTTATTACGAAGGATGTTTTTACCTGATTTAACCGAAACAATTTCGACTTCACCATTGGTACGTTCAAAGTAATTATTTTCAACCAATGTATGCGAATCAGTTAGTGAGTAATGGCTTGTGCCAATACGCAGGGTTTCACCACCGTTAGAACCAAAAGTAGGACGGTAGCCAAAATAGTTGTTATCTATACGATGATAGTTTTCCTGGCTTGCTTTAGTGTTTAAACGAACAGCAACTGTCACACCTTTATTTCGTTTGCCAACTAAATGACTATGATCAAAGCGGTTATGTTGTCCATATAAGGCAACCCAATAATCAGACTCTCGTTTGTCTGGATTACTGTAATTATCGATTACTGTTTGAGTAACTCGTGAATTGTAGGCTAATTCATTTTTATTTTTACGAAATTCTATTACAGCTGAGCTCGGTGTGTAGCCGTCTTTAAATACTAAACCAGAAGCTTCAAGGTATTTACCTGCAAGTCTTAGGTTAGATTGACCTGATAGAATTACTTTTCCGTTAGTTTCAGCGGTTAATATAATAGGAGAGTTTTTTGTACCTTGGCCTTCAAGTAAAATTTCGAAGTCAGACCAAGTACCATTTTTAAGTACTACTTTGTCGCCAGCAACTAGATTAGCTGCGATATCATTAAAAGCTTGTTTATTTTCTATAAAATAATCTTTGGCCGCTACTTGTGTGGATATGCAACCGATGAGAACTAGACTAAGCTTTATTGTATTAATCAAACGCATAGTTAACTCTTTTTCGTTGTGACTGAAAGTAGTGCTTCATCAGAATTAAAAAAAGCTGACATTGCACAAAGACTTTAGTCAATTGGTGTCATGTGTGTTAAAGCGCTTTAAGTTAAAGCTCAAAGCGCTCAATAAGGTCGAGAAGTATTACTTTTCTAACTTTTTGAAGTAATCAAAAATTTCAGGAACGTTACCTTGACCCATACCAGCGTCAAACGCTGCTTGTAGGTTAGCTGATGAACCTTCAGCGATTTTTGATTCAGTACCTAGGTCTTCTACCATTTGTAGGAAGTAGCCTAAATCTTTGTTTGCATTAGCAATCGAGAAACCAAGGTCGCTAACATTATCAACTGCATAGTTTTTACAAAATTGCATAAACGGTGAGTTAGATGGGCCAGTCGACATAATGTCAAAAAGTTGTTGACGGTCAACACCAGCAAGCTCTGCCACTGCAAATGCTTGTGACATAGCACATACTGTCGTCATGCCCATGAAGTTGTTGATAAGCTTAGTTGTATGACCTGCACCTAGCTCGCCAAGATGGAAAACGTTTTCACCTTGATCTTCCAGTACTGGTTTAACTTTATTGAATGTATCAATATCGCCTGCAGCCATAATGTTTAAAAGACCGTCTTTAGCATGTGCTGGTGTACGACCTAGTGGCGCGTCGATCATGCCTGCGCCTTTAGCTGCTAAATCAGCACCAATTTTTTTAGTAGATGATGGGATAGAAGTACCAAAATCAACTAATACTGCACCTTCTTTAATACCCGCTAGGATACCGTCTTCTGCGTAAACAATTTTTTCTACAACGGCAGACGTTGTAAGACAAAACATAACAATATCTGAACCTTCAGCTAGCTCTTTTGCAGTGCTTGCTGTTTTTGCGCCTCTAGCAACACATGCTGCAACCGCATCTTTGCTAAGGTCCATAACAATTAGCTCATAGCCTTTGTTTTGTAAATTTTCGGCCATGTTGCCGCCCATTAAGCCTAAGCCGATGAAACCGATGACTGGTTTTGACATGAATAACTCCTAAATATGTGGCGCATACTTTTATAAGAACAAGTAAAATTTACTCTATAAATACGCTGTGTCTTTTGTTTCAATTTGTAGAGTAACTTTAAGCCTGAGTTATTTATAAATTAACCTGTGCAAAACGTAACTCTGATTAATTACCAATACATTGTATTCACTCAAACCAAGCAACTTACCAATTGGTATGCAAAAACTGTATTACCATACGACTTTTTTGTCAACCAATAAGTTAACCAAACAAACGCCACATTTTTACAAATTACACAACAATAAATTTAATAACCTATAAAAACAGATGGTTACATAGCAATGGCACAATTAAGCAAAGGTTAACTTTTGTTGAACAATCAGTAACTTTTTTTATACTAATAGGTTGACCAATAATTGAGTACTGGTTATTTAAATATCCAAAATTTAATAAAATGATTAATTAATTGGTAATTTATAAAGGTCGAACTCAAACTGTTTTAAGCTCACTCTCATATTAAGGTTGTGATTTATATGTAATGCCTACATATATGGCTAATACATATAACCCCCCTAAAACGCGCTTAATAATAGCGCTTAGTTAAAAATACCCTTAACTTTGAATAAATAACTAAAGGAACTAAAAATGCGTTTATTACATACTATGCTTCGTGTAGCCGATTTGGATAAATCAATTGCTTTTTATACTGAAATATTAGGTATGAAAGAATTACGCAGAGCTGATAACAGTGAATACAGATACACTCTTGCCTTTGTTGGATATGGCGACGAAGCAGATAACACAGTATTAGAGCTAACTTATAACTGGGACGAGGATAGCTACGACCTAGGTAATGGATATGGTCATATTGCTATTGAATTTGATGATATTTACAAAGCATGTGCAGATATTAAAGCTGCTGGTGGCAATGTAAGCCGTGAACCAGGGCCTGTAAAAGGCGGTACTACTGAAATTGCTTTTGTAAAAGACCCAGATGGCTATGCAATTGAGTTAATTCAGAAAAAAGAAGACATGAGTAAATTTTAAATTACTTAACAACCAATTCAAGTAATAACAATTTGCTTAATGCCAATCTGCTTATATATGGGGTCTATTTAACGTTAAGAAAATTACGCTAGAACTAGGCAAAAATTTTTGTATCTAGTTGTTCTAAATAAAAAATTTTTAACTACGTTATAGTGCAATTTAATTCGTTAGATCGATCAAAGATTTATGCTGGTTGGTATAACTATGGAGGGGTTTAATTTTATATATTGTTCAAATGGTTATGCCGATTGGTATTAAATAAAAGGTGCTTTGCAGCACCTTTTTTTAACGCAACTGACTATCTTTACTACCACGCCTATTAAACGATTTAGCGCTAGCATCATTACCTTCTATTGCAGCTTGGCATGCAACACAGTAGCGAACTCCTGGTAGCGCGAGCCTTCGTGCTTGTGGGATTTTTTCATCGCACTCGTCACATAGCTCAGCACTTGCACCAGATATTAAATTGCTTCTTGCATACTGTACGGCGTCGTTAACACTTGCATCAATTTGATCTTGAATTGCACCGTCTCGTGCCCACCCACTTGCCATAAATCCTCCTAATAAAGTTGGATGTCTAAATTTATTCTACCAAATTGAATCTTTATAAGTACTGAATAATAAAGCTAGGAATGGGGTGTTATTTGAAGGTTTAAACTACAAAATTATATTTTATATCTAAAAAAAGACGCTGTAGTTGTTCCTTGTAATCTACTTTCGAAAAGATCAACACTCTAAAATCAGGCAAAAAAAAGCAGCTAAAAAAGCTGCTTTGTAATTCTAATTATTTAAATGTTAAAGACTGTAGTCAACAACCTTCATACCTAATTTTTCAAGCTCTGGGCGAAGTGTTTTAGCATCACCCACTACTAAATAAATCATATCTTTAGTGTTTAAGTGTTTTTTAGCTAAGGCGTTAACTTCTTCTTTGCTAATATTGCTAACAATCTCATTTCTTTCTTTTACAAAGCTAGGTTTTAAATCGAACTCTAATATTTGTGCTAAAAAGCCAAGTTTTGCATTAGGCGTTTCGTATTTAAGCGCATCTTTTTGATTGATAGCTTTACGCATAAACATAAGCTCTTCATCAGTGACACCGTTTTGAGCATAGTTATTAAGCTCATTAGTAAACTCTGTAATAGATGCTGCAGTAGAGTCGGCTCTCACCGCTGCAGAAGCTGTAAAGCCGCCTGATGTTTTATCACCCCAAAAACGAGAGCGAGCACCGTAAGTGTAGCCTTTATCTTCTCGTAAATTTAGATTGATACGGCTGTTAAACGTGCCACCAAATGCAAAGTTCATTAAGTTGGCTTTAAAAAACTCACCAGTAATGTCTTCAACCATATCGCGTTTACCAATACGAATTTCTGATTGAGGGGCACCTGGTTTATCTACAAGATAAATGACATTAGTTTCTACTTTAGGTTCACTGAAATCAACCGCTACTGGGCTCGATTTACCTTGCCAGTTTGCAAGTGTAGCTTTAACCTTTGGCTCAATTTTTGACTCTTTTAAATCAGAAACAATAATGACTTGCGCGCCCTGTGGTTTAAAGTTTGCGTTATAAAAAGCTTTAACGTCATCTAATGTAATAGCCTCAATACTATTAAGCGTTCCAGTACTTGGAAGTGCAGCTATATTGTCGCCATATAGTAATTTGCTGTATGTATTAGATGCTAAATACCCTGCATCCTTCATTGAATGTTGAATATTTTGAATGATTTGCTTTTTATTACGCTCAAAGTCATCGGCATTAAATGCTGGTTTAAATAATTTCTCTTCAACAAGCTTTAGCGTTGCATCTACATTTTTGGTTAAGCTAGAAACATACACATTTGTATGTGTTTTATCTGAGTAGATACTTACCTGGCTACCCAGTTTTTCAAGCGCGTTACTCATTTGCTCTGTAGTGTAGTTTTGCGTTGACTCGCTCATTAACGATGCAGTCATTGACGATAAACCCACTTTACTAGCTTGCTCATTATACAAGCCACCCGGAACTTTAATGAAAATAGCGGTGGTTGGCGTTTCTGTACTTTGCGTACCTAATATTTTAATACCGTTTTCGGTCTTAGTTTGCCAAAGAGAAGGAACATCAACAGCAGGATTTGCGCCGGCTACAGGGTGAACACTTCGATCAAATGTATCAACAGCTCTTCGTGCCACTAAATCATCAGCTGAAGTTGTAGATGGACCTCCAAAATCATGCGCTTTAGGCGTAAAGTTGTCTGGGGCAGCTATAAGTTGAGTTTGACCTTCTGGCACAACACTCATAATAACGGCAGATTTACCTTTGATATATTGATTAAAAACACGCATAACATCAGCTTTTGTAACTTTGTTATAACGTGAAATCTCATCTTTAGCTGAGTTTGGGTTACCTGTAAACGTTTCAGATGCGGCTAGTTGAGAGACTTTTCCTGATACGCTTTGCAGACCAAAAATTGCACCCGACTCTATTTTAGCTTTTACTTTATCTAAATCATCTTGTGTAACGCCACGCTCTTCAAATTCAACAAATGAATCACGAATGATTTTTTCCATATCAGCTAACGTTTTCCCTGCTGTAGGATTTGGTAAAGCATAAAGACTAATTGAACACGCTAACTCTTGGCATGGATGATTTGCACTTGCTTGAACAGCAAGTTGAGTTTTAACTAGGTTTTTGTATAGTAGTGAATTATTACCTCCACCTAATATTTCAGCAAGTATATCAAGAGGTGCTTCATCTTCAGAGCGAGCGTAAGTCGTTGGGAAACTCATACTTAATAAAGGTAAGTGAACCTTATCTTCCATTGAAATATATCTATCGGCATTTAGTGTTACCGCTGTTTTTTCAACTTTAGGTATTTCAGGACCTTTTGGGATTGGTGCAAAGTATTTAGTAACTAATGGCAGTATTTCATTAGCGCTGATGTCACCACCAATGGTAAGCGTTGCATTATTTGGTCCGTACCATTTTAAAAAGAATGCTTTTAAATCATTTACATTTACGCGATTTAAATCGTCCATAAAACCAATTACAGGCCATGAATATGGATGGCCGTCTGGATACATCGCTTGAGCAACACGTTCACCTAAACGACCATAAGGGCGATTATCAACACGTTGGCCGCGCTCGTTTTTTACTGTTTCGCGTTGTACTTCAAATTTTTCTTGGGTTACAGCATCGAGTAAAAAGCCCATTCGATCAGCTTCTAGCCACAACATTTTTTCTAATTGATTTACTGGTACTGTTTCAAAATAGTTTGTTCTATCTGAGTTAGTTGTACCATTTAAAGTACCGCCTGCTTCAGATATTATTTTAAAATGTTCCTCATCAGCAACATTTTCTGAACCTTGAAACATCATATGCTCAAAAAAGTGAGCAAAGCCTGACTTACCCAACTCTTCGCGAGCAGAACCAACGTGGTATGTTACATCAACGTGTACTAAGGGATCTGAATGATCCTCATGCACAATTACAGTTAAACCGTTATCTAGTTTATATTTTTTATACGGTATGTTGATTTCACCTGCATTAGATTTCACTGATTCAATAAGTGTAACGCCAGGAATTGATGTTTCTGTAACAATATTTTTATCAACAGCTTGAGTTGAGCTATTACATGCAGCCAACCCTGATGCAAGTAAAACAGCAAGTGCAATTTTTGTGAGTTTCATTTTTTAGTCCATATTTAAATTAACTCAATGAGTTTAAAGACTAATTAAAAGTACAACAAGGAATATGGAGCGATTATGGGTTTGGTTTTGTAACAAAGTGTAAATAGATTGATATAAAAATGAAGTATAAAATGAGGGTATTAATTTGTGGTTTTATTCTAATAACACTGCACTTTCCTATCTAAGTAGTAAATGACATATCTAAGAGATTGGTACTCTTGATAACGTCGTGCATAGAGAGTGCGGTGTCACACTGCTTTACACAATACTTAAAATAAGTAAGTGGCGTCCCCAAGGGGATTCGAACCCCTGTTACCGCCGTGAAAGGGCGGTGTCCTAGGCCTCTAGACGATGGGGACACATAAATGTGTCACTAGGACAACTGAATTTTTAG